>CAXTJT010000007.1:0-230115 GCA_964244735.1 uncultured Tardiphaga sp.
GCCGAAGACGGCATCGGCGTCCGGGCCATGGGTGCATCGGGCGCCCGGCGTTCCGTACGCCCTCTCGGTTTTGAGGGTGTTGACGTGAACCAAACCTCGGGCGCGATGCGCCGCGAGAACGCAAATCCGTGGGCGCAAGCGCGCCGCGCGTGCCAGCACCCGACTACCGCATCAGGTCCGCTAAATTTGAGTGGTCAGGTGAACGCTTGGCCAAAGGGTTTCCTGCAATAACGTCATCGTTAGAGCGAGGATGAGCCATGGTTGATGCAGTATTAACGCCCGCCCGGAACGTGATCGATTTCGCCGGCTATCGCGCGGTCCGCCGCACCAGCGCCGTCACGGCGCCGCCGCTCCGCGCGTTGTGCCGGCATTGCGGCGCGGCGCTCGGCGAGGACGAGAGCGATGACGATTGCTCGAGCGCGGGGATCGGCGTGGCGTTGCCGGCGCCGCCGCGCCGGGTGTTTCGCGCGGAGTGAAAATGCCGCTCACCTGTCTCACTTCGTCGCCAGCGCGCCATCGACGAAGCTGACGTCGGTGCCTTTTTTGACCGCGTCCGCCAGGCGCCGCACGTCCCAGTTGGTCAGCCGCACGCAGCCATGGGATTCCGTCTTGCTGACGCGCGACGGCTCGGCGGTGCCGTGGATGCCGTAGCTGTCGGCCGACAGCCCGATCCACATCGCGCCGACCGGATTGTTCGGGCCGCCGCGGATCGTGAACGGGGTCTTCGACGCCACGCCCTTGAACTTGTATTTCGGATTGTAGCGATAGGTCGGGTTGGCATCGATCGACACCACTTTCACGACGCCGCTCGGCGTCGGCTTTTCTTCCGAGCCGACGCTGGCCGGAAAGAACGCCAGCATCTTGCCGTCCTTGTCGAGGGCCGTCACGGTCTCGCGGGTCTTGTCGACCTCGATGCGCGCGACCTTGCCCGTCACCTTGTCGGCGGCGATATCGACCACATTGATGGTCTCGCCGGCGCGGTCGAATGTGCCGCCGGGATTCAAGACGGCCAGCAGATCCGGGCTCATGTGAAAACGCTCGCCGAGCGCCTCGCGCGCGCTGGTGTAGCTCAAGGCCTTGAGCGTTTTCATGTCCTCCATCCTGGCCGGCAGTTTCGTCAGAAACGGCCCCTTCACGTCGGATTCGGTGAGCGTGTAGCTCGTCATCACCGGCTGCGCCGCGCCGGGCTGCAGCTTGGCCCAGATTTCCGGCGTGATTTTGCTTTCGGTCGAGAAGCCGTTGAGTTCGGCATAAGCGCGGACGGCTTTCTCGACATTGTCGCCGAAGTGGCCGTCGATTTCGCCCGGTGAGACATGGGCGCGGTCGAGCAGCACCTGCAATTTGACCGCCAGCGGCGAGACCTTGTCCTTGTCCGGCAATTTGGCCTGCAACTCGGCGGCGTTGATCGCGTCGGGCGTGATGACGGTCTTGTCCGCGGCGATCGCGGGCGACGCCAAAGCCATCAGCATCGTCGCGCTCCAGAACAGTCGGATCATCACATCCACCTTGCTTTTGAGCGAAGACAAGGCGCGGCAGCGATCACGGTTCCGCATGCGCCGTCAATAAGCCATGCTGGCGGCCCGTCGGCGGCTCTGGTAAGACCATTTCGCCGGGCCGACAGCTTGGCGCGATCCGGTCCCGTAGCTCAGCCGGATAGAGCGACGGTTTCCTAAACCGTAGGTCGGAAGTTCGAGTCTTCCCGGGATCGCCAACGTCTTTTTTGAATGACGGACGGTACATGTCGCAGATCATCCAATTGCAGACGCCGATGGCGGCGGGGTCCGGGACGGAATTTCGCTCCTTCGCCGAAAATCTGCCGACGCTGTGCTGGATGGCCGATGCCGACGGTTCGATCCACTGGTATAATCGCCTGTGGTACGACTACACGGGCGCGACGCCGGCCGATCTCGACGGTTGGGGCTGGCAGTCCTTTCATGATCCCGTGGTGCTGCCCAGCGTGATGGAGCGGTGGACCGAGTCCATCGCGAAAGGTCAACCGTTCGACATGGTGTTTCCGCTCAAGCGCCATGACGGACAATTCCGGCCTTTTCTGACCCGGATCGTCCCGCACCGGGATGCCGGCGGCGCGATCGTCGCCTGGTTCGGGACCAACACCGATATTTCGGAGCAGGTCGAGGCGCAAAAGGCGCTGCAGGTCAGCGAAGCCCATTTCCGCGCCTTTGCGCAGGCGGTGCCGAACCAGGTCTGGTCCTCGCCGCCGAACGGGCTGCTCGATTGGTTCAACGACCGCGTCTACGAATATAGCGGCGCTCAGCAAGGCGAACTCGACGGCCAGGGCTGGGCGCGCATGGTCCATGTCGACGATCTCGGCCGCGCCGCGCAGAACTGGGCCGACTGCCTCGTGACCGGCGCAGTCTATGAGACCGAATTCCGGCTGCATCGGGCCGACGGTCTCTATCGCTGGCACATCGCCCGCGCATTGCCGATCCGGTCCGAGACCGGCGAGATCACGCGTTGGATCGGCACCAATACCGACATCGAAAATCAGAAGAACACCGCCGAAGCGCTGGAGCGTCTCAACACGCGGCTCGAGGAGATCGTCGATGAACGGACGGCCGAACTGCTGAAATCGCAGGAGGTGTTGCGGCAAAGCCAGAAGATGGAAGCGATAGGCAACCTCACCGGCGGCGTCGCGCATGATTTCAACAACCTGCTGCAAGTCATCAGCGGCAATCTGCAATTGCTGGCGCGCGATGTCGCCGGCAATGCGCGCGCCGAGCGCCGCGTGCAGAACGCGATGTCCGGCGTCTCGCGCGGCGCCAAGCTCGCGGCACAATTGCTCGCCTTCGGCCGCCGCCAGCCATTGGCGCCGAAAGTCGTCAATATCGGACGCCTTGTGCGTGATATGGACGATCTGTTGCGCCGCTCGCTCGGCGAGGAAATCGAAATCGAGACCGTCGTCGCCGGCGGCTTGTGGAATACGACGGTTGATCCCGGCAATATCGAGAACGCCATCCTCAATCTCGCAATCAATGGGCGCGATGCGATGAACGGTGCAGGGCATTTGACGATCGAGGCCGGCAATGCCTCGCTCGATTTGGATTATGCCAAATTCCATCCCGACGTCACGCCAGGCCAATATGTGCTGCTGGCGGTGACGGACACCGGCAACGGCATGACGCCCGCCGTGCTGGAAAAAGCCTTCGAGCCCTTCTTCAGCACCAAGCCGGAAGGCCAGGGCACCGGGCTTGGCCTGTCGATGGTCTATGGCCTCGTCAAGCAATCCGGCGGTCATGTCAAAATCTACAGCGAGGTCGGCCATGGCACGACCATCAAGCTCTATCTGCCGCGCTCGCAGGAAGACGAGGACGCGCTCGTCAATCATGAGATCGACATCGCTGAAACCGGTCATGAGACGGTGCTGGTCGTTGAAGACGACGAGGATGTGCGCGACACCACCGTCGCAACGCTGCAAGACCTCGGCTACAAGGTGCTGAAGGCGAACGACGCCCAGAGCGCGCTGAACGTGATCGAAAGCGGCATCGCCATCGACGTTCTGTTCACGGATGTCGTGATGCCCGGCCCGCTGAAGAGCCCCGAACTGGCGCGCAAGGCGTTGCAGCGCCTGCCCGGGATCGTCATACTGTTCACCTCCGGCTACACCCAGAATGCGATCGTCCATGGCGGCCGGCTCGACTCGGGCGTCGAACTGCTATCGAAGCCCTATAGCCGCGAGGCGCTTGCGGCGCGAATCCGCGGGCTCTTGTTGGAGCGTCGCGGCGAGGCCGGTGCGCGCTGACGTTCGGCCGTCCGATCGCCGGGCGAACACGTCGCGCGGCAAGTTGCCATCTTCATAGGCACGTCACGGAACGTTCGTCGTCGTCGTGGATTGTCAGCGCGAATTCACGCCGAGGCGATTCGCATGTCAGACACGTATATTATCGAGGTCAGTTCGCAGGCGGCCGGCATCGTGGTTCGCGATCCCGGCGGCTTTCGCTTCTTCGCGGCGACGCACCGATTCAATCCGCTGGAAGGGCAGGTTTTCCGCACCGCCCGCGAGGCGGAGCGGGCGGCCATCCGGGTCGCCAGCGGCGAGCGCCTTCAGGCCGTCGCCTAACCAACGCGAGAAAGGCCGGGAGCGATTCCCGGCCTTTCTCACGTCATGGTCGCCGGCGGATTTACTCCGCTGCTTGCTGCTTGTCCTTCAGCGTCGGATAATCCGTATAGCCCTTTTCGCCGCCGCCATAGAACGTCGCCTTGTCGGCGTCATTGAGTGGTGCGCCCGTGCGAAAGCGCTCGACCAGATCGGGGTTCGAGATGAACGGCTTGCCGAAGGCGATCAGATCGGCTGCATCCGCCGCCAGCACCTTGTCCGCCAGCGCCAGATCGTAGCCGTTGTTGCCGATATACGTGCCCTTGAAGCGCTTGCGCAGGCTTGCGTAGTCGAACGGCGCGACGTCGCGCGGACCGCCGGTCGCACCCTCGATGACGTGGATATAGACCAGCTTCAGCGCGCTGAGGTGATCGACGATATAGTCAAACAGCGGCTGCGGATTGCTTTCCGACACATCATTGGCCGGGGTGACAGGCGACAGGCGGATGCCGGTCCGTTCCGGACCGATCTGGTCGGCGACAGCCGTAGCAATTTCCAGCATCAGGCGCGCGCGGTTCTCGATCGAGCCGCCATAGGCGTCCGTGCGCGTATTGCTGCCGTCCTTGGCGAACTGGTCGAGCAGGTAGCCGTTGGCGCCGTGAATCTCGACGCCGTCGAAGCCGGCTTCGATCGCCAGCGACGCGGCGTTGCGGAAGCTGTCAATGATGGCGGGAATCTCGTTGATCTCAAGCGCGCGGGGCTCGGAGACATCGACGAACTTGCCGCCGACGAAGGTCTTGCCTTTGGCGCGGATCGCGGAGGGCGCAACCGGCGCTTCATTGTTTTCCTGCAGATCGTTGTGCGAGATGCGGCCGACATGCCAGAGCTGGATGAAGATATGGCCGCCCTCCTTGTGGACGCGGTCGGTGACTTTCTTCCAGCCGGCGACCTGCGCCTTGGTGTAGATGCCGGGGGTGTCCTGATAGCCTTGGCCCTGTTGAGAGACCTGGCTCGCTTCTGTAATCAAGAGGCCCGCGGTCGCGCGCTGGCCGTAATAGTCGATCGCCAGCGGGCTTGGCACGAAGCCTTCGCCCGCGCGGTTGCGCGTCAGCGGCGCCATCACCGCGCGGTTGGCGAGTGTGATCGGGCCGAGATCATAGGGCTCAAGAAGTTTGGTCGCGTCGGTCATGTGGCGTTGTCCGGATTGATGAGAGTAGAGGGGAGGTGTGCATGATGACGCTGCAGTGCAATGCCGGGCACGGGTCACGAAAAAGGTGTCCGAACCAAATCTGTCACATAGCTGCCAACGACAAACAGCTTATGCGCATGAGCCTAGGACGTCTTTGCCAACAATACGAACGTCGCAGCATAAGCGACCTTCTATCAGGTGATTGACGGCCGATTCATGCTGTCGTCTTGAATGTCTCAATACCCCAGCGCGCAGCCATCCTTGCGCGGTTCGGAACCGCCGGAGAGCGTGCCTTTTTCCCAGTCGATCCAGACTGCCTGGCCGCCGCCCCATGGCGCGACCGTCGTTCCGATCGTGTGACCGATCTTGCGCAGGCCCTCCGCGATCTCCGCCGGCACGCTGTCTTCGAGTTGATAAACGCCCTCATAGTGCAGGCCGCGCGGCTGATCGATCGCCTCCTGAATGTCCATGCCGTAATCGAGCATGTTGGTGAGCACGCGCACTTGCCCGACCGGCTGATACTGACCACCCATCACACCAAATGTCATCACGCCGCGGCCGTCCTTGGTCAGCAGGCTCGGCATGATCGTGTGCAGCGGCCGCTTGCCCGGTGCGATGCAGTTCGGATGACCCGGTTCGATGCGGAAACCGGCGCCGCGATTCTGCATCAGCACGCCGGTATCCTTCGACACGATCGCCGACCCGAAGGAATGCGCCACCGAATTGATGAAGGAGCAGACGTTACGGTCCTTGTCGACGATTGAGATGTAGACCGTCGACGGATTCATAGGCGGCGAGACTTTCGGCAAGTCGAGCAGCCCGTCCATGCGGAACTTGTCGGCAAAGGATTTGGCGTAGTCCTCGGACAGCACGCGTGCGGTATCGACGTCGACAAAAGCCGGATCGCCGACGATCTGCTCGCGCATCATGTAAGCGACGCGCGCGGCCTCGGCTTCGAGGTGGAAACGCTCGACGCTCATCGCCGGATACTTCGTGAGATCGAAATGCTTGAGAATGTTCAGCATCACCAGCATCGTCACGCCGGGATTGTTCGGCGGGCACTGCCAGGCGTCATGGCTCTTATAGCTGGTGCTGACCGGCGTCGTGCGCTCGGTCGTATGCGCTGCGAAATCCTCCAAAGTATGCAGACCACCAATGCTGCGGAGCGTATCGACCATGTCCTGCGCAATCGCGCCCGTATAAAAAGCGTCGCGGCCGCGCTCGGCGATCGCGCGCAGGGTCTTGCCGAGTTCGGGCTGGTGAATCACGTCGCCCGTCACGGCCGCCTTGCCGCCGGGCAGAAGATAGCGCGCCGAATTGACGCCCTTCTTCAGCTTCTCGAAACCGTTCTTCCAATCGAAGGCGATGCGCGGCGCGACGACGTAGCCGTCTTCAGCCGCTTCGATCGCGGGTTGCAACAGCCGGTCGAAGCCGAACTTGCCGTGATCGTCCAGAATCGTCTGCCACGCATCGATCGCGCCGGGGATCGTCACCGAATGCGGCGACGTCAGCGGGATCGCTGTCATGCCCTGATCGAGATACCATTGCACCTCGGCCGCTTTTGGCGCGCGGCCCGAGCCGTTATACGAATGAATCTTGCCGGTGCCTTTCGGCTGATACAGCGCAAAGCAATCGCCGCCGATGCCGGTCGATTGCGGTTCGATCACGCTCAGCAGCGCGCAGGCCGCGATTGCGGCGTCGGCCGCCGTGCCGCCCGCGCGGAGGACGTCCAGCGCAACCAAGGAGGCATGCGGATGCGACGTCGCCACCATACCGTTACGCGAATGGACGCTGGAGCGTCCTGCGAAGTGGAAATTCCTCATTGGGGTACTTTCATTGCGGCTGGTGGTGTGCGGTATACCAGCGAACGTCATGCCATAACGAGGTGGGATGGGGCAAATGGGGTGAAGGCCGTGATTGCGAGGAGCCGTCACCCCCGCCAAACGAAGGCGTCTGGCGAGAGGTGCGAGCTCACTTCAGGCTTGTTTCACGGCGCATTCGCGCCGCTGAAGCGAGCACCTCAGGATGACGTTTCGGTCTTCTCGCACGACATTGCTCCTGCTAAACCGCCGCAATGCCCTTCAAAGTCGCCGCCTTCTATCAATTCGCCGCACTTCCGGATTTCGCCGCGTTGCGCGAGCCGCTGCGCGCATCTTGTATGAGCCTTGAGATCAAGGGCACCATCCTGTTGGCGGGCGAGGGGATTAATGCCACCGTCGCCGGCAGTGACGCCGCGATCGATGCGCTGATCGCCGAATTGCGCGACGGCGCCCTGTTCGGTGGCCGGCTCGACAATCTCGAACTGAAATTCTCAAGCGCCGCCGACATGCCATTCGCACGCCTCAAGGTGCGGCTCAAACGCGAGATCGTCACATTGGGCGATCCGCAAACCGATCCGCGGCGCGCGGTCGGCACTTATGTCGATGCTGCCGACTGGAATGCACTGATCGACCAACCCGATGTGGTGGTCATCGACACGCGCAATGCCTTCGAGGTTGCACTCGGCTCCTTTGACGGCGCGGTCGATCCGAAGCTTTCCAGTTTCGGTGAGTTCAAGGATTTTGCGGCGGGGCTCGATCCTGCGCGGCACCGCAGGATTGCGATGTTCTGCACCGGCGGCATTCGCTGCGAGAAGGCCAGTTCGCATCTGCTCGCGCGCGGTTTCACCGATGTTTACCATCTCAAGGGTGGCATTCTGAGTTACCTTGAACATGTTCCAGAGAGCGATACGCGTTGGCGCGGCGACTGCTTCGTGTTCGACGATCGCATCGCCTTGACGCACGGTCTGCAGGAAAGCAGGCGGCGCGAACTTTTTCTGGAAGGCGCGCCCGATGAGTGATCTCGAATCCCGCATCGACGCAATGGAGATGCGCCTGACCTATCAGGACGAGACGATCGAGACGCTGAATGCGACGATCACCGCACAGTGGGCGCAGATCGACATGTTGACGCGGCAATTCGCAAATCTGCGTGAACGCTTGCAAGACGCAGAATTGCGGGTCGCGACGAGCCCTGGCAACGAGCCGCCGCCCCATTATTGACAGGTTTACAAACGCGAAAAGCCGACCCTTTCGGGCCGGCCTTCTGCATCAAGTCAAGTTCGACTTAACCGATTTTATTTCAGTGCGTCCTTGGCTTTGGCTGCGGCCTTCTCGGCGGCGGACTTGGCATCGCCCACGGCCTGCTGGGCATGGCCCTTGCCTTCCTGGATCGCGCCTTCGCCCTGCAGCTTCTCGGAGCCTACGGCTTCACCGATGCCCTGCTTGGCCTTGCCGGCGTATTCGTTCACGGCGCCTTTGATCTTGTCGGTGGTGCTGCTCATGACCTGCTCCTGTGCACTGGTTGATCTTCGCGGTGTCAATTGCCAAAGTGGTTTTAGGTTCCCGAGATAGGTGCGACGCGATGCGACAGAGCGGCGCAGACGCGTTGGTGAACGAACAGGAGATGACATGAACGGCTCCCCCGATCCTGCGCAGTCGCATGACCATCATCACGAGCGTTGGAAGCATGACGGCGTGCGTGTCATTCCGGGCTCGAACCTCGATCCAAATGTGCCGTCGACCGCCGGGATGGACCGCAAGGCCGCGATCAATTTCGCGCGCGTCGGCGCGCAGAAATTGTGGGCCGGGACGGTGACGATCAAGCCGGACGCGAAAACCGGCGCGCATCATCACGGCCATCTCGAGAGCATCATCTATGTCGTGAAGGGCAAGGCGCGGATGCGCTGGGGCGAGAATTTGCAATTCACCGCCGAGGCGTCGCCGGGCGATTTCATTTTCATTCCGCCTTACGTGCCGCATCAGGAGATCAATGCCAGCCCCGATGAGACGCTGGAATGCGTGCTGGTGCGCAGCGACGGCGAGGCGGTGGCGATCAATCTCGACATCGCGCCGGTCGAGAAACCGGAGACGGTGCTGTGGGTCGATCCCGTGCATCCCGATCCGGCAGCCAAATAGGCAATTCGCGCGACTTTTTTGGTGGACCCTGTCGGCCCGGGCGTTGCTCGTTCGTCCTGTGGCCGCATCACCCGGAGAAACCTGCCATGCCCAAGATGATCTTCGTCAATCTGCCCGTCACCGATCTTGCGAAGTCGGTCGCCTTTTACGAGGCCGTCGGCGCGACCAGGAATCCGGCATTTTCCGACGATACCGCAGCCTGCCTGGTGTTCTCCGACACGATCTACGCGATGCTGCTGACGCACGATAAATACAAGCAGTTCACCTCGAAGGCGATCGCCGACACCAGGGCCAGCAGCGCCGCGATTTTGACCCTGTCTCAGGATAGCCGCGCCGATGTCGATGCGGTCGTCGAAAAGGCCACAGCCGCGGGCGGCACGCCCGATCCGTCGCCGGTCGATGATTTCGGCTTCATGTATGGCCGCGGTTTCGAGGACCGCGACGGCCATCTGTGGGGGATCATGTGGATGGACCCGGCCGCCATCGCAAACGGCCCGCCCGACATGGCCAAATCCTGAACCAAAGAGACAATGGCATCGACGACGTCGCAGGCGACACAAGCGCAAGCGGCATGTCGGTTTGCGGATCATCCGTTCGTCCTATGAATGCACCACCAAGAGGAGCCCGACATGGCCAAGATGATTTTTGTTAACCTGCCCGTCACCGACCTCGCGAAATCCGTCGCTTTTTACGAAGCCGTCGGCGCGACCAGGAATCCGCAATTCTCGGACGACACCGCGGCCTGCATGGTGTTCTCCGAAACGATCTACGCGATGCTGCTGACGCATGACAAATACAGGCAGTTCACGTCCAAGACGATCGCGGACACAAAGACCACCAGCGCCGTGTTGCTGTGCCTGTTGCAGGACAGCCGCGCCGACGTCGATTCGATCGTCGAGAAGGCCCAGGCCGCGGGCGGCGGCGCCGATCCGACGCCGACGCAGGATTTCGGCTTCATGTATGGCCGCAGCTACGAGGATCACGACGGCCATATCTGGGAGATCATGTGGATGGACCCGAAGGCTGCCGCCGAAGGCCCGCCGGATATGGCGAAAGCCTGAAGAGGAGGCGCAGCATGTCGAAAATCACACCCTGCTTGTGGTTCGCGACCGAGGCCGAAGAGGCTGCGACGTTTTACGTGTCGCTGCTGCCCGGGTCGCGCATCATCCGCGTCCAGAAAAGCCCGATGGACTATCCAGGCGGCAAGGCTGGCGATGTGCTGATTGTCGAATTCGAACTCGCCGGCCAGACCTATCAGGCGCTGAACACGGGGACGACGATGCCGTTCACCAATGCGGTGTCGTTCAGCATCAGTTGCGAGGATCAGGCCGAGGTCGATCGGCTGTGGGATGCACTTCGCGACGGCGGCAAGGAGCAGGCCTGTAGTTGGATCACCGACCGTTACGGCCTGCCGTGGCAGATCGTACCGGCCATCATGCCGAAGCTGCTCGCCGATCCCGATCCAGCGCGGGCAAAGCGCGCGATGGCGGCGATGATGACTATGGTGAAGCTCGACATCGCGGCGCTTGAAGAGGCGGCGAATGGCGACTGATGCGTCGTCCGCATCCGCCTTGCGATGGAGTGCCCGAACGCAGCGGCGGCAGGTGCCGCAATTTGCCGCCGCTGCGATCCCGCAGTAGGGTCCGCGCTTCATTTGAAGGACACGCGCGTGATCGATCTGCATTTCTACGAGCCGGCGAACGGCCACGGCCTCAAGCACGACCCCTTCAACGCCATCGTCGGACCGCGTCCGATCGGTTGGATCGCGTCGCAGGATGCCAGGGGCCACGTCAATCTCGCCCCCTACAGCTTCTTCAATGCGTTCAGCTACAAACCGCCTTTGATCGGCTTCGCCTCGACGACGTGGAAGGACAGCGTCTCCAACATCAAGGAAACCGGCGAGTTCACCTGGAATCTCGTCACCAAGGATCTCGACACCAGAATGAACGCGACGGCGGCGCATGTGCCGCATGAAACCGATGAATTTGAACTCGGCGGCCTCACCAAGGCGCCGAGCCGGCTGGTGAATGTGCCGCGCGTCGGCGAAAGTCGCGTTTCGTTTGAATGCAAGGTGACGCAGATCATTCAGTTGAAGGCCGCCGACGGCAGCGACGCGCAGAGCATCCTGACGATGGGAGAAGTGGTTGCCGTCCACATCGACAAGACGTTGATCGTCGGCGGGGTCTATCAGACCGCGCTGGCGCATCCGATCCTGCGCGCCGGCCGCAGCGGCGATTATGTCGAGGTTCGCCCCGACGCGATGTTCGAGATGATCCGGCCGGATTGAGGGTGCCGCGAGTTGTCCCCGCCATTCGCGGGGACGACCCGTTGAGAGCGCGGCACAAGAACCGACTGAACCAAATCCCCTGCCGCCGCGACGACCGGTCAAGGCAAGGACGGGAACCGGACCTCTCCGGTTCCGTTATGCCCGTCGCAGCCTGCTGCCCGTGTGCAAAAGACGATACGACGGTCCGCCGCCCAGCCGAACAGGGGAGCTTTCATGTCCGATTCCAACCTCCGCCGCGATTTTCTTACCAAGCCGATTTTCGGCTGGGCCAAGAAGGTGATGCCGACGATGTCGGACACCGAGCGCGAGGCGCTGGAAGCCGGCGACGTGTGGTGGGACGCCGATCTGTTCACCGGCAATCCGGACTGGGCGAAGCTTCTCGCCCATGCGCCGGCAAAACTGACCGCCGAGGAACACGCCTTCATGGATGGCCCGGTCAACACGTTGTGCGAGATGCTCGACGACTGGAAGATCAATTGGGAATTGCGCGACCTGCCGCCCGAGGTCTGGGCCTACATCAAGCGCGAAAAATTCTTCGGCATGATCATTCCGAAGGAGCATGGCGGGCTCGGCTTCTCGCCCTACGGCCATTCGGAAGTGGTGCGCAAGATTTCGTCGCGCTCGCTGGTCGCCGCCGTCACCGTGATGGTGCCGAACTCGCTCGGCCCCGGCGAACTGTTGATGCATTTCGGCACGGATGACCAGCGCAAACGCTGGTTGCCGCGTCTCGCCGATGGCCGCGATATTCCCTGCTTCGGCCTCACCAGCCCGGAGGCCGGCTCCGACGCCGCGTCGATGGTCGATACCGGCATTATCTGCAAGGGCATTTTCGAGGGAAAGGAAGTCCTTGGCCTGCGCCTCAACTGGCACAAGCGCTACATCACGCTCGGCCCGGTCGCGACGCTGCTTGGCCTCGCCTTCAAGGCCTATGACCCGGATCATCTCGTCGGCGATAAGGATGACCTCGGCATCACCGTGGCGCTTATCCCGACAGACCTGCCCGGCGTCAAGATCGGCCGCCGCCATCTGCCGTCGATGCAGGTGTTCCAGAACGGCCCGAACCGGGGGCGGGACGTCTTTATCCCGATGGACTACCTGATCGGCGGGCAGGAGCGCCTCGGTCAGGGCTGGAAGATGCTGATGACCGCGCTCGCCGCCGGTCGCGGCATCTCGCTGCCGTCGCTCTCCGCTGCCGGCGCGGCCTATGCCGCGCGCACCACAGGCGCCTATGCGCGGGTGCGCGAGCAATTCAACGTGCCGATCGGCAAGTTCGAGGGCATCGAGGAGCCGCTGGCGCGGATCGCTGGCACGGCCTATCTGCTCGACGCCGCGCGCCGCATGACCTGCGCCGCACTGAACGAAGGCCATCATCCGGCGGTCATTTCCGGCATCATGAAGCTGCACGCCACGGAGCGGATGCGGATCGTGATCGACGATGCGATGGACATCCATGCGGGCAAGGCCGTGATCGACGGCCCGCAGAACTATCTCGGCAGCCTGTATCGATCGGTGCCGGTCGGTATCACGGTGGAAGGCGCAAACATTCTGACCCGCAATCTCATCGTGTTCGGGCAGGGCGCGATCCGCGCACATCCGTTCCTGTTGCAGGAAATGAACGCGCTCGCCGACGCCGACAAAACGCGCGGCCTCGACGCATTCGACAAGACGTTCTGGAAGCACGTCGGCCACAGCGTCGTCACGCTCGGCCGCGCGTTGGTGCGCAACTGGACTAATGGTGGGTTCGCGCCCGCGCCGGACGCGGGTCTTGCGACCAAGTACTACAGGCAGTTGTCGCGCTATTCGGCGGGCTTCGCGCTGTGCGCCGACATGGCGCTGCTGACGATGGGCGGCGCGCTCAAGCGCAAGGAAATGCTGTCGGCGCGCTATGGCGACATTCTCTCCGAATTGTATCTGCTCTCCGCCGCGCTGAAGCGTTGGGAGGATGAAGGCCGCCAGCAAGCAGATTTGCCGGCGCTCGACTGGTGCATGCAGACCGGATTCCGCACCGTTGAAAACCGCTTCGCCGAAATCCTGGCGAATTTTCCAAATCGCTTCGTCGCGGTCATCCTCAAGTTCGTCGTGCAACCGTTCGGCGCCCGCGTGCTCGGCGCATCCGATGTCACGACGCATGGATGCGCGCAGATGATTCTCGAGCCGTCCGCGGCGCGCGACCGGCTGACGCCGGACCTTGCACATGTCGAGGACGATCGCGGCGTCGCCCGGCTGGAAAAGGCTTTCCGGCTGGTGACGTCGGCCGATCCGATTGCCAAACGTATGAAATCCGCGAAGGTGAAGGACTGGAAGCAGGCCGTGACCCAGGGCGTCATCACGCAAGCCGAAGGCGAGCAGATCGAGACCGCGCAGGCCGCCGCGATGGCCGTCATCGAGGTCGATGATTTCGCGCCTGAGGAACTGTCGCCGCCGCGCCGCAAGCCGGCCGAGGTGCATCAGTTCTTCCAGACCCTCGGCGAGACGCGGGCCGCAAGCTGATGGCGCGACCTGTTTATATCGTCGACGGTGCACGGACGCCGTTCCTGAAGGCGCGCAGCGGACCGGGCCCGTTCACGCCGGTCGATCTCGCCGTGCAATGCGGGCGGCCGCTGCTGGCGCGCCAACCGTTTGCGCCCAGCGCGTTCGACAGCGTGATCCTCGGCTGCGTCAATGTCATTGCCGACGAAATGAATCCGGCGCGTGTTGCGGCGTTGCGGCTTGGCATGGGCGAGGCGATGGTCGCCTTCACCGTGCAGATCAATTGCGGCTCCGGCATGCAGTCGATTGATACGGCCTACCGCACCATCCGCGAAGGCAGCGCCAATATGATTCTGGCCGGCGGAACGGAGGCACTGAGCCATGCTCCGCTGGTCTGGCCGCAGCAGGGCGTGCGCTGGTTCGCGGGCGTTGCCACGGCCAAGGGCATCGCGGCAAAGGCGGCTGCGGCCTTCAAACTGCGGCCGTCGTTTCTTGAGCCCGTCATCGGCCTCGAACGCGGCCTCACCGATCCGATTACCGAATTGAACATGGGCCAGACGGCCGAGGTCGTCGGGCATTTGTTCGACATCACGCGCAAACAGTCCGACGCCTATGCCGTCGAAAGCCACAAGCGGCTGGCGAAAGCGCAGGCCGAAGGCTGGTTGAGAGGCGAAGTCGAAACCGCTTTCGATCGCAGCGGCAAATTCTATGATCACGACGACGGCGTGCGGCCGGATTCCTCCGTCGATAAATTGTCACAGCTCAAGCCGGTGTTCGAGCGGCCATGGGGCCGCGTCACCGCGGGCAATGCGTCGCAGATCACCGACGGCGCCTCGTGGACTATCCTCGCCTCCGAAGACGCGGTCGCGGAACATCGCCTCACGCCGAGAGCCGTCATCGTGGACAGCCAGTGGTCGGCGCTCGATCCCGCCGTCATGGGACTCGGGCCGGTCATCTCCGCGACCGAACTGATGACACGCAATCATCTGTCGCTGCACGACATCGAGACCTGGGAATTGAACGAGGCTTTCGCGACGCAGGTGCTCGGCTGTCTCGCGGCCTGGAATGACGAGGGGTTCTGCCGCAAGGTACTCGGCCTCGACGGCGCGGCCGGCGAGTTGGATCGCACGAAGCTCAACGTCGATGGCGGTGCGATCAGTCTCGGCCATCCCGTCGGCACCTCCGGCAACCGCATCGTGCTGCACCTCGTCAACGCCATGAAGCGACTCGGGACCAAGCGCGGCATCGCCACCGAATGTATCGGCGGCGGGCTCGGCGGTGCGATGTTGATCGAGGCGGTGTAGGAATCATGCAATCGAAGATCATGGACGCGCTGGGCGACCGCGTGCTCGAACTCGGGCCGAAAACCGAGAGCGAAAGCGATTACCGCAACTTCAAAGTGACCCGTGACGGCGACGGCATTGCGTGGATATTGTTCGACCGTGAAGGCGCCAGCGCCAACACGCTGTCCGCCGACATACTGGATGAATTCGACGCGGTGCTGACGGCGTTGCAAGCGCGCCGACCGGCTGGGATCGTGATCCGCTCGGCGAAACCTTCCGGCTTCATCGCCGGGGCGGATGTGAATGCATTTCGCGGTGCGACTGACGCCCATGTCGTTGAAGCCGAGATCACGCGCGCGCATGCCGTTATCGATCGGCTGGAGCGCATTGCGATCCCGACCGTCGCCGTCATTCACGGCTTCTGCCTCGGCGGCGGCCTCGAAGTGGCGCTGGCATGTCGGACGCGGATTGCGATCGAGGATGCCAGATTCGGATTTCCGGAAGTGATGCTGGGGCTGCATCCCGGCCTTGGCGGTACAGTTCGCTTGACACAACTTGTCAACCCGTTGCAGGCGATGACGCTAATGCTGACCGGCAAGACCATCGACGCGCGCAAGGCCAAGTCACTCGGCCTCGTCGATGCGGTGACGCAGGAGCGCCACGTTCTCGGCGCGGTGAAGGACGCCGTCTTCGGCCGTATCCCGCACGCGAAGAAATCGCCGCTCGTGTCGTTGATGAACCTGGGCCCGGCACGCAGCTTGCTGGCGTCGCGAATGCGCGCCGAAGTCGAGAAATCCGCGACGCGCGAGCATTATCCCGCGCCCTATGCGCTGATCGATCTGTGGGAGAACCACGGTGGCGACCGCGAGGCGATGCTGACGGCGGAGAAGACATCCTTCGCGCGGCTGATGGTGACGCCGACGGCGCAGAACCTGATCCGCGTGTTCTTTTTGCGCGAGCAGATGAAAGCCATCGCGGGCAAAGGCAGCGACATCCAGCACGTCCACGTCATCGGCGCGGGCGCGATGGGCGGCGATATCGCTGCGTGGTGCGCGCATCGGGACATGCGCGTGACGCTCGCCGACATGAAGCCGGAGCCGATCGCCGGTGCGATCAAGCGGGCGTCGGCCCTCTACGGCAAGATTATCCGCAAGCGCACCGACCAGCGCGACGCGCTCGATCGATTGATCCCCGATCTTGACGGCGCGGGCGTTCGCAATGCCGATCTCATCATCGAGGCAGTGTCGGAAAATCGCGAGTTGAAACAGAAGATCTTAGCGGGGCTTGAGCCGCGCATGAAACCGGGTGCAATCCTGGCGACGAATACGTCAAGCATTCCGCTGCAGGATTTGCGCGGCGCGCTGCAGCGGCCCGAGCGGCTGCTGGGCCTGCATTTCTTCAATCCGGTGTCGCGGCTGCAACTTGTCGAGGTCGTCGATCACGACAGCGCCGATTCCGATGCCAAGAAACGCGCGCTGGCCTTCGTCGGTGCGATCGATCGCCTGCCGCTACCGGTGAAGTCGTCGCCGGGCTTTCTCGTGAACCGCGCGCTGACGCCGTACATGCTCGAGGCGATCATGATGATCGAGGAGAAGGTCGACAAGGCAACCATCGATGCCGCCGCCGAAAAGTTCGGCATGCCGATGGGCCCGATCGAATTGGCCGATCAGGTCGGGCTCGATATTTGTCTCGCGGTCGGCGACATGCTGCGTTCGCATTATGGCGACCTGCTTCCGCCGACGCCGGCCTGGTTGCGCGACAAAGTTGGGCGCGGCGAACTTGGCAAGAAAACCGGCCGCGGTTTCTATACCTGGACTGACGGCAAGGCTCAGAAATCCGAACCGACCTCCAGCACGCGGGAGCCGTCGCAGGAGATGATCGACCGGTTGATTTTGCCGATGTCGAACGTCTGCATCGCGTGTTTGCGCGAAGGCATCGTCGAGAACGCCGAGGTCGTCGATGGCGCCATGATCTTCGGCACGGGTTACGCGCCGTTCCGGGGCGGGCCGCTGAATTATGCGAGGCAACGCGGCATTCAGAGCGTCATCGGCACGCTGCATCTGCTCGCTGACAAGCACGGTGATCGGTTTCGCCCCGACTCCGGCTGGGAGAATTTTCGCTAGACCGACGCTGCCGATGCCATCACCATGCGGAAAAATTGCTGCGAGGTGACGCGTGACCGGATTGACCCATCGCCAGAATGAAATCCTGAGCATGGCTCGCGCCTTCGGCCGCGTCATGGTCGAGGATCTGGCGCGGCGCTTCGAGGTCTCGGCGCAGACCATCCGCAAGGATCTCAACGATCTGTGCGACCAGCGTGCGCTAACGCGAATCCACGGCGGCGCGATCGTCGCGTCCGGCGTTGAAAACCTCGCTTATGAAGCGCGCCGCTTTGTGGCGGCTGACGAAAAGAAGGCGATCGGCGCCGCCGCCGCCGCGCAAATCCCCAACGGCTCGTCGCTGTTCATCAATATCGGCACGACGACCGAGGAGGTCGCAAGCGCGCTGACGTCGCATGAAGACCTGCTTGTCATCACCAACAATCTCAACGTCGCGATGCTGCTGTATCGGCAGCCGCGCATTGAGGTGATCGTCGCCGGTGGCACCGTGCGGCGCTCGGACGGCGCGGTGATAGGCTCCTCCGCGATCAGCCTGATCGGCGAGTTCAAGGTCGATTACGCCATTATCGGCGCGTCGGCGATCGACGAGGAAGGTGCGCTGCTCGATTTCGACTATCGCGAAGTGCAGGCCGCGCAGGCGATCATTGCCAATGCGCGCAGCGTGATGCTGGTCGCGGACCAGACGAAGCTCAGCCGCAGCGCGCCGGTGCGGATCGCGCATCTCGGCCAGATTCAGACCTTCGTGACCGACGTCGCCCTGCCAAAGGCATTGCAGGAGATTTGCGACATGCGCGGCATCGTCGTGATCGAGGCGATGGCGGCCGGACGCCCGATAACCGATGAACTCGATCTCGCCTCACCATCATAGAACTGCCAAATAAATCGGCAGCTATTCGGATTGCTTTCGTTTGGGATTGTGATTTAGTCAAAATACGAAAGCCAAGCGCTGAACGCGCAACAGCTTTGTGTTGCGATGCATCAAATTCAGGCATCTAAGCCGGAAGTGATGCGAGGAAACATTGTGGATCAGGTTTTCGACCTTGCAATCATAGGTGGCGGTATCAACGGCTGCGGCATCGCGCGTGATGCGGCAGGGCGCGGCAATTCGGTCTTTCTTTGCGAGATGAAAGACCTCGCAAGCGGCACCTCGTCGTGGTCGACCAAGCTCATTCATGGCGGCTTGCGCTATCTCGAATATTACGAGTTCCGTCTGGTGCGCGAGGCGCTGATCGAGCGTGAGATTTTGTGGAAGATTGCCCCGCATATCATTCGCCCGCTGCGCTTCGTGCTGCCGCATCATGCGGGGCTGCGACCATCGTGGCTCCTGCGGCTCGGCCTATTTCTTTATGATCATATCGGCGGGCGGAAGCTGCTGCCGGCAACGCGCTCGCTCGATCTTGCGCATGATGCCGTCGGCAAGCCGCTGATCGCCGGGCGGTTCACGCGTGGCTTTGAATATTCCGATTGCTTCGTGGACGATGCGCGGCTTGTGGCGCTGACCGCGCGCGACGCCGCCGATCGCGGCGCGGAAGTGCGCACGCGTAGACGCGCGGTCGAAATCCGTCAGGCGGATGGCATCTGGCACGTCACGCTGCAGGACATGCTGGACGGCACACGCGATACGATCAAGGCGCGCGCATTAGTAAATGCCGCCGGGCCGTGGGTCGAGAATGTGCTGTCGTCGGGCGCGGGCCAGAACACCAAAGCGAAAGTCCGTCTCGTACAGGGATCGCACATCGTCGTGCCGAAACTTTACGACCACGATCGCGCCTACATCTTTCAGAATGCCGATGGCCGCATTGTCTTTGCCATTCCCTATCAAAGCGATTTCACGCTCATCGGCACAACCGATCGCGACTACAACGGCGACCCGGCCGACGTGAAAGCGACCGACGAGGAGATCGCCTATCTGTGCGATGCCGTTGGCGGCTATCTCGCCAGACCCGTCAAGCCATCGGACGTGGTGTGGACCTATTCCGGCGTGCGCCCGCTCTATGATGACGGCGCGAGCGAAGCCAAGGCGGCGACCCGCGATTATGTGTTTGAACTCGACCAACATGGCGGCGCACCGCTACTGTCCATTTATGGCGGCAAGATTACGACGTTCCGCAGGCTTGCCGAGGAAGCGATCGAGCGCCTCGCGCCTTGGCTGAAAGGCGACCTCGCGAAAGAAGGCTGGACGGCGAAGGCTTCGTTGCCCGGCGGCGATTTCGACGTGCAAGGTTTTGCTGCGCTCGTCGACAGACTCCAGCGCCACTATCCGTTTCTGACGTCCGCGCATACGCGGCGGCTTGCGCACGCTTATGGCACCCGCGCCAGAATTCTGCTCGGCAAGGCAACGTCGATGGCCGATCTCGGCCGTGATTTTGGGGCAACCCTGACCGAGAGCGAAGTGAATTACCTGATCGCGCATGAATGGGCCGTTAGCGCCGAGGACATCGTCTGGCGACGCTCAAAGCTCGGCCTGCGCCTGAGCAAGGATCAGGTAGCGACGCTGGACGACTGGCTCACTGCGCACCGCGATCAGGCTCAGCCCGCACCGCGACACGCGACAGGTGTCGCATGAGCGTATCGCTCGATCATGTCAGTCGTCTTGTCGATGGCATCCCGACCATCAGCGATGTCTCGTTTACCTTGGAGCGTAGCTCGCTCAACGTCTTGCTCGGGCCGACACTCTCCGGCAAGACCTCGATCATGCGTCTGCTGGCGGGCCTCGACAAACCCAACGATGGCCGCGTTCTGGTCGACGGCAAGGATGTCACCGGCTTTGACGTCCGCAAGCGCTCCGTCGCGATGGTCTATCAGCAGTTTATCAATTATCCGTCGCTGACGGTTTACGAGAATATCGCCTCTCCGCTGCGCGTGCAGGGCAAGCCGCGTCAGGAGATCGAGCGTCGCGTGCAGGAAGCGGCTGCGCTATTGAGGTTGGAGCCTTTTCTCAAACGCACGCCGCTGCAACTCTCCGGCGGCCAGCAACAACGCACCGCAATCGCGCGTGCGCTGGTGAAAGGCGCGGACCTCGTGCTGCTCGACGAACCGCTGGCCAATCTTGACTACAAGCTGCGCGAAGAACTGCGCACAGAACTGCCGCGCATCTTCGCGGCCTCGGGCGCGATCTTTGTCTATGCGACGACGGAACCGTCCGAGGCCTTGCTACTCGGCGGCCGCACCCTCTGCTTGTGGGAGGGTCGCGTGCTACAGATCGGCGACACCGCGCGCGTCTATCGCCAGCCCGACACGATGCGCGTGGCGCAGGTCTTTTCCGATCCGCCGCTCAACATCGTCGGCATCGAGAAGACAAACAATGCGATCCACTATTCCGGCGGCGCGGAAGCGCCGGCCACCGGACTTTATAAAGATTTGCAGGACGGTGCCTATCGCGTCGGATTTCGGGCACATCAGCTCGAACTCGCCAATGGCATCGCGGGCCGCCACGCGTTTTCAGCGATCGTGAAAGTCACCGAAATTACCGGTTCGGAGAGTTTCGTGCATCTGGAGCGCGGCGATGCCAACTGGGTCGCGGTGCTGCCGGGCGTGCATGAAGTCCAGCCCGGCGATATGTTGGACGCGGTGCTCGATCCCGACAATCTCTTTGTGTTCGATGCGGCCGACCGTCTGATCGCCGCACCGCGGCCGATGTGAGGACGCATCATGGCCCGCATAGATCTCGTCGATCTCGCCCAATCCTACGCCGGCAACGACGCGCCGCTGGATTCCTACGCGCTGAAGCCGATGTCGATGACATGGCGGCAGGGCGGCGCCTACGCGCTGCTCGGCCCCTCCGGCTGTGGCAAGACCACGTTACTGAATCTGATTTCGGGAATCGTCACGCCGTCGCGCGGCCAGATCCTGTTCGACGGCGTGGACATCACCAAGGCCACGACGCAGCAACGCAACATCGCGCAGGTATTCCAGTTTCCGGTGATCTACGACACCATGACGGTCGGCGAGAATTTGGCGTTCCCGCTGAAAAATCGCGGCGTGCCGCGCGCCCGGATCGACGCCCGCGTGAAAGAGATCGCGCATCTGCTCGATCTGACGGCGGTGCTGAACCGAAAGGCGACACGCCTCACGGCCGACGCCAAGCAGAAAATCTCGCTCGGGCGCGGGCTAGTGCGTTCCGACGTCGCCGCCGTGCTGTTCGACGAGCCGCTGACGGTGATCGATCCCGAACTGAAATGGGAATTGCGCTCGAAGCTGAAGGCGCTGCACCGCACGCTCGATCTGACAATGATCTATGTCACGCACGACCAGACCGAGGCATTGACCTTTGCCGATACCGTTGTGGTGATGCATGACGGTCGCGTCGTGCAAAGCGGCACGCCGCAGGAACTGTTCGACAAGCCCGAACATACGTTTGTCGGTTATTTCATCGGCTCGCCCGGCATGAACATCGTTCCGGCGACCGTGCAGGGCTCCGAGGCGCGGATCGGCGGCCATCCGATCAGGTTGCTGCGCAGCTATGCCAATCTCTCCGGCAACGTCGAGATCGGCGTACGGCCCGAATTCGTCACCGTCGCGCCGCCCGCGCCGGGGCTGTTGTCGGCCAATATCGAGCGGATCGACGATCTCGGTCGCATCCGTTTTGCCCGCGTGCGGATCGGTGACGCGAAGTTCGCCGCCCGCGTGCCAGCCGGTTTTTCGATTCCCGACAACGTTGCAGGTCTCGTGTTCGATCCCGCGCGCGTACATGTCTATAGCGACAGCCGGCTTGTCGAAGGCAAGCCGGTCGAAGGAACCGTGTGATGGACAAAACCATCAACAACAAGGCCTGGTTTCTGGTGCTGCCGGTGTTCGCCATCGTGGCGTTCTCGGCCGTGCTGCCGCTGATGACCGTCGTCAACTATTCGATGCAAGACACCTTCGGCAACAACCAGTTCTTCTGGAACGGCGTCGGCTGGTTCAAGGAATTGCTCGATCCGTCGAGCGATCTCGGCGAGCGCTTCTTCGCTTCGCTCGGCCGCAACCTTGCTTTTTCCGCCATCATCCTCGCCATCGAGGTGCCGCTCGGCATCGTGGTGGCAATGTCAATGCCGCGTGACGGCTGGCGCGTTGCTGCGACGTTGGTGCTGATGGCGCTGCCGCTTTTGATTCCATGGAACGTCGTCGGTACGATCTGGCAGGTCTTCGGACGACCCGACATCGGGCTGCTCGGCTATACGCTGAACAGGATCGGGATCAATTACAATTACGTCTCGAACGAGTTCGACGCATGGGCCACCGTCATCGTGATGGATGTCTGGCACTGGACCAGCCTCGTCGCGCTGCTTTGCTATGCCGGGTTGAAGTCGATCCCCGATGCCTATTATCAAGCCGCACAGATCGACGGAGCGTCACGCTGGGCGGTGTTCCGCGCCATTCAATTGCCGAAGATGAATCGCGTATTGCTGATCGCCGTGCTGTTACGCTTCATGGATTCGTTCATGATCTACACCGAACCCTTCGTTGTGACCGGCGGCGGGCCAGGCAATTCGACGACGTTTATCTCGATCGAACTCGTCAAGATTGCGCTCGGGCAATTCGACCTTGGCAAGGCGGCCGCGCTGTCCCTGGTGTATAATCTCGTCATCCTGATCGTCTGCTGGATCTTCTATACCGTCATGACAAATGTCGGTGCCGACCGCCCGGCCGAAAGGGGAGTTGCGTGATGTATTCGCTTCCCGGTCGCCGCATCGTTCTGTCGGTCTTCCTGATCTTCCTGATGTTGCCGATCTACTGGCTCGTCAATATGAGCTTCAAGACCAACAGCGAGATCGTCAACACGATGACGCTGTGGCCGCATGCGCCGACGCTGGCCAATTACAAGCGCATCTTCACCGATGAGAGCTGGTATTCCGGCTACATCAACTCTCTGAAATACGTCGTGATCAATACGGTGCTGTCGATTTCCTTCGCGCTTCCGGCGGCCTATGCGTTTTCGCGCTATCGCTTCCTTGGCGACAAGCATCTGTTCTTCTGGCTGCTGTCGAACCGGATGGCGCCGCCGGCGGTGTTCGCGCTGCCGTTCTTCAATCTGTATTCCGCGATCGGCCTGTTCGACACGCCGTGGGCCGTAGCGCTCGCGCATTGCCTGTTCAACGTGCCGCTCGCAGTGTGGATTCTCGAAGGCTTCGTGTCGGGCGTGCCGCGCGAGATCGACGAGACGGCGTTTCTCGACGGCTATTCGTTTCCGAAATTCTTCGTCAAGATTCTGATCCCGCTGATCGCCAGCGGAATCGGCGTCGCGGCGTTCTTCTGCTTCATGTTCTCATGGGTCGAATTGCTGCTGGCGCGGACGCTGACATCGGTGAACGCCAAGCCGATCTCGGCGGTGATGACGCGCACAGTGTCGGCATCTGGCATCGATTGGGGTCTGCTCGCGGCCGCCGGCGTGCTGACCATCATTCCGGGAGCGTTGGTGATCTGGTTCGTCCGCAATTACATCGCGCGCGGCTTCGCGCTGGGACGGGTGTGATGATGATGACAAACTCGTCATTGCGAGAAGCCAAGCGGCGCACTTGCGCCGCTCGGCGACGAAGCAATCCAGCCTTGTCCTGTGGTTCTGGATTGCCGCGCGTCGCGCAAATCGGCTTCGCCGATTTGTCGCTCGCTCGCAATGACGGCGGAAGGGGCGTCTAAAACATGGACCACATCGCATGGATGGCCTGGACCGCGCCGACCGCGATCTTCTTCGTGCTGCTCGCGGCGACGCTCGGCACGATGACATGGCTCGCGGCGCGCTATCCGGAAGCCGAACGCGTCGGCATGCTGCGGATTCCGACCACGCGCGGCGACCGACTGTTCATCTCGCTGATATTGGCCGCTGTTATTCATCTGGCCTGGATCGGCTTCGTCGGCACAAATCCGCTGACGACGGTCTCGATCGGCGAGAGCTTTGAGATTTCGAGCCTGTGGCTCGCAACACTGATTTCGCTCGCGTCAGCCATCGTGATTTTCCGCACGGTGTGACATGGGCGAAGGGAAGCGGCGGCGGGATCAACCCGGCGTCGAAAATGATCGCTGCAACGGAGGAACGACAATGAGGAATCTGACGAGGACTCGAGGCCGGCTGAGCCGGAGGATATTGATGTTGATGGCCGGCACGGCTGTACTGATCTCGGCCCCGGCATTCGCCGACGATTCCATCAACAAGAAGTGGATCGACAGCGAATTCCAGCCCTCGACGCTCTCGAAAGACGAGCAGATGAAGGAACTGGAATGGTATGCCAAGGCGGCCGAGCCGTTCAAGGGCATGGAGATCAACGTCGTCTCCGAAACCATCACCACGCACGAATACGAAGCCCAGACGCTCGCCAAGGCGTTCTCGGAAATCACCGGCATCAAGCTCAAGCACGATCTCATCCAGGAAGGCGACGTCGTCGAAAAGCTGCAGACGCAGATGCAGTCCGGCAAAAACGTCTATGACGGCTGGATCAACGACTCCGACCTGATCGGCACGCATTTCCGCTACGGCCAGACCATCGCGCTGTCGGATTACATGACCGGCGAAGGCAAGGATGTCACGTCGCCGTCGCTCGATCTGCCGGATTTCATTGGCACGTCGTTCACGACGGCGCCCGACAAAAAGCTGTATCAACTGCCCGACCAGCAGTTCGCAAACCTCTATTGGTTCCGCTACGATTGGTTCACCAATGCGGAATACAGATCCAAGTTCAAGGCCAAGTATGGCTATGACCTGGGCGTGCCGGTGAACTGGTCGGCCTATGAGGATATCGCCGAATTCTTCACCAACGACATCAAGGAAATCGGCGGCGTCAAAGTCTATGGCCATATGGACTACGGCAAGAAAGATCCGTCGCTTGGCTGGCGCTTCACCGATGCCTGGCTGTCGATGGCCGGCAATGGCGACAAGGGCCTGCCGAACGGCCTGCCGGTCGACGAATGGGGCATTCGCATGGAAGGCTGCAGCCCGGTCGGCTCATCCGTCGAGCGCGGCGGCGATACCAACGGACCGGCCTCGGTGTATTCGATCGTGAAGTACCTCGACTGGATGAAGAAGTATGCTCCGCCGCAGGCGCAGGGCATGACCTTCTCCGAATCGGGTCCGGTGCCGGCGCAGGGCAACATCGCCCAGCAGATGTTCTGGTACACCGCCTTCACCGCCGACATGGTCAAGCCCGGCCTGCCGGTCATGAATGGCGACGGCACGCCGAAATGGCGCATGGCCCCGTCCCCGCACGGCTCCTACTGGAAGGAAGGCATGAAGCTCGGCTATCAGGACGTCGGTTCGGGCACGCTGCTCAAGTCGACTCCGCCGGATCGCCGCAAGGCGGCGTGGCTGTATCTGCAGTTCATCACCTCGAAGACGGTGAGCCTGAAGAAGAGTCATGTCGGTCTCACCTTCATCCGCGAGTCGGACATCTGGGACAAGTCGATGACGGAGCGTGCGCCGAAGCTCGGCGGTCTGGTCGAGTTCTATCGCTCGCCTGCCCGCGTGCAGTGGTCGCCGACCGGCAACAACATCCCGGACTATCCGAAGCTGGCGCAGCTCTGGTGGCAGAATATCGGCGATGCGTCGTCAGGGGCCAAGACCGCGCAGGCGGCGATGGACTCGCTGGCAGCGGCGCAGGATTCAGTGCTCGAACGCCTTGAGCGCTCGAAGGTGCAGGGTGAGTGCGGACCGAAGCTGAACAAGAAGGAGACGGCGGAATATTGGTACGCGAAGTCAGAGAAGGACGGCAACATCGCCCCCCAACGCAAGCTCGCCAATGAGAAGCCGAAAGGCGAAACGGTGGACTACGACACGCTGATCAAGTCGTGGCCGGCCTCGCCGCCGAAACGTGCCGCGTCGAACTGAGTTGATGCGGTCGCTGCGGTCGGTTTAGCCGCAGCGCGCTCCTTCTCCCCGTTCTTACGGGGAGAAGGTTGGGATGAGGGGCTCTTGTTAAACGAGACTCCCCCTCACCCGAAGCCTCACTTCGTTCGGCGTCACCTCTCCCCGCACGCGGGGAGAGGTGACGCCGCGCTCTTTGCACGGCTTTACTAAAAGGCGCTCTGCTCAGACAGTCACCCCTCCACGAACCGCCGGACCTTCACGTCCTCCAGATCGAGTTCTTCCTCGATCGTGTGCAGCACCGTGTCGTGGATGTCGCCGGAGCGATGCAGACGCAGCAGTTCGAGCCGGCCCGCGACAACGGCGGCGAGCACCGCGCCGAAATGATCGACACGATGCGGCTGCAACTCCTGATGCTCGTTGCTGTACCGCGCCGCAGCCGTGGCGCGGTAAGCATATTGCTCCATCAGACGCGGATGTTTCTGGCTGCCGTCGTCGTTGAGCGAGAGCTTTTCGATCGCCTCGTATTGCGCTTTTGCGACGCGTGCGCGGGCTTCGTGCTCGTTCAGCTTCGACGTCTGGAGCGGCGTGAAGCCACCTTTCGATAGCCAGCGCACCAGCGGCGCCAGTGTCGAACCCTGCACGATCACCGTCACAAGAATGACCGCAAAGGTCGCGGTGATGATGAAGTCGCGGCCGGGAAAATTATCCGGCAAGGACAGCGCCGCTGCAAGGCTGACCACGCCGCGCAAGCCCGCCCAACTCATGATGAACGGCACGGCGGGCGGCGGATAGGGATCATGCGCGCGTAGCCGCGCGGAGATCAGGCGCGGAATGTAGGTGCCCGGAAAAATCCAGATGAAGCGCGCGAGAATGACTGCTGCGACGATGCCTGCGATGGCCGGCGCAAAGGCAATCAGCCCTTCCGTGCCGCCGAGCCGCGTCAGCACGCCGCGCAGCGACAGGCCGATCAGGATGAACACCAGCGATTCCAGCGCAAATACCACGACGCCCCACACCGCCGTGGCGCGTGTGCGCGTCGCGGCGTTGAGGATGTCGTGCTGGTACCAGCCCAGGATCATGCCGCAGGCGACCGTCGAAAGCACGCCGGAGACGCCGATCTTCTCGGCGATGATGTAGGACACCCAGGCAGCGATGAAGGTCCACAGGATGATGAGGTCGCTGTCGCGCATCCGCTTGATGATGAACATCGACCCATAGGCAAAGGCGATGCCGACGACGATACCGCCGATCGCGAGAAAGCCGAACGACAGCGCCGCCTGACCGACGCTGAAGGTGCCGGTCGCGGCCGCAGCCACCGCAATCCGAAACAGCACCAGGCCCGTGGCGTCGTTGACGAGGCTTTCGCCCTCGAGCAGCAGGATGATCCGCGGCGGCAGCGGAATCCTGGCCAGCACGGCCTTGGCGGCAACCGAATCCGGCGGCGAGACGATCGCGCCAAGCGCGAAGCAGGCGGCCCAGGGCAGCGACGGCATCGCCAGATGAGCGACAATGCCGACAACGAAGGTCGTGAAGACCACGGCGCCGACCGCCAGTTGCAGGATGATGCGGATATCGGCGCGGAAATCGCGCCAGGACGTGAACCATGCGCTGGAAATCAACAGGGGCGGCAGAAACAGCACCAGCACCAGTTCGGGGTCCATCTCCATGTCCGGCGTCGGCGCCAGCGCCAATGCAATGCCGCCGACGATGAGAGCCATCGCGCGCGGCAGGCGCAATCGACGCGCAATGAGATCGAGCACGATGACGGCAGCCATCAAAACAAGGACTAATTCAAATCGCAAAACGGGAGTCATCGGCAACAGGCCCTCGGCAATCGACGCGGCGTGAACTCACAACGCCTCGCTCTTAATCTAGCGGCCCTGGCGGCGCTTGGCCCGCATAAATGTTGCGCGGCGCGTGAGCCCCGCTAACCTGTCGAAAAAGATATCCTTGGGAGCGATCGATGCCTGTCCGCTATTACGACTGGATTTCCCACCACGCCCGGCGGACGCCGCAGAAAATCGCTCTGGTCGACATCGCCACCGGCCGACGCCTCAGCTATGCGATGCTTGACGAGCGGATCGGCCGGCTGGCCCGGCATCTGCGCGATCTCGGCATCGGGCGAGGCGACCGCGTCGCCGTGCTGGCGCAGAACACCACCGACACGATGGAGACTCAGTTCGCCAGCGGCCGTCTCGGTGCGATCTTCGTGCCGCTGAACAACCGCCTCACGGTGCCGGAATTGCAGTTTATCGTCGGTGACGCGTCGCCGAAGGTCATGATCCATGACGACGACCTAGCCGATATCGCGCTGAAGGTCTGTGCACTGACCGGCGTGGCGCATGCGCTTCAGGTCGGCGCCGGCCACAGCTACGAGGCGGGCATTGCCGGTGCGCAGACGCTCGCGGAGCCGGAGAGCGTTACGCTCGATGACATCTCGACCATCATGTACACGTCCGGCACCACCGGCCTGCCGAAGGGCGCGATCATCACCCATGGCATGACGTTCTGGAATTGCGTCAATCTCGGCGTGCTAACCTACATCACGCCGGCGTCCGTGCTGCTCACGGTGCTGCCGCTGTTTCATACCGGCGGCCTGAATTGCTACACCAATCCGGTGCTGCATGCCGGAGGCACGGTGCTGATCATGCGTACCTTCGATCCCGGCCATGCCTTGCGGCTGATCGGAGATCCCGCGCACGACATCAATCTGTTTTTCGGCGTGCCCTCGGTCTATCAATTCATGTCGCAGCATCCGGCCTTTGCTGAGACCGATTTCACGCGGCTGTTCATCGCGGGCGTCGGCGGCGCGCCGATGCCGGTGCCGCTTTTGAAGGTGTGGCAGGCGCGGGGCGTCAGCATGCCGCAAGGTTACGGCATGACGGAGACGAGCCCGTCGGTGCTGCTGCTCGATCGCGCGGATGCCGAGTGCAAGGCCGGGTCCGCCGGCAAGCAGGTGCTGCATACGGAGGTGCGGATCGTGCGGCTGGACGGCATCGAAGCGGCGGTCGGCGAACTCGGCGAATTGTGGTGCAAGGGGCCGAACGTCACGCCCGGCTACTGGAACAGGCCGGAGGCCGACGCATCGTCCTTCACCGATGGCTGGCTGCACACCGGCGATGCGGCACGCATGGACGACGACGGCTTCTACTACATCGTCGATCGCTGGAAGGACATGTACATTTCCGGCGGCGAGAACGTCTATCCGGCCGAGGTCGAAAACGTGCTCTATCAAATTCCAGGCGTCGCCGAAGCCGCCATCATCGGCGTGCCCGACGAACGTTGGGGCGAAGCGGGGCTGGCCATCGTCGCGCTGAAGCCATCGCAGACGATGTCCGAAACCGACATCATCGCGCATTGCCGCGAGAACCTCGCGCGCTTCAAATGCCCGCGCAGCGTCGCTTTCGTTGATGCGCTGCCGCGCAATGCCACCGGCAAGGTTCACAAGCCGTCCCTGCGCGCTCAGTTCGGGCCGGCGTCTTAAAGCAATCGGATTGCGTTGAATGGTCAATTCTCGTGTCCCGGGCGCCATGCGGCGCGCCGCAGTTGGGGGTCGCGAAATGCAAAATCGAGACCGTATTGCGAAGTTAATTTTACGGCCTCGGCTGGGCGGCGCATAATGTCGGGCTGCGAGCGCGACCCTTGCTCCCGCGTTGAGTTCGGGCACGCCAAACCTCGATCGGTGTCATCCGCACCAAAATGCGTGACGGCGATATCATAACCCGCCTGAATCCAATGTTGCGCAGGATACGCATTGCGTGTCCGCGCGTGGTGTGCTTCCTGTCCCCCGTCATCGGTGCCTTCGTGAGAAGGTGAAACGGGAATGCGGTGCGGGGCGAGAGCCCCTATGCCGCGGCTGCCCCCGCAACTGTAAGCGGACTTCCGCGATCCACATGCCACTGGGCTTTTGAGCCTGGGAAGGCGGATCGCGATGTCGCCCGCGAGCCAGGAGACCGGCCGGTGACGAGATTTAACTCGTTCGACGGTGGGTCGACGGAAGGGGTATCTATGACTATCCGGAATTCCGCTGCCGGTTCGGCAGCGTTCGTCTTGTTGTATGTGCTCAACAACGCCGCAGATGCGCAGACATACGAACGGCTTCCCGACGTGGTGGTGACGGCCGACCGCGTTCCCGAGCCGATCGCCCGCACCGGCAGCGCCATCAGCGTCGTCGGCAGCGACACCATCGAAACCAGCAACAGCGGCTCGCTGGTGGATTCATTGCGATCGGTGCCGGGTCTCGACATCACTGAGACCGGCGGTCCTGGTGCCACGACAAATGTTCGGCTACGCGGCGGCAATACCGGCCAGACGCTGGTGATGATCGACGGCATCCGCGTCAACGATCCCGCGAATGCTGCAGGTGATTTCGATTTTGCGCTGATCGCGCCGAGTGCGATCGACCGCGTCGAGGTGCTGAAAGGGCCGCAGAGTGCGCTCTACGGGTCGGACGCGATCGGCGGCGTCATTAACATCATCACCAAAAAAGGCTCCGGCCCCAGTCAGTTCAACGTGCGGACCGAGGCCGGCAGCTATGGCACGGTCGCGACGGCCGGCTCGCTGATCGGATCGACGGGGCCGTGGTCCTATGCCTTTACCGGCAGCGGCACGCATTCCAACGGCTTCTCGCGCTACGGCTATCGCATCCCGTCGCTGGAGGCGCGGTTTCCAAATCTGGAGCGCGACGGTTTCGACCGGGTCGGCGGTTCGGCGCGTGTGACCTATGATGCGGGTGAGGGCGTGCGGCTCGAATCGGGCATCCTGTCGTCGTTCACGCGCGCCGCGTTCGATGCCGCGAGCGGGGCCTTTCCGGATACGCCGTCCAGCAACACGCGCCTGCTGCAGCAGGTCTGGGGCCGCGCGACGGTCGAATCCTTCGGCGGCATCCTGACGCATTCGTTCAACGTGTTCGACACCCGCACCGAGCGCAATTTCCAAGACGTCTCCTATCGCATCAACCAGTTGCCGGCGAACACCAATTCGACGCTGTCGGACTTCCTCGGCAACAGCCTTGGTGCGGAATATCAGGGCACGCTGAAGATGGGTCTTGCCGGCTCGCTGGTGTTCGGCGGCAAGGCGCAACGCGAAACCGCGGAAACCTATCAGGCCGGATTATTGCCTGCGGTGACACCGCGCACGCAGCAACTCGGCGCGCGACAGGACACCAATGCACTGTTCGGCCTGTGGTCGTTGCCAATAGGCGAGCGGTTGATCGTCACGCTCGGCGGCCGTGTCGACGATGTCGTCGATGTTGCGCGCTTCGAAACATGGCGGACGACGGCGGCCTATCTCATTCCCGAGACCGGCACCAAGCTGCGCGCCAGCGCCGGCACCGGCGCGAAGGCCCCGACGCTGTTTCAACTTTTTGCGCCGACCTTCGGCAATGCCGCGCTGCGGCCCGAAGAGAGCTTCGGTTACGACGCCGGCATCGACCAGACAATCTTCAATGGCCGGGTCACGCTGTCGCTGACGGGCTTCTCGAACAGTTTCAGCAATCTGATCGATTTCAACACCACGGCGATGCGATATTTCAACGTATCGCGCGCCGAGACGAACGGCATCGAGGTCGGGGCGGATATCGATGTCATTCCCGGATTCGCGCGGGTCAAGGCGGCCTATACCCATCTGCATGCGATCGATCTTGCGACTGGCCTGACGCTGGCGCGGCGGCCGGCGGACTTCGCGCGTGTCGCATTGACGATGACGCCGACGCCGCAATGGACGATCGAGCCGCGCGTCACCGCCGTCTCGAAACGTTTCAGCGGCTCCAATGAGACGAGCCCGCTCGATCCCTATGTCCGCTTTGACGTCTATACCGAGTACCGGATCGATCCGATCTGGAAGGTGTTCGCACGCGGCGAGAACATCTTTGACGCGCGCTATCAGGAGGTGCTGAACTACGGCACCACGGGCGCGGCCGTCTATGCGGGGGTCAACGCGGCATGGTGACACGACCCGCCACGATAACGCGATCGGCAGGCGTGACCCTCGCGCTGAGCGGCCTGGTCGGCGTGCTGGCGCTGCTCTCGCTTGGCACCGGTCCGGTGCGGCTGCCACCGATGACGGTGCTCGACGCGCTGGTCGGCGGCGGCAGCGACGTGCAGCAGATTATTGTGCGCGAAATTCGCTTGCCGCGCGCGATTCTGGCGCTGGCGATCGGCGCGATTCTCGGCCTGTCCGGCGCGGCGCTGCAGGGGCTGCTCCGCAACCCGCTGGCGTCGCCGTCATTGTTTGGCGCGCCGCAATCGGCGGCGTTCGGCGCAGTCCTGATGATCGCGCTCGGCTGGGCCGATGTGCGCTCCTACGCGCTCCCCGTTGCGGGCATCGTGATGGCGTTCGCATCGATGTTCGCGCTGCTCGTCGTCGCCGGCCGCAATGCCGGACTGGTGCTGTTGATCCTTGCGGGCCTCGCGATATCGAGTTTGGCCGGGGCGATGACGGCGCTGGTGATGAACCTGTCGTCGAATCCGTTCGCGGCGCTCGAAATCGCGTTCTGGCTGCTCGGCTCGCTGGAAGACCGCAGCTTTCGTCATGTCGCGCTGGCGCTGCCGTTCATCGCGGTCGGTGCTGTCATTCTGATGAGCCAGCAAGCGTCGTTTCGTGCATTGAGTCTCGGCGAGGAAACCGCGCAGAGCCTCGGCGTCGATGTCGGCCGTCTGCGGATGCTGGTGATTTCGGGCGTGGCGCTCGGGGTCGGCGGCGCGGTCGCCGTCAGCGGCACCATCGGCTTCATCGGCCTCGTCGCGCCGCACCTGATGCGACCGCTGATCGGCCATGATCCCGCGCGGGTGCTGATTCCGAGCGCCCTGACGGGATCCGCGCTGCTGCTCGCAGCCGATATCGCGGTGCGAATCATTCCCTCGACCTCGGACATCAAGGTCGGCGTCTTGACCTCGATTATCGGCGTGCCGTTCTTTCTCTATCTCCTCATGCGTGAACGCCGCGCGCTGGGTGGAGGCGTCGCATGAGCGCGCCCTTTTTTATGGCCGATCGGCTCGGCGTCTCGCTGTCCGGCCGCGACGTGCTGCACGGTGTTTCCTTTGCGCTGCCGCGCCAGCATCTTGTCGCGCTGGTCGGGCCGAACGGCGCGGGCAAGACGACGTTACTGCGCGCACTGGCCGGACTCGTGGCATCAAAAGGAGAGGTTCGTGTCGGCGGCGAAAGCCTCGTCACGCTGGCATTGAAGCAACGCGCCTTGCGCTTCGGCTATCTGCCCCAGGGCCACGTCGTGCATTGGCCGCTGCCGGTGCACGACGTCGTAGCGCTCGGCCGCTATCCGCATGGCGCGACCGATCCCATGCGGCTCACGCCAGCCGACAGACTGGCTGTTGCGCGGGCGATGCAGGCCGCCGATGTGACGGAATTCGCCGATCGTCCTGTGACCGAACTGTCCGGCGGCGAGCGCAGCCGTGTCGCGCTGGCGCGCGTGTTGGCCCTCGACGCACCGGTGATGCTGGCCGACGAGCCGACCGCGTCACTCGATCCACGCTACCAGATCGAGGTCATGCAAAGGCTGCGTGCGGCGTCTGAAGCGGGCATGCTGGTGATCGTCGTCACGCACGATCTCGGTCTGGCCGCGCGCTTCGCCGATTCGGTGATTGTGCTATCGGATGGAAAGCTAGTCGCGAACGGTCCGCCTCAACAAGCACTGACCGAGCAGATCGTTGGCGAGGTGTTCCGCATCAGCGCCTATCGCGCCGAGCACGAGCGCGCAGCGGTCATCGTGCCGTGGACGGGGCTCTAGCGATGCGCAAGCGCTTGAGACAGCCGAGCAAGCGACGCGTCATTTGGCGGCAAGCCGAAGCGCACCAGGCTGTCATCCCAGTCGAAGCTGCGGCACCAGATATGTCGCTCCGCGAGCCGTGCATGAAAAGCATGCGCGTCGATATGGCAGACCAACCGATACAACGACGTGCCGCCGGCCGGCGCGAAGCCGGCATGTTGCAGAACCTGATCGAGCGCATCGGCCTGCTGGTTGAGCCATTCGCGCGTGGCGTCGGCCCATGCGTGATCGCGCAGCGCCGCCGCGCCGACAATGAGGGTCGGCCCGGCGCATGCCCATGGACCGATCGCCTCTCGCATTGGGTCAGCGATAGGCGGCGACGCGAGCGCAAAGCCGAGCCGGAGTCCTGCAAGGCCGTAGAACTTTCCGAACGAACGCAAAATCACGATGGGATATTTTGCGCACAGATCGACGGCGCTGATCTCGGGCGCAACATCGGCAAAGGCCTCGTCGATGACGAGCCAGCCGCCGCGTTGCGCAACCTGGCCGGCGATGCGTGCGATCATGGCGCGGTCGATGATGCGCCCGTCGGGATTGTTCGGATTGACCAGCACGACATGCCGCGCCGTCTTTGGGATCTCGTCGCAGGGCCCAATCGTGATCACATCATGTCGGCCGCTGCGCCAGGCCGACGCATGCTCGCTATAGGTCGGCTCGATGACCGCAACGGAGCCGTTGGCCGCGAGTCGCGGCAGCCACTGGATCAACGCCTGGGTACCGGGTGCAGCGACAATGGCAACGTCATGGGGCGCGCCATACGCCTGTCGCGCGGCATCCAGCAGCGCAGTCTCGTCGCTGCGATCGGGCAATTGTTGCCAGATCGCATCCGGCAAATCAGATGGGACCGGCCAGCCGCGCGGGTTGATTCCGGTCGAGAGATCGAGCCACGCGTTACGCGTGCCGCCGAACTGCGCGATCGCCTCCGTGATGTCGCCGCCATGTTTCATGCGCGAGTGATGCCATCACCCGTAAGACGTGGCCAGAGCCTTGTGCTGGTGGTGCTGACGAGCATGAGCGGCGCGGCGACGGCGGCCGAGTTGCCGACGATCGCCTCGATCAACGTCTGCACCGATCAAATGGTGCTTGCTCTCGCAGACCCCGAACAGATTCTCGGCCTGAGCCCCTATGCGCGCGACGCGGCGCGTTCATGGGATGCCGCGAAGGCCGCGCAATTTCCGCAACTCTCCGGGAATGCCGAAGATGTGCTGATCAAGAGGCCGGATGTCGTCGTCGCCGGGCGCTTCACCAAGCGCGCGACGAGGGAATTCCTGAAAGAAAAGGGCCTGCGCGTCGTCGAATTCGATGTGGCGCGCAACTTCGACATCGCAAAAAGCCAGATTCGTCAGATGGGCGATCTGTTGGGACACGCCGATCGCGCAGCGGCCGAAGTCGTGAGGCTCGATGCGGCGATCGCGCAAGCCCGCATTGTTGCCGCCGTGCGCCCAGTGCGTGTGCTGGCGTTGTCGCGACGTGGCTGGGTTTCCGGCGCTGATAGCCTCACCAGTTCGCTGCTCAACGCGGCCGGGCTCGGCATTGCCGCGAGCGAATTGGGTTTGAAATCCGGCGGCTTCGCGTCGCTGGAGGAGATCGTCGCGCTCAAGCCCGATTATCTGATGGTGACGGACAACAGCGGATTTGCCGAGGATGAAGGCAGTGCGTTTCTCTTGCATCCAGCATTGGAGCGCTTGTACCCGCCGGACAAGCGCATTGCCATTCCCGAACGACTGACGGTCTGCGGCGGTCCGATGCTCGCCGAAGCGATGCAGCGACTGGCGTCAGAGATCGCGCGCGTGGTGCGCTAGTGCTGTGGGTTGTGCTCGTCGCATTGGTCGTCGATGCGATCATCGGCGATCCCGACAGGCTGTGGCGGCGCGCGCCGCATCCGGTGGCCCTGATCGGCAGGTTCGTCGCGACGCTCGATCGTTGGCTGAATCGGGAAACGTGGTCTGCAGTCGCGCGCCGCTTGGCGGGCGTGTTTGCTGTGACCGTTCTCATCATGATAGCCGCAGCCATCGGCCAAGCGATTCATTGGCTGCTCGGGCAGGGCTTTGTCGCGACGCTGATCGAAGGTCTGGTTGCTTCGGTGCTGATCGCGCAGCGCAGCCTCTATCAGCATGTCGCGCGGGTGCGCGATGCGTTTTCGGGCGGATTGAACGACGCCCGCCAGGCCGTATCCATGATCGTCGGCCGCGATCCTGATGGGCTCGATGAGCCGGCCGTCTGCCGCGCCGCAACCGAATCCTGCGCTGAAAATTTTTCGGATGGCGTCGTCGCGCCGGTGTTCTGGCTGGCGCTGCTCGGACTGCCCGGATTGATGGCATACAAGGCGATCAACACGGCCGATTCAATGATCGGCCATCGCAATGCGCGCTTCGAGAATTTCGGCTGGGCGGCGGCGCGATTCGACGATGTGGTAAATCTTGTTCCCGCGCGCTTTTCAGGGCTACTCATCGCCTTTGTCGCGCCGCTCGCAAACGGATCGATCGTGACCTCCATCAGAATCATGTGGCGCGATGCGGGCAAGCACCGCTCGCCGAATGCCGGCTGGCCGGAAAGCGCGATGGCTTCGGCCCTCGGCCTCGCTTTGGTCGGCCCGCGACGATACGGCCACCGCATCGCTGACGACGCGTTTCTCTATGCAGAGGGACGGATACACGCCACGCCTGACGATATTGGTCGCGCGTTGAACGTGTACAGCGCCGCCTGCGTTCTGCATGTCGCAATTTATATCGCTTTGGCACTTGCGGTCTGACGGCTCCGCGCAATCGCGAGCAGTGCGTCGATGTCCAAATGCGCCTCGAGGTGGTCCGCCAGCGCATCGAGCGCACTTTCGATCTGCGCATCGTAAGCGAGAGTCGAGGCGATCCCCACATCGGCCAGCCACGCCTTGCGGAACGCATCGCCGGTGAACAGCCCATGCACATAGGTGCCCTGCACGAGTCCGTCGCGTGAGATGGCGCCGTCGCGGCGCCCGTCGATCGTCAGCATCGGCCGCGCGCAATCCACGCCGTCGGTGCGGCCAAGATGAATCTCATAGCCCTCGATTGCAGTGCCGCTCGCCAGATGCGTGCCCTGTACCAGCGCCGTCGATTTATCGCCGCGCATCGTCGTTGCAACATCCAGCAGTCCGAGGCCATCGACGCGACCGGCGGTGCCATCGATGCCATCGGGATCGTCGATGCTTATGCCGAGCATCTGGTAGCCGCCGCAAAGCCCGAGCACGCGGCCGCCACGCCGGACATGCGCTTTGATGTCGATGTCCCAACCCTGCGCGCGCAAAAAAGCCAGATCGCCGATCGTCGATTTGCTGCCCGGCAAGATCACGACTTCAGCATTGCCAGGAATGACTTCGCCGGGCTTGACGAAACGCAGCGTCACGCCGGGCTCCATCCCGAGCGGATCGAGATCGTCGAAATTTGCAATCCGCGACAGCATCGGCACGGCGATGAGGCATGCGCCCGATGTCGCGCTTGCGCGGTCCAGATCGACGGCGTCTTCGGCCGGCAGCATCGCGGCCTGCGGCAGCCACGGCACGACGCCGATCGACGGCCATCCCGTTAATTGCGTGATCTGCGTGAGGCCATCGTCGAACAGCGACACGTCGCCACGAAACTTGTTGATGATGAAGCCGCGAATCCGCGTGCGCTCCGCCTCCGGCAGGACAAGATGCGTGCCCGCGAGGCTGGCGATCACGCCGCCGCGATCGATGTCGCCGACCAGCACGACCGGCACATCGGCCGCTTCCGCAAAGCCCATATTGGCGATGTCGCCGCGGCGCAGATTGGTCTCGGCTGGGCTGCCCGCGCCCTCGACCAGCACGATGTCGGCACGCTGCGACAGATGATCGAAGCTCTCCAGCACGGCCGGCAACAGAGCCGTCCGGCGATCGCGAAACTCGGCGGCGCGTAGCGTGCCGCGAAGGCGGCCCCGCACGATGACCTGCGCGCCGGTGTCGGTCTCCGGTTTCAGCAGCACTGGATTCATGTGGATGCTCGGCAGCATCCGCGCCGCGCGCGCCTGGACATGCTGCGCGCGGCCGATCTCGCCACCATCGACGGCGATGGCGGCGTTGTTCGACATATTCTGCGGCTTGAACGGCGCGACTTTCATTCCCCGACGCACCAACGCGCGGGCGAGCCCCGCAACGAGCGTGGACTTGCCGGCATTGGAACCGGTGCCCTGGATCATGAGGGCTGGGGTAGGTGAGGTCATGAGGTCTGCCGCAAGCGTGCGTCGATCACGGCCTCCCCTGCCCCCGCTCGGCGGCGAGGGTCGAGGGTGGGAGGCTTCTGGAGAAGCCTCCCGTCATCTGGCCCGCTCTTGGTCGGTCCACGCTCTTCGACATCATGATGGAAGTGAACCGCAGGGGGAAGGGGGCGATGAAGCATCGGCACTCAGACTCAAAACTCCACCCCTTTCTGTCCCTTGATGCCTTGGCGAAAGGGATGTTTCACCAGCGTCATGTCCGTAACGAGATCGGCCATCTCGATCAATTCCGGTTTGGCGTTGCGGCCCGTAATGACGACATGCTTGTCCTCCGGCTTCTCGTCGCGAAGAAACGTCAGCACCTCGTTGAGGTCGAGATAATCATAGCGCAGCACGATGTTGAGTTCGTCGAGAAGTACCATGCGATGGCGGTCGTCGCGGATCAGCTCCTTGGCGCGTTCCCATCCCGCCATCGCCGCGGCGGTGTCGCGGTCGCGATCCTGAGTCTCCCAGGTAAAGCCTTCGCCCATGATGTGCAGCGTCACCAGATCGGGAAACGTCTTGAGCAGCCGCGCCTCTCCAGTATCCCACGCGGCGGACTTCGTGAACTGCACGATGCCCACCGGCATGTTGTGGCCGATATGACGAAACACCATGCCGAGCGCGGCTGAGGTCTTGCCCTTGCCCGTGCCGGTATTGACGATGAGCAGCCCCTTTTGATCGCTCTTGGCGGCCAGCATCTTGTCCTTTGCGGCCTTGTGCTTGCGCATTCGGGCGGCGTGGCGTTCGTTGTCGGCATCATGCGTGTCGGTCATGGGATGTCCTTGTGAGATCTGAAATCAACAGTGCAGCGCTGTTGGAACGCGGCGTCCACAGTCCGCGGCGGATGGCCTCGGAAAAGCGCTGCGCGGTCTCGCGCAAGGCGGCAGGGTTGGCGTCGTGCATGAAGTCGCGCACCGTCTCATCTTCGAGATAGGCCGCGAACAGTTGATCGAAATGATGGTTGCCGACGGCATCGGTCGAGGCGGCGAAGCCGAACAGATAATCCACTGTCGCCGCGATCTCGAACGCGCCTTTATAGCCGTGGCGCATCACGCCCGCGATCCATTTTGGATTGGCGGCGCGGCCCCGCACCACGCGCGAAATCTCATGCGCAAGCGAGCGCGGCAGCGGCGATTCCGGGCGCGACGTATCGATATGGGCGATGCGCGGCGCCGCGCCCTTGAGCTGTTGCACGGTGGCCGCGAGGCCGCCGATGAACTGGTAGTAGTCGTCGGAGTTCAGAATGTCGTGCTCGCGATTGTCCTGCGCCTGGGCGACAAGATCGATCGTGGCGAGGCGTTCGGAAAAATCATCACGCGCGGTCTCGCCTTCGGTGCCGCAGCCATAGGCATAACCGCCCCAGGCGACATAGGACTCGGCGAGATCGCCGCGCGTCTCCCATCCGCCTTCGTCGATCAGCGCCTGAAGACCCGCGCCATAGGCGCCGGGCTTCGATCCGAACACGCGCCATGCGGCCTGCTTTCGCGCCGTCGTTGCATCAAGGCCTTGCGCCTGCAAAGCCAGAGTGCGCGCGCGGACGTTGGTCGCGATCCGATTCGCGTCGTCGGGTTCATCGAGATCGGCGATGGCGCTGATCGCGCTGCCGATGATGTCCATCTGGGTCGGGAAGGCATCGCGAAACAGGCCCGAGACACGAAAGATGACGTCGATGCGAGGACGCTTCAGATCCGACAGTGGCACGATCGCGAAGCCGGTGACGCGGCCGGAGGTCTCGTCCCACACTGGCCGCGCGCCGATCAGCGCCAGCGCCTGCGCGACATCGTCGCCGCCGGTCCGCATGTTCGCTGTCCCCCAGGCCGACAGCGCGATGGCGTGTGGCCATTCGCCGGCCTCCTGCCAATAGGCCTCGACCAGCCGTTCGGCCGCAAGTTTGCCGATGCGCCACGCCGATGGCGTCGGTACCGCACGGACATCGACGGCGTAGAAATTCCGTCCGGTCGGCAGCACGTCAGGTCGTCCGCGTGTCGGCGCGCCGGACGGTCCGGGCATTACAAAACGCCCATCGAGCCCGCGCAGCAGCGCGCCAGTCTCGGCATCGCCGCAAGCGTCGATGGCCGGGCGCAGTGTGTCGTCGATCCAGTCAAGCACGGCGGCGGTTTGCGACCATGCGGAATGGCAAGCGCGAGACGAGACGATCTGCTGTGCAAGCGTCTCGATGCGCTCGATTGTGTCGCCGCTGGTGCGCCACAGGGCATCGGAGAGCGACGATAGCGCCGCCGGGTGCGGGCCGCGCCACGTATCGGCGAGATCGCGCGTCAGCGGATCGAAATCATCGAGACTGAGATCACGCGCCAGCGCGCGATGCAGCGACGCGTCGCGGAGCTTCGCGTCGCTGCGCGGCAGCCGCGCGATCGCCACAAGCAATGCGTCGCGCTGCGTCGCTTGTGGCGACGCGCCGAACACATGCAGCCCATCGCGGATCTGCATTTCCTTGAGATCGCACAGATGCGCGTCGATTGCGCGCAAGGCCTCGTGTGGCGGCGTCTCGCGCGAGATCGCGATATCCGAATCAAGCCGGGTCGTGCGCGCGAGCGAGAGAATGTCGTCGGCAATGGCTCCGGCGCGTTTCGGATCGAGATCGGCGGCGAGTGCATATTCATCGACGAGCGTTTCAAGTCGCGCCAGATCGTCGTGAAGTTCGGCGCGCGCCATAGGCGGAGTCAGATGATCGATGATGACCGCCGCCGTGCGGCGCTTGGCCTGAATGCCTTCGCCGGGATCGTTGACGATGAAGGGATAGAGATGCGGCAGCGTGCCGAGGATCGCAGTGGGAAAGCACGCGGCCGAGAGCCCGGCGCTCTTGCCCGGCAGCCATTCGATATTGCCGTGCTTGCCGAGATGCATGATCGCATGCGCGTCGAAGGCGTGGCGCAGCCAGAGATAAGTTGCGAGATAATGATGCGGCGGCGCCAGATCAGGATCGTGATAGGTTGCTTTCGGATCGACGTTGTAGCCGCGCGCGGGCTGCACGCCGACGACGACGTGGCCAAAGCGATGCAGCGAAAGACGTAGATCGTTGCCGTCGCGATGCGGATCGTCCGTCGCTTTGCCCCAGCGCGCCATTACGGCTTGCCGGATCGCCGGCGGCAAGGTCGCGAAGGCAGCGCGATAGGACGCGAGAGGCCATGCAATCCCGCCGAATCGCGCGGTGCGGTTTTGCAGCGCGTTGGTTGGGCCGTCCTGCAACGCCTGCATCATCGCGGCGGCGTCAGTCGGTGCGCCGTCGATATGGTAGCCGTCGGCACGCATTGCGTCGAGCACGCCGATCAGGCTCTTGGGCGTATCGAGGCCGACACCATTGCCCAGGCGGCCGTCACGGTTCGGATAGTTCGCGAGCAAAATCGCGACACGGCGCTGCGGCGGTGTCGCCCGGCGCAGCCGCACCCATGCGCCGGCGAGATCGGCAGCGGCATCGACACGATCTGGCACTGGCCGATAGCGCACCGGCGCGAAGCTGGTGGTGTTATCTTGCAACTCCTTGAAAGCGACGGCCTGCGCGAAGATGCGACCATCGACCTCCGGCAGCACGACATGCATCGCAAGATCGCGCGGCATCAGCCCGCGCGACGAGTCCTCCCAGGCGGTACGCGACGAGCCGGCGAGCGCGACCTGCAGGACCGGCGCGTCGCAGCCAGCGAGCACGCCGAAGTCGGTGGCTGTCGCCGTTGCAAAGGCCGTGGCGTTGAGGATGACGTCCGGCGGATGCGCTGCCATCGCCGCTCGCAAAAAAGCCTGGCATTGCGCATCCTTGAGACTGGTGACAAACACGCAGGTCGTCGCGAGACCACGTGCGTCAAGCGCGTGGCGCAGCGACGCAATCGGCATCATGTCGTCGCCCGCGACCAGCGCGCGGTAGAACACGAGCAGCGCAAGCGGGCGTTCGCTGACAATTGGCGCATGCGGCCAAAAACCGGCGGCGGGCATCGGGCGCGCGGCAGGCGGCTTGTCGCCATGCCCGATCAGATGCGCGGCGTAGCGCAGGGCGAGTTGGGCATTGTCGACACCGCCTTCGCTGCAGTAGCGCCAGAGCGGTTGGGTGGCCGCGGCATCGAGCGTGCCCCGTGCCGCGAGATCGGCATCCCAGATCATTTCGCCGGGAATGCAGGCGAACAGCGTGTTGCGCGCGCGGGCGTAGGTTCGCAGACTCTCGACGCCGTGCGGCCAGTAACCCATGCCGCCGAGCATCCGCAGCAGCACAATTTTGGCGTCCGCCAATGTTCGCTCGACGTAAAGATCGACCGACGCCGGATGGCCCAGCGCGAGCAGGTTCGTCAGCCGCAGCGTCGGAAAATCGCCGGGCAACGCCGCATGCGCGGCAGCGAAGGACGCAAGGTCGCTGTCGGCCGCCGACAGCACGACGATGTCGGCGCTCTCCTGCCCGAGGTCACGGGCGACGTCGCCGTCGTCTATGCCGCCTGTGCTGTCGAGCTTCAGATGCATATGAAATCGACTGGCCTGTCAGCGTTCTGCAGCGTCATTCTGAGGCGCATTCACTCGTCCTTGTCATGCCTCGAAGGATCGGCCACGGGGCTCTCTGTCGTTCTTCGAGGTGCAACGAAGATGCCGCGCAGCTCGGGATGACGGCGAAGCGGGTCATCAGCCCGCCAGCGCTAGGCGAACGGCGTTGCCGTCGAACCCTTTCAGTCCGATCACGACGAGATGTTCGGTTGCAACGCCATCAGGCCGCGCAAAGGACAGGTCAACGCGGCTGCCGACGCCCTGCACGACGACGGGTGCGGCCTTCGCGTCGATCCGCGCATGCCCCTTGATGCGCAACACGCCGTTGGCGCCCAGCGCAGCGGTGACGCGCGCGCGCACCACATCGAGATCGGTAGCGGCCGCTGCCGCCACGACGATGCTGTCGAAGTCGTCATGGTCATGCTCGTTTTCTTCGCTGTGATGGCCGGCGCGTGCGGCCATATCGTCCTCAGCGGCGGCGTTCAGCCCGATCAAAACGGCGGGCGGCACCGCGCCCTGCGAGCGCACCATGCGCACGCCCGGCCGCAGCAGCGCGCCGAGGCGCTTTTCGATATCGGCCGAAGCGTTATCGGCGACGAGATCGCTTTTGGACAATACGACGAGGTCCGCACAGGCCAGTTGATCCGCGAACACTTCCTCGATCGGATCGTCATGATCCGGCGCGGCGTCGGCCGCGCGCTGCGCCGCGATGGCCTCTTCGTCCAGCGTGACGCGGCCCTCGGACAGCGCCACCGCGTCGACAACGGTGACGACGGCGTCGACGGTCGCGCGGGTCTTCACGGCAGGCCATGCGAAGGCTTTCAGCAAGGGCTGCGGCAATGCGAGACCGGATGTCTCGATGACGATGGCGTCGAGCGGCCGGTCGCGCGATAGCAGCCTGTCCATCGTCGGAATGAAATCGTCGGCGACGGTGCAGCAGATGCAGCCATTTGCCAGTTCGACGATGTCGCCGGGCGCGCAGGCGCTGGCCGCGCACTCCTCGACCAGTCCGCCGTCGAAACCGGCATCGCCGAACTCGTTGACGATGACGGCGATGCGGCGGCCTTCGGCATGGGTCAGCAACGAACGCAGCAGCGTGGTTTTACCAGCGCCGAGAAAGCCGGTGAGGACGGTGACGGAAATGCGGGACATGTCAGTTCTCCTGAACATTGGATTGTTTGAGCCAGAGCGGAAGCCCCGCCGCGATGAAGACGACGGCGGGCGCGGCTGCGGCGATGACCTGGTTGAGGCGGCCTTGCGCATCGCGAAAGGCGCGGCCGAGCGGCGTCTCCGGGACGAGGCCGAGGCCGACTTCGTTGGAGACCAGCACAATCGGCGTCTGGACCGTGCGCAGATGATCCGCCAGTCGCCGCGATTCGAGCGCGACGTCGCGTTCCGCGAACATCAGGTTCGACAGCCACAGCGTCAGGCAATCGACAAGCACCGCGCGGCCTCTTGTCGCTTCGCGAGCCAGCGTCTCGACCAGCGCCATAGGCTCCTCGATCGTGGTCCAGCCGCTGCCGCGTTGCGTGCGATGCTCAGCGATGCGCAACTGCATCTCGTCGTCGCCGGCTGTCGCGGTCGCGAGATAAACTCCCGAAAGCCCGCTATCGCGCACCAGCGATTCCGCGAAAGTCGATTTGCCGGAGCGAGCGCCGCCGAGCACCAAGGTCGTCGCAAGCATCGTCATGTCGGGGCGCGGCCGTCGTCGGGCGACCAGCGCAACGGCGGGATCCGCGCCACCATGCCCTTGCGCAGCACCTCCGCCCGTTCGCGCCACGGCACAAGGCCATAATTGGCGAGGCGATAGGACTGCACGAAGGCCGTCAGCGCCGGAGTTGCCGTCTCCTGAACGAGATCGCCGAAAAGGAACGTGTAACCATCGGCACTGGTGACGGCGACGGTCGCCGGTCGCTTGCAGACGCCGAGACATTGCACGGCGCGGACCTGCGCGTTGTCGCCGATTGCTTCGCGCAGAGCCTCGACCAGCTCAGGACCCGGGGGCGCGGTAACATCGGCGGCCGTGCAGACCGTGCAGACGCTGAGAGTGATCGCGCCTGCCGGTGCGGTGTTGGAAAGGTCACGATCCATATCCAAGGCCCGAACGATGGCCATCGCTGGCCGCGAGCTTCAGGGGATCGCGCGCGACGGCTGACCGTCGCACTCGCTCACGTCAGGCGCACCCCGCGCCACGGCGTTTCCAAAGCACTATCGCGATGGCAGGTCTCCTGGCTCGCGAGTCGTCACCTGATCGCCGCCTTCCCGGATTTGCATCCAGTGGTTTCGGCAAGGGCTCGTCGCTTACAGTTGCGGGGGCAGCGCCGGCATGGAGCTTTCTCAGATTGAGGCCGCTCGCACCGGCTTCCCTATTCACCTTCCACGCGGAAGGACCATCGCGCGCAACGCTAACCGCGGTGTCAGGCGCGGTCAACCGGGTTGACCTGCCTGCCGCGATGCGTCAGACCCGCGCCGCTTTGATGGGGAACAGGATGACCGCTCTATCCGTGCCGCCGCTTGATGGCATGCCTGAAGCCGCGATCCGTGCGCGCATCGACGGCAAGGCCAAACCGCCGGGTTCGCTTGGGCGGATCGAGGCAGTGGCATTGCAATTGGGGCTGATCGCGCATCCTGCGGAGCCATCGATCAAGGAGGCCGTGCTGATCGTGTTCGCCGGCGATCACGGGCTGGTCGCGGAGGGCGTGTCGTCTTATGCCTCAGCCGTCACGGTGGCGATGGTGCAAACCTACCTGGCCGGCCGGGCCAGCGCCAATGCCTTTGCTGCGGCCTGCGATGCCGACGTCATGGTGGTCGACGCCGGCGTCGCAGCAGATCTGCTCGCGCATCCGCGTTTGATCGACGCGAAAATCCGCAAAGGCACGTCGAACGCCGCGCGCGAAAGTGCGATGAGCCTCGACGAGGCCGATGCGGCGCTCGCCAAGGGGGCAGCGCTGGCGCAGGCGCGCATCGCGGCCGGCGCGGACCTGATCGTGCTCGGCGAGATGGGCATCGGCAATACGGCATCGTCGGCCTTGATCGTGCATCGCCTTGCGCCGGCCCCCTTGAATGATTGCGTCGGCGTCGGGGCCGGGCAGAGCGACGAGGGCATGGTGCGCAAGCGTGCGGCGATCGAGATGGCGGCGGCGCGATCCGATGCGACAACGCCGCGCGACGTGCTGGCGCAGTTCGGCGGCTTCGAGATCGCGATGATCGCTGGTGCGATCCTCGGCGCTGCCGCTGCCAAGACACCCGTACTGATCGACGGCTTCATCTGTAGCGCGGCGGCCCTGGTCGCGATAAGGCTGTCTCCGGCGGCGCGTGATTATTGCATCTTCGCGCATCGTTCGGCGGAGCGCGGCCACGACATCGTTCTGAAAGCGCTCGATGCTGTGCCGCTGCTCGATCTCGATCTGCGCTTGGGCGAGGGCACCGGCGCGCTGCTCGCGGTGCCGTTGCTGCGTGCTGCTGCAAAGCTGCTGACTGACGTGGCGTCGCTCGACGATGTGCTCGCGGGGCGAATCTAAATGAGCGAGCGTTCGCATTTCTGGAACGCGTTTCGCTTCCTGACGATCCTGCCCGCGCCGTCGTCGCCCAACGGGATGACGCCGGATTGGCTGACGCGATCGTTGAAATATTCGCCCTTGATTGGAATTCTGATCGGCGGCGCCTCGGCCACTGTCCTTTTGCTGGCCGATCTGATGTGGGGCCATGCGCTTGCAGCGATCTGCGCCGTCGCCGCCAGCATCGCGCTGACAGGCGCGCTACACGAGGATGGCCTCGCCGATACGTTTGACTCATTTGGAGGCGGGTGGAGTGTCCCCATGCGTCTTGAGATCATGAAGGATAGCCGCATCGGCACCTATGGCGCATTGGCGCTTGGCCTTGGAATTGCGTTGCGTGTCGGCGCGCTGACGGCGCTGCCGATCGAGATCGCCGCTTGCGCCTTGATCGCCGGCCATGCCGCAGCCCGTGCCGCACCGGCTCTGGTGATGATGCGGTTGAATTACGCAGGCGACGTTACGGCGATGAAGGTCGCCTATGAGGAAAGCAAGCCGCGTAAGAGCGAGTTGCTAATCATCGGTCTCGTTGTTGCCGTCGCGGCGCTGCCGCTGCTCTGGCTTGCGGGACTGGCTTTTATTGCCGGATGGCTCGGCGCGCTGCTGCTCGGCTTGGCCCTGGCGGCTTGGTCGAAGCGGCTGCTCGGCGGCTACACCGGCGACGTGCTGGGCGCGGTCGAACAGTTCGGTGAGGTCGGATTTTTACTGGGCGTTCTGGCGGTGGTGGGTTAGGTCAGCGGCAACTCATAGGGCGTGCCTGCAAAGGCCTCTTTGCCACGGCCGATGGCGGTGATCGCATCGATCATGCGTCCGTCGCGCGACAGCAGATCATCCGCCAGCGCCACCATCAGCGCGTTTGGCGTAACGAACGGCGCGCGGCGGCGCAGGCAATCTGCAATCTCGAATTCGCGTCCGGAACTGCGCGCACAGGCGATGATGTATGCCGCCGCGCTCGAGCGGCTGATGCCGGCCCAGCAATGGATCAGCAGCGGCATATCCTCGGAGACATTGTGGCCGAAATCGATGATCTGCGCCACCATTTCGCGATCCGGCGCGATCAATCCGTCCCGTGGTTCATTGATGTCGTTGAACGCCAGATGCAGATGCGCGCCGCGCACGTGACGTTTCCATGTCTCGTCGATGTGCGACGGCGACAACAATGTCAGCAGGCGATATTCGCGCAACGACAAGGCAATTTGATCGAGATCGCCGAGCGCGCACACATGTATCGAAGTCGGGATCATACGCGACATGTAAGGCAACCGCCGGCCACGGCCAAATCGAGCGTCACGGAACCGTTACGGTTTCTCCTTCTTATCACTCATATGCGGCAAGATTCACCGAACCGCGACCACAATGCCGCGACAGGCATATCAAGGACAGACCATGGGCATCATCTGGACGATCATCATTGGATTTCTCGCCGGCGTCGTCGCCAAGTTCATCATGCCCGGCTCGAACGAACCGAGCGGCTTTATCCTGACCACCATCCTGGGAATCGTCGGTGCCGTGGTCGCCAGCTATCTCGGCCAAGCCATGGGTTGGTATCGTCCGGGCGAAGGCGCGGGCTTTATCGGCGCGGTTGTCGGAGCGATAATCGTGCTGTTCGTTTGGGGCTTCTTTTCCCGCCGCAACGCCATCTGATGCGACTTGTGCGGTCAGGGATCTGATCTCACGGTTTTCATAAAGCCAACCAGGCTTCGCGCGTCCGAGAATCGGCCGCGCGACGACTGGTTATTGGCATGCGATGCCATTAGAATTCCGTCCAGCGCCGATTGATGCACCTTTACAGCGCTCGGGATCTTGATGGGAGGAATCGCGATGTCTGACGCTGAAAAGCCGGTGCTGCTCAAGACCGACGGCCCGGTCGCGCGCATCGTGTTCAACCGTCCGAAGGTTCTCAATGCGCTCAGCGTTGAAGCAGCCGAGGCTTTTTATGATGCCTGCCAGCGCGTCGCGGCCGATACAGCGAACCGCGTCGTGGTGATCGCGGGCGAAGGCCGCGCCTTCATGGCGGGCGGCGATGTTTCGGCCTTTGGCGGCCCGGTCGAAGAGGGCCGCGCCCGCATCCGCACCATCATGGACCCGTTGCATGACGGGCTCGAAATGCTCGTCGGGCTCGCGTCGCCGGTGATCGCGAGCCTGCACGGCCCTGTCGCTGGAGCCGGCGCGAGCATCGCCTTCGCGACCGACTTGGCGATCGCCGCCGACAATGTCGTGTTCAATCTCGCTTATTCAAAACTCGGCACCAGCCCGGACGGCTCCTCGACGTTTTCGCTGCCGCGCCTCGTCGGTCTGCGCAAGGCCATGGAAATCGCGCTGATGTCGGATAATCTCGACGTTCACGAGGCGTTCCGGCTTGGCCTTGTCAACAAGGTCGTGCCGGCGGCCGATCTCGCCGCCGAAACCGACAAGCTTGCCAAACGCCTCGCGGACGGGCCGACTTTTGCGTTCGGCCAAACCAAGGCATTGCTCCGCGGCTCGCTGGAGCGCTCGATGCACGATCAGATGACCGCCGAAGGCGATGCGTTTCGCGCCTGCATGGGCACAGCGGATTTCGCCGAGGGCGTCGGGGCGTTTCTCGGCAAGCGACCTGCGACCTTCAAGGGCTCGTAGCGATCGGGACGCCGTAAAAAGGCATGTGGCCGCAACGGAAATTCTGTATCGATAGTATGCATCGGCATTCAATGATCGGGCGCGCATGTTCGGAATTCTTGGCCTCGGGTTTCTGCTCGGTATGCAGCATGCGCTGGAGGCTGATCACATCGCGGCGGTGTCGAGCATTGCAGCGCGACGCACCGGCGTCGGCGATATCGTCCGCCACGGCCTGACCTGGGGTCTAGGTCACACGCTGACGCTGTTCGCATTCGCCGGCATGGCGATCCTGCTCGGGCAGGCGATCCCGGACCATCTCGAACGCCCGCTGGAAGCCGCCGTCGGCGCTATGTTGATTGGGCTTGGCGCGCATGTGTTGTGGCGGTTGTGGCGCGACCGCGTCCATGTCCATGGCCATCGCCACGGTAACGGCCCGGTGCATCTTCATGTTCACAGCCACGCGAACGACACGATGGCGCATCGCGACAGTGCCCATCAGCACGGTCACGGCATCCGCTGGCGGACGCTGATGGTGGGGCTGATGCACGGCATGGCGGGATCGGCTGCGCTCGTCGTGCTGGCGGCGTCGCAGGCCGGCAGCACGACGATCGGCGTGTTTTACATTCTGCTGTTCGGGATCGGCTCGATGCTGGGGATGGGCGCGCTGTCGACCGTGATTGCGGTGCCGATCGCGGCGTCGGCAAAGTGGCTGACCTGGGCCAATCGCGGCTTGCAGGTTGCAGTCGGTCTGGTGACGATCGGCATCGGCGCAATGACGATCTACGGGACGATGCTGGCGGCCTAACTTACAGGCCGAAATGCTTCACGGCGAGCAGGCCGCCGAGCACGGTGGCCGAGACCGTCGCGACGACGGCCATGTTAATCACGCCGCGCAAGGCGGCGGTCAGAACGAGGCCGAATTTGCCGGAGGCCTTCTGAGAATGGGGTTGCGGGCGGCTTTGAGCCGGCTTGCGTTTCGCGCCGGTCTTTTTCTTCTGTGCCGCCATGTGAAACTTCCCGTTTGGACGGGCCGGACACCTCACGCGGCTCCGACCCTTGACGACTTCCTGTGACTTCCTTGCCGGGTTGGCCCCGATCATGTCGTCACCATCGCACACGCTTTGGCCGAAATCCTTAAATTGGAAGGTAAACGAAAATCGCCCTGCCGCGATGGTTACGAGAGTCTGGCTCTCATGTTTTGTTGACCTTACGAAAGCCCTGCAATACGGCCATTGACGTCCATCCGGATGCGCTGCGATGACGGCACGCGCGGCAGGCCCGGCATCGTCATGATGTCCCCGCAGATCGCGACGACAAAGCCCGCACCCGCCGAGAGCCGCACCTCGCGCACCGGCAGGGTGAAGTCGTCCGGCGCGCCGCGCAAATCGGGATCGGAGGAGAAGCTGTATTGCGTCTTCGCCATGCAGATCGGCAGGTGGCCAAACCCCATCGCCTCGAAATCCTTCAGCCGGTCCGCGACCGGCTTCGGGATAGCGACATCCTTCGCGCCATAGATCTCCCGCGCGATGATCCGCATCTTGTCGGCCAACGGTTTGTCGAGCGGATAGATCGGCGCGAATGCCGCGTTGCCTTCGTCGATGCCGGCGACGACGGTTTTGGCCAGTTCTTCCGCGCCCGCACCGCCTTGCAAGAAATGCGTACAGACGACGGCCGTGACGCCGATCGCCTTGCAGCCGTCGATGATCGCGCGGATTTCGTCGTCGGTGTCGCTGCCGAAGCGATTGATCGCGACCACGGCCGGCAGGCCAAATTTCGCGATGTTACCGATATGGCGTTTCAGATTGGCGAGCCCCGATCGCACCGCGCCGACATTCTGCGTGCCCAGATCGGCCTTCTCGACGCCGCCGTGGAATTTCAAAGCGCGCACGGTGGCGACGATCACCACCATGTCGGGCTTCAATCCGGCTTGCCGGCATTTGATGTCGAGAAACTTTTCAGCGCCCAGATCTGCTCCGAAGCCCGCTTCGGTGACGACGTAATCGGCGAGTTTCAAGCCGAGCTTGGTCGAGATCGCCGAATTGCAACCATGCGCGATGTTGGCGAACGGACCGCCATGCACAAAGGCAGGGTTGTTTTCCAGGGTCTGCACAAGGTTCGGCTTCAAAGCGTCCTTCAGCAGCGCTGCAATCGCGCCTTCGGATTTGAACGCGCCGGCGCGCACCGGCTGCTTGTTTCGATCGAGGCCGACCACGATCGACGCCAATCGCTGTTCGAGGTCTTCGTAGGATGTCGCGAGACAGAGGATCGCCATGATCTCCGATGCGACCGTGATGTCGAAACCGTCTTCGCGCGGAAACCCGTTGGCCGCGCCGCCGAGCGACGAGACGATCGACCGCAGCGCGCGATCATTCATGTCGAGACAGCGCCGCCAGGTGATGCGGCGCGGATCGAGGCCCGCTTCGTTGCCCCAGTAGATGTGGTTGTCGATCAGCGCGGCGAGCAGATTGTTGGCCGAACCGATGGCATGGAAGTCGCCGGTGAAATGCAGGTTGATCTCGTCCATCGGCACGACCTGCGAATAGCCGCCGCCGGCCGCCCCGCCCTTGATGCCGAAGCACGGCCCCAACGAAGGCTCGCGCAAACAGATCAACGCCTTCTTGCCGATGCGATTGAGCGCATCGCCGAGGCCGACCGTCGTGGTTGTCTTGCCCTCGCCGGCCGGCGTCGGGTTGATCGCGGTGACAAGGATCAGCTTCCCATCCGGCCGCGTCGCGAGCGCGTTCTGAACGAAGTCCATCGAAATCTTCGCTTTGGTCCGCCCGTAGGGCTCGATGCTGTCGGCCGGAATGCCGAGGCGGTCCGTGGCGATCTCGCTGATCGGCCGTAGCGTCGCGGCATTGGCGATGTCCCAATCGGAGGGCACAGGCGCGGCAGGGGATTTCTGGTCCATGTCGATCTCGTCCCGTTTACGCCAAGCGAGCCCTCGGCGATCTCTACGTTTGCCTTCAACTTCAGGGCGAGATCAAGCTGTTCCGAGCGGCATCCCCAGACCAAGTGAAGCCGTCATTGCAGACGAAACACTGAATTGGCAATGCTTCGCTTGCAATTGGGGGCCGACCGTTCGCGGATCAAATTGCCAAGCACGACGAATTCGCATCCCGCACCGTTGAGTCGCGCGATCTGCGAGGGAAATCGGTCGGGCCGCAAATCTCTATAGGACCATAAACGCAGACCATAAAATCCGCTTGAATGTCGATGACGATACCTCTAAATTAGAACGGTCAGTCGGATTATTAAAGTGCCTGGCTTTGCCGTGCGCGTTGTTTTCGATGGAGCCGCGATGACCATCATACCCAAGGAGTCGCAATGGGATCGGCTGATCCGCCCGAATCGGGTGCATGGATCGCTTTATAGCGATGCGGCGATCTTCGAGGCCGAACTGCAGAACATCTGGTATCGCACCTGGGTCTATGTCGGCCATGAGAGCGAAGTGCCCAAGGCCAACGACTACGTTATGAAGTCGGTCGGTCCGCAATCGATCATCATGACGCGCGACGAGCAGGGCGGCATCAATCTGTTGCTGAATCGCTGCTCGCATCGCGGCAATCAAGTCTGTTCCTACGATAAGGGTAATGCGCGTTCCTTCACCTGTCCTTTTCATTCATGGACTTTCGCGACCGACGGCCGCCTTGTTGGATACGCTTTTCCCGACGGCTATGAGGGGCGCGACAAATCGGACCTGCGGCTCGGTCGCGTCACCCGCGTCGAATCCTATCGCGGCTTCGTCTTCGGCTCGTTCGCCGCCGAAGGCCCGACGCTGAAAGAGCATCTTGGAGGCGCGGCCGAAACCATCGACCGATTGGTGCGAACGTCGCCAGATGGCGAGGTCGAGGTCACAGGCGGCTTTCTCAAGCACCGCGTCAAGGCAAACTGGAAGTTCATTCTTGAAAACGAGTGCGACGGCTATCATCCAGCCTTCGTGCATTCGTCGATCTTCGGCGTTGCGGACAGCGCGATCGGCAAGCTCTATGCCGGCGCCTCGACGGCGGTGACGCGTGATTACGGCAACGGCCATACCGAGATCGATCTGCGGCCCGAGTTCAGGAAGCGTAATAAGCCGCTGAGTTGGTTTGGCACCAATGAAGATCGCTTGCCGGGTTACGTGGCGAAGATGAAAGAGTCATACGGCGTGGATCAGGCGCGCGAGATCATGATCGACGGTACGCCGCATGTCATGATCTTCCCGAACTTATTTATTGCGGAAATCCAGATGTTTGTCATCCAGCCGCTGGCGGTCGATGACAGCGTGCAGCATGTGACCGCACTTCAGTTCAAGGGGGCGCCGGATCTGAACCGCCGGATGCGGCAGCAGACGATGGGGTCCGTCGGGCCGGCGGGATTGCTGCTCGCCGATGATTCCGAGATGTATGAGCGGTGTCATCGCGGCATTCTCGCGCGCAATCCGGAATGGGTGTTTCTCGGTCGCGGCGAGCACCGCGAGGGCCGTGACGAGGACGGATTCCTCGTCAGTCAGGTGACTGACGAGGTGCCGTCGCGCGGCATCTGGCGGCATTACCGCAGCCTGATGGATGGCCGCTGATGCTGACGCGTGAGAGCCCAACGAATCTGCTACAGGCCACGACAGCCTTCATCTACAAGGAAGCGCGGTTGCAGGACGAGCACCAATACGAGGCATGGGAATCGCTATGGACTGATGACGGCATCTATTGGGTGCCGGCCAATGGCGGCAACATCGATCCCGAGCGTGAGATGTCGATCATCTATGACAACCGCTCGCGCATCTCGCTCCGCGTCAAACAACTGCTGACCGGCAAGCGCCACACGCAGACGCCGCAGTCGCGGCTGCGCCGTCTGGTATCGAATATCGAATTGCTCGACGATGCGAATGGCGACATTGCCGTCGCCAGCAACAGCATGATCTTCGAGTCAAGCTTGCGCGACGATACGATCTGGGCCGCTCGCAACGAATATCGATTGCGTTACGTCGATGACGAGTTGCGTATGGCCTACAAGAAGGTCACGCTGGTCAATAATGAAAAAGCCTTGTTCACGCTGTCGTTTTTAATCTAGCGCGAACGCAAGACGCATGCGGAGGAATGATGGCGTTGCCGTCGATCGATCAAGGCCCGGTGCTGCTGCACGTCACCAATGGCATCGCTCAGATCCGTCTGAACCGCCCGGAGGTGTCCAACGGCATGAATGTCGAATTCCTGCGCGCGCTTGGTGATACGCTGATGCTGTGTCATGGCGAACCGGAGATCCGCGTCGTGTTGTTGAGCGGCGAAGGCAAGAATTTCTGCGCCGGCGGCGATGTGCGCGATTTCGCGTCGAAGGGCGAGAAACTTCCGGATTATTTGCGTCAGGCGACGGCGTACCTCCAGACCGCGGTGGCGACGATGATCCGGCTCGATGCGCCGGTGATCGCGTCGGTGCATGGATTCGCGGCAGGCGGCGGCGGCTTCGGTCTTGTCTGCGCCGCCGACATGGTGATTGCCGCCGAGTCGGCCAAATTCCTCGCCGGCGCGACGCGGGTCGGAATGGCGCCCGATGCGGGCGTGTCGGTGACGCTGCCGCGTCTGGTCGGGCTGCGCCGCGCGACGACAATCTTGCTGACCAATCCGATCATCACCGCTGCAGAAGCGCACGAGATGGGCATCGTCACGACGGTGGTGCCCGACGGCGAACTGCATGAGGCCTCGATGAAATTGGCGCGCGAACTTGCGGCCGGTGCGCCGAAGGCCCTTGCCGCAACCAAGCGATTGTTGTGGAGCGGCATCGGCCTGTCGGTCGAGCAATGCCTGCCGGAAGAGGCGCGCACGGTTTCCGAATTGTCAGGGACGGCTGATTCACGCGAGGGACTTGCCGCGGTGATCGAGCGCCGCGCACCAAAATTTACGGGTCGCTGACATGATGCCGGAAGCACGCGCGTTCGGGCGGCTCGATGGGCGCCGCGCCTTCGTCACCGGCGGCGCGAACGGCATTGGTGCGGCGATCGCGCGCTGTTTTGCTGGAGCCGGCGGGAATGTGACGATCGGCGATCGCGATGCTATCGCGGCCCTGCGCGTTGCCGACGAGATCGGTTGTCAGGTGCTCGACCTTGATGTGGCTGACGCTGGAATGGTCGCGCGAGCGTTTGCCGACATCGGGCCCTTCGACATTCTCGTCAACAATGCCGGCATTGATCAGCATGCATTCTTTACCGAGACAACGCCCGAGGATTGGGCAAAACTGATCGCGGTCAATCTTGGCGCGGTGCTGGCCTGCACGCATGCCGTCCTGCCGGCTATGCAGATCGCCAATTTCGGTCGCATTATCAACATCACGTCGGAAGCCGGGCGGCTTGGCTCGAAAGGCGGGGCGGTCTATGCCGCCGCCAAGGCCGGCGTGGTGGGATTCACGAAAAGCATCGCGCGCGAGAATGCCCGCTTCGGCATCACAGCAAACGCCATCGCGCCGGGTCCGATCCGCACGCCGATGTTGGAGCAGGCGGTGGCGGATGGCGGTGACAAGATTCTTCGCGCGATGACGGGCGCGACATTGCTGCGGCGACTGGGCGAGCCAGACGACGTGGCCTATGCGGCGCTGTACCTCGCCTCGGATCAGGCCGCTTTTATCACCGGCGAAACGCTTGGCGTGTCCGGCGGCATGGGCATCGGTGGTTGAGATGGCGCAGGCCGATGACGATATTATTGCATCTCCTGTCGACCAGGCCATCGCACGCATCCGGCGAATCTATCGGAACTGGAAGCGGGATACGTCGATCGATCAGATGCGGCATGATTGGGATGCGGCTTTCGCGACGTCCGGAACGTTGCCGGGTGAGCGATTCTCGGCCGGCGGTGTCGAAGCCGAGTGGATCGAACCGGCGAAGGTGGATGGCGCAGCGACGCTTCTGTATTTCCACGGCGGCGGCTTTCGCATGGGATCGATCGCGTCGCATCGCGGTCTCATCAGCCGAATCGCCAATGCAAGCGGTTGCCGTGTTCTTGCCGTCGATTATCGGCTGTCGCCGGAGCATCGCTTCCCAGCGCCCGTCGAGGATGCGGCGTCGACCTATCGCTGGTTGCTCGATCACGATGTGAACGCCGGAGAGGTCGTGATGGTCGGCGATTCCGCCGGCGGCAATCTCGTACTGGCTGCGATGCTGATGCTGCGTGATCGAAACGTTGCCTTGCCAAAGGCGGCCGTCCTGATGTCGCCATGGACGGACTTGGCGGCGACCGGCGACAGCTATGTCAGCCGCGCGACGGCCGATCCGATCCATCAGCGTGCAATGGTGCTCGCGCTGGCGACGGCCTATCTCGGCGACCATGATCCGCGCGATCCGTTGGCGTCGCCGTTATACGGAGATTTGCGGGGTCTGCCGCCGATGCTGATTCAGGTCGGCGACCGCGAGACCGTGCGCGACGATTCCGTGATGCTGTCAGAGAACGCGAAAGCAGCCGGCGTGCGAGTCAATCTCGAAATCTGGGACGGCATGATTCATGTCTTCCAGATGTTCGACGCGGAACTCGTCGAGGCCGATCAGGCGATCGGGGCAATCGCGCAATTTATTCATAAGCAATTCAAGGTCGAAGCCGCCGGGAGACGAACATGACAATGCTTGCCACCGATCGCCACGACGCGGTCGACACCGAATTTCAGTTTCAGGAGTCGCCGCATCTGTCGGCTGAGTTGAAATTGTTGCGCCAGCAGGTCCGGCGTTTCGTCGAAAAGGAAGTCGTTCCTCATGGCGAGCAGTGGGAGCGTGACGGCAAGATCCCACGCGAAATCTTCCGGCGCATGGGCGCGCTCGGCTTCCTCGGCATGCGCCACGAGGTCGAGTATGGCGGCACCGAAATGGGGCCGCTGGCGTCGCTGGTGTTCGCGGAAGAATTGGGCCGCTGCACGTTCGGCGGTTTTACCTCGTCGGTGCTCGTGCACAGCGACATGTCGGCGGTTCATATCACCTTGCGCGGAACGCCCGCGCAGAAGGCGAAATTTCTGCCGGCGATCATTCGCGGCGAAACGATCTGTTCGATCGCCGTGACCGAGCCCGATGCCGGCTCCGACGTCGCCGGTCTCAAGATGCGAGCGCGGCGCGACGGAGATTGGTGGGTATTGAACGGCGCCAAGATGTTCATCACCAACGCCGTCTATGGCGATCTCTACATCGTCGCAGCGCGAACCGACCCGACCGCGAAGGGAAGTCGCGGGATTTCGCTGTTCATCGTCGAAAGCAAGACGCCCGGCATTTCAACAACCAAGCTCGACAAGCATGGCTGGCTCTGCTCGGACACGGCCGAGATCGGCTTTAACGATGTTCGCATTCCCGCGGACAATCTGCTGGGCGAAGAAAATCGCGGGTTCTACGGCATCATGGAAACCTTCGAGAACGAGCGAATCTGCATCGGCGGCATCTGTGCCGGGGAGTCCGCAAAAGCGATCGAGCTGACGGCCAACTATGTGCGTCATCGCAAGGCATTCGGCGGTCCGTTGTGGGATCAGCAGTCCGTACGGCTCAAGCTCGCAATGCTCGCGACCAAGGCTGCGGCGGCGAGGCAATTGGCCTATCACGCCGCCGAATTGGCCGATGCGGGACAGCCCTGTCAGCGCGAAGTCTCGATGGTGAAGGCCTTGGCGCCCGAAATACTGCACGAGGTCGTGCATGGTTGCTTGCAACTGCATGGTGGTACGGGCTTCATGCGCGGTACGCCGATTGAGCGCATGGCGCGCGACGCGCGTGTGCTGACGATCGGCGGTGGTGCCACCGAGGTGATGCTCGAGGAAGTCGCCAAACGGATGTGATGTTTCGTCAATCTGGGGCGCAAGTTCTATGATTTAATCCTGGTTTGCTGCCCGACTGCCTTCGCATCCACGCCCGGCTTCAATCGCCAGTCGTCGCCAAAATCGGCGAGTGGATGGAAGAACAACGGCTCGGTTGTCTCGAGGGTCCGCAGACGTCCCGCGTAGCCGTCGAGATAGGTCTGGCGCGTCGCGGCATCGACAAAGCTCGCATTCCACGACACGAAGGGCGGCAACACGGTGCATCCCGCATAGGCCAAAGTGCCATTCTGGATCGGCCACAAAATGACGTCGAGCGCGCCGACCAGCCCGTCTGGCGCAGCCATGCCCTCGAAAGCGGCCGTCGATGTGACGATCATGGCGCGGCGCCCCTTGAGGCCGCCGCTGTCGTAGCGCCGACCTGCGCCGTAAGCCGCACCGTTGACGAAGACGCGGTCGATCCAGCCTTTCATGATCGCCGGCATCGCAAACCACCACAGCGGAAACTGCAGGATCAAGACGTCGCACCATATGAGTTTCTCAAGCTCGGCCGTGATGTCGCCGCTGAGGGCATGATTGTCGTAGGCGAACTTCTGCTCACGATCGTAATGCAGCCGGTGAGAAAAACGCCGCCTGTGAAAATCCGCGGCCGTTGCAACGGGATTGAAATTCATTGCGTAGAGATCGGAGACGTTCACCTCGTGCCCGAGCGAGGCCAGCTCGTGCAAGGAGCGATCGAGCAGCGCTCTGTTGAAAGATGCAGGCTCCTGATGCGCGTAGACAATGAGGATTTTCATGAGGCCCGACTTTGGTAGAATCCATGAAGTCGAAAGTCGACATTCCGGGCTTCCTTGTCGCTTGCCAACAACAACCATCATTGATGGTCTTTACGACCCGAACGCCCCGGAATGACGTCGGAGGGTCTAGTCCTCAATTCACCGGCTTGTAACTCAGCGTGCCAAAATCAGCCTGCATGATCTTCAGTTTCTGATTGGAGAAGCGGACGCCGGGGCCGAAGCTGATCGGCGCCATCACGCCGGTCGCGAGGTCCTTGGTTTTTTCGAGTTCGGCAATCGTGCAGGCCGAGGTCAGCGCTTTGCCGCAACGCTCGATCGCGGCGAATAGCAGCTTGCCCGTCGCATATCCAGTCATGGTGTAGCGGTTGACGCCTTTGAACTCCTGTTCGGACAGCAGCGACTTGGCCTTGGCAAGAAATGCCTGGCCATCCGATCCCGCGAACGGCTCGACATAATCGACCGCGAAGATGCCGTCGGAAGCGGGCCCCATCAGCTTGAGCACGACCTCGACGCGGCCGGGCCAGAAGATACCAGTGACCGGTTTGACGTTGAGCTTTTCCAGTTCCTTCATCATCGCGACGTTTTCCGAAATGATGCCGCCAGCGAGAAACACCTCGACGCCGGCTTCCTTCAACCGTAGCATTTCGGACGAAAAATCCTGCTGGCCCTTTTTGTAGCTGCCGCGATAGACGACGTTCAGCTTCTTTTCCTTCGCAACGATGTCGAAGCCGTCAAGGACGGCGACGCCGTAGTCGTCGTCTTGTGTGATGAGGCCCCATTTCTTGCCGGAATTTTTATCGGCCAGATAGCGGACCAATTCGCTGATGCCTTCCTCATAGGCTTGCCCGAGCACGAAAACGTTCTTGCGCGGCGGCTCCCACAGCGGCTTGATCGGGCCGATGCTGATGATGGCGGGGATGCCGGCCTTTTCCAGCGTCGGCATCGAGGCAAGCGCCTGTCCGGAGCCTGACGCACCGACCACGGCGAAAACCTTGTCGACGTCGATCATCTTGCGCAGGCCCTGAATGGTGCGCGCGGTGACATAGCCGTCATCTTCGAAGATGTAGCGGACCTTGCGGCCATTGATGCCGCCGGCTGCATTGATTTCCGCCACGGCGACCTTCATGCCCAGCGTGTGCGCGACACCCAGCAATGCCGGCGGCCCCGTGACGGGCTCGACATCGCCGAGCAGAATCTCGGTGTCGGTAAATCCCTGTTCGGCGGCCCGCGCATGGCCTGCGGACAGCCATGCTGTCGCGAGCAGAATTGAAACCGTCGTCAGATGCTTGATCATCGTTTCCCCTCCGGATTGACCGCTTGCTGCGGCTTTTTGGATCGTCAGTAACGCAGCGGCCAGTGCACCCACATCCGCTTCAGATCGTGCCAGGCGCCAACCAGTCCACGCGGCTGGAAGCGCAAAAACAGAATGATGACGAGGCCGTAGAGCATGCTCTTCAATTCCTGCGCGCCTGTCGAGAACAGTGTCTCGATCTGCGAACTGAACAGGCTGAAAATCAATCGCGTCACCTCGGGCAACAACACAATCAACACCGTTCCGAGCACCGCGCCGAGCGCCGAGCCAAGTCCGCCGACAATCAGGATTGCCAGGGCTTCGATCGAGAGCAGGAACGGAAAGCCTTCGACGCTGACAAAGGACAGGAAGATGCCATAGAGCGCGCCGGCGAGGCCCGTGATGAAGGCCGAAGTCACGAAGGCGAAAAGCTTGTAGGCATGTAGGTTGACGCCCATGACGCGTGCCGCGATGTCATTGTCGCGAATCGCGACAAAGGCGCGGCCGATGTGGCTGCGCCGGATATTGAGCGTGGCGATGAGCGTCAGGATCGCAAAGCCAAGGCAGAGATACGTGAAGGCCGCATCGCTGTCGAAGCTGATGCCGAAGATATCGGGACGCTGGACTGCGATGCCGCGTGCGCCGTTGGTGAACGGCCGTGCTTCGAGGATCACGGTGTTGATGATGAAGGAAAACGCCAGTGTGGTGATGGCGAGATAGAGCCCTTTCAACCGTAGCGACGGTGCGCCGACGATCAGGCTGGCCATCGCCGGGACGATTCCGGCCGCGAGAAAGCCGAGCAGCGGCGGCATGCCGTATTTCGAGACGACGATCGCGTAACCATAAGCGCCGGTGACAAGGAAGCCGACATGGCCAAGCGAGATCAGGCCGGTGTAGCCGGTGAGAATGTTCAGGCCCAGCACGCCCGTGACGGTAATGAGGATGATCGTCAGGAATGACAGCGCATAGGCATTGAGCACGAAAGGCGCGATGACGAGCGCGAGCACCAGCGCCGCCGACCACAGCCAGACGGTCGTCGAATCGGTCAGCGCGACCAGCTCGCCATAGGTTTCTTTGAAGTCGCCGCTGCGCATGATCTAGACTCTCTCGATGTCGCGGTCGCCGAAGATGCCGAACGGCCGGATCATCAGCACGACGATGATCATCGCAAAGCCCGAGACCTCTTTCATGCCGGAGCCGAGATAGCCGCCCGCCAGATTTTCCGTGATGCCGATCAGAATTCCGCCGACGCCGGATCCCAGCACGGCATCGAGGCCGCCGAGGATCGTCGCGGGGAAAGCCTTGAGGCCAAGCTGATACATCGCCGGCGACAGATCATAGGTGACGGCAAAGAAAACGCCGGCAATCCCTGCGATCACCGACGATGCCGCCCAGGCGATGGCGTGCACGCGCGTGGCGCTGATGCCCATCAGAAGCGCGGTGCGATCGTCGGCCGCCACCGCGCGCATCGCGATACCGAATTTGCTGAAGCGGAAGAATGTCCAGAACGCCGCCAGCAGAAGCAACAGCGCCGCGATGACCGCGATCTGGCCGCTGCGCATGCCGATGCTGCCGACGCGCCATATCTCGCGCCCGACACCGAGATCGATCCCGTGCGGGTAGGCATCCCAGATGAAGGTGATGGATGAACGCAGGATGACCGCCAGTCCGATCGTCACCATCACGGTGGCGAAAATCGGCTCGCCGAGCATCGGCCGCATCACGACGCGCTCGATGACGAGACCAAGCAAAAGGGAGGCAGCGATCGCGCCAACCGCGACGACGAATACATTGCCGCTGACGGTGGTGGAGATCGACCAGGCGGTATAGGCCACGATCATCGTCATTTCGCCCTGCGCGAAATTGACGAGCCCGGTGGATTTGTAGATTACGGCGAAGCCCATCGCGATCAATCCATAGATCGCACCGACGGCGAGCCCGGAGATCAGAAGTTGCACGAGATACTGCATCAGCCCGCCGCTCCGTAGATGATATCGAGTTCGCGGGCGAACTTGGTCTCGATCAGCGCGCGGCGAACCTTTTGTGTGGCGGTCAACTCGCCGTCATCATGATCGAGTTCTTTTTCAAGGATTGCGAAACGGCGGATATTTTCCACGCGCGCGAAGCGCTTGTTCGTGGTGTTGACGATGCTAGAGACGAGGCCATGGACATCCGGCAATTGCACGAGTGACTTGTAGTTGGTGTAGGCGAGCGATTTGTCGCGCGCCCAGCGTCCGACATTGTCGTAGTCGACCTGGATGATCGCACCGAGAAATTTCCTGGCCTCGCCGACCACGATGGCTTCCTTGATAAATTCGGAGTCTTTCAGGGCGTTCTCGATCTCGGACGGCGCGATGTTCTTGCCGCCCGCCGTGATGATGATCGCCTTCTTGCGGTCGACGACGGTAATCTCGCCATTGTCCATGATGTCGACGATATCGCCGGTGCGTAGCCAGCCATCGGCGTCGAGCGTCGCCGTCGACGCCGTATCGTCGAGAAAATAACCTTTGAAGATTCCGGGATTCTTCAACCTGATCTCGCCGTCTGGATCGCGCTTCCATTCGGTGTCGCGCAACGGCAGGCCGCAGCCGCCGAGGCGGTGATGCGCGCCGTGCTGAACAAAGGCGACGCCGGCGGATTCCGTCAGCCCATACCCTTGCGACACCGGCACGCCGATGATGTCGAAGAAGCGCAGCATCTCCGGGGAGATCGATGCGCCGGCGCAGAGCCGGTTATGGGTTCGATCGAGCCCGAGATGTTTCTGGATGTTCCGAAACAGCATCAGATGGAGCAGCGTGAATTGCGCGCGATCAAGGATGTTGGCTTGACCGGCATTGGCCTGTCGGCGGTCGGACAGCTTGCGCCCGGCGGCGAACGCCCAGCGCGTGAAATTCTGGCGCAGACGGCCGCTCTCGCCGAGCCTGAACATGAAGTTCCGTTGCAGCTTTTCGTAAATGCGCGGTACGCCGACAAAGAAAGTCGGCGCGATTTCGCGGATATTGGCCGCGACGGTGTCGATGGATTCGGCAAAGCTGACGGTGCCGCCGAGGACGAGTTGCGTCACTTCGGAGTAACAACGTTCAGCGACGTGGCACAGCGGCAGATAGCAGACGGATTCGAGATGGCGGCCGACTGTGCCGACTGCTTCCGCATAGCTGTAGGCAGCATAGACCAGATTGCGGTGCGTCAGCATCGCGCCCTTAGGCGGGCCTGTGGTGCCGGATGTATAGACGAGAATACATACATCATCCGGAGAGGCATGGTCGATCAAGCGGTCGATCTCGGTATTCGCTGGCGGCCTGTCCATAGCATAAGCCGCGCCGCGCTCGCATAAAGCATCGAACGACATCAAACGCGCATTCTTATAGTTGCGCAGGCCCTTGGTATCGATGCAGACGATCGCCTCGACGGCGGCAAGTCCGCCTTCCATCGCCATCGCGTCGAGCACCTTGTCGGTCTGTTCCTGATCGCCGGTGACGACGACACGCGCGCCCGAGTGCCGGACAATGTACTGCAGTTCCGTCCATGGATTCGTCGGATAGATGCCGACGACGACGGCACCGATCATCTGCGCGCCGAGATCGGTGTAGAACCACTCCGGCGTATCTTCGCCGGCGATGGCGACTCGGTCGCCCGGCTTGATGCCGAGCGAGAGGAGGCCGAGCGCGACGGCGCGTGCCGTCTCGTAATAATGCAGCCAGGAGTAGCGTTTCCAGACCCCGTGTTCTTTTTCGCGCAGCGCTAGATTGCTGCCGCTTGTCCGCGCCCGGTGGCGCAGCAACTGCGGCTTCGTGATCGACGCCTCGTGTAACCGGCGCGACAGCGCATCGTCATCCTGGACCGCGACGAACGCTGGCGCGGGTTTTGCGACGGCTTCGAGCATCAGACGAGGGCTTTCAAGCGTCGACATGGTTGACCGCGCTTTGCCGGGCTGTCTGCATCGTTGCAGCTTTGCGACCAAGATAGGCTTCCGCAACGGCTGGATCGCGCCGGACTTCGTCCGGTGTCCCGCCTGCGATCTTACGGCCGAAATTCAGAACATGCACATGGTCGGAAATATCCATCACGATCCGCATGTCGTGCTCGATCATCAAGACGGTGATGCCGAGGTCGTCGCGAATATCCAGAATGAACCGCGCGATGTCCTCGGTCTCCTCCTGGTTCATGCCGGAGACCATCTCGTCGAGCAGCAACAGCTTTGGCCGACTGGCCAGTGCGCGGGCCAATTCGACGCGCTTTTGCTGGCCATAGGAGAGAGTGCCGACGACGGCATTTCGGATATGCTCGATCTCAAGAAACTCGACGATCTCCTCGACCCGCTCGCGCGCTTCGATCTCTTCCTTGCGGGTGCGGCCGAAAAAGATAATGGCGTCGAGCACGGTCGAGCGCAGATGTGTGTGGCATCCGGTCAGGATATTCTCGACCGCCGTCCCGTGCTTGAATAAAGCGAGATTTTGAAACGTGCGGCCAATGCCCGCCGCAGCAAAACGGGATTGTGCCAATCGCGTTAGATCGACGTCGCCGAGCATTATGCGGCCGCTGCTTGGGCGAAGCACGCCGCTGATCATGTTGAACAGCGTCGTCTTGCCGGCACCGTTCGGGCCGATGACGCTGCAGATCTCGCCCGGCATCACGTCGAGACTGACATCGGCGACGGCCTTCAGGCCGCCGAAGCTCTTGGCGATGCTCTCGACAGACAAAAGCGGCGTCATGACAGCCACCGCTTGCGCCGCTTGTAATGCTTGACGTCGCGCAGGCTCTTGTGACCCCCGGCCGAGATGCCGAGATAGAATTCCCGGACATCCTCGTTGGCGGCGAGCCGTTCGGCCGTGCCGTCGAGAACGACGCGGCCGGTTTCCAGAATATAGGCGTAGTCTGCGATCTCCAGCGCGCGCTGGGCATTCTGCTCGACCAGCAGCACGGTCATCTTCAACTCATCGCGCAGTTTGGCAATCACCTCATAAATGCGATCGATGATGAGGGGCGCCAAGCCGAGCGACGGCTCATCCAGTGCGAGCAGAACCGGATCGGTCATCAGCGCCCGGCCGATCGCAAGCATCTGTTGCTCGCCACCAGACATGTAGCCGGCGATCTGGCTGCGCCGCTCGAAGAGGCGTGGAAACAAGGCGAACACCTTGTCGCGATTTTCGCGAACCTGCGCGGCAGGTTTGCTGTAGCCGCCCATCGCGAGGTTTTCGTCGATGGTCAGCGCGGCAAATACCCGGCGGCCTTCCGGCACCTGAACGAGACCCCGGCGTACCAATTCGTCCGGTGCAAGATGCTGAACCTCCTCATCGCGAAAACGGATGGTGCCGTTTTCGAGCACGCCTTCCTCGGTGTAGAGGATGCCGGACATCGCTTTCAACAGCGTCGATTTGCCGGCTCCATTGGAGCCGAGCAGCGCGACGATGCCGCCGTCGGGAACGCAGATGCTCACGTCGCGGACCGCCTCGATCGCATTGTCATAGACGATGCGGACGTTGCGAAATTCCAGCAAGCTCGCAGCCCGCATTGGTAGCGTTTCATGTGCCAGATCGATCGGGTGCGCGGTCGGCATTGGCCAGCGGTCCTGAGTTCTCAAACGGTCGCGGGCAGTGGGCTGCGCTGGTATTGCGCGAGGATCGCGTCGGTGACGAGTTTGGCTGTCTCAGCGCACGCTTGAGTGCCGCCATTGCCGTATTGTTTGACGGCGTCGCCAACGCACCACAGCCCGATGATGCCGGTTTCGCGGGGCATATCGTATCCCGCGCAACTGCGCTGCGCCGGCCAGTCGTCACGCATCACACGGGCCGACAGAATTCTCGCCTGATCAAAGTTCTTGAATTGATCGCGCAGGTCGTCGAGCGCGAGCCGGACTTCGTCGTCGCTGTCGAAATCTCCGAGCGCGGGGACCGGCACGGCATAAGCGACATACGTGTGCCAACCGGGCGGGGCGAGTTCGGGGCAAGTCGCTGTCATGTTCGCCATGTTGCAAAGCCGGCGGGTTTTGCCGAAGGTGACAATTCCGGGATGGTCGATCAACGGTTCACGGCTTGCGATGTTGATCACGATGTTGGCCGCCGGACGAAGCACGTCGCGGACTTGTGCGGCATAGGCTGGCGGAAATGCCGCCTCTCCGCCGAGCGCCAGTGTCGCCTTTGGTCCGGCGTTGCTGATGACGAGATCGGATTGGATGCGAATCTCTTCACCATCGCGCATAACCGTGACGCCGGTCACACGGTTATCGGCGGTGTGGATTGCCGTTGCCGGCGTCGAAAGCCAGACATCGCCGTTACGTGTGACGACGGACGCAAGTTCGTTCCAGACGCCGATTGTGCCCTGCGGGCAGAAGCCGAAGCGCTTGAATGCGCCCTTGCTAGTGAAGTAGGTCAGAAACGCGCGTGCCGGCAATTCATTAGCGTTGCAGGCGAAGATCGCCGCGCAGAGATTTCGGAAGATGGCGTGGACGGACGCGTTGCTGGTGTAGCCCTTCAGCCAGTCTTCGGTCGATTGCCGTCCGTCCGGCAAATTGCCGCTGCGGGCGTCCGCGAATTTCTCCAGAATACGAGACGCCTGCTTGGTCAATTGCCCCAGTAGAAGCGACCAGCCGCCGCGCCCGACATCGATCAGCTTGCCGTCGATGAAGAACGAACTCGCGGGCGCAGGCTCCCTGATGTCGAGATGCGCACCGACCGTATTGAATGTGTCCTCGAACACGCCGCCGAGTTCGATCGCGATCGCGCCGATATTGACCTTGAAACCGTCAATCTCCTCCGTTGAGGCACGGCCGCCGACGCGGGCGTTGTCGTCGATCAGGATCGTATGCAATCCGGCATGGCTGAGACGGGCCGCGGCGCAGAGCCCGCCTGCTCCTGCGCCGATGACAACGGCATCCGTCCGCACGTTTTGCATCCCGCCTCCCGACTATTCCGACCAGCAGACTGGCCGCCCGGTTGCTCCGGGCTGGCGCCATCAGGTTCAAAACAGTTCGATCTTATGATAATCCGGCTAGCCGTTCAAACAATTTTTTCTTGACGTCTCGAGGCGGTCAAATATGTCGCGGCGCGCCGGCGGCTTTGCTTTTGTTTACAGGGCGTCTGCGAAGCAGTTTAAGAGAGTGAGCTTCACGGCAAGAGCGGACATCTTCGGCATGGCGCGCACGCGATCTGAAAATTACGACGGCATTCACCTCGGCATTCTTACCAACGCGGCGGCGTTATTCTCCGCGCAAGGTTATATGCGGAGTTCGATCGCGGATTTGGCGGATGCCTGCAAATTGTCGCGCGGCGCGCTGTATCACTATTTCGATTCGAAAGAAGCGATTTTGTTTGCGATTCTCGACGCGCATATCCGCGAGATGATTCAGCGGGTCGAGGCCGCAGTCGCGCAAGGCGGCTCATCGCTGGCTCAATTCCAGAGCGTGATTCGCGCGATCGTCGAGGTCAACGCCAAATCACCGCACGAGCAGCGGGTGTTGATCCACGACCTGTCGTTCCTGAACGAGGACGAGCAGAGGGCGATCAAGGACCTCGAACGGCAGCTCGTCGATGTGGTAACGGATTTGTTGGTTCGCCTCGATGCCGACCGCAGGATCGTCAAGCGGACCAAGAAGATCTACACGATGATCCTGTTCGGGATCATCAACTATACCTACACCTGGTATGATCCCAAGGGCGGCATCGGACCGAAGGAATTTGCGGACACGGCCGTTGACCTCTTCCTCAACGGATTCGTCGCAAGCAATGCGGCGGCGCCGGCCAAAAGCGTCCAGCGCCTGAAGGTGTAGAACTGGTTACGGCTAGCGCGGGCGTGACGTCGCAAATTGCGGAAAGAGTTTCGCGACGACCGGGCCATCGGTGCGCCAGGAATGGCAGCCGCCGAGATAGAACGGACGCTCGTCGCTCTGGCTCTGGTCCTCAAGCGAACTGCGCCCTTCCGGCGTTTTGCCGTAGCTCATGGTCTGGAACAGCGTCGTGACGGCAGGGCCAAGCAGTTCGGACAGGTGCGTGCAGGTGTCGAGCCTGCCGATCTTGCGCCGAACCAGTTCGCGCCAGCCCGGCCCGATTCGCTCGCCGATCAGGCGATCCAGGACCGGCTCCACAGCCATACAGGTCGGGAAAGGCGTCGCGCGCAGCATGGTTTCTGCCTCGTGGATCCGCATGCCGTCATCGACGGCGAGCCGTAGGCCAATGTCGTGGACGGGATCGCCGGCTGCCATCTCCCCGCGATATGGATCGCGTTGCGCGTAGGGCTTGGTGTCGATGAGCCGTGCCTCGACTTCCCACAGGCCGTCGTCGCGCAAGTACCCGGCGCAATCGACCGCGCGTCGATGCATCAATTTGCGCTTGGGTTTCATCTGAGCGTTTTCCGCCATCAGGATTCGCCTTTACTGACAAAATTCGCCAGTGCCGTCTTGAACACATCCGATGTCATACAAAGCAGGATCGCCTTCTTCTCCGCGTCCAACTGGGCCTGCACCGGCTGCGCGTGACGGTAAATGATGTGCTTGGTCTCTGCGATGGCCTGTGGCGCATTGCGGGCCAGCTTTTCCGCCAGCTTCTGCGTGGCAGTTTTGAGTTCGGCGGCTGAAACGAGGTAATTCACAAGCCCCCAATCATAAGCTTGTATGGCTGAGAAGCTGTCTTCCGCCATGAAAACCTGCAGTGCGCGACGCATGCCGACGGCATGAATGAGGCCCACCGTGCCGCCGCCATCCGGCGAGACGCCGAGCTTGTTATAGGCGGCGGCAAATTTCGAATCGTCGGCTGCAATACAGAAATCACCCATGAAGGCCAACGACAGTCCGGCGCCTGCCGCGGCACCATGAACACTGGTGATCACCAGCTTCGGCATGCGCCGCAGCGTCGCTATGAAAGCATGATAGTGCAGCAGCATCTCGCTGACGGTCGCTTCGATATCGTCGATTGACGCCGCCATGCTCTGCAGATCGCCGCCGGCGCAAAAGGAACGTCCGTTGCCAGCGATCACCAACGCGCGAATACGATCGTCGGCTTCGATCTCTGCCGCGAGCAACTCCAAACGCTTTGCCATCGCGAGATCGATCGCATTGTAGGATTTCGGACGATTGAGAGTGATCGTCGCAATCGGCCCCTCGATGACCAATGTTGCATTATCATCATCCCGCGCTGCGTGCAGTGGCGTCATCGCAATTTGCCTGTGCATTCGTTCATCACGCCGAACATGTCAGCGCTTCGGCTCACGTCGCAAGCGATAATTAATCCGTCTGTCCGGTTGATTGTCGGCCCAGCTTTGGCAGCTTAAAAACTTTACCGGCCGCAGGAAAGCTGAAAAGGCGTCGTCGTCGCCGGCCGGAAATTGCGGAAATGCGACACGACAAGAGTTGACGAGCCAACGATGTCGATTTGGATCACGGTCTTGAAGCCTTTCGCGGCCTCAGAGTTCCCGAAAGGTCGACTGTCATAGTTCTTTCGCAGAAAGACTGATAGTCATATGGGCTGGACTGATAAAATGGCGACGCGCGTCTGGAACCTGCGAGCCGGATTTCAGAAAGGTGATGCGGAAGCGATCAAAATATCATGGATCCGTCACCGACCATGTTGCCCGGACAAGAGGCTGATCGGTACTAAGTCCATGACCCGTCGGTTTGTATATTTGTCGGGACGATGTCACTTTGCCGCCGTCGCCTGGATGGTCGCTGCGCTTGGGCTTGCGCATGCCGGAGACGTACCGTCAGTTGATGAAAAAGCCGTTATTCCTGGCAAACCTATCGCATTCGACATTTCCTCGCGATCTTTGGACGATGCGCTGTTGGCGTATGGCGAGCGCACGCGCTACACAGCGCTGGTCGATAGCACGCGAACGGCCGGCCGCCGCTCCGGTTCGGCGACGGGCGTGCTGACGCCGGAACAAGCGCTGAACGAGGTGTTGAGCGGAACCGGGTTGGTCGCTCAGTTCTCGACCCCGACCGCCTTTGCGCTGGTGCCGGCTCCGCCACCGACCCGGGACGAGTCCGCAAGCGAGATGTCTGCGCAATATCGCAGCTATTTCGCTGCAATCCAGTCGACGATCCGGCGGGCTCTGTGTCCGCATGCAGAGACGCGTCCGGGTTCGTACAGAGCGGCCTTGCAGATCTGGATCGACGGTGCTGGCGCAATCCAGCGGTCAGAGGTGATTGGCTCCACAGACATTCCGGAGCGCGACTCCAGAATCGAGATAATGCTTTTGAAAGCCGCGATCGGAGTGCCGCCGCCGGGGCTTCCGCAGCCCGTCACCATTGTGCTGACGCCGCGTTCCACCGATCCAAGTCTGGAATGCGTCGGTATACGCGCGGAGCTTCGCTAACCGTGCGCACCCAAATGCTACGAGCCACGTTGCGCGGCGTTTTGGTGACGGGCTATGACGATCTGAGACAGCGGTTGAAGCGCAGGCTTGGCTCCGACGACCTCGCGCGCGAAGTCCTGCATGAGACCTATCTTCGGCTTGAGCGCCTGGACTCGACGGAACCCGTCAAAAATCCTTTGGCGTATCTTTTCCGGACAGCACTCAACGTTGCCGCCGATCGTCGCGCAGCGGCGCGCCGATTGGCCCGTGCCGATGTCGAAGCGGCGCTTCACGCGGAAGACCACACACTTGATCCGGGCCAGATCGCGCAGGCGCGCCTTGACATCGTGCTGCTGGAGCGCGCGCTGGAGGAATTGACGCCGCGCCGCCGTGCCATTTTTATCGCTGCTCGGGTGCATCGAAAGCCGCATTTGGGCATCGCGGAGCAATTCGGCATATCGACGCGCATGGTCGAGAAAGAGTTGCGGCGTGCGCTTGAGCATTGCAGCGCCCGGCTCAAGAAAAATTCGGATTGAGGTTCGGTCCGATGCGTTTCAAAGCGTCTTGAAGGTAGATACGAGCGAACCATGACGGATCGAACGCCCGATATGCATGACGATGTTCTGAGGCGCGAGGCGCAGGGATGGGTGGTGCGCCTGACCGCGGGCGATGCGACCGTCGATGACGCGGCCGCATTGAAGCAATGGTGCGCGCAAAGCCCCGGACACGGCAGAGCGTTGGCCGAAGCCAATCTGCTTTGGGACAGTCTCGAAGATGCCGCGCGGTCCATCTCGATCAACCGCAGCCGAAATCAGGCGGTCAGACATCGGACGCCAGCAATGGGGCGCCGGGCCTTTGTCGTCGGCGGATTGGCTGCATCGGCCGCCGCCACGATCGCCTTGGCGATCAAGCCGCCGCTGGATTTGTGGCCCAGCGCGGCCGACCTGATGTCGGACTATCGCACCAGAACCGGCGAACGGCAGAACGTCACGATTGCCGGCGGCGTCTCGATCGAAATGAACACCCGCACCAGCGTCAACGTGCCGTCCGACTCCTCCGAGACGGGGCGCATTGCGTTGGTGTCCGGGGAGGCGACGATCGCAACGCCGCCTCATGCGTCGCGACCCGTCATGCTGGCCGCCGGCGAGGGAACGGTAATCGCCAGGCAGGCGAAGTTCAATGTTCGTGTCTTGCAATCCGATGTCCGCGTAACCTGCCTCGAAGGCGAAGCGAAGGTGAACTGCAACGGACGCTCGCGCGATATCGGTGCCATGCAGCAGGTCACTTATTCAGGTGCGGCGATCAGTCAGATCGTCCAGATCGATCCTGCTGCAGTGACGGGATGGCAACAGGGGTTGCTGCTGTTTCGGAAAGAACCCTTGTCGCTTGTGATCGAAGAGATCAATCGTTACCGGCCGGGCCGGATCATTTTATCGAACGATGCGCTGGCCGCAAGACGAGTCGAGGCGACGGTTCGCCTCGACCGCATCGATGACATCATCGCTCTGATCCGCGACGCCTATGGCGTGCATGTGCGTACTTTTCCGGGCGGCATCATCCTGCTGGGCTAAGCAATGTCCCGATTTTTCAGTTTTATGACAGTCGCAGGTCATATCCTCAGAAATCTTTGAAAGAATTTCTGGCTTCAAGGTTCGGGTCAACCTGTTCCAGTCGGTCTTGTGCAAATGAAAAGGGAAAATCTGTCGTCACTTGCCGACATACCTTTCTTCTGAATGTTTGCTGATCGAGGTTAAAATGGTTGCCACCCGTTCCGTCCGCCGCGCCGCCCCCCGCCGAGCAGCCCTTGCACTGCGCGTTGGACGGATACCTTCGCCAACCTATCGGGCGGTCGCGTCGGTATATCCGTCGTTCCGCGTGATGATGACGGGCGTGAGCATGCTGGCGCTGGTGACCGGAGGCGCGATCGCGCGTCCGCTGGGCGGCTCTGCCGTTGATGCAGGGGCTTCGGCCGCCATGCAGGCGCTGGCCACGGCCCAAAGCGGTTCGCAGCAAGGCGCGAATGCGGCGAGGGACGCGCAGCAATCGCTGTTGCGGGCGACGCAGGCTATTCAGGCCATGCAGGCCGCGCAAAATGCAGCGCGTGCCATGGCACAATCGGCGACGGTCGCTGTCCCCAACGGCCTCACGAGAGGAGGGCTGCAGGTTGCGCCCGGCGCCATTGCGGGTTCGGCGCTGTGGCGTGGAGCTAATTTGCCGACGCAATCGGTCGAGAACGGTCGTACCGATGTAAGGATCGACCAGACCCAGGCGCAAGCGATCCTGAACTGGCAGACCTTCAATCTCGGTCGCGAAACCACGCTGACGTTCAATCAGCAAGGCAATGCCAACTGGGTCGCGCTGAACCGGGTCGCCGCGGACACGGGACCAAGTCAGATCCTCGGCTCGATCAAGTCCGACGGGCAAGTTCTTGTCATCAACCCGAATGGAATTGTCTTCAGCGGCACGAGCCAGATCAACGTAGGATCGCTGATCGCCTCCAGCGCCAACATCACCGACAGCAAATTTCTCAGCACCGGAATTTATTCGGCGGAATCCAGCGGGATCTACGCGCCGAGCTTCACCGGCGCCACGGCGCCGATCGTGGTGCAGGCCGGTGCGCAAATCGCGACCAGCGCGCCGAAATCGGTCACGGCCGGCGGCGGTTTCGTCGCCCTCATCGGCAGCAGCGTTTCCAACGCCGGCGCGATCGTCACGCCGAAGGGCCAGGCACTGCTTGCGGCCGGCACTGACTTTATTGTGCGCCGAGGTTACGGCCCCGACGCCAACGTCGCATCGACCACCCGTGGCAGCGAGATTTCGCCCAGCATTTTTACGATCGATGAAAACCAGAACGGAACGCTGGTGTCGGGCGGCGGCGCCGTCTCCAACTCCGGCATCATCCTCAGTCAGCAGGGCGACATCACGCTGGCGGGGCGCGAGATCACGCAAACTGGCGTCCTGGTTTCGACGACGTCGGTCAACACCCGCGGCACCATCCATTTGCTGAATTCAGCGTCGGATACGCTGGGCAGCGTCACGCTGGCCGGCAACAGCGTGACCGCCATCCTGCCCGAACTCGATTCCGACGAGACGGCGCTCAACTCGCAGCGCGACGGGCTGATCGCGAGCAGAGGAACGGCCGGTTCTGGTTCGTACGGCATACAATTCGACAATCTCAGCCGGTCGTCGGACCGGCTCGATCTGTCGCGGGTGGAGATCGTCACCGGCGGCGCCGTGACGTTTCAAGGTGGATCGCTGACGCTGGCGCAGGGCGGCCAGATCGACGTGGCGGCTGGCAAGCGTGTCTTTGCCGGCAGCGGCGCGATCGTGGACGTCTCCGGCACCACCGGCACGCTGCTGCCGATGGCGGCGAATGCCTTCAAGGTCAACATCCAGGGCAACGAGCAGCGCGACGCGCCGGGCGCGCGCGACAGCGGCGGATTGCTCAACAGCGATGTCTGGATCGATGCACGCGATCTTGTGCTGGTGCCCGCCGGCACGGGCGGTTACGCGACTGATCGCTATTACACCCCGGGCGGCCTGCTCGAAGTCTCCGGCTATCTCAACAACACCGCGCACAAGATCGGCGAATGGACCGCGCTCGGCGGTACGATCTCGCTGGCGTCGAACGAGGTCGTGACGCAATCGGGAGCGATATTCAACATTTCCGGCGGCGCGGTCCAATACCAGGGCGGTAATATCAACCAGTCGTTCCTGCGCGGCAGCGACGGTCGCATGTATCGGGTCGATAGCGCGCCATCCTATCTGACCTATGACGGGGTTTATAAAGGCTTTCTGGTCGATCATGCCCGCTGGGGCGTCAAGGAATATTATTCCGGCGTGATCGGCGACAAGAGCAAGTCAACTCGTTACGAGCAGGGCTACAGCGTCGGCCGCGATGCCGGCCGCTTGATCCTCTCGACGCCGACGTCGATATTTGAAGGGCAGATCATCGCCGACGTCATCACGGGCGAACGGCAGAGCAACAAGCGTCCGGCGGGCGTCACCGACAGCTACAAGCTGTCGCAGACCACCGCGCCGTTGCAGGGCACGCTCGGGCTCGGCAACTTCGTCAATGGCAGTGTCTTCGCCGTCGACGTCAGGTTTACAAATGCACTGCCGTCGATTGCAAATGCCCTCGCGTCCAACGGGGCGTTGGGCAACGATCGCGTCGGCACAGCCTGGTTCGATTCAGGCCACCTCAACAGCTTCGCGCTCGGCGGTCTCACGGTCACGACAGGCGAAAAAATCAGTGTCGAGGCGCCGCTGACGCTGGCGTCGGGCGGCTCGGTTGCGTTCGCCGCGCCCACGGTCGACTTGCAGGCGGGAATTACCGTGCGTGGCGGCAACGTGTCGGTCAGCAACACTGTTGGACAGACCAGCGACCCGTCGCTTGTCGTCGGCGGCATCATCCTGCGCGCGGGCGCTGCGATCGACACTCGCGGACTGTGGACAAATGCACGCCTCGACCGCGCGAATCTGGCCGGTCTTGCTTACGTCGACGGCGGCAACGTCAAGTTCGACTCGGTTGGCGCCGTCACGCTGGAGCGCGGCAGTCTGATCGACGCCTCATCCGGCGGCGCGATCCTCGGCTCCGGACAAACCAAGGGCGGCAAGGGCGGCGACATCACGCTGACCGCGGACCAATACAGTCAATACGATCGCAGCGGCGATCAACTCGTGCTGAACGGCACGATCCGGTCCTATGGTGTCACCAAGGGCGGCGTGCTGACGCTTCAGACCGGTCAGGCGATCGTGCTTTCCAATCAGCCGCTGCTGGCCGACGGTATGCTCGCCGCAAGGCGGGCCGCGCCGACCGCTCTGCAACTCGCGGCGGATTATGTGATTCCGGCCGGCGCGACCGTGCCGTTCAGCTACAGCATCAACATCTCCCGCCTCGCGGCGGGCGAGGCCGCGCCGGTCGGTTTCACGCCGGTGTTTACGACGCCTTATGTGCTTCCTGCGGACTGGACCGTGCCCGACGGTCTCTATCCGCGCGATACGAACTTCAACTACTACTATCCAGGTGCGGTCGTTCCGGCCGGCACGGCAATCAACTTAGCCTCCGGTTCGGCCCCCGCGGGCTACGTGATACCCGCGGACGTTTTTCCGAACGGCCTCGCGATCAACACGGTCACTCAAACCTTTGCGGCCGGATCCGTCGCCCAGCAGGCGCTGACGGTGCCATCCGGCACGGTGGTGCCCGTTGGTACTTCATTGCCGCAGAACGCCTCCGTCGTATCGCCGCTCAATCTCAACCCGGATTTCTTCGGCCAGGGATTCTCCGCCTACAATCTCACCGGTACACTCGGCGTCCAGGTGACGTCGGGCACCAGCGTCAACGTCACCATGCCGGTCTATCGGACCACCGCCAGCAGCTTCAATGCGGCGACCGGCAGCGATCCGTCGTCCGCCCTCGAAGTGTGGACGCCGCCGCTTTACACCGAGAACGCGCGCACCGCGCAGCTCACGCAGCGTGCCGGCGCGAGCCTGTCTTTGGCGTCCACCTCCACCGTTTCTCCGCTCGGCAAGTCGAATTTCGATTCCGCCGGCGTCCTGATCGACACGGGTGCGGTGCTGCGGGTCGATCCCGGACAGTCCGTCAACCTCGCGACCGTCACGCAGCTCACGGTGAACGGCGCGGTCGTGGCGCATGGCGGCGCGATCAAGCTCGCCAGTTCGGAGAACGTATCGGTCATCGGCCCGTTGGGCCGCACGATCTGGATCGGCGAAACCGGCGTGCTAGACGTCTCCGCGCAGGCGGCGACGGCCCTGGATTTCCGCGGCCGTGCGTATGGCGTCGTCCGCGACGGCGGATCGATCACGATCGGCAGCAAAAAGACCGACGTGCAGATCGTGATCCGGCCGGGCGCTAGGCTCGACGCCTCCGGCACCAGCGCGGTGATCGATCAAAGCGCAGGACTGTCGCCGGCAGCGGCGACCGGCCCGCTGACCTTGGCCAGCAATGGCGGCAGCATTTCGCTGGGATCGATCTTCAGCATTTTCACGGACGGCGATCTGCGCGCGGCTGCGGGAGGCCGAGGTGCGTCGGGCGGCGCACTGACCATATTGCTCGATATTCGCGATCCCATGGGTTCCATCCCGCCGGATTATGAACTTGTGCCGCGCCTGTTCACGATCACGCAGAATTACGTTGCGAGCGCGCTGCCTGCGACACTCAAGCCGGGCGAGGTTGATCCCTCGCTGACCTTCGGAGAGGCGCGATTTAGTGCCAGTCAGGTGAGTGCCGGCGGTTTCGACAGCTTGACTTTTGGGAACGGCGGCTTTGTCTTCGACGGCCCGGTTGCGCTCAATGTGGGGCGCAGCATAAGCCTTCTCGGCAGCTCGCAGACGAGCACCGACGCCGTCAGCGCGGTCAGCATCAACGCGCCGTATGTCGTGATGGGTGGTGTTGGAAGTGCGACCTCCGGCATCCCGACGACATCGAGCGCGGCATCATTTACCGTGAATGCCGGTTTGATCGATATCCAGGACAGTCTGTCATTCGGCGATGTCGCGAGAGCTGGCTTCCGCGACGTCAATCTCGTCAGCAGCGGCGACATCCGCTTTGTCCGCAACCCTGCCACTGGCGCGACCGTCGATCTAAAAACCAACGGCAATCTCGCGCTGACGGCGGCGCAGATCTACCCGACCACCGGCACGCTGGCCAACGTTACCGCGGGCCTCGATCCCACCTTGACCGACGGCAAGATCGTGATCCGCCGCTTCAGCGATGCGACGCCGCAGGCGCCGTTCTCGGCGTTCGGCTCGCTTTCGTTGACAGCGCCGATCATCGACCAGGGCGGCATCGTCCGCGCGCCGCTCGGTCAACTCACGCTCGGCTCATACGATCCGAACACCGGCCAATCGGACGGCACCGTGATCCTTCGCCCCGGCAGCATCACCTCCGTGAGCGCGGCCGGAGTCATTCTGCCCTATGGCGGCACCACCGATGGCGTGACCTACAAATACAACGGCGGCGACGTGGCCCTGGACTCATTGTCGGCCTCGTTCGGCGGACAGAGCGGCGGCAGGCTCACGCTGAAGGGGCGATCGATCGTCGGCGAGGCCGGCGCCACGCTCGATCTCTCCGGCGGCGGCGTGCTCGCCGGCGCGGGTTTCATTTCGGGCCGCGGCGGTTCGGTTGACGTGCTGACCACGCCGCTGGTCAATGCCAATCCGGCCAACAGCTACAGCGCCGCCGGCAACGGCGTCTATGCGATCGTTCCCGGCTATTCCAGCGGCTATGCGCCGGTCGATCCCGGCGGCGGCGCGGCGCCCGGCGTCGGCCAGCAGGTGACGATCCCCGCCGGCGTGCCGGGATTGCCGGCCGGCACCTATACCTTGCTGCCGGGCCGTTACGCGCTGCTGCCCGGCGCTTACCGCGTCGAGGTCGGCGGCGCCACGCGAACCCCGATCCGGGGCGCGGGGGCGCTGGGCAACGGCTCCTATCTGGTCAGCGGCGGCACCGGCATCGCCAACACGTCGATCGCCAGCCAGTTGCCGGTCAACATGATCGTGACGCCGGGCAAAACGGTGCGCAGCTACTCGCAATACAACGAAACCAGCTACAACGACTTCGCCGTCGTCCGCGCGGCGACGCTGGCGCTGCCGCCGCCGACGCTGACGTCGGACGCCAAGACTCTCAACCTGATCCTGAGTCCGGGCGAGAAAGAAGCGTTCGTGTTCGACGGCACGGCGCTGTTTGCGCCGGCCGAGGGCGGCAAGGGCGGCACCGCGTCGGTCGACGTCCCGCAAGACAACCAGAATCCGACGCTGGTGGAAATCTTCGGCGCGGCCCCGACCGAAGGCTATGCGGGCGTGTCGATCAGCGCCGATTCGCTCAACGCGCTCGGCGTCTCGCGGCTGGTGATCGGCGGCGTATTGAAGACTGATGTCGGCAGCGGTCTGACCCTGAGGCTGGCCGGTGAAACGAAAATCATCGACGTCCGCGCCGACGCCTATCTGCGCGCCGCGGAAATCTTCCTGGTGACGAAGGCCGGCCTGGATACTTACGGAATCAACATCGAGGCCGGCGCGCGGCTGGAAACCATCGGCCGCGGTCCGGCGCCGTTCGATTCCTCGAACGGCTATCTTTACGATGGCATTTCCAGCAGCGTCGTTGCGATTTCCAACGGCGATCTCAACTTTGTACCGCCCCGTACGTTTGGCGGTCCCGATGAAGTTCAGGGCACAATCCGCATCGGCTTTTGTCCGGGCGGCGTGTGCGCCGGCGACGCGCGGCTGCTGTCGGAGGGCACGGTCGCGTTCTCGAATCTTGGCGCGGTCCAGTTCGGTCCGAACTTCCAGCTCGGCGGGCGTTATCTCGGCCTGTCGTTCTCCACGATCAATGCCGGCGATCCCGGCGCGCTCGCCAATGCCAATGTCCCCGGCGGCTTCCTGCTGACGCAGGCATTGCTCGACCGGCTGGTCAGCGGCGATCCGATCCTCGGCGTGCCGAGAGTCGAGCGGCTGACATTAGGCGCAAGCCAGTCCGTCAACTTCTTCGGCTCGGTGGCGCTCAGCACCCTCGATCCCGCGACCGGCCAGTCGTTCGTGAAGCAACTGGTGCTGAACACGCCGGCGATCTACGGCTACGGCGACGCCGCAGACGTCGCGTCGCTCTCCACCGGCACGCTGATCTGGAACGGCATCATCACGCCCGGCGACATCAACAATCCATATGTCAGCGGAGCGGCCGGCCCGGTGATCGCCAACGGGCCCGGCACCGGCGGCGGCACGCTGAACATCAATGCGCAGCGCATCGAATTCGGCTTCTCCGACCGCGATCTCAAGCGCAACGAGGTGACGCTCGACCGCATCGCGCTCGGCTTCGCCAATGTAAACCTCACCGCGACCGACCGCATCACCGCCAACAGCAAGGGAACGCTGTCGGTGTATCAGGCGCAGGGCGACTACGTCGCGGGCAGCGGCTACGCCTATAGCGGCGGCAATCTCAATCTCATCACGCCGCTGCTGACCGGCGAGCCCGGCTCGGTCAACAGCATCACCGCCGGGGGCGCGCTGACGCTATTCGCGCCGCAGGGCGCGACGGCGGCGGCCATCGACGGCCGGTCGCTCGGTGCAGAGATTCATCTCAGCGCCGCCAGCATCACGCAGCGCGACACGGTGATCGCGCTGCCGAGCGGCCGGCTGACCATGGACGCCGCGGGCGACATTCTGCTCGGCGCGCAGTCGCGCATCGATCTCGCCGGCCGCGACGTGCTGCTGATCGACCAGACCCGCTATAGCTGGGGCGGCGACGCCGTGATCACCAGCGCGCAAGGCAACGTCACGCAGCAGGCCGGCTCCGTGATCGACATGTCCGCGATCAACAACGACGCCGGCACGCTGACGGTTTACGCCGTTGGCGACGCGGCCGGACGTGTCGATCTCGCCGGCACCATCAAGGGCGGCAGCACCGGCCAATACGCGGCCGGCGGCACCACGCTGGTTCCGTATGCGATGGGCGGCATCGACGTTCGCGGGCAGACCGTCGCCGATTTCACCGCGCTCAATCTGCGGCTGACCGATGGCGGCGTCACCGGATCGCGCAGCTTCGCGATCAAGCAGGGCGATCTCGTGATCGGCGACGAGGTCAAGGCGCGCGTCGTCACCATCTCGGTCGATGGCGGCAGCCTGACGGTGAACGGCCGCATCGATGCCAGCGGCGCGGAGGTCGGCACCATCCGGCTGTCGGCGCGCGACAATCTCACGCTCGCCTCCGGATCGGTGCTCGACGCGCATGCCAGCGTGTTGCGCGTCGATGGCTACGGCAAGCCGATCGACTCGCCGAACCGCGCAATCGTCGAACTGACCACGACGCAGGGAACCCTGACCCTCGCGCCGGGTGCGACCATCGACCTGCGCGCGGCCGACACCGTCGCGCGCGGCACCATCGAGCTGAACGCGCCGCGAACGGGCGGCGCTGGCGGCACGGGCGACGGCGCTAACGACATCGCGATTTCGGCCGGCGGCCCGCTCGACATTCGCGGCGTGCGCAGCATCGCCGTCAACGGTTTCCGCTCCTATGACGACGCGCCGCTCGATCCCAATCCGAACGCGAGCGGCCGTCCCACCCAGATCATCACGCAGGGCTATCTCGACGGCATCGACACCTCCAGCGCCGCCTTCATCGATGCCGCCGGACTGAACGGCGCGTTGCAGAGACGACTCGCCGGCCTCAAAGCCTATGGCGACGCCTTCCATCTGCGTCCCGGCGTGGAAATTCGCAGCAGCACGCCGAACGGCGACCTCAGCGTCCAGGGCGATCTCGATCTCGCCGGCTATCGCTACGGCCCGAACGCCGGCCGCGACGCCACCTTGCCGAACTACGGCGCCGGCGAAGCCGGTTCGCTGGTGATCCGCGCGGGCGGCGATCTGAACATCTACGGCAGCATCACCGACGGCTTCGGCAAGCCGGTCGCCGTCACAGATGCGGACAACGGCTACGTCGCGATCAGAGGCGAGCAATACGGCTCGGGTACGGATCCGAACAGTGCCGATTTGAAGCTGCCGCGGGCAATCGTGCTCGCGCCCGGCGCCCAGTTCGATCCCCGCGGATCGCTCAATTTCGCCATTCCGCTCGGCGAGATGGGCGTGAGGGCCAACGTCGTGATTCCCGCCGACGTCACGCTCGCGGCGTCGTTCTTCGCGCCGACAAGCGGGTTCGTCGCGCGGGCGACGATCACGCTGCCGGACGGCCAGACCTTCGCGCGCGGCCAGACCGTTCCGGGCGGAACCGAATTGCCGGCGGGCACCACGCTTGCCGCCGGCACCTTGTTGCCGGGAACGATCACGATCCAGCCGATGACCTGGCAAGCCAACGCGTCGTTGCAGATATTCAGCAACGCGATCGTGACCACGGACGATCTCTTGCTTCCGGCCGGGTCGATCATTCCGGCCCTGACCAACCTGTCGAGCGGATTCGTCACCACCAACGAAAATGGCGAGCGCGTCGTCACCAACGTGCTCCCTCTGCGCGACCCCGGCGCAAGCGGCAATCAGGGCGCGCTCTACGCGGTCGCCCCGATGCTGCCGGCGGGCTCGCAGTCGTGGTCGATGCGGCTGGTCGCCGGCGCCGATCTAAAATCCGCCGACACCCGCGCGGTGAAACCCGCAGGCGGCGAGGGCGGCAGCATCAATCTTGCCGACACGCACTATTTCGGCTCGGCAAAACAAATCCTGCCCGGTAATGCCCAGGGCATCGATCCATCCGACGACGCATCTTATTGGTGCGGTGTTTATCCCGAGATTTGCGGGCCCGGTCCGGACGCGAAATTCCTGCTGAGAAACAGAGCTCCGCTGCCCAGCGTGCTGCGCACCGGCACCGGCGACCTCGATCTGATCGCCTCCCGCGACTACAAGCAGTTCTCGTTGTTCGGCGTCTATACCGCCGGCACCCAGGCATCGGTCGATCCGCAATTCCTGCTGCCGCGCAGTCAGGATCTCACGGCCTCGTTTGAAGGCCTCTCCTCGCAAGCCTATTATCCGGAGCACGGCGGCAACGTGTTGCTGTCGGCCGGCGGCAATATTTTCGGCTTCTCGTTGGGCAGCCTCTCGACCAACCTGATCGGCAATTGGATGGGGCGGCAGGGCGGCGATATCGCCCAGCAGTCGGCGGCATGGTGGATCAATTTCGGCAGCTTTGCGGACTTTACCGATGGCTTCGGCGCGCCGACCCGGACCGTGATCGGCTTCACCGGCCTCGGCACGCTCGGCGGCGGCAACGTCACCGTTCTCGGCGGCGGCGACATCAGCACGCCGTCCCAAAATCCCAGCAACCCGAACCAGGCGCTCGACGTGGCCGTTGCGGGCTCCGGGCGCGTGACGTCGGTCGCCAATGACGGCGGCGTCGTGACCGGCGGCACGCTCGACCTGACCGGCGGCGGCGATCTCAGCATCAAGCTCGCCGGCAGCATCTATGCGAACAACAACACCGTGGCGACGGGAACGCTGACCAATCTGCGCGGCAACATCGATCTGCGCGCCGGGTCGGTCGGCGCGCTCTATCTCCAATACAATGCCGTCGGTGGGGCCGGTCAAACAGATCCGCTGGCTCCGACCGATGCGCAACGAATTTACGGCCCGATCACCGCGATCGGCGACGGCGCGGTCCAGATCACGACCTTGCGCGATCTGGTCACGGGCGGGAGCGATCCGGGGCTCGGCTATCTGAGAACCCGCACCGCGTTCACGAGAGCCGACGGCACATTCTACGCGACGGGCGGACAGACATATTTCACGTTGCAGAGGCCGACGACCACCATCGACCTGTTCTCGGCGGGCGGAAATCTGGCACCGGGGGGTGCTGCTGTGTTCTCGGGCGCGGGCGATTATATCTTGTCCAACGGCGCAGGTGACGGGCCGCAAACGGCGCGGGTCGTCGCCGCCAACGGCAGCATTTTTGGCGGGACTGGAATCGGGCCATCGCCGTCAGGACAGTTGGAGCTTCTTGCACGGGGGTCGATCTACAACGCTGGTGCCTCCGCGTCGGGCGCGTCGGACGATCCGAATTCGATAGCGAACCCGTTCCGACCATTTTTCTATTATTATAACTACGACTTCAACACTGGCGAAGAAACCACTTTCACCAACGGCAACCCGTCGGCGTTCAGCAACGGCATTGTCACGCCGGCCAGCCTCTATCCGTTCGTCCCAAATACGGTGGTCGGCAAGGTGCACGCGGCCGATCCCGAGCCGATCCGCATCTACGCGGCCGAGGGCGACATCAAGGGCTTGAACACCGGAGCAATTATCAGGAATGCGGCTACAGGGTTCCTGGCCTATGTCGGCGCCAAGCCGATCCGCGCGATCGCCGGTCGCGACATCATCGGCGGCGGCGGTCTGATCGTTCACAACAACGAGTCCGACGTCTCGGTGATCTCGGCCGGTCGCGATATTTATAATTTCAGCATGAGCATCGCCGGACCGGGGCTGCTCGACATCACCGCCGGCGGCAATATCTATCAGGCGGACAGCGGCGTGCTGCAGAGCATCGGACCGATCGTGAATATCGATCCGACCAGCCGCAGCGGCGGCGCGGGCATCTCGCTGATCGCCGGCGTCGGCCCCAACGGGCTGAACTATTCCGGTTTCGCCAGCCGCTATCTCGACGCCGCCAACCGCGCCAATCCCGAGCTGACATTGGCCGAGCAGCCCGGCAAGGTCGTCAAAACCTATGAGACCGAGTTGCTCGCCTGGCTGCAGGCGCGCTTCGGCTATGCCGGCACGCCGACTGAGGCGCTGGCCTATTTCGCGGCCTTGCCGAACGAGCAGCAGGGCGTGTTCGTGCGTCAGGTCTATTTCGCCGAGCTGACGCTGGGTGGCCGCGAATATAACGATGCCCTGGGTCCGCGTTTCGGCAGCTATCTGCGCGGGCGCGAGGCGATCGCAACGCTGTTCCCGTCGGCCGATGCGGCGGGGCAGCCCGTCACCTACGACGGCGACATCACGATGTTCAGCACTTTGACCGGCAACGTCACCAAGGATTCCGGCATCCGCACCGATTTCGGCGGCAATATCCAGACGCTGACGCCGGGCGGCCGGGTGCTCGTGGGCGTCGAAGGCGTCGCGCCCGGCGCGAATGCCGGCATCGTCACGCAAGGCTCCGGCGACATCCAGATGTACGCGCAAGGCAGCGTCTTGCTGGGGCAGAGCCGCATCCTCACGACGTTCGGCGGCAACATCGTCGTCTGGTCGGCGGAGGGCGACATCAATGCCGGCCGCGGCTCGAAGACGACGACGTTGTTCACGCCGCCGCGGCGCGTCTACGACAATTACGGCAATGTCAGCCTCTCGCCGCAGGTGCCGTCGAGCGGCGCCGGCATCGCGACGCTGAATCCGATCCCTGAAGTCCCCGCCGGCGATATCGACCTGATCGCGCCGCTCGGTACCGTCGATGCGGGCGAGGCCGGCGTCCGGGTCTCGGGCAACATCAATATTGCCGCGCTGCAAGTGGTCAACGCGGCGAATATCCAGGTGCAAGGCACGTCGACTGGTATTCCGGTGGCTGCGCCATCGAATGTCAGCGCGCTCACCGCCGCAAGCAATACGGCCGGCGCCGCGACGCGCGTGACCGATCCCGGCCAGCCGGCCGCCCAAACCCAACCCAGCGTCATCATCGTCGAAGTGGTCGGCTTCGGCGGCAGTGAAACCGTTGCTCCTCGTGCCCGCGACTGCGAAGAAAGCAACGACAGCAACTGCCCGGCTAAAGATCGACGCAGCCAGGATCCGAACAGCGCCGTTCAGGTGGTGGGCGCGGGAGTGTTGTCCGAGAAGCAAAGACAAGCCCTGACGGAAGAGGAGAGGCAAAGTATGACTCGCCGGGGCAGGTAAGCGGCGTCATCACCGCCCCGATGGTTTGACCCGCGTTATAAATCTGTCAATTTCTCTGCCTAGAAAAGCGCGCGCGACTGATGTGATCTCGCTTGCGGGATCCTCGCAACAGATCGATGGCAAGAGTAAATCAGTGACAGTCAGTGGCAAATCCTGGCGTCTTTTTGCCGAGACAAAAGGCAGTTCGCTTGCGATGTGGATGCGGGCTCACAGCCGCATGCCGTATGCTGCGTTCACACTTTTCGGGCTCTTGATCGGCGCAGCGAGCTTTCCGGGAGTTGCCCAGGAGTCACTCCGCGCGAGCACCCGCGTCAAATTCGATCTCGCGCCTCAATCGCTCGCAGAAGCCTTGCAGGCCTACAGCGTCGCGACCGGCATCCAGATCATGTATGAATCGAGCACGACGGCGAAATATCGCATAGCCCGCGTGGAGGGCGAGCTAACGGCGGATGCCGCGCTTGAGGCGATCCTCGCCGATACGGGCCTCAGGGTTCGCCATACGAGCGCATATGCGATCACGATTGCGCCTGCGGCCGTGCCGACATTCGACGCGCCGCCGTCGGCACTTTTCTCCAACGCCGACATTACCCTCGATACGCTGCGTGTGCGTGAACCGATCGTCTTGCCGGATCAAGGAAGGCTCGGTGAGTATGTCGGCGCGATTCAGGGCGACGTTCAACGCGCGCTGAAGCGTAAGGCGGGTGTCGCATCAGGCAGTTATAGCATCGGTGTAAAGCTCTGGGTCGATCCGGGGCGGACCGTTCAGCGGACGGAGTTGTTTCGTTCAACCGGCGACCCGAAGCGCGATACGGAAATTGTGGCGGTTCTTCAGGGTCTGCTGCTCAGTCAGTCGGCGCCGGCGAACACGCCGCAGCCGGTGCGGGTTCTGATAAATATCCGGTCCTTGTAACGTCCGGACCATACCGTAAGAACGACATGCGAGCCAGCCGGCTGCCGAAGCGGAGTTTCGCCGGTGCGATGCGAACGGGTTGAGCAGTTCTGGGTTATGAAATTCTTGGGTTACGCAATTCTTGGGTTAGGCAATTGATGTGATGTCGAACCTTGTCCCAAAGCTGACCCGTGCACGTCTCGAAACGGGAGACTTAAACGGCGCGACAGCCGCACCCGTGCTCGGATTCCGTTGGCTGGTCGGGGCGGCGTTGGTCGTCCCGGTATTGCTCGCGGCAGGCGTTTACTGGCTGCACAATGTGCCGGCTGGCCCAGGGCCGCGCCCTGGCGACAGCTTCATTGAAGTTCGCCTGGTGTCGTCGGCTGCTCCGACCGATCTGCGGTCCGAGATTCTCGTTCGGCAGACGCCGGCGCCACCCTCGGAGCCGTTGATGAAAGCGCCGGAACAGGTCATCGATCAATCTGTTGGCGCGCCTTCACTGGCGAGTCTCGAGCCGTCACCGCCGGCAACGCAGAAGCTCGAGGCGGCCGCTCCGGCAGCGCCTACCCAGTTGCCGGCGAATCGCGCGGCCCTGCAATTCAGACGCGCCTTATTCTCGCACATTGCGAAGTATCAGCATTACCCGAAAGAGGCGCGCAACGCAGGTATCCAGGGCGCCGTCCAAATTGTCTTCACGATGCGGCGTGACGGGACTCTCGCCGACATCTGGGTTCAAACAAGCTCGGGATATGCCGCGCTCGATGCTGCGGCGCTCGATACGGTCCGCAAGGCCCAACCGCTTCCCGGCATTCCGAACGAATTGCCCGACCGTCTCAACATATTGATTCCGGTCGCTTTCGGGGCATCCAATACGGCATCCGTGAAATAGGAAGCCCGTTGCGACAAAAGCTCACTTGCCGGGTTTTCCACGTCAAAGCAGCCTTTCGACCGCTCGTAAAACAGCCCGTCACGTAGATGTCATTTGCCGTCGATACGCAAGGCTGGAGTGTTTTTCGGTCATGAACTTTTAAGGAATTGACCGTGTTCAGTAGCGTGGCGTCAGGGGGCGACCCGAGGTGTCCGATTCGAATCAGGTTTCATTGCGTGCTGCATTGTCCGCTGACTACGAAGGTCTGGCGCGCCGTCTGACACGCTGTCTCGGCTCTGCGGACCTCGCTCGCGAGGCGTTGCACGAGACGTTCATTCGGGTCGATCGCGTATCCGACAGCGACCATGTCCGAAGCCCGAGCGACTATCTTTTTCGCACTGCAATTAACGTCGCGAAGGATCGTCGAAAAAGCGAAAGCCATCGCTTGAGCGCGGCGGAGATCGATTCCATTCTCGATATTCCGGAAGACGGCCCTGACCCGTCCATGATCCTGGAGGGTCGTCTGGCGCTCAAGGCGTTGGACAAGGCTCTTTCCGAATTGCCGTCCCGCCAGCGGCACGTATTTCTTGCGGCGCATATTGAACAAATCCCTCACGTTGAAATTGCCGGCCGGTTCAAAATCAACGAGCGCACCGTGGCGTTCGATTTGCAGAGCGTGATGGAGCACCTGAGTCGCCGTCTTGGACGCAAGACGATCCGCCGCTTCGGGCCGCGGGCTAAAACGACATCGGCCGATCGTGCCTGATTGTCATCCTTCGCCATCCGGTGTGCGACATCCTGCGGCGAATTAGGATTTTACGATTTGGAGCGGCAGCTCATATTGTCTCCCCGGACAACTTGAATCGGAATTGTTGTTGATCCATAAGCGACGAGACGTCTCCCGCTCAATGCCTTTTTAGAATACAAGGCCACCTTCAAAGCAGATTCGCACGAGCCAACGAACACGACTCGGAATTGTGGCCGGTCGAATCTGCCGCGCCGGTCCCGATTGTGATTCAGTCTCGCCAGTGCTGAATCGTCTATACAACAAGCATTTATATTTGCCGCTGGCGAGCCGACACGGCGGCGAACCCGTTACTTGAGAGTTATTGGGCCTTGAGCGCGCCAAACGACATCCCTCCCGACATCGATCCGCTGCTGCGCGAAGCGTTTCGATGGGTCATTCGGCTGCATTCGGGGGATGCCACATCGGACGACGCCCTATCGATCAAGCAGTGGCGCGAACAAACTCCCGACCACGAAACGGCTTTTCGTGAGGCGGTGAGACTTTGGCGGGGGGCGGGACAGGGCGCCCGCATGCTCGCGGATAAGCCATTTCAAGATGAATCGCTTCCGTTCCAACAGAAGCGACGCGTTGCCGCCGGATTGGTCAGTCGCCGCAGCCTGATCGGCGGAGCGATTGCTGCATCCGCCGCAGGCTATGCTGCCTTTCAGCCGCCACTTGGACTCTGGCCCTCGATCAAGGAACTGACGGCAGACTATCGAACGGCAAAGGGGGAGCGACGAAACGTCGTCCTGTCTCAGGATCTCTCGTTTGAACTGAATACCCAGACCAGTATCGCCGTGCGCTCGACCGAAAGCCGTCCCCAAATTGAAATTTTGTCGGGCGAAGCGGCTGTCGCGGCCAACCTCGACAAAGGCGAGCCCGTCGTCGTGGTCGCCGCCAGCGGCCGAACGACGGCAAGACGCGCGAATTTCAACGCAAGATGTCTTGACGGTATTGTCTCGATTTCCTGCGTTAACGGAGCCGTCGATGTTGAACTCGACGGCCGCAGCATCCGCTTGATCGGAGGCCAGCGGGTATCTTATTCCGCTGCGGAGGGGTTGCAGGCCCCGATCCAGGCTGACGCCGAGGCGGTCGCCTGGATCAAGGGACTTCTGATCGTGCGCGATCGCCCGCTCGCAAGCGTCGTGGAAGAAGTCAATCGGTACCGATCCGGCAGGATCATCGTCATGAACGCGCAACTCGGCAGTCGGATGATTACAGGGACGTTCCATTTGAATCAGCTCGGAGATTTCGTCGAGCAGGTCCGGCTGTTGTTTCAGGCATCGGTCCGGTCGTTGCCCGGCGGCATTGTGCTTCTCAGCTAAACATGCGTTTCAGTTCGAACCTTCTTCGCTTGCAACTGAGCCTAAGACTGCGACCGAATTTGCCGACGATCGCGATCGTTCCATGATTTTTTAACTTTTTTCGTGTCGGACCGATTTTTTGATTCAGTCGTGGCGCCCCCCAGTCGTCTTTTGATGTGAGGAGACCCGGTTGCGGCGATGCCGCTGCAGCCGGAGCTTCCTGCATGAACTAGCGAACGGGACGTCTGTGTTGATGGGAAGTCGTGACAATAGCGTGCCGCGCGTGCGGACGACCAAGCGCCTGCGGCAGATTGAAGTTGCGCTGTTTGCGCTTGCTTGCAGCGTGACGACCACTGCTCACGCTGCAAAGCCCGCTCAAGGCGATCAGGCGGCAGCGAAAACATCGTCCGATCCAAATGCAGCGACGTCGCCTAGCGCGGCTGGCGGGAAAAAATCGTCGACGGCGCCTCAGGCTCCGAAGCCGCCACTAACCTATTTCGATATTGACGAGTTTCGTGTCGATGGCGCCGATGCGCTCCCGCAGATCGCAGTGGAAGAGGCCATCTATCCGTTTCTCGGTCCGCATCGATCGTCGGAAGACGTCGAGAAGGCCAGAGCGGCGCTCGAAAAAAGCTATCAGGACAAGGGATTTCAAACCGTCAGCGTTTCGGTGCCCGCGCAAAATGCTGAAAGCCGGGTGATCGTTCTGAAGGTAACAGAAGGCAAGGTCGGCCGCCTTCGCGTGAAGAACTCGCGTTACTTCGACATCGATCTGATCAAGGGCAAGGCCAAATCGCTGCGCGAAGGCACGCTTCCCAATTTCAAGGACGTGACGTCCGACATCGTCGCTCTCAATCAGTGGCCCGATCGGCGGATTACGCCGGCGCTGCGTGCCGGCGTCACGCCGGGAACCGTCGATGTCGATCTGAATGTGGAAGACAAGGCGCCCATTCATGGCAGCGTCGAGGTCAACAACCGGCAGTCGCCCAATACGACGCCGCTGCGGGTCAGCGCAACGGCCCGTTACGACAATCTTTGGCAACTTGGACATTCGTTCAGCTTCACCTATCAGGTCGCGCCGCAGCGTCCCTCGGATGCCCAAGTTTATTCGGCTTCATATCTCGCGCGCGTCACCGATTCCGTGAGCTTCCTGCTTTACGGCCTGACCTCGGACAGCAACGTGGCCACGGTCGGCGGTCTGAACGTGGTTGGACCGGGTCAGGTCATCGGCGGCCGCACGGTCGTCACGCTGCCGACGCGCGACAACTTCTTCCACACGATCTCCTTTGGGCTCGACTACAAGAATTTTGGTCAGACCGTCGGCCTCGGTCTCGCAGCATTCTCGTCGCCCGTGACGTACTACCCGGTCGTGGGGAATTACTCGGCGACGTTTCAGGGTGAGGGCCGGATCACTCAGCTTAACACGGGCCTCACCGCGAACTGGCGGGGGCCGGGCAGCGACTTCTTCGAGTTCGATGCCAAGCGTGCGTTCGCCAATTCAAGTTTTGTTCATCTGAACGCGGACGTCTCGCATACCCACGACCTTCCGGAAGGCTTCCAAATCTTCGGCAAAGTACAGGGACAAGTCGCAGACGGACCGCTGGTCTCTAGCGAACAGTTCAGTCTCGGTGGATTCGACACCGTTCGCGGTTATCTCGAAACAGAAACGCTCGGCGACAACGGCGTTGCCGGGACGCTCGAACTGCGTAGTCCGGATTTCGGCGCATATCTGCAGAAAGAGCTGAAGGACGAAACTGGAAAAGGTCCGGCTCGCTACACGGTCTTCAACGAATGGCGCGTGTTCGGCTTCGCCGACGGCGGACTTGCGAACATTTACCGCCCGCTTGCCGAGCAGCAAGCGAATTTCAATCTGGCCAGTGTTGGCGTGGGCACGCGCTTCAAGGCGTTCGACTACATCAACGGCTCAGTGATGTTTGCGGTGCCGCTGATCGATCAACTTTATACACGCGCCTACCAGCCGCGCGTGCTTTTCCGGGCATGGGGTGAATTCTGATGACGACTGTTGAGCATCACACACAGCGAACGATAATCAGTGGATCAGCTTTGCCGACGACGATGACGGCAAAACTGATATCGGCGATATTGTTCGTCATCGTCGCAGGTTTGACATTGCTGCCGTCTCCGGCACATGCGTGGTGGAACGATGAGTGGTCGTTGCGCAAGAAGATCACTATCGACACCAGTTCATCCGGGTCCAACATTACGGATCCGATTGGCGGCATGCCGGTTTTGATCCGCTTGCATGTCGGCAATTTTCGGTTTGCGCAGGCGAAGGAAGACGGCGCCGATCTGCGTTTCGTTGCCGGCGATGACAAGACGCCGCTCAAGCATCACATCGAGAAATTCGATTCGTTGCTTAGCGAGGCGCTGATCTGGGTCAATGCGTCGGATATCAAGCCCGGTGCGAAGACCGATATCTGGCTGTATTACGGCAACAAGAAAGCGCCGGCGACAAACGACGCCAAGGGCACCTACGATCCCGATACCTTGCTGGTCTATCATTTCAGCGAGCGCGGCACGCCCGCGCAGGATTCGTCCGCATGGGCCAATGGCGCGCAAAGTGCGGGTCAACCGGCCGATGGTTCGATTATCGGTCAGGGCCTGCGACTCGACGGCCAGCGCTCGCTGACGCTGCCGGCGTCGCCGTCGCTTGCTCAGGCTGACAACGGACCATTGACCGTTTCAATGTGGATCAAGCCGGCTGCGTTGCAGCGCAATGCCGTGGTGTTCAGCAGACGCGATGGCGCAAGTGCTTTGGTGATCGGACTCGACGACGGGTCGCCGTTTGTCGAAATCACCAATGCGGCGGGCATTCAGCGTAGCGCGGCCGGCGCACCTGTCGCGCCAGGCGGCTGGCATCACCTGGCGATGGCGGCAACGCCAGGTCTCGTCACGCTTTATCTCGACGGCAATCCCTACGCGTCAGTGAACGCTTCGTTGCCCGCTCTCAATTCACTTGCGTTGATCGGAGGAGATACGGCGTTGCCCCCGCCGGCTCCGGTCGCGCCAGCGGCGCCATCCCCGAGCACATCGTCTGCTCCTTCGGATGCCCCCACTGGGGATGGCGCCAATTCTTCACCCGCATCGGTCCCCGAAGCGCAGGTTGCTGCAGCCCCATCGGTTGCAGCGATGGCGGGTTTTGCGGGCGACATTGACGAACTGAACATTTCAAAGGTCGTTCGCCCGGCGGGATTTATCAGGGCCCAGATGATCGGGCAGGGGCCCGATCCCAGCAAGTTCGTGGCGTTCAGCGTCGATGAAGAAACCGCGAGCTGGCTCAGTGGCTACTTCGCCGTGATCCTGAAATCCGTCACCATCGACGGTTGGGTTATCATCGGCATCCTTCTCGTCATGGCGGTGATCAGCTGGATCGTGATGTTCGACAAGACCCGCTATCTCGGCAAGCAGTCCAAGGCGAACGCCCAGTTTCTCGAGAGTTTTCGTGAAGTCGCCGCGGACCTCACGGTTCTCGACCACGGCGACGCAGACGGCACGTCGAGCATGGGCGGCCGCCTCACCGAAGCCGATACTCAGATGATCCGGAATTCATCGCTTTACCGGATCTATCACGTCGGGGCGGAGGAAATCCGCCATCGCGTCGACAGCAGAGGCCACGGACAGGCGACCGTCCTTTCGGCGCAGTCGATTGCTGCGATCCGTTCGGCGCTCGACGGGGCTTTCGTCCGCGAATCCCAGCGCCTCAACCGCATGATGGTTCTGCTGACGATTGCGATTTCCGGCGGGCCGTTTCTCGGTCTTCTCGGCACGGTGGTCGGCGTGATGATCACCTTCGCTGCGATTGCGGCGTCGGGCGACGTCAACGTCAATGCGATCGCGCCGGGCATCGCCGCGGCGCTGGTCGCAACGGTCGCCGGTCTCGGCGTCGCGATCCCGGCCCTGTTTGGCTACAACTACCTCATCTCCAAGATCAAGGATCTGTCGTCCGACATGCAGATCTTCATCGACGAGTTCACCACGAAGATTGCTGAATTCTACGACAGCCGGGCCACGCTTCAGTCGCAGCAGCAACCGATGGCGGCGGAGTAATCGTCATGCAGTTGCAGTCCGACGGAAAACCCTATGACGACATCAACATCACGCCGATGCTCGACCTCGCTTACGTGTTGCTCATCATCTTCATCGTGATGACCACGGCGACCGTTCAGGGCATGAAGGTCAACCTGCCGAAGGCATCCGCTGCGCCGAGTCTCGCGCAGCAGACCACGAAGGCCATCACCGTCTCCAACGACGGGAAGGTTTTCCTCGACACCATTCCGGTAACGCTGGGCGAACTCGAACAACGCCTCGTGCAGCAGAAAGCGTTGACCCCGGAATTTCCGGTGGTGCTGCGCGGCGACAACCAGACTCAGTATCAAAACGTAATGGATGTGCTGGATTTGTTGGGTCGACTGGGTATCACCCAGGTCGGTCTGGCCACCAAGCCGCTCGTGAAATAATCATGCATCGGCATAACACCATGACAGAGACATGTGGAGCGCCGCAGGCTGATGCGGCCGCGGCCTCGCGGACCGACGTCGTCGTTCTGAGGTTTCCCAACAACTGTTATGCGCAGCTTTTGAATTTCGGCCGAGAATTGAAGCAGCGATTTGCGCGTTGTGGCGTCGATCACGATCCATTCCTCCTCGAAGTGATGCATGGGCCGCCGCCGCGCTTGTGGATCGACAACGGTGCATTCGTCGAATGCGACGATGTGCTTTCGCAATACCGCGTCATCGTCCAGGCGTCGGATGCGACGCGGATCGTTGTCGAGACATCCGATTTCAGCCGTATCGACACGTTTGTCGGGCATTACATCGTCGACAAGATCACGCAAGGCACGAGCGGGATGGCGACGCCATGACAACTCCACCGAACCGAAATCGTAAGATCTCACCGGGCGGTCGAGAGACAAGGGGCGCGAAGCGACCCGGCGTGATGCGCCGTCACGCCATGAGCGCCGGTATCGGCGTTGTCCTGCTCGCATTGATGGGCACTGCCGTGGTGTTGTTCTTGTCGGGCGACGACACGCCGCCGCCGCGTCAGGTTCGCGAATTGACGATCGTTACGATTCAGCCGCCTCCGCCTCCGCCTCCACCGCCTCCGCCGAAGCCGCCCGAACAGAAAATGATCGAGCAGCCGAAGATGACGGAGCCGGAGATCAAGGAGGAGATGCCGGTCGAGAAGCCGAAAGACGCGCCGCCGAAGGACGCCAAGAACGACGAGCCGCCTCCGGGACCGCTGGCGCTCGCCGCGAAAGCGCAGGGGCCGGGCGACCTTTTCAATCTTGGCGGCAATCCCGGCGGGCGTGGTCTGCTCGGCGGCGGCGGCGGCGGTGGCAGTCGGTGGGGCTGGTACGTGTCGATCGTCCAGCAGCAGATTGAGACGGCACTCCGCGGCAACGCCAAGACGCGAAACGCCGTGATGCAGATGCAGGTGCGGTTCTGGGCCGACTCCTCCGGGCGTGTGACCCGCGTTCAGATCGTGTCGTCCGGCGGCAGTCCGGAGGTTGACGCGGCCATTCGCGACGAGGTGCTGCCGGGAATCGTGCTGCGCGAACCGCCGCCGAAAGACATGCCGATGCCGATGGTCGCAAAGTTGAGCGCGCGGCGGCCGAGCTAGCAAAGAGCGAAACCGACGCGGGGGGACATGCCGGCGTCGGCGATGGAAGTAACGAGTTTAGATCAGTACGGGGGTTGACTTCGATGACCAAGAACAGAAACGCCGCTCATTGGGGCACGACGTCGCTGGCAGTGCTTTGCGCACTTGCCGCGGCAACCCCGGCATCCTTGTCCGTGGCGTTCGCTCAGACGGCGGTTGACGGTGACGGCGCTCAGCGCAGAAACGCACCGAAGCCGACGGTGTCGCGCGCCAAGCCGATGTCGCCGAGTTCCACCATCAATCTGGTCAATCTTCTGGTGCAGCAGGGCGTGCTGAAAGAAGAGCAGGCGCAGATGCTCATCAAGCAGGCCGAGGACGAGGCCTACGTGGCACGTCAGGCGTCGAAAGATGCGACCGTGAAGGCTGACGAAGCCGCGAAGGCTGCGAATGCGGCTGCGTCTGCCACTGCGCCAGCCGGCTCGAAGCGCGTCACCTACGTGCCGGAGATGGTGAAGAAGCAGCTTCGCGACGACCTGCGCAAGGACGTCATGGCGCAGGCGCAGATCGAGGGCTGGGCTTCGCCTGGCAAATATCCCGAATGGGCGTCGCGCATTCGGTTTTATGGCGACATGCGAGGTCGATATGAATCGCAGTCCTACCCAGATGGCGGATATAATGCGCCCGGTGGTATCGAGAACTATAATGCGATCAACACCGGATCGCCTTACGATATTTCTGCGGGAAACATAAAGGGTCCGCCGACCTATAACTCGGATCAGGATCGCAGCCGCTTCCGGCTCCGTGCGCGTCTCGGTCTCGAAGCCGATCTCGCCGATGGATTTATCGCCGGCATGCGGATCGGCACCGGCGACTCGAATTCCCCGGTGTCGACCAACCAGACGTTGGGCGGGTCGGGCGGAAACTTCTCGAAGTATGCGCTGTGGCTGGATCGCGCTTTCGTCAAATATACGCCGTGGGAAGATGTGACGATCAGCGGCGGCCGCTTCGACAATCCGTTTTTCGCGGCCACGGATCTCGTTTGGTACAACGAACTGGGCTTCGACGGCGCGGCCATTCAAGCGCGGCATGAATTTTGGCCTGGCTTCAGCCCGTTCTTCGTCATGGGCGCGTTTCCTGTGTTCAATACCGACCTGAACTTCGCGACCAACGAACAGTTCAAGTACAAAAGCAACGACAAGTATTTGTTAGGCCTGCAGGCCGGCTACAACTGGCGTGTCGCCCCGGATGTCGAGACCACGTTCGGCATCGGCTACTTCGATTTCACCAATGTTCAGGCGCGGTTCTCGAGCCCCTGCGATCTTTCGGTGCAGGACGTTTGTGATACCGATGGCTATCGACCGTCGTTTGCGCAAAAGGGCAACACCTACACCTATCTGCGAAACATCGTCCAGAACCAGGCGAATGGATTTGGGGCCACCAACCAGTTGCAGTATGTGGGCCTGGTCAGCCAATACAAGCCGCTCGTGGCGAGCGGTCGGGTCGACTTCGGCCATTTTAACCCGGTCCATATCGTTGTGGATGGCGAATACGTCATCAACACCACCTTCGATCGCGAGCTTCTGAACTCGCTGGCCATCAACAACCGTGAGGGAACGCCAGATGGATCGATCGGTCGCTATAATGGCGGCAATCAGGGCTGGATGACGCGCCTGACGGTTGGTCATCGAAAACTCAGGGAGTTTGGCGACTGGAGCGTCAACGTCGCTTACAAATATCTGGAATCCGATGCCGTTCTCGACGCCTTCACCGATCCCGACTTCGGGCTGGGAGGCACGAACCTGAAGGGCTTCATCGTCGGCGGCAGCTTCGCGTGGACGCCAAGCGTCTCGACATCGGCGCGCTGGCTGAGCGCGACGTCGATCGGCGGGTTTCCGTTCGCTGTCGATGTCGTTCAAGTCGATCTCAACGCGAAATTCTGATCATGTCATACGGTATCCGGATTTTGTTGCTTATGATCGCGGCGATTGTTTTCGCCGGCAACGCCAACGCCCAGTCGGAAACCGACCGGCTGCGTGACGCCCTGCGCAGCGCGACGGCGCAAACTCGTGCGCTGGAGGATCAGCGCACGGCCCTGCAAGCGAAAGTGTCCGAAGTCGAACGCGAGAGGGCGCTATTCAAGACGCAAATCGACGCGGCCAAGGCCGACGCAGCCAAGGTCGAAAGAGATTATCGGCAGGCCGTTCAAGACTTCAATGCCCGTCTTGAAGATCGCAACCAGACGCTTGAGAAATGGAAAGAGGCCTATGAGGAGGCCGCGACCGTGGCGCGGACGAAGGACGCCGAACGCGCGAAATTCGAGAGCGAGTCGAAAAATTTCAAGGCGAGTACCAAGAGTTGCGTGGGACGAAATATCGAATTGGTCAAGGTCGGTCGGGAATTGTTGAATCGCTATGACGACCTCACCATCGGCGACATCATCGTTGCGCGCGAGCCGCTGATCGGTCTGCGGCGCGTCGAAATTCAGAATTTGCTCCAGGACTATCGCGACAAGGTGCTGGATCAGAGAGTTCAACAGTGAGTGAGACAGCATGACGAAAATGGCAATGGAAAGCTCGCGCGCCGGAAACGGCGACACCCGCAATCGCCGGCTCGAGATCGCGCTGAGTGCGATGATATTATTGGTGTCGAGTCCAGGCTTTGCCCAGGCCCCCAATCCACAACGTCCTGCCCAACCGCCCGCCGCGGTGCGACCGGCTGCGCCCGCGCCTGCCGCCCGCGCGCCGACAGCCCCCCAGGCTCCGCCCGCCGCTCCGGCGCCAACGACGGCGCTGGCTCCCGCCGTTCCATCCGGTGAAGTGATCGCGCGCGTCGGCTCGACGGACGTCACCACCGACGAGGTCCGCAGCTTCATGGCGACGCTGGCCCCGCGCGAGCAGGTCGCCATCGCGCGCGATCCCGCATTGTTGAGCCAGGCGGTTCGGATCATGCTGGCCAATCAGCTCGTGCTTAAAGAGGCGCTTGCGAAAAAATGGGAACAACAGCCGGCGGTTGCTGCTCAACTTCGGCAAATCCAGAGCAACGCGATTACGGAATCCTATTTGCAGTCGGTCTCGACTCCGCCTGCGAGTTTCCCGGATACGGCTGATCTCGAGAAAGCCTATGACGCGAACAAAACATCGTTCGTCGTGCCGCGCCAATTCCAGATTTCGCAAGTCTTCGTTGCGCTGTCCAAGGACGCCGACAAGGCCGCCGAAGACAAGGCCAAGAAGAAGCTCGCCGAGATTCAGGGCAAGCTGAGACAGCCGGGCGCCGACTTTTCTGCGATCGCCAGAACCGAATCCGATGATCCCGAGACGGCGGCCCGCGGCGGCGAGATCGGCCTCATCCCGGAGAGCCAACTCAGGCCTGAAATCAAGTCGCAGGTCATGGGCATGATGCCGAACGCGATAAGCGAGCCGATCAAACTCGATGATGGCTGGCATATTGTGAAGCTGCTGGAAACCAAGGCGTCGTATACGCGACCTCTGACGGAGGTCCGCGAGCTTCTCGTGCAGCGCCTTCGTGCCCAACAGGCCGAAGCGATGCGTCGGGCCTATCTGGCCAAGGTTCTTGAACAGACGCCGCCGGCGATCAATGAAATCGCGCTGTCGAAGATGCTCGGCGAGGGCAGTTCGCTGCTGACACGATAACGACATCGGGGGCGCCGAAGGTGGCCCTTGTTTCGCACTCAACTGTCTCTGAAGAAATTGGCCGGATCGGAGTTGCCCATGTCTGACGTCATCAACGCGCTCACGAGCGATACCATTCGCGATGTGATGCAAAACGCAGGTTATCGCGTGGAGGCCATCACCGATTCGGCGGCCGGCATAGAATTGCTGCGCTCTGCGACCAACGGATTGAATTTCGATATTCGTTTCGGAAACAAGCTGGCGGGCGAGAACGGCTACGCGGATGTTGCGCTTGTCGCGATCTTCAAGATCGTCGGCGAGTTTCCGTTGGGGCCGATCAACGAATGGAACAACACGCGTCGTTTCGGGCGTTTGCAGATCGACAAGAATATTTCGGACCAGAGCTTTCTGGTGCTTTGCATGGACGTGTCGGCTGCCGGCGGCGTGACTCGCGCTTATGTCCGAACGCAAATCGAGATATGGGACGGCCTCGTGCAGCAGTTGGTCCCCTGGCTGCGCGAGCAGATTGTCGGGCTCGCCCAGGTCAATGGCGCAAGCCCCGGCGCATCGCTGACAGAGCCGAAGCCCAGCCAGTCCGAATCGTCGCGCAAGGATGAGCGTGTTGTTTCCGGGTCGGCAGCTAACTGATCGGTTAGCGTGGCCTTAACGTGGGCGGTTAGAATCATGCGTGAGCGCAAGCGAGCATCGGTTGGAGCGAGGGCGGCGAAACGCAGTTGGGGTGTGAGCTTCGCGCGGTTGATGCCGGTCATCGCGGGATGCCTCGGCTTTGGCATTGCAACTGGCGGAGCCGTCGGTGAAGTCGCCGGGCCCGGTCCGGATACGAACCAACGCTCGCCGCAAGACGTGCCGGCATCATGGCGGGACTTCGCTCAACGGGTGCAAGCACGCTGTCGCGATTGGCTGGCGGCTGACGACGATCTCGTCAAGCGCTTTCACGTCAGCATGGAAAACCTGCCGGCGAAAGACAGTGGAGCGACGGCGGTCGTCGCCAAACTTTGGATCGCGCCTGACGGCAAGATCGATCGTGCCGATTTCGAGGGGCTGGATTCGGCGGCATCGGTCAACCTGCGCGCCATTCTGATGTCGCATGAATTAGGCGAACAACCTCCTGCGGATATGCTGCAACCGTTGCGCCTGAAGTTATCGCTCGGCAGCAAAAGCTAGATGATCGCTCCCAGCCAGTACGACGTTACGATTGCGAACGCGACGCGGTGCGGGTCGTTCGGCCGTTCTATCCTGACAGTGATGGTTGTCTTGTGCTGCGCATTGTCCGGTTCGGCGCGCGCGGAAGATGCCTCAACCCCAGATATGGAGATTGCTCCAAAAACAGATGCAGGCAAGCCGATCGACGCATCCGGACAAGCAGCACCGGTCGCTGCGTCTGATGCCGGAGACGCCGGTCCGCCAAGCAAGTTGTCGCCGTCTGCAGCGCAGGTGACGGCGGATGGAAAGAGCGGCTATCGCGGCATTGCCGAGGCCGAAGCACGACGCGCGGGACTTCCGGGAGCCATCGCTGATGCTGTGATGGCGGTCGAAAGCAGCTACAATCCGAAAGCAATTGGCGGTGTCGGAGAAATTGGTCTCATGCAAATCTTGCCATCCACCGCCCGGATGCTTGGATTCAGCGGGACCGCCGCCGAACTGGCTGCTCCGGAAACCAACATTCGCTATGGCGTCACCTATCTGGCGCAGGCGTGGCGACTGGCCGGCGGCGACATTTGTACCGCTGTCATGAAGTATCGCGCGGGCCATGGAGAGAAACGCTTTTCGTATCGCTCGGTCGATTATTGTTTGGCCGTGAGAAGCAAGCTCGCGGCGCGCGGGTATTCGGTAACTGGAAGCGTACCGATCGCGACCTTCGGTGAGCGCGGCGGCGGCGTCGGCCGCGGCTGCGGTCGCAAATGTATCGGCTTGGCAGGCGGTCTAGGCCGGGTCGATTTCGCCGCATTGAATACGAAGCTTAGTCAGATCGCCATCCGTGTCACTGTTAGACCACCGGCGCTTCGATGATTAAGGTATTGCTCACGCGCAATTGAATGTCACAAGTCGATACCGAAGACGTTTAGTATCAAGCATTAGTCTTCCTGAACTGGTCGGGAGCTGAACATGAATCGTTCGTTATTTTCCGCAGCATTGACCGCGGCCATTGTATTCGCGACCCCATCCGTGTCCCAGCAACCGCCGCCCCTTGCCCAACAGCCGGCCCCTGAAAACAAGGGGATCATCATCGGCGGCGAAACACCGCCGCTCTTGTTGCAGGAGCGCTGCGTGGACGTTCAAATCGGCAATGACAGGTCGATCGGATGTCTAAATCAAAGGTTGCGGCGCGAGGTCGACCGGGTCAATCCGACGATCAACACGCCGCCGATTGACGCGAAATCACAGGATATCCGGGTTGGCGTCGTCAACATCCCCGGCGTGCAGCAGCAATACGGTCAGAACTTTGGCCGCTCCGTCATTCCGTTCCGGCCGCCGGCTCCGGTTTATTCCTCACAGATCGGTCCGCGCCGATAGAGAAATCATTGCCCGTGCCCGCCGTCCGGTCGGAGCGGAATGACGCTCGACTTGTGAGTTTAAAGGCGATCGATATTCTGCGGTTCGTGTCCGGGCGCCATCGCGATTAACCGATCTTGCAGTCACGCCTGCATGCACTGTTTGCGAGCAGCGGTCGAGCAAAGACCCACAAGTGGGCTATGTCTTCAAAATGTAATCTTTGATGACTAGCGTTTTTTATCAACATTCGCCTGAAACGGCTTATCGGTCGACCCAACCATTGACGCGTTAGACCGGCTGCCGAGTGATGCATAATATGGCGCCTTCAAAAATCATTTGGCGCTATATTTGCTTCTATTAAGGTGTTTCGCGGTCGATGATCGATTGAGGCCAAAACCCGAGTTTCACGATTGTGTCCAGTTCGCGCTCCGGCACGAAGATGATTTTGGCGATAGTCTGGACGGCCGTGTTGGTCGCGCTGGCCGCCGCGCAAGGCGTTCAGCAGCGGCCCGCGACACAATCAGAGCCGTTGATCAGCTTCAATATTCCCCCACAACCGTTGGCGAAAGCGCTTCATTCGTTTAGCGCGATCAGCGGGATTGAAGTACTCGTGGATGCACGCTCGTCGGCGGGTGTTCAATCGCCCGGTGTGACGGGTTCGATCGCGCCTCACGACGCCTTGGAAAGACTCTTAGCTGGATCGAAGCTCGTTCCTGAGAATTTCGGACCGCTTACGGTCACGTTGAATGCCTTGTCTGTTTCTCGCACGGGCGCCGCATCGATCGCATCGGACCCGCATTATTTTGCCGATATTCAGCGCGCCGTACAGCATTCACTTTGCAGCGATGCGCGCACCGCGCCGGGGCAATATCGGTTGGCTCTCAAGCTCTGGATTGGCCAATCCGGCAAGGTACTGCGATCGCAGCGTCTTGATACCACCGGAGATTCGACCCGCGATGCAATCGTCGACTCGTCGATCGAGAAATTGGGGATCGGAAAGCCGCCTCCGCCTGATTTTCCGCAGCCCGTCGCCCTGTTGATTTCGCCACGTCAAACGAACGATTCAGGCATTTGCATTCCTTATGCGCCTGACCTGCGACGCGCAGCGAATCTTTAACGGCGAGGTCGTTCGTTCATGGTCGAAACCGAGCGCGAGCTGCTTCGCCATTTGCTGATTTCGACGTATGACGAGCTGAAAAGTCGATTGACCCGCCGTACGGGCTCGTCCGATCTGGCGACGGAAGCGTTGCACGAAACCTGGCTTCGTCTCGACAGGGTCAAGCACATCAAATCAGTCCAACGCCCGAAGTTTTATCTCTACAGGATGGCGTTGAACGCCGCCGTTGACCAACGCCGCGCGCATACGCGCTGGGTCGACAAGGCGAGCCTTGAAACTCTATTGCGCGCCGACGGCGATCAAGCGGACCCAGAGCGCATCGCGTCAGTCCGATCTGAGGTCGTCGAACTGGAGCGGGTTCTCGCTGAGCTGCCCGGACGACGCCGCGCTATCTTTATTGCGGCTCTGTTGGAAGAGTTGCCGTATCGCGACATCGCGAAACGTTTCGGAATTTCGCTGCGGTCGGTTGAGCGGGAAATGAGCCGCGCATTCGACCATTGTGCCGCACACTTCAAAAAAGTGACGGAGCAAGGGCGGACCGGCGCGTCGGATAACGTCTTCAGGATGGAGGCAGCGCCAAACCGCGCCGCGAATAAGGGCCATGATGACTGAGTCCGGAGACCGCGAGGATTCCCGAGATCTATCCAGCCAAGCGAGGCGCTGGGTGATCAGGCTGCGCTCGGGTGAGGCGGGTCAAGACGATCTCGATGCACTGGAATTGTGGCAACGCGAAAGCCCTGCGCATAAGCAGGCTTTTGCTGAGGCGAGCGAGCAATGGAGCCTGCTCCGGCTGGCGGCATGCGGCTTGACAGCAAGCAAAACGCAAAAGCCGCAAGACCCGTATCGCGCTTTGGCAAGCAATGCACTGAGCCGTCGGGCCTGGCTGGGTGGCACGATAGCCGCATCGATGGGCGGAGCCTATCTCGCAATTCGTCCTCCGCTCGATCTCTGGCCCTCCCTATCCGAGCTTGGCGCGGACTATCGAACCGCAACCGGCGAGCGTCGCCAGATCGCTTTTGCAGACCAGATTTCTGTCGAGATGAATACCCGGACCAGCTTGGCGTCGGGAGCCGGGGCGGGCGCACGGCAGATTGAACTGATTGATGGCGAGATCGCCGTCAAGATGGGGTTGGGAGAGTCGTCGCTGCCGGAACCTTTCGTGGTCGTGGCTGGTGACGGCAGGACGAGCGCGGTGCGCGCGCTCGTCGATCTTCATCGAGAGGGTCAGATCGTTTCGGTCATCTGCCTGGAAGGCGAAGTGAAAGTCGAATGCAGGCGTGAGTCGGCGACGTTGAAAGCGCGGCAGCGGATCACTTATGACGCAAACGGCCTTGGCGATATGGCCGCCACGGATGGTCGTGTTGTCGAAGCATGGCGGCAGGGTCTGCTGGTTTTTGAAAACAAGCCTTTGTCAGAGGTGGTCCCGGAGATCAATCGTTATCGGCGTGGCAGAATTGTCCTGATGAATGACAGGATCGGGCGTCTGCCGCTCGATGCAACGTTCCGGCTCGATCATATCGAAGAGGTTGTTCCGAAACTCGCATACCTCTTCAGCTTGAAGGTTCGGCTGCTTCCAGGAGGCCTGGTCTTCTTGAGCTGACGACAAAGCCGGTGTCACAAAAGGTTCATTATTTTCAGTGGCGGGTCGAGCGGGCCAGCACGCGTCTTTAGATCAGGAGGCATTCTACCCGCGCCATGATGGTCCGTCGTCGACCAGAGGTGGAACTGCATCTCATCGCCGCCGCGTCACCGGCGCGATCCTGTTGCCCGAAAGGTCATATGATGCTCGACCGCCTGCTTCTCGCTCGCCGAAACTCTTCGCGCAAAGCCGCTGCGTGCCATGCGGTTTTACTTTCAGGCGCCAGCGTCGCTGCTCTGCTTCTGATGCCGGTCAACGTGCAGGCGCGTCCGCTGGGCGGTGGGACGACGCCGGTGGATGCGGCGGCGGCGGCGATCGCGGCGACGCAGACGGGATCGCAGGAGGCGGCGCGTGCGGGGCGCGATGCGCAGGACGCGCTGCAGCGGGCGACGCGGGCCATTCAGGCCATGCAAGCGGGTCAGCAGGCCGCCCGCGACGCGGCGCGGCTGCAGCCGGGTGGCGTGCCGAATGGTTTGGCGCCCGGCGGCTTGCAGATCGGCGCCGGCGTCGTTCGTCCCGACACGACGATCAACCCGCAACTCTGGCAGGGCGCCAGACTTCCGACCGAGGTTGCGCAGGCCGATCGCGTCAAGGTCAATATCGACCAGACCCAGCAAAAGGCGATCCTCACCTGGGACACCTTCAATGTCGGTGCGAGAACCGATCTGAGATTCAACCAGCAAGGCAACCGCGACTGGGTGGCGTTGAACCAGGTGCTCGGCGCGGATGCCCGACCAAGTCAAATTCTGGGCAGCATCACCGCGGACGGGTCGGTCTATGTCATCAACCAGAACGGCATCGTCTTCGGCGCAACGTCACAGGTCAATGTCGGGTCGTTGATCGCATCGACTGCGACTATCTCCAACGACCAGTTTCTGACCAAAGGCATCTATTCCACGCAGACCGGCTCGACATTCACGCCGAGTTTCACGGAGGCGGCCGCGCTCGTCGGAACTGTCGATGGTGGTGGCCGGATCAAGGTCGAGGCCGGAGCAGTCATCGCGACCAATGCGCCGTCGTCGGTGACATCGGGCGGCGGCTTCGTGCTTCTGCTGGGCAGCCAGGTCGAGAACGCCGGCAGCATCTCGACGCCGCGCGGCCAGACCCAACTCGCAGCCGGAGACGACTTCATTCTGCGGCGCGGCTACGGCACCGAGACCAACGCCTTCTCGACCACGCGCGGCAACGAGATCGTGCCTGTTTTTGCAGAAGGCAGCCTCAGCGGCGGCGTCGCCAATTCCGGGATGATCTTCAGCCAGCAGGGCGACATCACGCTGGCCGGCCGGACCATCGCGCAGAACGGCGTGCTGATCTCGACGACGTCGGTCAATAACCGCGGCACCGTCCATCTGTTGAACTCCGCGTCGGACACGGCGGGTCGCATCGTGCTCGGTGCAAACAGCCTTACCCAGGTGCTGCCTGAGCTCGATAGCAACGAGACCGCACTCGACGGCCAGCGCGATTCGTTGATCGACGCGTCCAAGGGCCTTCGCCCGGAGCTTGGCGCATTCGACAATCTGTCGACGCTCGCCGACCGTCTCGACCGGTCGCGGATCGAGATCGTGACCGGCGGCGATGTGACGTTCAAGGGTCGCTCGCTGAACATCGCGCAGGGCGGCCAGATCGCGGTCAGCGCCGGCCGCCGCATCGTCACCGAGACGGGTGCGACCCTCGATGTCTCCGGCGTGCGCGACGTGGCGTTGCCGATGTCGGCCAACAACATCCTGGTCAACATTCAGGGCAACGAGTTGCGGGACTCGCCGGTCAATCGCGACGGCAGCTTCCTGAAGAACGCCAATGTCTGGATCGACGTGCGCGATCTGGTGCTGGTGCCGAGCGGAACCGGCGGTTATGACGGCGACCGCTATTACACGCCTGGCGGGTTGCTCGAGGTCGGCGGCTATCTTGCCAACACCGCGCACCGGATCGGCGAATGGGCGGCGCTCGGCGGCACGATCACGCTGTCGGCTCCGGAGGTGATCGCAAGGGCCGGATCCCGTTTCGACCTGTCCGGCGGATCGATCGCCTATCAGGCTGGCGCCGTTCGCACGAGCAATTTTTTCGGCCGCGACGGCCGCGCGGTCAATATCGCCAATACGCGCGGCGATACGATCTATTACGGTCTCGGCCAAGGCTTTGTGGTCGAGCACGCCCGATGGGGCGTCACCGAAATTTACACCAGCCCGTTAAGTCGCGGCCGCATGTCTGTGCGCTTCGAGGACGGCTATACGGTCGGACGCGACGCCGGCCGTCTGGTGCTGTCGACGCCGACCGCGCTGTTCGAGGGCGACATTCTCGCCGGCGTCGTCACCGGTGCACGTCAGACCAACGCCCGCCCCGAGGGCGTCACCGACGGCTACAAACTCGGCGCCAATACCGTCGCGCTTGACGGGCAGTTGTCGCTCGGGCGCTATGATGCGGTCGGGCTTGTCGGCGCCTACAACAGCGACGTGCGCATCGGCGACATCGCCAACAGTGCAGCGAGCGCAGGCCTGAACAAGCCGCTGCCAAGCGACCGGCTTAACACCGTCTGGTTCGACGCCGGCCGTCTCAATGAGCAGCGGCTCGGCGGTCTCGACATCTACACCAGCAATGCGATCGCAGTGGAGAGCAATCTCGAACTGGCGCATGGCGGCAGCCTGACGCTCACCGCGCCCACGATCGATATCAGCGCCAACATCGCCGCGCGCGGCGGCAGCGTGACCGTCACCAACGTCATTCGCCCGACGGGCGGCACGTCCCCGGCTCCCTCCGCCCTGATTCCGCTCGAAGGACGCGCGCAGGCGACGCTGCATGCGGGTGCGGCCATCGACACCAGCGGGCTCTTTACGAATCTGCTGGCCAAGCCGTCCGATGTCTCGGGGCAAGCCTATCTCAACAGCGGCGATGTCCGCATCGTCGTGGCGGGCGACGTGTCGGTCGAAACCGGCAGCCGCATCGACGTCTCCTCCGGCGGCGCGATCCTGGCAAACGGCAAGACCAAGGGCGGCAAGGGCGGCGACATCTCGCTGATCGCCGGCGATATTTCCGTGAGCAACAGCCTGGGTGGGCGGCTGCTGCTGGGCGGCGTGCTGCGGGGCTACGGCGTCAATGGCGGCGGCACGCTCAAACTTGCCGGTGAGAGCGTGCGGATCGCAAACGCGGCCGGCGGCGATGCGCCGGGCGAGCTGTTGCTGACACCGGATTTCTTTCGCGTCGGATTTTCGGCCTACGACATCACAGGCTATGGCGGCGTCGTCGTGGCGGACGGCGTCAAGGTGGATGTAATTCAGCCGGTCTATCGTTTCCGCGAGGCGAGCTACGCGATGCCGGGCGGCGCGGACCCGGCCGGCGCGCTGGAAGTCTGGACGCCGCCGCTGCACACGGAAAATCCTGCGACCGGCGTACTCACCCGCCGCGGCGGTGCGAGCCTGTCGCTGACAGCCGGCTACCCCGGCCAGAACAGCCCGATCACGATCGGGACCGGCGCGGTCGTCAGCGTCGATCCCGGTCAGTCGATCAAAATTCTGGGGTCTGGCCAAATCACCGTCAACGGCACCCTCAACGCCTGGAGCGGCGCCATCACCATCGCCGATGCCGCCCAGATCGGCTCCACCGATCCTGATCCAAACCGATCGATCCGGATCGGCGACAGCGCCGTGCTGGACGTTGCGGGCCGCGCCTTCACGGCGCTGGACGATCGCGGCCGGACCTATGGTCTCGTCGGCGACGGCGGTGCGATCAGCCTCGGCATTCAGACCCCGGCCGGCAGCTCGGCTCCGGTCGTGACCGGCTCGTTCGTCCTGATCCGGCCGGGCGCGCGGCTCGATGCGTCGGGCAGCGCCGCAATGCTCGACATGCCCGCGGCCAATAATCTCGCCGCATCGCCGCAACCGGTTCTGGTGGCAGGCAAGGGCGGTTCGATCGCTTTCGGGTCGGCCAATGGAATCGAAATTGACGGCGATATCCGCGCTGCCTCGGGCGGTGGCAACGCGGCCGGTGGAAGCCTGTCCCTTCTGCTTGAAACGCCAACCTATACGGACGCGGTGGACCCAGCGGCTCGTATCCCCCGCTCGCTGATCGTGACGCAAGCCCGCAGACTGTCACCCGACGCCGATCTGGTGTTCGGCGAGGCGCGCATCAGTGCCGAGCAGGTCCAGGCCGGCGGCTTCGGCAATCTGACGCTTTACAGCCGCGATCTCATCCGCTTCGAGGGCGACGTTAACCTGTCGCTCGGCCAGAGCCTGACGCTGCAGCGCGGCATCCTGTCGGTGGCCGACACCACGCCGAATGCGCGCGTGTCGCTTGCCGCCCCCTATGTGGTGCTCGACGGCATGACACCCTTGCAGATTTCTGGTGATTCCAACTTCTTCTATCCTGGCATTGACCTTAGCGGTGGCTGGTTTCCGTCCGTTCGGACGGCCGATGCGCGGTTGTCCGTAACGGCGGATCTCATCGACGTCCGCAACGACGTCGAGTTCGGTGTGTCCGCAAGATACCAGATCGCGCCAGCGCCCTCGTTCGATCTGCCGCCCGTCTATGCACCGATCGATGCGCGTGGATTCGCGACTGTCGATCTCGTCAGCCGGGGCGACATCCGGTTTGGCAACTCCAATGTGCGCAGCAGTGGCGATATCGCGCTGACGGCTGCGCGAATCTATCCCGTGACTGGCGTCGAGGCGACGGTTTCGGCCGGACTGAAAATATCAGCAAATGGCGGCTTCTCGGAAGTCGGGCCCGATGGCCGCCTGACCATTCGCGGCACAGGGGTGGCATCGGAAGTGCCGTACTCCGTCTTCGGCAGACTGTCGTTGAACGCCGGCACCGTCGATCAAGGCGGAGCTGTCTATGCGCCGCTCGGCGTGCTGTCGCTCGGCAGGCCGAGTTTCGACGTCAACTTCGGAACGCGTTCGGTTGTGCTGCGGTCCGGTAGCATCACCTCGGTCAGCGCCGAAGGTCTGACGCTGCCCTATGGCGGTACCGTCGACGGGCTGAGATATCTTCACAACGGCCAGGAAATCGCGCCGCCCGATCTGTTGGTGCTACGCGACGTTTTCGGCAAGCTGGCGCAGGGCGTCTCCATCGGCTCGGCGCGGCTTGTGGCCGAGCCTGGCTCCGTTGTCGATCTGTCCGGCGGCGGCGTGCTGACCGGCGCGGGGTTCATCAGCGGCCGCGGCGGCTCGGTCAACGTGCTGTGGACGCCACTCGTGAACGCCAATCCGGGAAATGGATACAGCGCGCCCGGCAACAAGGTCTACGCCATCGTGCCGGGCTATGCGTCGGGCTACGCGCCGCTGGCGCCCGACAACGGCGCCGGCGATCCGGCGGTCGGACAGCAGATCACGCTGACCTCCGCCGCGGGCGGGCTGCCGGCCGGCACCTACACCTTGCTGCCATCGACCTACGCGCTGCTGCCGGGGGCGTACCGCATCGAGATCGGCGGCAACGCGAAGACCGCGCTGACGACGGCGGTGAACACCGGCGCAGGCTCCTATCTCACCGCCGGCTATCTCGGCGTTGCCAACACCGGCATCCGCGCCAGCCTGCCGTCGCAGGTCATCGTGACATCAGCCGCGACGGTGCGCACTTACAGCAATTATAACGAGACCGACTACAGTGCCTTTGCGGTGGCAAAAGCCGGCGTGTTCGGCGTGCAGCGGCCGCGGCTGCCGGTCGACGGCAAGTCGCTGTTGCTCGATTTCGGCGGCGCCACCGGCGAGACGCTGCAATTCGAGGGCGAGGCGCGCTTCAATTCCGCGCCCGGCGGGTTCGGCGGCACGCTGGCGGTGATCGCCAACAAAGGTATCGAGATCAAGCCCGGCGGGACGCCCGCCAGCACCGGCCTCGTGTCGCTGGACGCCGAGGATCTGTCCAATTTTGCGGCGAGCACTTTGGTGATTGGCGGCACCTACAATTACACCGGCGTTGGAACGTTGTTGGGACCGCGAGTGGTGTTTTCCGGCCAGTCCAACCAGATCGTCGTCCGCAGCAACGCCAAAGTCACGGCCGGACAGATATTTCTGGTGGCTAACGATATCGCGGTCGAAAGCGGCGCGATCCTCGACACCACCGGCAGCGCGACCGACGGCGTCGACTCCCGCGCCGGTTATGTTTACGCGACGTCATTCACCGACAGCCCGGACAGTGCCGGCGCGCTGCTCGCGGTGGCGAACGGCCAGTTTAATTTCCTGCCGACGGTCGCGACCGCGAACAGCCGGATCAGCGTCGCGGACGGGGCGGTGCTGCGGACGCTCGGCACCATCGCCTTCGCCGCCGGCGAAAGCCTCGATCTCGGCGTCGCCGACCTCAATGCGCGCTACGTGACGATGGCGCTTCCGGCGGTGAACATCGGCAGCGCCGAGTCGCTGGCCGCGGCGGAGGCCGCCGGCGTGCTTCGTCCGGGCTGGAAGCTGACGCAGGACACGCTCAACAATCTGCTGCGTCCACGCAATCCCGCGCTCGCCGGCCTCGAAAGCCTGACTCTGTCGGTGCGCGAGTCAATCAATTTCTTCGGCAGTGTCACGCTGGACGCGACCTCACCGCACGCCGGCAATCCCGACGTCACGCTGGTTCTCAACACGCCGGCGTTTTATGGCAAGGGCGGGGCAGGCGACACCGCCACGATTCGCGCCGACACGCTGGTCTGGAACGGCGTCGCGACCGGCCTCGGCGAGACCGGCAGTCCCTATGTCAGCGTTGCCCCGAGCCCGGTGCTGCCGGGCGGCGCCGGCACCGGAACGGGCGCGCTGAACATCGATGCCCGCATCGTCACCTTCGGCTACGATGCGCTGGGCCGTCCGCAGAACCAGATCAGCCTCGACCGGCTGGCGCTCGGCTTCGGCAGCGTCGATATCCGGGCCAGCGAGCGGATCACCGCCAACAATCGCGGCTCGCTGTCGGTCTACACAAGCGGCACCGACACCGCATCCTATGCCGGCGGCGATCTCAGGCTGACCACGCCGCTGCTCACCACCGAAGCCGGCGGCGTGATGGCCTATCGCGCCGGTGGGACGATTGTCACCGCCGCACCTCAGGGCATTCCCGCCACGAATCCGCGCGGGATCAACGAGCTCGGCGGCGACATCACGCTGTCCGGCGCGAGCGTTGTGCTCGATACCGCGGTGGCGCTGCCGAGCGGCAGGCTGACGATCAACGCGCTCGGCGACATCACGCTCGGCGCAAACGCCGCGATCGATCTCGCCGGCCGCGAGATCAAGTTCTTCGACGTCACCAAATATAGTTGGGGCGGCGACGTGATCCTGAGCAGCGCAAGTGGCTCGATCCGGCAGAGCGCGGGCTCGTTCATCGACGTGTCCGCCCGCAACAACGACGCCGGCACGATCGAGGCCAGCGCGATCGGCGCCGGCGGCCGTGTCGTGTTCGGCGGCGCGTTGCGCGGCGGCAGCACCGGCGACTATGCGTCGGGCGGTTTCGACCTCCGCGTCGATGCGATCGACGATTTCGCTGGTCTGAATACGCGGCTCACCGACGCCGGCTTTTTCGGCGCGCGCAGCTTCGACATCCGCACCGGCGATCTCGTCGTCGGCAACGAGGTCCGGGCGAACCGGGTCAACATCTCGGTCGACGGCGGCAGCCTCACCGTGACCGGCCGGATCGACGCCAGCGGCGACCGGGTCGGGACCATCCGGCTGTCCGCGCGCGACAGTCTCATTTTGACCGGGACAGCGGTGCTCGACGCCCACGGCAGCAGGCTCGTGACCGACAGCTACGGCCAGCCGATCGAGGCCTCCAACCGCGCCTCGGTCGAACTCACCGCGTCCGATCCCGTAACCGGCATGGTGGTGCTGTCGCCCGGCGCGACCATCGATCTGCGCGTCCCCGACAACGTGGCGCGCGGCAAGCTCGAGATCAATGCGCCGCGCCGCGGCGGCGACGATATCGCCGTCGAGGCGTCAGGCCCGCTCGATATTCGAGGCGCGGCCAGCATCGCGCTCAACGGCTTCCGCCGCTACGAGCTGCCGGACGGCGGCGTCATCGATCAGGCCTATCTCGATGCGCTTCATGGCGACAACGCTGCCTTCATCGATGCGGTGGAGATCAACGGCGCGTTGCAGGCGCGCATCGCCGGACTGTCATCTTATGGAAGCGCCTTCCATTTGCGGCCGGGCGTCGAAATTCGCTCCGACGGAAGCCTCTCGACCGACCGCGACCTCGACTTCGCGGCCTTCCGGTACGGCCCGAACGCCAACGTTGCCTCGCTTGGCGCGGGCGAGCCCGGCGTGTTCGTGGTCCGCGCCGCCGGCGACTTCACGATCAAGGGCAGCATCACCGACGGCTTCGCGCCGCCGCCGCTGACGCCCGACGACAATGGCTGGCGCCGCCAGATCGAAGGCCAGATTGGCAGCGACTACACGGTGACCGACCCGATTACCCTGTCGTCCGCGACATTCCGGCCCGGCGACTACACGCTGAACTTCGACCTGCCGGTTCGGGCGCCTTACCTGCTCGACAGAGTCGCTATTCCGTTCGCGTTCGAGACCTCCGACCAGGTGTTCGCCACCGGCTGGGTGGCGCGGGCCGATATCCGCAGCGCCGACGGGACGCTGCTCTACAGCGCCGGCCAGACTGTCAATGTTCAGTTGCCGGCGGGCACGCGCTTCAGCCCCGGAACGGTTCTGCCTTACGCCCTGACCGTTGCCGACCTGACGATTCCCGCCGGATCGCTGATGAACTTCTTCGTCGTTATCTCGCTCAACGGTTCGATCACCTTGCCGACCGGCGCGGTGCTGCCGGCCGGCTCCTTCGCCTCAGCCTCCGGCGAAACGCGGACCGCGGGGCCGGACGGACGGCAGGGCGCGATCTATGCGCTCGCGCCGATGCTCGCGCCGGGTGCGCAATCATGGTCGATGCGTCTGGTCGCCGGGGCCGATCTCGCCGCAGCGGATACAAGGGTGCTGCGGCCGGCGAGCGATCGGGCAGGACGCGGCAACCTCGTTCTCGATGACGAGCATTATGCCGGCCCCGACGGCCTTCAGCCGGCGATCAGCGTCATCCGCACAGGTACGGGCTATCTCGACCTGCTGGCCGCCGGCGATTATCGCCACAATACGCTGTTCGGCGTCTACACCGCCGGCACTGCCGTGGCCGGCACCGACGCCTACGACCTGCCGCGCGCGAAGACGCCGGATGGCACCGTGCTGGCATCCTATTTCGATCCGGCCTACGAGGCGGCGATCGGCGCCAAACGCATGTGGTTCACCGAAGGCGGCGGCGACCTGCTGGTGCAGGCGCGGGGCTCTGTCAACGGGCGCATCTTCTATTCGGATCGCGGTGCGATCAACGACATCGGCGACTGGATGTGGCGTCAGGGCGGCAGCGAACTCGGGCAACTGACGGCCTGGGGCGTCAATTTCGGTTCCTATGTTATGGATCCATTTGTCGGTCTACGACTGTCCGGATTCACCGGGATCGGTACGCTCGGCGGCGGCAATGTCACGGTCAATGCCGGCGGCGATGCCGGCGTGTTGCAGACGGTGTTGGGCGACGCCTTGCAGTATTCGACCGGCGGGCTTGCCATCGCGGTGGCCGGCAGCGGTCGCGTATCCGCCGACGGGCAATTGACCCAGACCGGGGGCGGCGACCTGACACTGACAGTTGGCGGCCGCGTGAATCCCGGGCTGATTACTCTGGAGACCGGAGCCGGCTATCTTGTCAATCTGCGCGGCGACACCGCCGTCAAGGCTGGCGCCATCGGCCAGAAATCGCTCCAGGGTTACGGCGTTCCCAACACCTCAACCGATCCGCGTCCGGCCGATCTCAACAGATCTTACCAAAGCACGTTCTTCGGCTCGCTCTTGTTGTTGCCGGGGGACGGCGGCATGACCATCGCGACCCGCAGCGATCTCGTGGTCCGAAGCATCTTCGATCCCGGTCTTGTCCCGGTGGTCGGCGCGCCGGCGGCGAGTTACGACGGCATGAGCGGTGAATCGGTTTCGTGGTTCTCGCTGTGGACCGACCGCACGCGGGTCGATCTGATCTCGGCCGGCGGAGTCGCGGTGCCTTCGCTGGCGGCGACGGGCGTCACGTCTTCCTATTATCCGTCGAAACTGTCCGTCGTGGCGGCGGGCGGAAGCGTGCTGTTTGCGACCAACGCTAACAACGGCCTCAGCCTGCTGCCGTCGGCGACCGGGCAGCTCGAAATTCTGGCGCGCGATACGATCAACAGCGACGGCGAATACGGCCTGTTCGGCGGCTATATCGCGGTCTCGGGCGGCGCAGCGCGGAATATCGCGACTCCGTTCCGTCCCGCCTGGGCGGTGAACGATCCCTCCGTCGGCGGGTTCGTTGCGACCAATTTCTGGGGCGGGCTGAACTCGACGACGACGGAATCGACGCCCTTCTATGATTTGATTTTGGGCGGTGCGGTGTTCGCGTTTGGGCCGGACACCGTGCTGGACAATCTGCACGCCGGCGACAGCAATCCGATCCGCATCTACGCGATGCAGGGAGACATCTATAATCTCTCGCTCGGGAATTCGCGGATATTTAGGGATCGCCAGGGCAACACCACGGCGATCTACGCCGCCGCCAAACCGGCCTGGCTCCGCGCCGGCAGCGACATCGTCAACACCACCGGCCTGTTGTTCAACAATAACGTCAACGACGTGTCGATTCTCTCTGCCGGGCGCGACGTGATCTACTCCAATTTCGACATCGCCGGTCCCGGCACGCTGGAAGTCACCGCCGGCCGCAGCATCTATCAGGCCAATCGGGGGACGTTGACCAGCATCGGGCCGATCGTGCCGGGCGACAGCCGCCCCGGCGCGTCGATCGTGATGCAGGCCGGCGCCGGACCGAACGGCCCGGATTACGCGCGGCTCGTGGCGCTCTATCTCGATCCCGCAAATCTCGCCAATCCATCCGTCCCGCTTGCCGATCAGTCCGGCAAGGTCGCCAAGACCTATGAGACGGAACTGACGGCGTGGCTCAGCCAACGCTACGGCTTCGCAGGCTCTACCGCCCAGGCGCTGGCGGCGTTCAACGCGCTGCCGGCGGAGCAGCAGCGCGTCTTCCTGCGCCAGGTCTATTTCGCCGAACTGCGCGAGGGCGGCCGCGAATACAATAATCCCAGGAGCAGCCGCTTCGGCTCCTATCTGCGCGGGCGCGAGATGATCGCCACGCTGTTCCCGGAGCAGGATGCGGGCGGCAACGATGTGGCCTATCGCGGCGACATCACCATCTTCGGCGGCTCCGGCGTGCGCACGCTGTTCGGCGGCGACATCCAGGCGCTGGTGCCGGGCGGCCAGATCATCGTCGGCGTCGAGGGCCAGGTGCCGCCGGCGACCGCGGGCCTCGTGACCCAGGGCGCCGGCAATATCCAGCTTTACTCGCAAGGCAGCATCCTGCTCGGCCTGTCGCGCATCCTGACCACCTTCGGCGGTGACGTCTTCGCCTGGTCGGCCGAAGGCGACATCAACGCCGGCCGCGGCGCCAAGACGACAGTGCTCTACACCCCGCCGAAGCGGACCTACGACGATTATGGCAACGTGACGCTCGCGCCGAACGTGCCGAGCTCCGGTGCGGGCATTGCCACGCTGAACCCGATTCCGGAAGTGCCGGCCGGCGATATCGACCTGATCGCGCCGCTCGGCACCATCGATGCGGGCGAGGCCGGCATCCGCAGCTCCGGCAACGTCAATCTCGCGGCGTTGCAGATCGTCAACGCCGCCAACATCCAGGCGCAAGGCACCACCACCGGCGTGCCGGTGGTGCAGGCCCCGAACGTCGCCGGCTTGACGGAAGCCTCGAACAGCGCGGGCGCCGCGGCCAAGCAGGCGACGACGCCGGCCCAGCCCGAAGCCAATGCGCAGCCCTCGGTCATCATCGTCGAAGTGCTCGGCTTCGGCGGCGGCGACGGCGACGCGACCATCGAGCAACAGCGCAAGGACGAAGAGGAGCGGCGAAAGAAGCGCGCAGATCTGCAGGGCCAGGATCCCCGCAGTCCCGTTCAGGTGATCGGGGCCGGCAGCCTTTCATCGGAGCAGCGGAACAAACTGACGCCAACCGAGCAACGGAATTTCGATGCTCCATAGACGGCGGGTGCAGATGACGCGTGCCGTCCGGACTGACCGAGCCTGACACATTGGTGTAAAGGAGCGCAGGCACGATGAAAAATTGTCGTGTACGGAACTCACCGAGGTTGTCATTTTTTGTCTGGTTCAAACCAGCATACCGGACCGTTTTTTGGCGGTAGCGCCCGACGAGCTGGCCGGATTCTGTGTTTTGCGCTCGGCATGGCGTCGCTCATGTCGCATCCCGTGCCAGCCCAATCCGTGACCCCCCCGTTATCCGATGCGCCGCAGGTACGAGGCCCGGCGACGGCTGACGAGATCGAATTGGATATTTCTGCGCAGTCCCTGGCATCCGCCTTGGAGATTTATAGCAGTGCGACGGGCCGTCAGGTTATTTACAACGGCAAGCTCGCGATCGGCCGCGTCTCCGCCGCCGTCAAGGGAGTCTTCACCCCTGAAGTCGCCTTGCAGACGCTGCTGGACGGAACCGGACTTTCGCCGCGCTACATGGCTGCTGATGCCTTTGTGTTGGTTCCGAACGCTGCCAACGCCGAGTCGCATTCGCCCCTGCCATCTGTTGTGGTCACGCGCTATTACGGTCTGATTCAAACGAGCCTCAGGCAGGCTTTCTGCGCCAACAATCAGACGCGGCCAGGTGATTACCGAATTGCCGTGAGCTTCTGGATCGGATCGTCGGGCGCCATTTTCCGGACGGAATTGCTCGGAACGACCAACGATCCGGCGCGCGACGCCACGATCGATCGAACGTTGCAGGGCCTGCTGATCGGAGCGCCACCGCCCCAAGGATTTGCCCAGCCTGTTGTTCTCGTCATTGCCCCAGGCGCGACGCGGGATTGCCAGTTCGCGACGCCAGAGCCCGCAAGGGCGGTCCCATGACCGAGACTCTGACCGCGCTTCGGCAACGTCTGTTGCTTCGCTATGATGACTTCAAGGCGCGCCTGACGCGCCGGCTCGGCTCTGCTGATTTGGCCGGCGATGCCCTTCAGGACATGTGGTTGCGGTTGGAGCGCAATGACCAGCTTACGGCCGTGCGTCGTCAGGACGCTTATCTTTTTCGGGTCGCCGTGAATGTTGCACGCGATCATCAGCGCGCGGAAAAACGTCGCCTCACTGTCTCTGAAATCGAAACCCTGCTCGAGATCGCCGATGAAACTCCCGATCCCGCGCGTGTCGTGGAATCTCGCTCCGATCTGCGGGCGCTTCAGGCCGCGATGGAGGAGCTTCCGCCGCGACAACGCGCGATCCTGTTGGCGGCGCGGATCGACGGACAACCGCGGCGCCAGATCGCAAAGCGGTACCGGATATCGCTGCGCCTCGTTCAAAGGGAATTGCAGGAGGCGCAGGATTATTGTGCCGGCCGCTTGAAACGGCAGAAGACTGAATTGTTCACGTCGACCCTGCGAGAAACGTCTGAGGATGAAGGAACTCTTTTACATGCAAGCGGCGGGCACGCGTCGCCGGGTACGGATGAATGACGATCCACCGTAAAAACATCGAAGCTGAACCGCTGGAGCGGCAAGCCCATCATTGGCTTGCTCAACTTGTTTCGGGGGAAGCGACGACGGCGGATGCCGAGTCGTTCAAGGGCTGGCGAAATCAAAGCTCCGATCATGAAGCCGCCTTTGCCGCCGCGCTCCGGCGCTGGAAGGATTTCGGGCCGGCCGGTCATGCCCTGCTGGAAGCGGGCGATGCTCCGGTCTGGTCGCCGCCATTGGTCAGCCGCCGCGCACTGCTGGGCGGCATCGGCGTGTCCGCCGTGGTGGCGGGATATGGGGTCGTGCGTCCGCCGCTGGGTCTGTGGCCGTCATTGAACGAATTGACCGCGGACTACCGGACCGCGACCGGCGAGCAGCGGCGCATCGCACTTGCCGGCAACGTCTCGGTACAGATGAACAGTCAGACCAGCATCGCCGTTCCGACCACAGCGGCCGACGAGATCACGTTGATTTCCGGAGAGGCTTCCTTTGCCACGACCTCGCAAAAGGACCTTGTGGTATCGGCCGGTGAGGGTCGCGCCATAGCGAACCGGGCCCGGTTCGATGTCCGCATCACCGGGCTTTCGGTCTGTGTCACCTGTTTCTCCGGCGAGGTCCGGATCGAGTATGCAGCGCGGCGGGTTTCCATCGCATCGAAGCAACAACTCCGATATGATTCCGACGGTCTTCGCCCCGCTGTCGTCATCGATCCGGCCGAAGCGGCGGCCTGGCAGGACGGCATCCTGATTTTCCGTTTGACGCCGTTGTCCGACGTGATCGCGGAGATCAACCGCTACCGACCCGGCAAAGTCATTCTGACCAACGCGGCGCTCGGAAAAATGCCGGTCAACGGACGGTTTCAAATCCAGCGGATCGACGACGTGTTGGTTTGGATCGAGCAGGCCTTCGGGGCCTCGAAGCGCGCACTCCCAGCGGGCATTGTCCTCTTGAGCTGACAAAGGGCGTGCGTTGACATGAAACTTTCACAAAGATTCTTGTTCACGTCCGACCTGGGAGCGTCGTCTTCCTTTTGAGTTGTCGTTCATGCGCCGACAGGCCGTGATCGATCCCAGAAGTAGACCTGCTGTCGAGAAACGCCCATGTCTGTTCACGATGCTGTCTTTCGGACCTCCCGGCCCGCAAACCTGTCGCGCAAGATGCTGCTTGCGACCGTCAGCGCCACCGCAATTTTTGCTGCTGCGCCGCAGGTTTATGCTAGACCGCTGGGCGGTTCGACGCCGACGCCGGCTCCTGCGGTTGCAGCCGTCGCCGCGGCGCAGTCAATGGCGCAGGATGCCGCTCAGGCGGGACGCAATGCACAGACTTCGCTGCGGCAGGCAGCGCAGGCAATTCTGGCCGTGCAGGCGGCGCAACAGGCCGCCCGCGATGCGGGACGGGCTGCGGGGGGCGCGACGCCGAGCGGAATTCCGAACGGACTGCGTCCGGGCGGCCTGCAACAAGCGACAGGCCCGAACGCGGCCTGGATCGGCGCGAACAATCCGACTGAAGCCGTCGAGGGCGCTCGAACCAAGGTCAACATCACGCAGACGCAGAAAAATGCCGTCCTCACCTGGCAGACCTATAATGTCAGCGAGAATACCGACCTGCGTTACGATCAGGCCGGCAATCGGGATTGGGTCGCTCTCAACCGCGTCCTCGATCCGAATCTGGCGCCAAGCAGAATCCTCGGCAACATCAATGCCGATGGCACCGTTTTGGTCATCAATCAGAGTGGGATCGTCTTCGGCAGCGGAGCGCAGATCAATGTCGGTAGCCTGATCGCGACGACGCTCGATGTCGGTCCGTCGTCGATCCGGCGTATCGGCGGCTCACAACAGATCGTCCCCACGGACATCGACTGGCGCAATCAGAATTTTCTGCAAAACGGGTTGCTGGGCTACGACACGTCGACAGCGACAGCCTTGTTGAGCGACCTCTCGCCCTTCGCTCAATTCTCCGCCTTCAGCGTTCCCAATCCGGGCAATTTTTTTCAACCGACGGCTATCGTGCCGAATACCGGGACGATCAGCGTCGCTCAAGGGGCTTCAATCACGACAGGTAGCGGCGGCCTTGTTCTTTTAACGGCTCCCCATTTGGCCAACGCCGGGAGGATCGCTGCGTCATCGGGTCAGGTCATTCTCGCAGCCACTGATTCCACGCTGATCCTGACACCGTCAACCGGAGCAAAAAGCGATTCCGTCCCGCAGTTCGGAGCGGCCCCAGACGCGAATATTCGCGGGCTCGTGCCCTATGTGCAAGGAGGGCAGAGTGCCTCTGGTTATTACGCCTGGAACCAACCCGGCGGCCTGATCGAGGCCGACCGGGGCAATATCACGCTGGCCAGTCCGACCCCTAATTTTAACTTCTCCGGACGCTCGGCCGCCTACAATGACGGCATTCTGTCGGCGACGACCAGCGTGTCGCGCAACGGCTCGATCACGATCGACGGGGCGGATGTTCGCCTTGGCGCAGGCTCGCGTCTCTCGATTCTGGCCGACGCCGGCGGCGAAACCATTCCGCAGGATCCGACCTCTCTCGCCGCCTTCAAGCCATCGGCGATCAAGATCGGGACAAATGCAAGCCGCATCGAAATGCAGTCCGGTTCTGTCCTGTTCGCGCCTGCCGCCAACGTGCAGTTCGGCAATAGCCAGCCCCTCAACCCAACAAACTTCCCTGGCGGTCAGAATATCCTCATCGACTCAGGTGCCGAGATCAATGTGGCGGGCCTGACCGACGTCCAGGTGCCGATAAGTCAGGTTCAGATCGTGATCGATCCGGCCAAGAAAAACGAGCTGCGCGACAGCCCGCTCTATCGCGACGGATTTCTGAATGGCGCGACGATTTACCTCGATCCCCGCCGCTCCGGCGTGCGTGACGACGGCGTGGCTTGGATCGGCTCGCCGCTGATCGACGCCAATGCCTATTATCAACTGGTCGGCGTCAGCGCCGATAGGCTGATGACAAAAGGCGGCAATGTCAGCTTCGGTCCCAGCCCGAGCACGCTCGCGCAAGGCGCTCTTCAGTACACGCCCTCCGTTGTCGTCAGGGACGGCGCGGTCATCAATACGTCCGGCGGCTGGGCGACCTATCAGGCCGGGACGATCCGCAGCACCAGACTGGTGGATCGATTCGGTCATGTCGTGGATATCGGCGATGCCGATCCCAATGGCGTCTATGTCGGAGTCCATAACGGCGGCTATACGGTCAACCACGCGCGTTGGGGCATCGTCGAAATCTTTTCGAGTTCTCTGCGGAAGGACGGCCGCTATGTCCCGGAATACACCGAAGGCCGCGACGCCGGAACCTTGAGCGCCGCGTCCGTTGCGCTGCTTTTCGATGGCGTACTCAATTCGCAGGTTTATCCAGGCCTCCGCCAACGCACAGCTTCCAAGACCGGCACGGGCAAATCGGCGGTTGCCGGCGATCTGCGTGCTGTCCAGGGGTCCAACAACGAGTTGCCGGCGGGTGGCGCGCTGATTGTCGGCGGGCTGGCCGATATTCAAATCGCGACCGCCGCGCCAACGGTGCCGGACAGCATTTTTGCCGACTTGCCGCGCGGCCAGATTGCAACCGACACCGGCAATTACACCGCGCCGCGCACGACATCGGTCCCGTTCATTCCCACCGAACGGCGCAGCACGCTGTTTCTGACGGACGATCTTCTTTCCAATTCCGGCCTGAGCCAGGTGTCCTTGTTGACGCCCGGCAAGGTCAGCATCGATGCCGACACCAAAATCGCGCTCAATGCAGGCGGCATACTCAATGTCCTCGCAGGACGACGAATCGAGGCCAACGGCAATATCACGATCCCGTCGGGCCGGATCAGTTTCGAGACCACTTTCGCTCTTGAGACAGGATCACTCAACAGCTCAAATGCAGCGAAGGTCAATCTTGGCGACTTCGATATCGCCATTAATGGCGATCTCTCGGTCGCGGGGCGTTGGGTGAATGAGTACACGGCGCAGCCGGATTACGTCGAGAATCATGCATGGCTCGACGGCGGCAGCGTGTCGATCGCCGCGGCGTCAAACATCATCAAGACGTTCGACAGCACCGGTCGCACGCTCAGCGTTTTGAATTCGTCAGCCACCCGACAGTCCTACAATCCAGTCCCAATCGACTCGGTGCAGGATATTTCCGGCAGCATTCTCGTAAACGCCGCATCGCATCTCGATCTTTCAGGCGGTGGCCGGATCGACCGCAAAGGTGCGATCGACCTCACTGCACGCGGCGGCAGCCTGTCGCTGAGAAACAATACCAGCTATTATCAAACCGCAACCGACACACAGCCCTCCGGCTTCCAGGTCATCTCGACGATCAACCGCGAAGGGGCCGTCATCCAGATTGCGCCCATTAATCCGGACCGGATCAACGCCCGCATCGTCATCGACCCTGCGTCCATCAAGGCGCATGGCTTCGGCGGCGGCGGCACCTTTACGCTGGTCACGCCGGAGTTCTCGCTGGGCGACAAACCGGCCACGACGGGAACGGTGCTGCCGTTCGATTTCTTCTCGACCGCCGGCTTCGCCAATTACGACATCACATCCTACAAGACCGAGATCACACCCAGCACCTTCTTGCCCAGCACCTTCCCGAACGGCTCTGCCACGACCGTCTCTGGCGGCTACAATGCCTTATTGGCCACGCAGACCATCACCGTCGGCGCGGGCCAGACCCTTGCGTTGACCCAGTCGGTCCTTCCCAACTCGCTGACCCTGGATCAGCAGATCGCGCTGCGGTCGCTCGACAGCGGCGGCGACGTCAACACAATCGTCGCGCCATCGATTCCGGTCGAGGCCTGGGACCAGCGCGCGGTCAATTTACGGCTTGGCGGCGCGCTTGAACTCCACGTCGCGCAGGGCGGTCGTATCACCGGCGCGGCGGGGTCGTCGCTCACGGTCGGCGGGCTTCTCAACGACGGCACGATCCGCATCGCCGGCGGCGCTATCACGCAGGAACGGATCGTGCCGCGAATCTATGCGTCCGGCATCCAGGGAGCGATCGACGCCGTCGGCATTCGCGCCTTGTCCGATGTGTTCAGCGTCAATGCGGACGGAACGATCGATCCGAATGCGGCCAGCCGCTACAAGACGTCAACGGGCGCGGCCATCAGCAACCAGGATCTGGCGGGTACTTTCTTCAGCTATGACGGCGTGACGAGGGGACGCCCGATCTACAAGCTCGGTGTTCTCGATCAGGGCCAAGCCATCGTGCTGACCTCGGGCAGCGTAACCGATCTTTCCGGCGCGGTGGTTCTCGATCCGCGCGCGATCGGCCGCGACGGCCCAATCACCACCGGCAGGATTCTCGGTGGAGGAACACTCTCTGCACTGCCGACCCAGGTGATTGGCGGCACGCCAACGTCGCCGATTCGCGCAAGCGGTGCGATCGTGGCTCGCCCCGATGCGGTGATCGATCTGTCCGGCGCCTCCGGCGCGTTTGACGTCGCAACGCGAAGCCCGTCCTCTTTGCGCCTCGGCTATACTTCGACACCGCTGTGGAGCGATGGCGGTGCGCTGCTGGCCGGCGCAGGCGGCACCTTCACCGGCGCCGTCATACGGGCACACGGCGGCGACGCCAACGCGCGAGGCGGCACGCTTCAGGTTCTCAACCCGATCCTTGCGCAGCGCGATCCGACGACGCCGGCAGCGAACGTCGTGTCCTCCGACATGATTGCCAATTCCGGGTTCGATACCTTCATCGCCACCGGCAATCTGACGTCGATCGGCGATGTCGCGATCAAGCTGGGCCGCGCCTTCCTTCTGCAGCCGAAGCCTTTCGACGGCCTCGACGCCAGCAACGCTGCGATTTTTACGCCCGTCATCTCGACCGGTGGCGCAATGCTGATCGAGGCGCCCTATATCGCCTTGCAGAACAGCGTCGATCTTTTGAATCCGGCCACGACCGGCACGCCGGGACAGGGCACGGTCACGTTCCGCGGCGGTCAGATCGACATTACGGGATCGGCATTGTTCGACAGATCGGTATCGCGCGCGATCTTCGATGCGAGCGGCGATATCCGCCTGACCGGCGTCGCGCCGTGGAAGACGACGTATCAAGGATTCCCCAATGCCACGCCGACGCTCAGAGGCATGATTTCGGTCAACGGCGATCTGTCGCTGACCGCGGCTCAGATTTATCCGACCACCGGCACCAGCTTCTCCATTACGTCGACCGCGGCGGACGGCACGATCGCCATCGGTCGCAGCAGCAACGCGACGCCCGCGACGCCTTATTCGGCCGGCGGCAATCTCCTGATCCAGGCGGCGCATATCGTTCAAGGTGGCGTCGTTCGGGTGCCGTTCGGGACGCTCACACTGGGTGGCAACAGCGCCTATCAGCCCGGCAGCAATCTCGCGACGTTCGCGCCGGCCACGCAGAGCGTGGTGCTCGCGGATGGCAGCATCACCAGCGTCTCGGCCGGCGGGCTTTCGATTCCCTACGGCACCACGACCGATACCATCGAGTGGTATTTCACGCCGACCGGCAACGATAGGTTGACCGCACCGCCGACGAAGGTGCTCGGCATCAACGGCGGCACCATTGCGCTGGGCGCGGGCGCCACGATCGATCTCACCGGCGGCGGCGACGTTTACGCCTATGAATTCGTGCCCGGCACTGGCGGCTCGCGCGACGTGTTGAACCAGTTCAATTCGGATCAATACAGCGCCAACGTCGTCAAGGGCGTCGGCTATCAGTATCCCGATCGGCGGCAGGTCTACGCCATCGTGCCCGGTCTCTCGCAGGCGCCGGCCGCAGCCTATGATCCGATCTATTCGGCAAATTATGCTGACCTTGGCTCGGCGTCAGGCGTCGGCAAGCGCGTCTATCTCGACGGCGGCAACGGACTGGCGGCAGGCTGGTACACGTTGCTGCCCGCGCAATACGCGATGTTGCCGGGCGGCATGCGCGTCGTGGAACGCACAGAAGCAAAGAGCGCGCTTCCCGGCGTCTCGGTCCGTCAGGCCGACGGCACGATCGTCGTATCGGGCCGCTACGGCGACGCCTTGTCCGGCGCGTCCGAATCCCGCGATCGGTTGTTCAGCGTCCAGTCGCAAGACGTTGTCCGTTCCTACTCAAACATCGTGCTGACGTCCGGCAACAGGCTCGCGATCGACACGGCGACCAGCAACGGCACGGCCATTCCGCGTACCGGGCTCGATGCGGGGCGGCTGGTCCTCAACCCGCTCAACTCGCTGACCATCGACGCGATGGTCGCGACCGCCGCCGCTCCCGGCGGGCGCGGCGCGCAGGTGGATATCACCGGCGCGAAAATCGATATCGTGTCAAGCGTGGTCGGCGATCCCGCCAACGGGACCGTTCACCTCACGGCCGACGGCTTGAACAAGTTGAACGCCGAAAGCCTTCTGATCGGCGGCGTCCGCACCGACAATGCCGACGGCACGACGAATCTCGCCGTTAGCGCCAATTCGATCGTGGTCGCCAACGACGCGGCCCATCCGCTTGTCGCTCCGGAGATCGTGCTTGCCGTCGACGACGGCATCTCCGGCAGCGTCGCATCCAGGCTGATCCTCAGCGATGGCGCGAGCTTGATCGCCACGGGAATTCTCAGCGACGACCGCAACGGAGCCTTCATCATCGACGGCCGCCTGACCAGCACCGTGACCAACGGCCTGACCAGCTATAGCGCGCCGGCGCAAAGCGGCATCGGCGCGCTGATCCGCTTGGCCAACGGGCCCGAGCGGCTGGTTCAACGCCTGAGGACGCCGACCTCGCCGACCAATCCGGGAAGTCCCGCAGGCCTTGATGCGACCCTGACCGTCGGCAACGCAACCCTGCGGGGCGGCGCGATCGGTTTCGATACGTCACACAACGTCACCATCGCGTCCGCCGCGCAAATCCTCGGCCAGAACATCAGTCTCGGCGCAGGCGCGATCGCCTTCACCAACGGGGCGGCCTCGGCCGGGACAGTGGTCATTACACCCGAGTTGCAGGCGATTTTGTCGCGCGGCGATCACCTTACCTTGCGGTCGCAGACCTCGATCGGTTTCGATAACGGGAGCTACAGTTTCGGAGCCGCCACGTTCGACGCCGCCGCGCTGCTGTCGCGGGAAAGCGGTGCGGTCAATTTGTCGGCGAACCGGCTTCAGTTGAGCAATGCGGGCGGAGCGGCGGCGGCAGCCGGCAGCGGGGCCGGCACGCTCAACATATCGGCGGACGAACTCTCGATAGGCAGCGGAGTCGTCGCTACACCGGGCTTCGGTGGCGTCAATATCACGGCGGCGAAGGGCATCTTCTCCGCAGGCGTCGGCGGCGGCCTCGATGTCGGCGCAGCCGGTCTGAATATCGTCACGCCTTACATCGGCGATCGCAGTGTCGCCGGCGTGGCTCCTGCATCATCGACCGGAATGACGCTGAGAACCGCCGGAGCGGTAACGATCAGCAATGCAGGAACAGCAGCGATCGACATTGCGGCCGTTCCCGGCATTCCCGGCTCCTCGCTCGTCATCGAGGGCAGCGCCGTTACGATCGCCGGAACGCGCGTGCGCGCCACCGCCGGTTCGCTCACCGTCAAATCGGCTGGCGCCCTCGCGCTGTCGAACGGGGCCGTGCTTGAGGCGCCGGGCTACAGCAAGACGTTCGGCGATGCCGCCGACCCGAAGACCGCCAGCGCGCCCGGCGGGACGCTCTCTCTCGTCGCGCTCGGCGGTGGCGGCATCGTGCTTGGCGATGCGACGTTGTCGGTCGGCGGCGGCACAGGCAATGGCGGCAGTCTGAAGCTATCCGCCGCCAATGGCATGGTCGATTTCGGCACAGCCGTTCTGAACGGCAAAGGCGGAGCTGACGGACAGGGCGGCAGCTTCTCGCTCGACACTCTGGGGGCGATCGACCTCGTCGCCCTGAATGATCGCGTCGTCACCAACGGCTTCACCGGCGGCTTCAATCTCAGGACGCGAACCGGCGACATCGTGCTGGGCGCGGGACAGACCTTGAAATCGGGTTCGGTCAACCTGACCGCCGATGGCGGCTTCGTGACGGTCGGCGGCGTCATCGACACCTCCGGGATCAACGGCGGCGATATCGCGCTGTACGGCGTCAACGGCGTCACGCTGCTCGCGAGCGCGAAACTGGATGCCCATGCCGATGGTTATGCGGCCGACGACACGCGCCGGGCGCAGGCCGGCGACGTCACGCTCGGCACCGATTTCCTGCCCGGTCGCGGCGTGCTTCAGCCCGACGGCAGCTTCGGCGGCGTAAAGGCCGACAGCGGCACCATCGCCATCGCGTCCGGTGCGCTGATCGATGCGTCGGCGCACCGTCCGGGCAACCGCCTCGTGCGCATCCTGCGCAGCGGCGTGGTCAACTACGCCTATGTGCAGGGCGATCAAGGCGGCATCGTCACCTTGCGCGCGCCGGTCGTCACTAACAGCAGCGGCAACCGGACCGTCAACGTGCAGGTCGCGTCGGCAGGCAGCATCGTCGGCGCGCGCGCGATCGATCTCGAAGCGTTCAGACGCTGGGATCTCGCGGCCGTCGCGGCGAGTGGTCTCTACAGCGGCGTCACCAATACATCGGGAACGATCACGCTCGACGTCGCCGAGGGTCTCGATACCGCGAATGCCGACGGCACGTTGACAACCGTCGCGGGCCTCAATTTTCTTGGCGACAAGGGCCAGGGCACCGTCGTCGATTTTGTTCAGAACTTCGACGTCTCGTCGGCTTACGGCAATCTCGGCGGCCTCGCCGGTCAGGCCAATTTCAACGCCCGGCCGGGCGTTGAACTGGATCACACCGGCAACATCACGCTCGCCTCGAACTGGAATCTCGGCGCGGGACTCGTCAACGTCACCGGCGCGATCGCCGCCGGTCTGATGCAGACCGACCCGGTCAGCGGCCAGGCCTACGTCGTCTCCGGCAGCGAAGCCTCTTTGCTGGCGAACTACACGTCGTTGACCTATCGCGTCGGCGGTCGTCCGACCGGCGCTGCGCCGATCGTGTCGTTGCGCGCCGGCGGCGATTTGCACCTCAAGGGCAGCGTCACCGATGGCTTCTTCCAGTTCCGCGATCAATACGACCCGACCTATCAGTCCGCGCTGAATGCCTCGAGCAGCGTGTTCGCCCTCGAGGGTGCCTTCTATGACGGCGCCTCCTATTGGGACGTGCCCACCTACAACGCAAATCCGGACGCCTACAACAATTACTATCCTCTGCCGTTCATCAATAACTGCAACTATATCTGCAACTTCATTGACCAGCCTTTGCCTGCGAGCGGCAGTGGCGGTGCGGCACCCAAGATTCCGTTCAATGCGCTCGGCAACTCGCCGGCGGCGCTCGGTTCCGGACCGGGCGGCGCTGGCGATCCGCTTGCGAGCGCGGTGGTCATGCCGCTTCTGCCGGACGGCAGGATTGTCGCCTCGTCCAGCTTCCGTCTGCTCGCCGGTGCAGCGACGCCGAGCGCCGATCCGATGCGAGTTGCCGCCTCGGCCACCGGAAACGTGATCGTCGATGCGCCGAAACCGCAATCGATGACCGTTCCGACAGGCGCCGGGAGCGTCAAGATCGGCTTCTACGTGAACGGCGGCCTTGTCGGTGACTTGTTCGATTTCGGGCAGGCGGGATTCGACACTTATCTGCAAAACCTGTTTCCAGGTCTGCCGAGCGACGCTGTCATCAGCCTGCTCTACAACTACGATTCGCTGCCCGCGCCGCTGCGGGATTTCATCGATCAAAAGCTGGCGGCCGATCCGAACGCACAAGCCAGATACGATGGAAGAGTAGACGCCTATGGTGCTATGGAAGCAGTCCTTTCATTACCGCTTTTCGCAGAATTTCTGGCCGGTCATCCGGAAGGCTTCGGCGCCGGCGGTGGCGGCGGCGGCGGTAACGTCACCGTCAAGCTGCTTCCGCAGACAATGGTCCGCACCGGCACCGGCAGCATCCGCATGGCGGCGGCCGGCAATGTCGATCTGACCGGCGGCAGCGCCGCCACCTATATCAATTCCAATGGCACCGTTGCAAGCGCGCCGAATGGGGCGCAGTTGGGAAGCGCCGCGGTTTACACCGCCGGCCATCCCGCCGCTTCGCTTTCAGAAGTGCTGCGTGATCCGGTGACGGGCGTTGCCGTCATGGTCTCGGCGCCGGCGCCGACCACGTCGATTTTCAGCGCGCCGCCGGCGTTCAACTATGGCAACCCCGCGCCCAACCAGCAGGCCGATGTTGTCGGCATCGTGATCGCCGATACCGTGCGTTTGGCCGGCGGCGGCAATGTCGAGGTCACGGCGCAGGGCAGCGTGCTCGGCCGCCGCGACCTGTCTCTCCCGACCCGACGGCAGAACAGTAATAATAAGGCATATCCCTGGGTCGGTAGCACCGCGCAACTAAACTTCAACTCGTTGGGTGGTGCGTCCGACGATCAGCCCTGGCGGGTCAACGCCGTGAGCACGGACGCGACGTCGGCGTCGATCAATCCCCAGCTCTTCCGCGACGGGATCGGCGCGCTCGGCGGCGGCGACATCCGGATCGCGGCCGGCGGCACGGTGTCCGACATCACGGCGGTATCCGATACGTCGCTCATCACCGCGACGGCGACGCCGGCCGGCGGCGCTGCAACCAAGGTTCTGGTGACGCTGGGCGGCGGCGACGTCGCGGTCCGGGCCGGCGGCGATATCCTCGCCGCCCGTATCGATGCGCCCAGCGGGACGGCGCTGCTTGCCGCCGGCGGACGGATCGGCGGCCTGCAAGTGCAGACCGGAACGAACTCATTCCAGTATCGCGACCCGAGTGGCGCGTATCGCAGCGTCGTCCTCCCCACATTGGTCGCAAGTGAAACGCTGGTCCGGATCGACGACGCCACTGTCGATCTGGTGGCGGGACGCGATATCGCCATTCAGGGCATCCGTCAGCTCGACGGGTACTATTCCGACCGCAGCGCTTTCAATCTCGTCGCGAACGGTTCGATCGTCATCAGCAACGCCGCGCCGCAGTCGCCGTCTATCTTTCAGCAGCGGATCGGTTCGTACGCCATCTATCCCGGCACGTTCACGCTGGCCGCGCTGATGGGCGACGCCAATCTGCGCGCCTTCGCGGCGCCTCCGGGCTATGCCGCGCCGAACCAGAATCCTGCGTTGGCGCCGGTCGAATACAACTTCGACGGTCCGAGCGCGATCCTGATGACGCCAAACCCCACGGGGCAACTGAGCATCCTCGCGGGCGGGAATATCGCGCCGACCAAGATCGCCATGCTCGACGCCGACCCTGATTATCTGCCTGGCCTGTTCACCCGCGGCGGCAACATCATCGTTCGGAATCCGAACAACATTTACGATACGGCCCGTTTTCAGTATCAGTTCGAGTTTCCCAGAGTGTTCTCCAACACCACGGAGGGGAAGCTCGAAACACAACATAATCAGGACACGACCCATGCGGGCGACGCTGCGCCGGCCTATGTCTATGCGGGCGGCGACATCGGCACCGCGGTCAGCGGCGTGACGCTGTCCCTTCCGAAGCAGGCGCGGGTCTTCGCCGGGCGCGACATCGTCAACATGATGTTCTTCGGCCAGAACGTCGCCGGAACCGACATCACCCGGATCGTCGCCGGACGCGACATCATTGCCACCACGACGCTGTTGCCGTCGACGAGCCTCGTATCCGGTCCCTATGGTCTGACGTTCACGACAGGGCCGACCCAGCCGGTCTTGCTGGGCAACAGTTTCGCGTTGGGCGGGCCGGGCGATCTGATGGTCGAGGCCGGCCGCAACATGGGGCCGTTCCTGAATTCGGCCGTCATCAAGAACATCAGTTCCGACGACAGCGGAGGGGGATATTTCATCAACACGGTCTTGCGCTTCGGCGAGGGCATTCTGACGGTCGGCAACAACTGGAATCCCTATCTGCCCGAGGGCGGCGCCAACATCACCGCGCTGTTCGGCGTCGGCAAGGGCGCCAATTACGATGCGCTGCGCGACGCCTACGTCACGCCAGGCACGCCGGGCGACGCCATGGGAGGCTATGCAACGAAGCTGGTCGCATGGATGCAGACCAATGCCGCGGATGTCCTGAGCACCAAGTTCGGGACACGCGACGTGACCGAACAGCAGGCTTACGATGCGTTCATATCGCTGCCCGCATTGCGTCAGCGGCTGTTCCTCATCAACGACGTGTACTTCAACGAGCTGCGCGCGCCGGCGGTCAAGGACGGACCGTCCTATCTCGTCTATTCGCGCGGTTATGCCGCCGTCAACACGCTGTTCCCGGCGTCGCTCGGCTACACGGCGAACAGCCTGCAAGGGGGCGCCAATGACGGCTCAATCGTTCATACCGGCGATCTCGATCTCAGGCTTTCGGCCATCGAGACGCTGAACGGCGGAGACATCAGCATCCTCGGTCCGGGCGGGCGCGTGCTCGCGGGGTCGGTCGTCAGCACCGCGCAGCAGGCGGCCCGGCGCAACTCTGTGGGCTACGGACTGCACAGCCCGCAAACAAACGCAGGGGTCAGCGCCGCTTCGCGGATCGCGCCGATCGACTCGATCCCGCCGGGCTACGAGGGCGTCATCACGCAGCGCGGCGGCGCCATCAACACCTTCACCGACGGCGACTTCCTGCTCAACCAGAGCCGCCTGTTCACGGTGAAGGGCGGCGACATCACGATGTGGTCGTCCAATGCCGACCTCAACGCCGGGCAGGGCGCCAAGACCACGCCGAACTTCCCGGCGGTCGAGATACGGATCGGAAAGAACCTTTTCGCCGAGGTCGATCAAGCGAATGCGACGTCGGGCGCGGGTATCGCCGCGCTGCCGCCGGGGGTCGATGCGGAGCCGCCGGACGTCTATCTGCTCGCGCCGCGCGGCGCCGTCGATGCCGGCGATGCCGGCGTGCGCTCCGCGGGAGACTTGTCGGTTGCGGCGCTGCGCGTCGTCAATGCGGACAATTTCAAGGTGGGCGGAGCGACAACAGGCATTCCGACCGTTCAGGCGCCGAACGTGACCGGCCTGACCGAGGCGTCCAACACGGCGGGCGCAGCCGCGAAGCAGGCGACGGCCCCGGCCCAGGAGAGCGGCAACGTGCAAGCGTCGATCATCATCGTCGAGGTGCTGGGCTTTGGCGGAGGCGATGGCGAGGATTTGCGCCGCCGCGATGACGACAAGCGTCGCAGCAGCCTGAGTGGCCAGACCTATGATCCGGGCAGTTCATTCCAGGTGATCGGCAATGGCGCGCTGACCAAAGAGCAGCAGCGAAAGCTGACCGACGATGAGCGAAAGAAGATGAGCGGAGTGCAATGACGCGGCGCGCTGTCAGTCAAGAAAATGACAGCGCAGGGGAGATAACGAACGGCTCGACGAACGCGGCATTTCAGATGGCTGTTACACGAAATCAGAACCTTGAATGGCGTAAAGGCCGCGAAGCTGGATTTGATAGTCGGCCAATCCATCGCCGGTGACATCGCCGGCGATAATGGTCTGACCGCTGGCCTGATAGTAGCGGATTTGACCCGCCTCGCCGGTGAAGGCGGCACTACCAATAAAAACCTGATTGACGTGCGCCTCGCTGCTGATGCCGGTCACGTCGATCTTGTCGATGCCTTGCTCGAAGTCAGTAATGAGGTCGCGTTGGCCGCCAACGGCGCTGTCCGCCAAAGCTCCGAACACAAACATATCCGCGTCGGCTCCGCCCGCCTGAACGTCGCGTCCCAGCCCACCGACAAGCCGGTCATTGCCGGCGCCGCCGATGATTCTATCGTTGCCGGCATCCCCGTAAAGCGTATCGGCTCCACCCAGGCCCGCGATGATGTCGCTGCCATTCCCGCCATGGATCGTATTCGCCACGGTCGAGCCGGTCAGTTGGTCGTTGCCGCCGCCACTGATCAGATCCTCGATGCCGGACAGCGTATCGTTGCCGGCTGGCCCGGTCGCCTGCGCCACGGTCTTCGACAGATTGACGACGATCTTCCCGTTGTAGCCGGTATAATCCGCAGTGTCGCGGCCGCTGCCGCCTATCAGCGTGTCGTCGCCGAGACCGCCCTTGAGCCAATCGTCGCCGCCTTTGCCGTCGAGCATGTCGGAGCCGGCGCCGCCGTCCAGCCGGTTTGTCTCGCCGTTGCCGGTGATCCTGTCGCCGCGGCTGGAGCCGATCACGTTCTCGATCGAGATCAGCGTGTCAAAACCCTCGCCCGCGCTGATGCTCTGCGGCCCGGTCAGACCAAGATCGACCGTCACCGCGCCGGTAGCAGCGGCGTAAGTCACGGTGTCGCTGCCCGCACCGCCGTCGATCGTGTCGCGGCCAGCCCCCGGCGCGACCATGTCGTCACCGTCGCGAAGCAGCGCGCCGTCATCGCCCGCGCCGAGTGTGACGTCGTCCGCGCCCGTGCTCGCAAGAACGACGTCGATTCCCGACCCACCGGCAATGTGCTGGACCTCGCCCGGCGGAGCCAATGTCGCCGCGACGATCACGGTGGCCCCGCGCGTCGCGCCGTCGTCGGCCGCGATCTGCAATGCATAGGTGCCATCGGCGGCGTAGCCGCCCGCGGCGACCACCACGCCGCCGGCCGCCGTGTAGGTCTGCTGATCGCCATCGCCCCAGTGCACCGTCGCTGACGACGCCGTGCCGACGTCGACTGTCAGCACCAGGTCGCGGTGCGCCAGCGCAGCCACGTTCAGTTGCAGCGCCCGCACATCGACATTGAAATTGCCGGCCAGCGACCCGTCGTCGTCGGCTGACACGCTTTGATAGGTGACGAAGTGGCCGTTGTAGGACCACACCGGGTATTCGTTGTCGAACGAGTTCTGATTGCCGACCGAGTCGGTCGATAGTTGCGTCACATGCCCGGTCAAGACATCCTTGATGAAGATGTCCTGCGTGCCGTTGGTGTCGTTCGGCGTCAGATTGGATGCACGGCTTTCAAACAGAATGTAGCGTCCATCGGGCGAGAAACTCGGATACGCGCTTGATCCATTTGCGACAGCGCGATCGGGGCCGACGTCGATGAGGTCATTGGCGCCGGTGACGAGATCCTTGCGATGAAGATGATGATCATCGAAGCTCAAATAGACGACGCTCCGGCCATCCGGCGCGATGTCGGCCTCGACGCTGGCGCTGAAACCGCCGCTGCCGCCCGCATCGATTGACGCGCGCGTGACGATACCGGTCTGCAGATCCTTCACATAGATGTCACGCTGGCCATTCGTATCGCCGGTGACGAAATTCGTGGCTGTGCTCTCAAAGGCGACATAGCGGCCATCGGCCGATGCGCTCGAAAAAAAGTGCTCGCCATTGGCCTGAGTCCCGTTCGCCTTGGTGGAGACGCGAACGATCGCGCCGGTGTCCATGTCCTTGCGAAATACATCGTATTTGCCGTTCGTGTCGCCGGCGACGAGGTTTGAGCTCAGGCTGTCGAAGAAAACGAAGCGGCCGTCAGCCGAAATGTCAGTTCCCGAGGTGTAGTTATTGCCGCCGAGCCCAGCTGCCGTCTGGTCAACCCGGGCGATCGAGTTGTCGGTCAAATCCCTGCGAAACAGACCGGTTGCGTTGCTGAAGACCTCGTAGCGCCCGCTCGTCGAAATGAGCCTGTCGTCGCGGACGCTGATCTCCTGCACGGCATTCGGATCGATTGTCCAGGACGATGTGGTGATCGAACCGATTGTCATGGCTACTTCCCCCCAGGTCATAGACTTTGACGATAGCTAATTATCAATTTATCACGGCGAGCACAAAAGCCAAATGATTACTTGCCAAAGCGGGCTCGGAAATAAATGACGACGATCAACTTGCGTGCTCCTTACCGCGGCGTCCTCTCCCGCCACACCATCGATTTCGTGGGGCGCGACACGCAGTCGATGCCGTCATTCGCGAACAGGGCTGGATAGGCCTTGCGGATGCCGACAGCTCCAGCCGGTCGGGAGCTTGCGATGAGAGGACGTATTGGTCGTCAGACCGATCCGACGACGCCTTCGACGAGATAGTCGGTGTGTTCGAGGAACGGATCGTACAGAGCGTAGTCCTTGTCGGTGATGACCTTGCCGGTGTTGCTTTTGACGGTGCCGGTGAAGATCGGCTTGCCCGCTTTCAGCTCGGCGATCGCGTCGAGTGCGGCGTTCCGGCCGGCGTCGCTGGCGCCGCGGCCGAAGCCGGTGCTGGCCACCATGTCCTTGTCGTAACCGCCGATCACCATGTTCGGCAATTTCTCGCCTTTGGCGATCATCCCGGCGAAGCTCTTATAGACGGTCTCCCATTTCAGCTCGGCGCCGGTGATGAAACCGTTCGGCGCCAGCGTGGCCTGGTCGGCATTATGGCCGCAGCTTTTCACGCCGCGTTTTTCGGCGGTCTCGATCACCACTTTCGGGCTGTCGATATGGCAGGCGATCACATCGCAGCCGGCATCGACCAGTGCGTTGGCGGCCTCGGCCTCGCGCACTGGCAGCGACCAGTCGCCGGTGACGATCAGTTGAACGGTCGCATTGGGGTTGACCTTGCGTGCGCCGAGCATGAACGAATTGACGTTGCGCAGCACCAGCGGGATCGGCTTCGCCGCGACGTAGCCGATCTTGTTGGTCTTGGTCGACAGACCCGCGGCGATGCCGTTCACGTAATGCGCCTGATCGAGATAGCAGAAATAGCCGCCGAGATTGGTCGGGTGCTTGTCGGCCTGCCACAGCGATGTCGGATGCCGGAATTCGATCTTGGGATATTTTTTGGCGGCATCCACCGTGAACGGATTGAAGTAGCCGAACGAGGTCGGAAACAGCAGTTTCGCGCCGTCGATGTTGATCATCGACTCCATCGTCTTCTGCACCGCCGCCGTCTCCGGCACGTTCTCCTCTTCCACCACATTGATGCCGGGGATCGCCTTGAGCGCCCTGGCGGCGACCGCATGGGCCTGGTTCCAGCCGAAATCGGCGCGCGAGCCGACATAGATCATGCCGACGGTGAGGCCCGCGGCGTGCGCCGGGGCCCCTAGCCCGGACAGCACGAACGGGCTGGCGGCCACGCCGCCGAGAAAGCGGCGACGCGACAGCGACGATTGGGCAGGCCATATCCGGGTCATCACAAACTCCTCTGGTTGCTGGGCCATTCACAAAGGCAAGCAATTGTCGGCGCGGCGGTCGCTACGTCGCGACCCGCGCCTTCCTTACGGGCAGCCGCGCGACCTTCGCATTGGTGGTCTCGATGGCCTCGACGTAGCGCGACAGCACGGCGCCGAGATTGAATGCGGTATCGCGTCCCTGATCGGAAAGCGCGCGGTGCTCGACCGAGCCGAGATGATGCTCCATCCGCGCGACAGCGACATCGGCATCTCCCGCCCGCAGGGCCGCGACGATGTCGCGATGTTCGTTCACGGCGCAGTCGGCCGAATGCGGACGGCCGTACAGAGCGAGGATGAGCGAGCAGCGCGAGACCATCTCGCCGAGATAGCGTTGCAGAACGGCATTGCCGGCCATGGCGCCGAGCCGGGAGTGAAATTCGCCGGCCAGCCGGATCGAGACCCGCGCGTCGCCGGCCTTGCGCGCTGTCTCCTCCGCCCGCAGATGGCCCTCAAGCTCCGCGCCGAAGTCCGGCCGCCAATGCGCGACCACCAGCCGGACCACCTCGCGCTCCAGCGTGCGGCGGACCTCGAAGACGTCCTTGGCTTCGTCGAGCGTCGGCTTGGCCGTGGTCGTCGTGCGGCGCGGCGGCGCATCGACCAGCCCCTCCGACTGCAACTGCGCCAGCGCGGTCCGCACCAGCGTCCGGCTCATGCCGAAGCGCGCGCCCAGTTCGTCTTCCGGCAATTTGGTGCCCGGCGGCAAGGCCTGCTCAATGATCGCCTGACGCAGCGCCTGGCAGGCGAAATCGACGCGGGCTGATTTCCTGGTCATGCGATCCAACTCGCCAAGCGCTGCGGCATCAAAATACGGGCCATCCAACGTGTACGATAAATTATAATCTGGTATACGTAACGCAGAAATTTTAGTCGGCGCGATGGAATATGCAGCAGCCCGCCGCACAAAATTTGCGCGCCGCTGATCGGGCAAGAATGGTATCGATGTGGCGTGGGTAGCTGCTGCTGAAAGCTTTCTGCCGCGCCCAGGGTTGGGCATTGCGGATCACACACACAGCCGCAGTGCGTCCGTTCACCCACAATCTTGTATACAGGATTTTTTCACTTACTGCCAAGAGGAGTTCATCATGGCCGGCAAGACCGTCACCTTGCAGTTGAACCAGCAGCAACTTGAATTGCTCGACCGCACGATCGGGCAGGGCGTGGCGGCGGACCGCGTCGCGCTGGTGCGGCTGGCGCTGCGGGAATACGCTGCGGCGCGCCGCGCCGACGCAAAGACAGGAGCCGCACGATGAGCGGCCGCGCGATCATTTCCGAATATCTGATGCAGCCGGGCACCGGCAAAGCCATCGAGTTGTTGAAGGGCCAGATTCTGCGCATCGCGCAGGTCGAGGGCGGACAATGCGCCGACTTCAACTGCTTCAATCTGCACGACTACAAGGAATTCATGCATTGCGGCCGCACCCGCACGGTCCATGGCTTCCATCCGACCACCGGCACCTTCATGTGGTCCGCGCCGCCGCGCGAGCGCGCGATGCTCTACATTCTCGACGACACGGTCGGCCGCAACGACGTGCTGTTTCCACGCTGCAGCGCCTATGTCTATGAGGCATCCTACGGTTTCGCGGTCCACACCAACTGCCACGACATCCAGGCCGAGGCGCAGCGCGAATACGGGCTGACGCCGGATGACGTGCATGACTCGTTCAACCTGTTCATGTGTACGGGCGTCGACGAGGACGGCCACGCCTTCATGACCCGGCAGACCACCAAGGCCGGCGATTATGTTGACCTGCTGGCGCTGATGGATGTGCTGGCCGTGCCCAATGTCTGCGGCGCCGACGTGATGAAGACCAGCAATTTCGGATTGAAGCCGCTGAAGCTGACGGTGTTCGCCGCGACCGAGGCCGATCTGGCGCGGGTGCCGGCAACGCCGCAGCTCGCCAGCCAGCGGACGCCGAAGGATTTCAAGAACCCGAACATCAAGACGGACCGGCCGCTACGCCGCGATCCATCCTACGCGCCGGAGTTTCCTAACACGCCGATCGTGGTGACGGACCTGCCGGTCGCGCTCGATGCGGAGGAGCTTGCGCTGTTCGACGCGGTGAAACGGACGGACATTTACGGCGACGACGACGCGTCGGCGCTGCGCGACGTGCTGTTCTCGTGGTGGGAGGAGCGTTTCCTGCAAGCCCATGCCGGAGCGCCGGCCATTGATCGCCATTAGAGTTGGATCGACTTTCGTTGAAACAGCTTCCGCTCGTTGGCCTGCATTCCGCCCTGGTGTCGCTTACACCAGCGCCGCGATTGCTTAAGCGCAAGGACTATCTTCCCGGAGTTATTGAGCGGCAGATCGATACCGTCGTCGAGCATTGCAATAGCCCCCGCTATCATGGGAGCATCGAAAATGTCGCGCCGGCTGACGAAGATGATCCCGCTGATCTATCGCTGGTCGTCCACGCGCTTAACCGTATGCGAAAGCGAAACACGCGGCTCGATCCGGCATTTCTGCGCCAAGTCCTGTGCCAGCTTATTCCGGCGGTTGCCATGGCGGGTTGTCAATGTCTCGGGCGGGTCGACGCGGTCCCTTGCGGTGATTGATCCGGAACACGTTGGAATCGAACGGCGCGAACCAGTCGTCGGGCATATCCAGCGAGCGGGCGAGAAGCCCAGGCAAGGTCTCTGTCGCTGGTTCATCGCGCCAATTCATCCTTGGCCTTGGCCCCGGCATTATTTGCAGAAGCTGTCAGACAATCTGTTTCAAAGCTGCTTGATGCGCCGTTTTCCAGACTTTGATTGGACTTGGAAGAACGGCATGAAGCGCGTTCAACTGCCATGATGTGCGACTGACAGGCGTTTCGCACATCGATATCTGAACTGTGTTGCCAAGGGCCTCATGGCTGCAATGGAGTCCGCTCGAGCTTGATGTGATCGAGAAAAGCGCGAAGCGGCGGCGGGACGAGTCGACGGCCTGAATAATAAAGAAACGGTCCCGAGAACGATTGCCACCACTCCTTAAGCACCGGCTCAAGTGCGCCGCTTTCGAGATGGGGTTGCAGCCAGCCTTCAAACAGTTGGATGATCCCTGTGCCGGCGATCGCCGCATTGACGACGAGATCGGTGGCCGCGCCGACGCGCACGATCAGCGGGCCGCGCGGTTCGATCCGCACGACATCGCCGGCGCGCTCGAACTCCCACGGCGTCGTCATGGCTCCGCTCGCGAACCGGCCTCGCAGGCACGCATGGGCCAGGAGATCGCGGGGATGTTCGGGTCGGCCGTGCCGATCGAGATAGGCCGGTGCTGCGGCGGTCGCATAGCGCTGCACACGCGGTCCGATCGGCACCGCGATCATGTCCTGCTCCAGACGCTCGTCGTAGCGAATGCCGGCATCGCAGCCCGATGCCAGCGCATCGACGAAGCTGTCCTCGGCGATAATTTCCATTTCGATGTCGGGATAGGCGGCGAGGAAACCGGGCACGATGGCTGGCAAGACGAGCCGCGTTGCACTGACCGGCACGTTGAGCCGCAGCATCCCCGCCGGCCGATCGCGAAAGCTGCTCACGACAGCCAGCGCCGCTTCCACGTCGTTGAGAGCCGGCGTGAGCCGATCGATCAGCCGCGCGCCCGCTTCGGTTGGCGTGACGCTGCGGGTGGTCCGGTGCAGCAGCCGGACGCCCAGTTGCGTTTCCAGACGGCGAACGGCCTCGCTCAACGTCGATGCGCTGGCGCCGCTCGTCCGGGCGGCATCGCGAAAGCCCGCCGCCCGCGCCACGGCAAGGAAGGCATTCAGATCGCCAAGGTCATGGTTCATTGTTCGCCGATCTGCACAGCCCGTACGGATCATGCCGCATTATCGGCGCAGCGGGCAACGCCTAGCTTCCGGATATCCAATCACAGGAGACGGATATGCAAACGGTGGATCAGGCAGGCACCTTCACTCTCGGCGGCCGCAGTGTGAAGCGGTTGGGCTATGGCGCGATGCAACTGGCCGGCCCCGGCGTGTTCGGTCCGCCGCGGGACAGGGATGCCGCGCTAGCGGTGTTGCGCGCGGCGGCGGCAGCCGGCGTCAATCACATCGACACCAGCGATTTCTACGGTCCTCACATCACCAACCGCATCATATGCGAGGCACTGATGCCCTATGGCGACGATCTCGTGATCGTTACCAAGATCGGCGCGCGCCGCGGCGACGATGCCTCATGGCTTCCAGCCTTTGGCGCCGATGATTTGCGGCGCCGATGATTTGCGCCAAGCGGTCGACGACAATCTGCGCAATCTCGGCTGCGAGGTGCTCGACGTCGTCAATCTGCGGATCATGTTCGACGTGCACAGCCCGGCCGAAGGGTCGATCGCCGCGCCGCTCCGGGCTCTGGCCGATCTGCAACGACAGGGCTTGGTCCGCAATATCGGACTGAGCAATGTGACCGCGACGCAAGTGGAGGAGGGGCGCAGCATTGCCGAGATCGTCTGCGTGCAAAATCAATACAACCTCGCGCATCGCAAGGATGACGCTTTGATTGACGTGCTCGCGAAGGACGGCATTGCCTTTGTGCCTTTCTTCCCGCTTGGCGGCTTCAGCCCGCTGCAATCGACGACGCTGTCTGAGGTCGCCGCACGCCTGAATGCAACGCCGATGCAGGTCGCGCTTGCATGGCTATTACAGCGATCGCCGAACATCCTGCTGATTCCCGGCACCTCGTCGGTCTCGCATCTTCATGAAAATCTGGCGACCGCATCGTTGAAGCTTCCAGACGATGCCATCGTTGCGTTGGATGGCATCGCGACTCCGTGATCCGAGGTTGATTGCGCGACATTGGAACGCTTCTCAGAAGCGAGAGTTCAGTGCTTGCTGTGGCCATCGGCCGGAACAGACGTGTGGCGTCTTCGGAGCATTCGATGCAGTTTTCGATTAATAGTCAGTCATATGATGTTGATGCGGACATCCGCACGTCGCTGCTGGATATCTTGCGCGAGCATCTGCACCTTAGCGGCACCAAGAAAGGCTGCAATCAGGGCGCGTGCGGGGCCTGTACGGTGCTGGTTGACGGCGAGCGGATCAACTCATGCCTCGCGCTGGCCGTGCAGTATCAGCACAAGTCGATCGTAACGATCGAAGGTCTTGGACGGTCCGGCGCAATGCATCCGTTGCAGATCGCCTTTGTCGAGCATGACGGATTTCAATGCGGCTATTGCACGCCGGGCCAGATTTGCTCGGCGATCGGAATGGCGAACGAACTTGATCGTGGTGTGCCGAGCGCCGTGACGGCTGATATCCGGGACGATCGGATTTCGCTCAGCCATGACGAATTGCGCGAGCGGATGAGTGGCAATTTGTGCCGCTGTGGTGCCTATAATGGCATCGTGGATGCGGTGTCGGCGACCTTCGCCAAGGAGCACGCATGATCGAGTTCAGTTACGCCCGCGCCGGTGACGTGCCGGATGCGATCAAACTTTCACATCATTCCACTCAATCGAAATATCTCGGCGGTGGCACCAATCTCGTCGATCTCATGCGCGAGACAGTCGAGGCTCCGAAGGCCCTCGTCGATGTGACAGCGATCTCGACAACGATCGAAGACACCGAGACAGGTGGTCTGCTGATCGGGGCAGGGGTCCGCAACACCGCATTGGCCGAGCATCGTGCGATACGAACGCGCTATCCGATGCTGTCGCGCGCTATCGTGTCGGGCGCATCCGCGCAAATCAGAAACATGGCGACGGTCGGCGGCAATGTGCTGCAGCGGACGCGATGTACTTATTTCTACGACACCGACGGATCGAACTGTAACAAGCGGGTGCCGGGCTCTGGCTGCGACGCAAGAGACGGCTTCAATCGCATTCACGCGATTCTCGGCGCATCGGCAGCTTGTGTGGCCACGCATCCGTCTGACATGTGCGTGGCGCTCGCCGCGCTGGACGCGATCGTCCATCTGCACAGTGCGAATGGCACGCGGAAACTGCCTTTCACGGAGTTGCACCTGCTGCCCGGCGATCACCCCGAGATTGAAACCGCTTTGGAGTCGGGTGAACTCATCACCGCCATCGAATTGCCGTCCATGCCGATGGCCGCGCATTCGGCCTATCGCAAGGTGCGCGATCGGGCGAGCTACGCCTTCGCGTTGATATCGGTCGCGGCGGCGCTGAAACGCAACGGCGACAAGATCGAAGATCTGCGCGTCGCCTTTGGTGGCGTCGCGTCCCGGCCGTGGCGTGCCTTCAAGGCCGAAGCGGCGCTGCGCGGCGGTCCTGCGACGGAAGCCGCATTTCGAGCGGCCGCCGAAGCCGAATTCGCCGATGCGAAGCCACTCCGCGACAATGGCTTCAAGATCGAGCTCGCGACCCGTACCCTCACCGCCGTCCTTACGGATCTCGCCGGAGTTGCCGCATGAGCATGATCGAGAAAGCCAAAGCTGCTGCGCAGACCGTCGTGCAGGGCGCTGTGACGAAGCTGGTGCCGCTCGCGCCGGATAGCTGGATTCCCGGGGGCGCCCCCGATCCGTTGATCGCCCGTAAGCACGGGATGATCGGTGCGTCCGTTTCGCGTATCGATGGTCCGTTGAAGGTCCAGGGCGCGGCGCGCTTCGCCGCCGAGTTTTCGCTCGAAGGCATGGTCTATGCGTCGCTGGCTTTCGCAACGATTCCGCGCGGGCGCATCACGAAGCTCGATCACAACGCGGCCGAATCCGCTCCCGGCGTGGTCCTGGTGATGTCCCACCTCAATGCGCCGAAGATGAACATCCCGGCGATGTTCGGCACCTCGCCGACAGCCGCCGGGCCGAGCAATCTGCCGATCATGCAAGACGACCGCATCCATTGGAACGGTCAGCCGATCGCAGTGATCCTCGCCGAGACTCAGGAGCAGGCGGATTACGCGACATCTCTGATCAGGGTGACTTACACAGCCGAGCCATCGACCACGTCTTTTGCGAAGGCGAAGGCCGCCGGGCTGACGCAGGCTGCCTTTATGGGCCAGCCGCTGCTCGATGAGATCGGCGACGCGGATGCGGCGCTGGATGCCGCGCCTCATAAGGTCGATAATGTCTATCGCACGCCGCGCCATAACCACAATGCGATCGAGCCGCATGCCGCGACCATTGTGTGGGACGGCGATCAACTGATCATCCACGATGCAAGCCAACTCGTCACCGCAGAAGCGGCGACGATCGCCGGTGTGTTCGATCTCAAGCCCGAGCAGGTCCGCGTGACGTCGCCTTATGTTGGGGGCGGTTTTGGCGGAAAATGCCTGTGGGATCATCAAATCCTCGGAGCTGCCGCTGCAAAACTCGCGCAGCGTCCCGTACGCATCGCATTGTCGCGCGAAGGCGTCTATCGCGTCGTGGGCGGACGCACGCTCACCGAGCAGCGTGTCGCGATCGGCGCACGGGCCGACGGCACGTTCGACGCGCTGATCCACACGGGTTCGGTGGCGATGTCGCCGCATAACGCGATGCCCGAACCGTTCATCCTCGGCACGCGCGGGGGCTATTCCTCCGGCGCCATGAGATTGCAGGTCGAGACGGCGACGATGAACATGCTTGCCAACACCTTCATGCGGGCGCCCGGTGAATCCGTCGGCACCTTCGCGCTGGAATCCGCCATCGATGAGTTAGCGAACGAACTGAGCATCGATCCAATTGAATTGCGGATCAGGAACGAGCCGGAGAAAGACCCGACGTCCGGACTGCCGTTTTCCTCGCGCCACATCGTTGAGGCCTGGCGCGCGGGCGCCGATCAGTTCGGCTGGGCGCAGCGCAATGCCAAGCCCGGAGCGCAGCGTCAGGGCGAATGGTTGACCGGTATGGGCTGCGCCACCGCGACCTATCCCTATTACCGGATGCCCGGAGGAGCCGCGCGGATAACACTCACGCGCGACGGCCGCGCAAAGATCGAGGTCGCAGCCCATGAGATGGGCATGGGCACCGCTACGACGACGGCGATCGTCGGTGCCGAACGTCTCGGCCTGCCGCTCGAAAAGGTCGAGATCGGCTATGGCGACTCGATCATTCCTGGTGCGATTTTGGCCGGCGGATCGCAGCAGACGGCGGCGATCGGCGCCGCCGTCATCGCCGCGCATCGTGCGCTCGTGATCGAGCTGCTCAAGCTCGCCGGCAACGACTCCCCGCTCGCGGGTCTTGCGTCCGACGACGTCGGCAGCGAGGACGGTGCGCTCGTCAAACTCGACGATCCCCAGCGGCGCGAGACCTATGTCTCGATTCTCAGTCGTGCACAGCGCGACAGCGTGACGGTATCAGAGCAAGCGGCCCAGCCGCTCGAATTGATGCATTGGTCGATGCATTCGCACGGCGCGATGTTCTGTGAGGTGCGCGTCAATGCCGTGACATGCGAAACTCGCGTCAGCCGTTTCCTCGGCTCGTTCGACACCGGGCGCATTCTCAACGCCAAGACCGCGCGCAGCCAATTCCGTGGCGGCATCATCATGGGCCTCGGCATGGCGCTGATGGAGGAGACGCAATTCGACGAGCGCAACGGCCGGGTCATGAATCCGAGCCTCGCCGAGTATCACGTTCCCGTGCATATGGACGTGCCGGAGATTGACGTGATCTGGACGGATATCGCCGATCCGCACACGCCGATGGGCGCCCATGGCATCGGCGAAATCGGCATCACCGGCGTTGGCGCCGCCGTGGCCAACGCGATCTTCAACGCGACCGGGAAGCGCGTGCGCGATTTGCCCATCACCCTGGACAAGTTGCTTTGATAAGGATCATGGCAACCCAAAAAGACCTGCCACTCCCTGAGTGATATAGACAGGACTCGATCACTGTCGATAATATCGGACGCACTCGTGACGCGTGGATATGATAGCGGAGCCCTCAGCGAGGGCGATCGTCGGCAGTCCAACCGACCTTTCTGAGCCCGTCGAGCATGTGGTCGTGGTCGTCCGGCCGAAACCAGGGCGGCCGTTTGCTCACTTGAAAGTTGAACTCGGCGGCCGACACCCGGATAGCTTTTTCTAGCGCTTCTTTCCCTTCGACCGTCCGACCGAGTTGGCCAAGAGCGGCGGCGAGCCAGCGGTAGGGCGACGGAAACTCTGGAAACGATCGGATGGCCCGTTCCGCGGCTTCGGCCGCCGCCTCGTAATCGCGCCAGAAATAATGGGCCAATGCAATCTGGTTCAAACGGTTCACCAGGGTCGGCGCTCGGGGGTCGAGGCGAATACATGTTTCGAGGGCCACAAGCCCTGCTTTTGGTCGCCCGGAATAGGCCAGAAACACGCCGAGCGCTCCGTGGCCCGCCGCCAGGTTCGGACAGATTGTCAGGGACTGCTTGGCTTGGCTGCTTGCGCCAGGATGATCGCCGCGCGCGAGAAGCGCGAGAGCGAGGCGAGCGTGGGCTTCCGCGTTGCCGCCATCGAGTGCGACGGCACGTCTCGCCAGCGCTTCCTCTTCGCCTTGTGTTCCTTTCGCCCGGCTCAGCACCGCGGAGAGGCCGATATATCCTCCGGCGAATATCGGATCGAGATCGACGGCTTGCCGAAAGAACGTCTCGGCGAGCGTGTTGTCCTCGGCGCTCCCCTTGCCGAGATGCCACAGTCCGCGTTGGTAGATTTCCCAGGCATCGAGACTTGCCGGCGGCTTTCGCATCGCCCGCTGCTGCTCGGCGTCGGCGATCGCCGGCGCGACGGCGATGGTCGTGGCTTGCGTGATTTCATCCTGAACGGCAAAAATTTCGGCGAGATCACGATCGTAGCGTTCGGCCCAGACATGATGGCCCGTCTCGGCTTCAATTAGCTGTGCGGTCACACGGACACGGTTGCCGGATTTGCGAAGGCTGCCTTCGATCACATACCGGACGCCGAGTACGCGGCCGACATGCTTCACATCGACCGCGCGGCCTTTGAAGGAAAAGGAGGAATTGCGGGCAATCACGAACAGCGAGGAGTAATGCGACAACGCCGTGATGATGTCCTCAGCGATTCCATCGGCGAAAAACTGCTGCTCCGAGTCGCTGCTCATGTTCTCGAATGGCAGCACCGCGATCGAAGGCTTGGTTGTCAGCGGCGGCGAAACCGCACTGAGCGCGACAGGAACGATGGCGGTCGCGCCGCGTCCGGGTGAGCTTTGATCGCAGCGGACCTCGCCGATGAAACGAATCCCCTTACGCGCGATGGTGCGGATCAGCCGTTGCTGATTTCCACTGTCGCCGATGGCCTGCCGCGTGGAGGTAATTCGGCTGGTAATGGTGGAATCCGAAACGATACGACCGCGCCAGACATGCTCGATCAGATCGTCCTTGCTGACGACCCGTTCGCGGTTGCGAATGATGTATTGCAGCAGGTCGAGAACCTGAGGGTCGACGTGAATCCGTTCGATCCCGCGCCGCAACTCCTGCCGGTCAAGGTTCAGGCAATAATCTTCAAACTGGTAGATCAACCGACCTGTCCCCGCCAGCAGCCGGTCTTGATAACATGGGCGAAGCAGTCGGGACAAATTCAGGAAAAAATCAGGATCGGATAAAGGACACCGCTGCGCACCGGTGGCATCGATAGGCCGCACCACAAGGTGTCAATCTTACAAGGAGGTCTTCATGAGACTCTTGGCAATTTTTATTGCATTCCTTTGCTGCACGTCGTTCGCACGCGCCAACGACGCTCTGCTCGGAAATTGGAAGCTGGTTTCGTTCTACACCGAAGACACGCAGACGAAACAGCGCAACAACGCTTACGGCGAACATCCGACCGGCGCCATCGGCTTTACGTCCGCCGGCCGCTTCTTTGCGTTCGCGACCGCCGACAATCGCAAGGCTCCGCAAACTGTCGAAGATCAGGCGGCCGCTTTCAAGACCGTGATCGCGTATACGGGACAGTGGATGGTCGTTGGCGACAAATTCATCACCAATGTCGATGTCGCCGCCAATCCGGCGATGGTCGGAACGGAGCAAGTCCGCTTCTGGCGCGTGCAGGACGGCAAACTTCACATCACCACCGCTCCCCTGCCCAACCCGAATGTAGCCGGCAGCACCATGATTGGCACTCTGGTTTGGGAACGAGAATGAGATGCGCGATTGCAGGCGGCGGCCCTGGTGGCGGCCTGTTTTTTGCCACCGCGGCGGCATCTTCCTATCCGAGCGACAAGCAGCGCAGTTGGCGGAGAGAGTGGGATTCGAACCCACGGTACGGTTTCCCGCACACACGCTTTCCAAGCGTGCGCCTTAAGCCACTCGGCCATCTCTCCGTGCGCCCTCTCATGGCCGGGCGGAAAGTGATTTGCAAGCCGTGCGTGGGGCGTCGTGACGAAGATTGGCGGAATTTTTGCAAATTATTGAAGATGAAGGGTAATTGATCCCCAGGCTCGTCGGCGGAGCCTCTGCGATCAACGCTTCAACCGCATCTTGTCAGTGCAACCGCGCGCTTCCGGTGCCAACCGAACGCAGCGGCCAAACCGGCGCGGGTTCCGGGACGACGGGTTCAGCGGCGGAATGCTGGTCATGCAGCGCGTCGAGGAAATCGGCGAACCACTGCTGGATGGTGCCGGCGCGCAGTTTGGCCATCATCGCTTCCCAGCGCATCCGGCGCTCGACCAGCGGCATCGACAGCGCCGTCGAAATGGTGCGGGCCATCGCGTCGACGTCGTTCGGATTGACCAGCAGCGCCGTGTCGAGTTCGTTGGCTGCGCCGGCGAATTTCGACAGCACGAGCACGCCAGGATCGACCGGATTTTGCGCGGCGACATACTCCTTCGCGACGAGATTCATGCCGTCATGCAGCGGTGTGACAAGACCGACTTGTGCCGTGCGATAAAGCCCCGCGAGCACAGTCTGGCTGAATCCCTTGTTGAGATAGCGGATCGGCGTCCAATCGACTTCGCCGTGACGCCCGTTCACATCCGTCACAAGCCTTGCCATGTCGCTTTGCAGATTGCCGTAGGCCTCGATGGTGCCGCGCGAGAGCGTTGCAATCTGCAGCAGCGACACTGCGCGCTTGAGAGCTGGATGCAATGTGAGCATCCGATCGAACGCATCAATACGATTGATAAGGCCCTTCGAGTAATCGAGGCGATCGACGCCGATCGCAAGTTTCTCACCGTTGAGGCTGCGGCGCAGACGCGAAACGTCGGGATTTGATACGGCCTTGGCCGCGTGCGCCGCGAATTTCGCCGGATCGATTCCGATCGGAAATACCGCACAGCGCGACTGGCCATAGGTCGAGGTAACGACATCACCTTTGACGTTGAGCGCCAGTTCGCAGCGCAGATAATCGAGAAAATTATCGCGATCGTCATCAGTTTGAAAACCGATCAGATCATAGGCCAGCATCGCCTTGATGAGTTCGTGATGATGCGGAACGCTTGCGATGACCGCGCGGACCGGCCACGGCGTATGCAGGAAGAAGCCGAGCGCATTCTTGACGCCGAGGTCGCGCAATTCCGCGCCGAGCGCCAGAAAGTGATAGTCCTGGATCCAGAAGGCCGTGTCTGCCTTCTGGAAGCGCATCAGCGCCCGCGCCATGAAGGAATTCACTTCGCGATAGGATTGGTAATGATCCTCGGAGGCGCGGATGAGATCGGTCCGGGAATGCAAGGCCGGCCACAGAGCGGAATTAGCGAAGCCCTCGTAATAGCCACCATAATGAGCGGCCGGCAGATCAAGCATCGCCAGCGCGCCCGCGCCCAAGGCCTCGATTTCGGCAAACGGTTCTTTTTGAGCGCCGTCGCGGACACGGCCGCTCGAACCGACCCAGATCGCGCCTGATTTTTCAACCACTGGAAGCAGCGCGGCTGCCAATCCGCCCGTCATCGGCTCGCTTGCATTGGCGCGAGCCACCCTGTTTGAAACGACGACGAGGTTCACAGGTTTACTCCCGGTCTTCCATTGCCGAATTAACCGCTGTTCATCAAGATGGTTCCTGATCACCGTTTCATCAGATTGCGGACAAACTTGCCATTCGAGCGCCGTCAGTCTCATTCAGTCAACGATTTCAAAGGATTAAAAGGTTCCAAGAAAAGAACCATAACTTGAACAGCCGTTTTTTGTTTGAGGTCAGATCGGGTCCAGCAGGCTCTTGAGCCATTGGCGAACGTTTTCCGGTTCATCAAAGTGACCGTTGACGCCCTGCGCCCGGCGACCGACAGAGAACGCCAGCCCCTTCATATCGGGCATGATGGCAAAGACGCTTTCGTCGGTCACATCGTCGCCCAGGAAGATCGGTCTCCGGCCCTTGAACGGCTCATGCGTCATCAGCGCCAGCACGCCGGTCGCCTTGGTGACGCCAGAGTGCTTGATCTCGCAGACGAACTTGCCGGGCAGCACCTCGATCGGCGCGTTCGGCAGATCGGCGCGAATGGCCGAGACGCCGTCATAGATGGCCTCTTCGCATTCCGGTGCGAGGCGGAAATGCAGCGCCAGCGAATAGCCCTTGTCCTCAAGCAGAATGCCTTCGCTCATCTCGGCGAGCTTGGCGAACCGGCGCTTCAGGTTGATATCCATCGGGGGCGCCTGGTTGGCCACGGCTTCGCTGGTCTGCGACACCCGCATTTCCGCGCCATGGCCGCCGACCGCTGGAAATTCCGGCCCGAAAATAAAGTCGATGTCCTCCATCGATCGCCCACTCACCATGGCCAGCGCACCATTGGTCCGCGCCAGCAACGCGGTCAGCGTCTCTTTCAAGCCCGGCGGCACGAACACGTCGCGTGGGCGCTGCGCCATGTCGAGCAACGTGCCGTCGATGTCGAGCAGGAAGGCGCATTGATCGAAGGGCGGGATCAGATCGCGCGGGATAGGCGCGGTCACGACCGGCGCGTCGTTGGGCGGCGGCGCCGGCGTCATCATCGGTTCAGTCAAAACGTCACTCCACCGCGGCCAGCGGCCGCGCAACGGATTCCAGCGATTTGCCCTCGGCTGCGACGCCATAGCGCCAACCGATGAAACCGGCGGCAATCATCAAGATCGAGCCGAACAGATAGCCTGCATATACGGTCCAGCGCGAGCCGCTATCGATCAGCAGTCCGAACACCGCCGGCCCGGTAATACCGCCGACGCCGGTGCCGACAGCATAAAACAAAGCGATGGCCAAGGCACGCACCTCCAGCGGGAACGTCTCGCTGATGGTGAGATAGGACGCACTCGACGCGGTCGACGCGAAGAAGAAGATCACCATCCAGGCGATTGTCAGGGTCTGCGCGGTGAGCAAGCCGGTCGCGAACAGATAACCCGAAAAGGCCAGCAACGCGCCCGACATGCCGAAAGTGACGAAGATCATGATGCGACGGCCGACGGTATCGAACAACCGACCCAGCAAGAGCGGGCCGAGGAAATTGCCGGCCGCGAACGGCAGCAGGTACCAGCCTATGCCATCGGAGGGAATTTTGTAGAACTCGGTCAGCACCAAGGCGAAGGTGAAATTGATCGCGTTGAAAAAGAACGCCTGCGCCACCATGAGCGACAGACCAACCAGCGATCGCTGACGATACAACGTCAGCAATGTGTGGGCGACCTCACGCAACGGCGTGTGGTCGCGCATGTTGATCTTGATCGTCTCATGATCGGCCTTGGAGGGCGATGCATGGCGTGTATGCGCCTCGATCTCGCGGACGATTGTATCGGCGTCCTCGGGCTTGCCATGGATGATGAGCCATCGCGGGCTTTCGGGGATCCAGAATCGCATCAGCAGCACGATCAGACCGAGCGTCGCGCCGATGCCATAGGCCAACCGCCAGCCGGTGTCGGGGCCGAACAGAGCGGGGTCGAGCAGCACGATCGATGAGGACGCGCCGATCGCGGCTCCGATCCAGAAACTCCCATTGATGATCAGATCTGTCCAGCCGCGATAGCGCGCCGGCACCAGTTCCTGAATCGTGGAATTGATCGCGGTATACTCGCCGCCGATGCCCGCGCCGGTGAGAAAACGAAACAGCATGTAACTCGTGATGTTCCACGAGAATGCCGTGGCCGCCGTTGCGCTGAGGTAAACAGCCAATGTGATGAAGAACAGCTTCTTTCGGCCGATTCGGTCGGTGAGCCAGCCGAAGCCGAGCGCGCCAAGCACGGCGCCGAGCAGATAGGCGCTGTTGGCGAGGCCGACGTCGAAATTGCTGAACTGAAGGGTCGGGCTGGCCTTGACCGCGCCGGATAGCGCACCGGCCAACGTCACTTCGAGACCGTCGAGAATCCAGGTGATGCCGAGCGCCAACACGACGCGGGTGTGAAAGCCGCTCCACAACAGCGCATCGAGGCGCGCGGGAATGTCAGTTTCGATGACGTGATCGCCAGCCTTGTCAGGCGTGGTCTGCATGGGCGGCGCTCCCGCTGCGTCACGGCGACGCGCTTGGGCGTAACGTCGTTTGCTGAGACGGGTTCCGGGACGTCGGGCTTCAGAAGCGGAGATCCGGTATTCCGCCCCGTTGCGACTTGCCCGCGATGCCCTGCGATACTGGTTCACCCGCGTTCGCTGGCGGCGATGCCGGGCGTGCGCGGAAGCCTCGGCTCATGCTGCGCGGATATTCGCCATGAAGCGCGTCAATTCCTGACGCAGCCGTGCGCTTTCGCCGGACAGCAATTGCGCGGAGTTCAGCACTTGCTCGGACGCCGCACCGGTTTCGATCGCGCCGCGATTGACCTTGGTGATGCTCGATGCGACGTCCTGCGAACCCTGCGCAACGCCCTGGATGTTGCGCGCGATTTCCTGCGTCGCCGAACCCTGCTGCTCGACCGCGCTGGCGATGGTCGCCGCGATCCGTGAAATCTGCTCGATCGTTTCGCCGATCTCGTGGATCGCCATGACGGATTCTTGCGTGGCCGTCTGCATGTCCTGAATCTGCGCGGAGATGTCGCTGGTCGCTTTCGCGGTCTGGCTCGCCAGTGACTTCACTTCGGATGCGACGACCGCAAAGCCACGTCCGGCATCGCCGGCGCGCGCGGCCTCGATGGTCGCGTTGAGCGCCAAAAGATTGGTCTGCTCCGCAATCGCGGTGATGAGCTTGACGACATCGCCGATCCGCTTCGCCGCGCGCGTCAACTTGCCGATCCGTGCATCGGTCTCGCGGGCTTGCAGCACCGCACCCTCCGAGATCGCGTTCGATTCGCGGACGCGGCGGGCGATCTCTTCGACCGAAATCGAAAGCTCTTCCGTCGAGGCCGCGACGGTCTGCATGTTGGTCGAGGCTTCCTCTGACGCGCCGGCGACATGACCGGACAGGCTTTGCGTCGCCTCGGCGGTACGCGTCAGCGTGCTGGCGGCAGATTCGAGTTGCGTCGCCGAGGTCGAGACCGTGGTGACGATCGCGCCAACGGCCGTCTCGAAATCATTGGCGAACCGAATAAGTTCGGCCCGGCGAATTTCGCTTGCGCTGCGGTTCTGTTGCTCCTGCATCGCGGCGTCGCGCGCCGCCTTGGCGATGGCCTGTCGCTTGAAGTCCTCGACGGCAGCGGCCATCTCGCCGATCTCGTCACGGCGGCCAAGACCCGGCAAGACCACGTCGAACTGCCCTGCGGCGAGCTTGCGCATCGCCTGACACATCGTGATCATCGGCCCGGCGATGCCGCGCCCGAGCATCGATGCCAGCAACGCGCCGAGAGTAAAGCCGCCGATGGCAAGCATGGCAACCAGCCGCTCGGTGTCTGAAATCGTGACCTGCGATTCAGCTTCCAACCGTTGCTGCACCGTCCCGAGTGCTTTCTTCAGACCGGCGGCCTGTTCGAGCATTCCATCGGCGAGCACGTCCATTTCCGCCGTCAGGCCATCGATCGTGGTGGCGTTTTGAATCGCGACTTCGATCGATTGTCGATAGGCTTGCAACGAGGTGGCGATGGCGTTGATCCTGTCACTGATGCGCATGCTGGCCCCGGTGACGCTGACGAAGGTCGTCTGCAGGAACTTGATGCCGGCCAGCGCGCTCAAGCCGGTGGCGCGATCGGGCCGCGCCGCAAAGGAGTTGACCGTCGAAGTTGCCGCCAGTAACTGCGCGGTTATCTCCTTGACGGTGGCCTGCATACCCGCATAGCCCTGCATCGCCGCGGTGTCGGCGAGATCGTCAAAAGCGGCGCGCAATTTTGGCCCGCCGCTCACCAACTCGGTTTCCGCCTGGGCGATCGCGTTGCGCTTGGCTTTCAGGATGTCCGCGAACATGAGCGCAAAATTGCGAAAATCAGTGGCGAGACTGATAACGCGATCGATGTGCTTCGACGCCGCCGCCAGCCGCGTCGCTTCGTCGATCGCCGTCTTCAGGCTCTCTTCGGACGCGAGCGCGAGTTTCGCATCACTCTCCCGGCCCGACAACACATAGTGTCGGACCAGCAGGCGATAGGAGACCAACTCACGATCGATGTTGCGGGCAACGTCGGATTCGGCAACGCTGCTGCGATAGGCGGTCGCGCCATTGGCGATGCGCTCGAGGCCGACATAGGCAAGGCCCATGCTGGCGGCCGAGATGCCGAGCACGGCGGCGAAGCAAAGTGTCACCTTGGCGCGAAAGCGCAGGGCCGGAAACCTCGACGAACGCAAACCCAATCCGGCCTCCCGCCATGTCTGCTCGGAAAATGTTGCAGGCGGCGATGACCGCCCCCCACAATGCCGAAAATTAAAGCAGAATGGATTAAGGTCGCGTTAACCATGCTGGCGCTGCGCGGGATCAAGCCGCCATGGCCGCCGGCGGGGTCAGTTGCTGCAACCCTGGCGCTGCGGTCAAAGCGGGTTCGGTCATCGCTTGCAGTGCTTCGAGCGTCATGCCGGGAACCATCTCCAGCACAACGAGGCCTTTTGGCGTGACGTCGAGCACCGCGAGATTGGTGTAGATGCGCTTGACCACGCCCGCCGCCGTCAACGGCAAACGGCAATGGTTCAGAATGCGCGGCGCACCGGATTTATGCGTGTGCTCCATCAGCACGCGGATTTCCTTGGCGCCGACCGCGAGGTCCATCGCGCCGCCGACACCCGGCGGAAAGCTTGGATCTTCGGTGGTCCAGTTGGCGATATCGCCGGCTTCGGATATTTCAAACGCGCCGAGCAGGCTGACATCGAGATGGCCGCCGCGGATCATCAGGAAGGCGTCGGCGTGATGCACATAACAACCGCCGGTGATCAGCGTCGTCAGGTTCTTGCCGGCATCGATCAGGTTCTCGTCTTCCTCGCCGGGCGCTGGCTTCGGGCCGAGGCCGAGCACGCCGTTCTCGCTGTGAAAGATCACTTCGCGATCGGCGGGCACATAGCTCGCGGTCAGTGTCGGGATGCCGATGCCGAGATTGACGAACGCGCCTTCCGGCAAATCCTGCGCGGCACGCCACGCCATCTGCTCGCGCTTCAGCGGCTTGTAAGTCAGCGTCATGCGTTTGCTCCGACAACGACCACGCGGTCGACAAAGATGCTCGGCGTCGCGACCGCTTCCGGATCGAGCGTGCCGAGTTCGACAATGGAGTTGACTTCGACGACGCTCAGATCGGCGGCCATCGCCATCACCGGATTGAAATTCCGCGCCGATTTCAGATAGGTCAGGTTGCCCCAGCGATCGGCCTTGTCGGCCTTGAGCAGGGCAACGTCGCCCTTCAGCGGCTTCTCGAAGACGTGCAGCCGACCATCGATCTCGCGGGTTTCCTTGCCGTCGGCAAGTTTAGTGCCGGCAGACACCGGCGAGAAGAAGCCGCCGAGCCCGGCGGCGGCGCAGCGCATTCGCTCGCTGATCGTGCCCTGCGGCACCAGCTCGAGTTCGAGGCTATTGGTGCGATAGGCGTTGAGGAAGGCGCTGTAATCGCCCGAACGCGGATAGGAGCAGATCACCTTGCTGACGCGGCCTGAATTGATCAGTCGCGCCAACCCGACATCGCCGTTGCCGGAGTTGTTGGCGACGACGGTGAGATCGCGCGCGCCCTGATCGTGCAGGGCTTCCAGCAGATGATCGGCGACGCCGACCGCGCCGAAGCCGGCGACCAGAACGATCGCGCCGTCCTTCACGCCGGCCACGGCTTCGTCCAAATTCCTGACGCGCTTGTCGATCACTCCCGGAAACTCCTGTTGCCTCGCGTTATCATCGGTACGCGCCATCTTCGGGTTTTATGACAGCGCCGCTATGGCCCAGCAACCCCGCATGCGGCGCGCCAGTCATGCATCGCAGCGACCCGCGCAGTGAAATGTCGATGCAAGGTCTGCGTCGCCAGCGTCCCGTTGGACCAATTAAGAAGTAGCGGGAGGCCCGAGCGTGTCGACAATCAAGCTGGGCGATGAATGGGACGGTTGTGTCCGCGAAGGTTGACGACGTTGCCGGTCAGTTTGCCGCGCGTGAATGCAACGCAAGCACGGACATCAACATGTACGCTTGCTCCGCTGCCTGTGCGTGTCGATACGCTTAAGCCGATATTTACTGAAGCGCGTCGAAGTGCTGAGAGAATTCGGCCGCCGCACTGTCGATCGCCTTGACCTCGACCGCGCCGTCGCTCTTGGCAAGATAGGTGAACGAGATCGATGGGTTCTCGCTCATCGAGATGCCGGTCTCGAGATCGAACGCCTTGGCGGACCCGATCATCACGGACACCTTTTCGAGATAGCGGGCCGGTGTGTAATCGCCTGTCTTCGGATCCTGTTGCATGCCGCTGTAATTCGGATGGCTGATCAGCAACTGCGACGGGACCATGCTCGCATCGAGCGCGCGCTCGCGGCGCAACTGCATCTTTCCCATTCGCGCCAACGCATCGGTCGAAGCCACGGCATCCGGCGCCGAACATCCGCCCGCCGCCTTGACGTAACGTGACACCGCGTAAAGCTTGCCGTCATCGGTCTCGGCCACCGCATGAATCAGCGTGAACTCGTTGACGCGAACCCGCATCTTGATGGCTTGGCGCGCGAAGGCGGGACCGAGGCGAAAGGTGCCGGCAAGCGGGCTGGGGTTCTTGTCGATCACCACCGATATCGCAACCACGGGCCGGTCCCCGATCAGGTCAACGCTGATCGGCACCAATGCGGCATTCATCGCGCTGTCCGGCGCGGTGAGTTTCAGGATCGCGCTGCCATCCCCGATCGCGCGTTCGCCGAAAATCGACGTCGCGACATCCTGCCATCGCGTGGCCTGCTCGGTCGCATCGTCATCGGCGCGCAACGGCGTCATGCCGGCGAGCATGACAAGAGAGACGGCAATGAGAAATCTCGTCATCGGTTTCAGTCCCTCTCGACATGGATGGGCCGAACTCATTGAACGCCGGGGCCCTCTGCCGCAGCGTTCTGCATTGGCAATCCGGCTGCCTGCCATGCCTCGACACCATCCGCATACCAGCCGACGCGGCTATAGCCTTCGGCAATCGCACGCTTGGCGGCATTCCAGCTCGCCCAGCAATTCGGACGACAGTAGAATACAATCAGCTTTTGCCGATCATGGCCAGTCAACTCATCAAGCCGCATGCGAAAGTAGTCCGTCATTGCCGCAGAAATGACCGCGGAGCCGACGCCCGGCATCCAGACGCTGCGCGGAATATTGCGATGCGGGACAGGCAGCCAGAGCATCGACGGATCGGCCGGGCGGCGCGGGGCAGGGATGACGTCGATCAGCACAGGCATGTCCCGTTTGATGAGTTCGGCGAGGTTCTCGGTCGTGACCACGCGGCCGCCGGTGATGGTCGCCGGCACCTTGCTGAGCATCGGACCCTGCCAATAGCCGTCGGGCTCGGCGGGCGCATCATCCGCCGCACGGGCAGCGATCGATGATGTCATTGCGAGCATCATGGCCAACGCACCGCGCGCGACCGTGCGTTTCATTCCCATTCCAGCCGCCTGTAGGCTTCGATCACATTGCGGCCGTGATAGGCATCGAACAGTTGCCACTTGTCGCGTTCGGAAATTGCGACGACGCCCGGCGCGTCCTCGATCGAAATGCCCTTGGCGATCGCGGCACGAGTCTCATCAAGCAACAGGCGCAAATAGCCGCTCTGCGCGGCAGCCGCCGCAGCCCAGGACACCAGCGCCGGTCCGTGTCCGGGCACCGCCGACCGAACATCGAGACTGCCGAGCGACGCCAGTACGGCCAGCCAGCCTTTGATATCGCCATCGAGAACCGGCACCCGATCGACGAACAGCAGATCCCCTGTCAGCAGCGTGCCTGTCTGCGCATCGAGCACGCTCACGTCGCAGACGGTATGCGCGGGCATGTGTGCGGTCAGGACAAGTTTGCGATCGCCGAGATCGAGTTCGGTTCGGTCATTCACCAGTAATGACGGCGCCACAGGCGGTTCGACCGGACCATCGGCGAGAATTCTCGCCAGCCCCTGACGATAGAATTCGCCGCGGGACAGCAATTGTTCCGGGAGCCTGGCATGCCCGACGAACGTCGCGCCGTCCTGCCTGAAGGCGGCGGCCCCAAAAATATGGTCGGGATGAACGTGAGACAACACGACATAACGGATCGGCAGGGATGTGATCGCGCGGATCGCAAGCCGCAGGCTCAGGCCGTCATAAAGACTGCCGCCGGGGTCGACCACCGCGACCGCGTCGCGGCCGACGATGAAGCCGAGATTGGCGATGGCATCGTGGTTCGCCGCAGTCGAATCCTCGACAAGGCCGCGGCGGACATGAAGACCTTTCGCCACCTCGACGGTTGTTGCTCGCTGTGGCGGCGCGCCGCCCTCGGCGCGCATCGACGACGGGAGACAGCACAGGCAAAACCCGCCGAAAAGCGCGCCTCGACGAGTTGGCAGATCGCGCGTCATGGCCCAGTCGCTTCGATCATTGTCGCAACACTGATTATTTGGATCGCATCTTACGGCCAATCGTCGGCGATTGCATCCATGATGCCGGACTTGTCATCTGCCGGCTAGCCGCCAACGCTTGCTTGGCAACAGAAATCCGGTCGCTCAATTTTGAAGACAGGCCGGCGCGTCGCGAGGCTAGCAGTCGTTCGCGCACCTTTGCCTCGACGACGGCGATGGCTTCGTTGCAGATTTGACGCCCATTTCTACGTGATCGTTTTCGCAACCAATGACGAAATGTCCCAGATGCGATCTCAATGAATGGTTGAGCGGCATCGATGTTTCTGATGAATTGCCGCCAAGATACTTTCCCGCGTCTCCAGACCATTGTATTGCGGCAAAGTTTTTAGTCCCGTCACGGGCGATCAAGCCACCTGGACCTTAGGCGATGACATTGAAGACTTTTTTGATGACGGCGCTGAAACGATTGCCCTTCCTTCAACGCTTGTATGCAAGCCTCCGCTGGCGAATTCTAGCTGCGGCCCGGACGGAAACATCGGCGCTGATCAACGATCTGGATGCGCGGACGACCGAACGGATCGATATTCTCCGGACCGAATTCGCGGCTCGCATGTCAGAAGCTATCGATCCCTTGCGTGCGGAAATTGCGGCACGCTTTGAGGAGATTGAATCGCTCCGGGCAGAATTGAATCATAGCCGTCATGAACTTCGATCGGTCGAGACGGCTCAACGAGAGGCAGCCGTATCCATCACATCGGTGCGCGCAGAACTATTGGTCCATGAGGCGTTCTCCCAGGGCCGGGTTACACTCGGAGTCGCCGTTCCCGATACCGATCTTCGCATCTCCGTGGTCATGCCGACTCTCAATCGCGCGCATCTTTTAACGCGCGCTATCGCAAGCGTATGTTCGCAGACCTATCCGCACTGGGAATTGCTCATCATCGATGATGGAAGCATTGACGACACAGCGGCCGTTGTCGCCGGGATCGGAGATCCGCGGATCACCTACGTCAAACAAGAACATCGCGGTCATTCGGCGGCACGCAATCACGCGCTGCGCCTCGCGACCGGCGATGTGATCTGCTATCTCGACAGCGACAATACATACTTTCCTATCTATCTAGCGACGGTCGCGACGGCCTTCTCGCAGAACGCGGCGCTGCAATTTGCCTATGGCGCGCTGCGTTCGGAGCATCATGGCAATCCCCTCAACATCAAGTTCCAACCTTTCGACCGCGAGAAACTGCTGGCAGCAAACTACATCGACACCAACGTCATCGCACACAGGCGTGCGCTGGTGGCGATCGAGGGTGGATTCGACGAAAGCCTCAGCAGACTGACGGATTGGGATCTGGCGCTGAAATACAGCAAGGATCACGAGCCGGCGCTCCTCCCTGTCATCGCAGCGCTGTACGGCGCGGAAGAGGACAATCGCGTCAGCCTCACCAGTGATCTGGGTTACAATTACTTCAAGATCCGGCAAAAATGGCGGCCCGAGCCCTCACAGCCGCCGATCCGCATTCTCTACGTTGTTTGGCATTACCCACAACTCAGTGAAAGTTATATCGAGGCGGAAATCCAGGGTTTCCGCCGGCTTGGCGCGCAGATCGAAGTCTGGCGCGAGGTGAAGCCGGCCTCACCCTATCCGTCCGTCGTGCGCATCCATGATGGGCCCATCGAGGATGTGATGGAATCCTTCGAGCCCGATGTCATCCATGTGCATTGGCTCGGCTTTGCGCTCTCCCAAGAACCGATCCTCGCCAGGATCAACCGGCCGGTGACGGTTCGGCTTCATGGCTTCGAGGTCACGCGCGAGACGCTGGCCGAATTGCTCAAGCGGTCCTGGGTGTCGCGCATCTACGCCTTCCCACATCAACTTGCCTTGACCCAGACCGTCGACCCGCGCATTCGGCCGCTGCGTTCGATGTTCGACACGTCGCTATTTGCCCCCGGACATGACAAACAGCGCCGCATGGTCTTGCGGACTGCGGCGGCGCTTGAGAGCAAAGACCTTCACATCATGTTTGAGCTGGCGCGGCGCCTTCCTGACTTCAAGGTCGTCCTGGCAGTCGTTACCTGCAATCACAAAGAGCATTACGTTCAGGTTCTGCGCGATCAGCATCGCGAGCTTCAGTCGAGCGTCGAACTGCTGGTCGACGTGCCGCGCGACGAAATCGCGAAATTGGTGAAACAAGCAGGCATATATATCCAGACCGCGCGGCGGCCGGGGCAGGAGTTTGCGACGCCGATCGGCATGCCGATCGGGATCGCCGAAGCGATGGCAACGGGATGCGTCGTGCTTGCGCCGGACTTGCCGGAATTTGCAGGTTATCTCGCCGGGACCAATGCGCTGTATCGCGATGTCGACGAGGCCGTAAGCCTGATCGCGGAGACGCGAGACTGGACCGACCGTCAATGGAGGCAGGCTTGGATCAAGTCGGTCGATCTCGCCTTTGGCCGCCACGCTGACGAACTCGTGCTGTGCGATGTGCTGGACGATCTGCGGGAACTCGCGTGCCGCGTCGCGTGAGGCGTCTCGCCGACGCCACGCTTGACTTGGGCCCCGCGATAGCCAATCTCGCGACCAAGAATAACATGGTTCAAAATCAAGTCCGGGAGAACTGACAATGGCTGACGCATACATCATCGACGCCTGCCGTACCCCGCGTGGGATCGGCAAGGTCGGCAAGGGTAAACTGGCGAACCATCATCCGCAGCATCTGGCGGCCGCCGTGCTCAAGGCGATCGCCGAGCGCAACAATCTGAACACGGCCGAAGTCGACGACATCATCTGGTCGACGTCGACCCAGCGCGGCAAGCAGGGCGGCGATCTCGGCCGCATGGCGGCGCTCGACGCCGGCTACGATATCAAGGCCTCAGGCACGACGCTCGACCGCTTCTGCGGCGGCGGCATCACTGCGGTGAATTTCGCGGCGGCCCAGATAATGTCCGGCATGGAAGACGTGGTGATCGCCGGCGGCACCGAAATGATGTCGCTCACCGGCAGCATGGCGGCGGAGGATATGGCGGCCGGCAAGATGCCACTGGGCATGGGTTCGGGCAATGAACGCCTCGCCAAGATGCATCCGCAGTCGCATCAGGGCATTTGCGGCGACGCCATTGCGTCCATGGAAGGCATCAGCCGCGAGGCGCTCGATGCGCTCGGGCTGGAAAGCCAGCGCCGCGCTGCCGTCGCGATCAAGGAAGGCCGCTTCGACAAGAGCATCGTGCCGGTGATGGACGATGAGGGGAACGTCGTGCTGGCGAAGGACGAATATCCGCGTCCCGAAACCACGGCAGAAGGTCTTGCCGGATTAAAGCCCGCCTTTGCGGCGATGGCCGACCATCCGCTGGATGAGAAGGGCACGACTTTCCGCAAGCAGATCAACCAGAAATATCCTGACCTCAAGATCGAGCATTTCCATCACGCCGGAAATTCGTCGGGCGTGGTCGATGGTGCGGCGGCTTTGCTGCTGACCTCGAAGGCCTATGCCGAGAAACACGGCATGAAGCCGCGTGCCCGCATCGTCGCGATGGCCAATATCGGCGACGACCCGACGCTGATGCTCAACGCGCCGGTGCCCGCCGCCAAGAAGGTGCTTGAGAAAGCCGGTCTCAAGAAAGAGGACATCGATCTGTGGGAGATCAACGAGGCCTTCGCCGTCGTCGCGGAGAAGTTCATCCGCGATCTCGACCTCGATCGCGCGAAGGTCAACGTCAATGGCGGCTCGATCGCGCTCGGCCATCCGATCGGCGCGACCGGCGCGATCCTGATCGGCACGGTGCTCGACGAACTGGAGCGCCGTGGGTTGAAGCGCGGTCTCGTGACGATGTGCGCCGCGGGCGGCATGGCCCCTGCGATCATCATCGAGCGGATGTAACATCCGCCATTCCGGGGCGCAGGCGGCGCAAGCCGCATGCAAACCCGGAATCCCAGCAAGTTCATCGTGCCTTGAATGTGGAGATTCCGGGTTCGCGTCCGCCAAGTGGCGGACCCGCCCCGGAATGACAGCGGGTTGAACTACTGATAGCTCGCGACAATATCCGTCACGGCGCGCTCCAACTGCCGCGCGGTCGAGCATTGCCGCACCACATTGCAGAACGTCGCGTAGCGCGGCATTTCCGAATCGCCGAAACCCCACGCGATGCGGCCTTCGGGATTGAGCCAGACCACGCGCTTGGCGCGCTCGCCGATCCGCTTCAGGATATCGGCGCGCGGATCGAGATTGTTGCTGCGGGCATCGCCGAGAATGATCACCGTCGTGCGGGGCGTCACCGCCGACATCCAGCCCTTCTCAAAATCCACGAACGACCTGCCGTAGTCCGACGAGCCGAAGCCGATCGTCGACATGATCGTCTTCATCGCCTGTTCCGGCGGCTGCTTTTCCAGCAGGTGGCTGACTTCGACGAGGTTGCTCGAAAACGCGAAGGACCGCACGTCGGAGACGATCTCGTGCAGGCTATGGATCAGCAACAGAAAGAAATCCGAGACCTGCGCGACCGAACCCGAGACGTCACAGATCGCCACGATCTTCGGCCTGTCGCGACGCTTGCGTTTCCAGCTTGTGAGAAACGGCACGCCACCCCAGGCCGCATTGCGGCGGATCGTGGTGCGGACATCGAGATGGCCGCGCCGCTGGCGCTTGCGCGGCTTGCTGTAGCGCTCGCGCAGTCGCCGCGCGATCTTTCGGATCAGCGCGCGCATCTGCTCGATCTGCCGCTGTTCGAGCCGCGCCATCGGCGTGGTCTGCAGGATTTCGTTGCGAAGACTTTCCTTTTCCTCGCGGCCATAGAGCAATAAGGCCTGCGAGACGGCATCGCGCACCGTCTCGCGCAACGCGCCGGTTGCGGCGGCGAGCCGTTCGGCCAATGCGGAATCGGTCTCGGTCAGCGCGTCGAGATCGTCGCGCAATTGCTGGATGCCGAGCAGATCGAGGATCTTGCTTGAATAGATGCCGCGCTGGGTAAAGAAGCGGATTTCCGACAACTCGGCCGCGTTCGACGCGCCGGAGATCGCGGCCTGAACAGCCGCGCGATCCTGCGACAACAGCATCTGCGCCAATGGCCCAAGCGTCGGCGCATCGGCGCCTGAGTCGGCGTTGCTCTGGTCGCCGGGTAAATTTTCCTCGCCGGGCAGATTGTCGTTGCCTGCGGCGTTTGGCGCCGCGACCTCCGCATGCGCGAAAAATAGATCGAAGCATTCGGCAAGGCTTTGTTTGTCGTCTTGCGACTTCGCCATCGTCAGCAGCAGTGCCTCGCGCAAATTGGCGCGGTCATCGATACCGACGGCGGCGACGGCGCGCATCGCATCGATGCTTTCCGCCGCCGAGACGCGGACGCCCGCGCCCCGCGCCGCCCGAAAAAACCGATGCAGCACGTCCTTCATGGCAGCAGTGCCGTTCCGTTGTACGGCAGTCGCCTGATCCCTCCCCCAGCCCTTGCGGTGGGGAGGGCAGCCCGAGCGAAGCGGAGGGTCGGGTGGGGCGCGCTGCAACCTCGCCGCATTCTTCCCTGCATATGCCCCCCCTCCCCACCGCAAGAGCAAGGGGAGGGGAGCGACGCTGGCCGCACATGAGAGACAGGCGGAGACATCGGCGCTATCCAAACACGTTCTGGCGGCCGGCCTTGGCGACGAAACCCGAGACTTGCGGCAGCGTCGCCTCGATATCGGCCTCGTATTTCAGCAGAACGTTCAGCGTCTCCTTGACCGTCGCGGTATCGAGATCGGAGGCCTGCAGCAACACCAGCACGCGCGCCCAGTCGATCGTCTCGGAGACAGATGGCAGCTTCTTGAGATCGAGCGTACGAAGCTGATGGATGAAGCCGACCGCCTGCTTGCGTAACGTCTCTGAAATGCCGGGCACGCGGGTTTCGACGATCTTCTCCTCGAGCTTCTGCTCGGGGAAGCCGATATGCAGATGCAGGCAGCGCCGCTTCAGAGCGTCGCCGAGGTCGCGCTCCCCATTCGACGTGAGGATCACGGTCGGCCGCACGATGGCCGACACGGTGCCGAGTTCGGGAATGCTGATTTGAAAATCCGACAGGATTTCGAGCAGCAAAGACTCGAATTCCGCGTCGGATTTGTCGATCTCGTCGATCAGCAGCACGCAGCCCATCGGCTGTTCCAGCGCCTGCAGCAGCGGACGCGGTTCGACGAATTCCTTCGAGAAGAACACGTCCCCGAAATTATGGAGTTGCGCCAGCGCATCGGGCAATGTCTGCGCGCCGCCGAGCACTTCGCCAAGTTTGTCTTTCAAAATCTGCGTATAGAGCAATTGCTTGGCATATTTCCATTCATACAGCGCCTTGGCCTCGTCGAGCCCCTCATAGCACTGCATGCGGATCATCTTCAGCCCGCGCCACGAGGCGATCGCCTTGGCGAGTTCGGTCTTGCCGACCCCTGCCGGCCCCTCGACGAGGATCGGCTTTTCGATCTGCTGCGCGAGAAAGACGGCGGTGGCGATCTGCCGGCTGGCGATATAGCCGGACGCGGCAAGGCCGGCTTCCACGGCTTCAATCTGGGTCGAGGGCCGGGGCTGATCCAATAGTTGATCTCCAAAGGTTTGTTTGGAAGGTCAGGCAATCGACCTTCGAGCAGGGCATCCATCCCAAAAGTCAGGGTCCGATGCAACGGCGCATTTGGCATGGCCGTGTGAGCCAGACGGTCGGCTGCAGGGCGCGTCCAACGCCGCTTTGCCGCCGGTGACATCGTCCGCTGTTTCTGTATGCTTCTCCTCGCCTCGCAGAAGGCGCCACGACAACGTGGGACAGGGAGGATATGATGGCCGACGGCGAACGCCATACGTCCGGGCATTTGATGCTCATCAGCCCCGAACGCGTGTTCTATGCCGGCTTGCTCGGCCGCCCGCGCAAGCGCATCAGCGGCGGGCTCAACATCTATGTCGCCTTGCAAGGCAAGCTGAGGCTCGACGACGGCAAACACGTCACCACCGGCAAAATCGCCGTCGTGCAGCCCTATGTGGCGCACAGTATCGTTTGCGAGGGTCTGTCGATCATCTGTGTGGTGATCGAGCCGGAAACCATTTCCGCGCATGCTGCCAAGGCATTGGCTGCGCGTTGCGCCGGGGAAAATGCGGCGGCGTTCGCCGACCATATCCGCGCCACCCGTTGCGATCTTGAACAGACCCGCAACGCCGACGGCTTTTCGACCGCTGACTTCGACCGCGTGATGTTCAATGATGTGCTCGACGTGCGCCCGCTTGATCGCCGGATTCGCCGCGCGTTGTCGGCGCTCGGCGACGGCAGCGGCGCGCGCATGAGCGCTGCCAACTGTGCCGATCTCGCGAACCTGTCGCCGTCGCGGTTTCTGCATCTGTTCAAGGATGAGACCGGCATGTCGTTCCGCGCCGTGCGGGCGTGGAAGCGCGCGAGGCATCTGCTGCATTACGTCAACGAAGACCGGAATCTCGCGCATCTTGCGCAGCAGATCGGCTATCCGGACTCAACCCATTTCAGCCACTCGATCCGCCGATTCTACGGGCTGAAGCCGCGCGCGATTTTTTCCGGCTCGCGCGGCCTGGCGATCTATCGAAGCGGCGCGTGGCAGGCGCCCGACGCGGCCTGACGCGCCGCAGCCACTCAACGCAAGAAGCCGGCCGGCAAGATGGCCATCATGGGGGAGGGAGAAGCGATGTCACTGGGTTATTCAAAGGGTGAGCGCGAGCAACTCGATCAGGAGGCGACGAAAATCGTAGCCGCGCATCCGCGCGTGATCGATCTGATCGCGCGCGGCGCGTCGATGAATCCAGCCGGCAAGGCGCTGATCTATCTTCGCACGGCGACCGACGAGGCGCCCGTTGAAATCACCTATGACGAACTGATGGGTCTGTTGCAGGCCGCGACCGACTGGTTTCGCCGGATCGGCGTGACGCCGTCAGACGCCATCGCGATTCTCGCGCCGGCCTGCCCCGCGACCTTCGTCGCATTGTGGGCCTCCACCGTCGTCGGTGTCGCCAATCCGCTCAATCTGCTGTTCAGCCGCGAGGCGATCGCCGCGCAGATCAGGGCGGCCGCCGCCAAGATACTGTTCGTGCCGCCGCCGGGCGCGCCGGGCGGGCTCTATGAAAAAGTCGCCGGCCTCGACAAGGACATCCCGACGCTGGAGCGGATCGTTGTGCTTCCGATCGACGGCAGCGTCGCCTTCGGCGGCGACATACTGGAGCCGGACCAGGATTGGCGCGACAAGATCGGCAACGCCGCGCCCGGCGACGTCGACCGCGTCGCCGCGCTATTGCCGACCGGCGGCACGACCGGCCATCCGAAGATCGCACGCCTGACCAATCGCAACATGGTGGCGTCTTCGGTCGCTTCGATGCTTGCAATCGGCACCACCGCTGAGGATCGCGTGATGGTCGCTTTGCCGCTATTTCATGTCGGCGGCGCATTCGTCGGCAGCCTCGCTTCGCTTGCCGCCGGCGCCGCGATCTATTTCCCGACGGCGTTTGGCATGCGCAATCCCGAGGTCGTCACGCAGTTCTGGCGCATTCTGGCTCGCTTCGGCATCACATTTGCGGGGCTCGTGCCGACCAGCCTCGGCGCGGTCGCGACCGTGCCTGTCGATGGCGCCGACCTGTCGAAGCTGCGAATCGTAGGTACCGGCGCGTCGACCTGCCCGGCGGAAATCGAACGACGCTTTCTCGCCGCGTGGGGCGGCGATGCCGTTCGCCAGATTTACGGCATGACCGAATTCGCCGGAGCGATCACGCAAGTGCCGCACAATAAAGCTCCCGATGGGGCCGCGGTCGGCCTTCCTGTCGCCCTTGCCAAATTCGCGGTGCTTGCCGACGGCAAACTGCATCACGGCCCGTCGCCGATGGGTGAGTTGCTGGCGCGCGGACCGCAGATGTTCGCCGGCTACGTCGATCCCAAACAGACCGAAGCCGCATTCTACGACGGTTGGCTGCGAACAGGCGATCTTTGCAAGATCGAGGAAAGCGGTCAGGTCCTTGTCACCGGCCGGATCAAGGATCTGATCATCCGCGGCGGGCACAATATCGATCCCGCAATGATCGAGGACATTGCGATGCAGTTTCCGGGCGTGTCGCTTGCGGCAGCAGTGGGCCGGCCGGATTCGTACTCCGGGGAAGTGCCGATGCTGTTTGTGTCGGCCGCTCCCGGCGTCTCGCTCAATACCGCGGAATTGACCGATTTCATGAACGAGCGCGTTGCCGAAGCCACCGCCCGTCCGAAAGCGATCGAGATTGTCGGCGAGATTCCGCTGACACCGGTCGGCAAGATATTCAAGCCGCGACTGCGCGAGATCGCAGCCGAGCAGGCGGTGCGGCAAGTGATGTCCGAACACGCCTCCGACAAAGGGTTCGAGGCGCAGGCGATCACCGATCCCGACCGAGGGCTTTACGTCCGTGTCATCTTCGACGGCGACACCGCCACAGTGACGAAAGTCACGCGCGCGCTCGGCTTGCTTCCGGTCGCAACGGATATCGTCCCAAAGACAGAAGCCGCATGAAACGCGCAATCAGGACCCACGAGGCGCCATGAGCGACAAAGCCATCATCACCTGTTCGCTGAACGGCGTGCTCACCGATCCGAAACAGCACAACGTGCCGGTGACGCCCGAACAGATGGCGCGTGAAGCCAAGGCCGCCTTTGCTGCCGGCGCGTCCGTGATGCACATGCATCTGCGCCAGCAGGAGCCGGACAAAGGCCATCTCGCGTCGTGGGACGTCCAACTTTCGCGCGACATTCAGCAGGCGATCCGCGAGGCCTGTCCCGGCGTCATCATCAACCACACCACGGGTCAATCCGGCCCGGATTACGAAGGTCCGCTGGCCTGCGTGCGCGACACCAGGCCGGAAGTGGCGGCGTGCAATGCCGGCTCGCTGAATTATCTCAAGGTGAAGTCGGACAATAGCTGGGCATGGCCGCCGATGCTGTTCGACAATGACGTCGCCAAGATTCAGGACTATCTCGACGTCATGAAAGTGTCCAACACGCTGCCGGAATTTGAATGTTTCGATGTCGGCATCGTGCGCTGCGTCGGCATGTACGCGCAGACCGGCATGTATGCCGGACCGCTGCAATATAACTTCGTGATGGGCGTCGCTTCCGGCCAACCGGCCGATCCAGATCTGCTGCCGATCCTGTTGAGACTGAAGAACCCAAAGGCGAACTGGTCGGTCACTGCGATTGGCCGCGCCGAGATCTGGCCGCTGCATCTGCGCTGCGCCGAACTGGGCGGCCATCTGCGAACCGGGCTCGAAGACACATTCTACCAGCCGGACGGCAGCAAGGTGACGTCGAACGGACAACTCATCGATACGATGGCGTCCTATGCGCGCAAGGCCGGGCGCGAGATCGCGAGTCCGTCGGAGGCAAGGACGATTTTGGGGTTGAAGCAGTAAGTTTCGTCATTCCGGGATGCGCCACCCAGCCGGCTCTTGCCGGCCGTGGCGCAGGCCCGGAATCCATACTCCCAGCAGGGGTTATGGATTCCGGGCTCGTGTGTCCTTCCGCAAAATTGACAAACGTCAATTTTGACGTCGGACCCACGCCCCGGAATGACAAGTGCATCGGGAGGACCACACATGACCAGTCTCGAAGCCACCGGCGGCGTGACCGGCCCCGGCAATATCGGCCGCGTCGCGATCGGCGATATTCTGCGCCGGTCGGCGCGCCGCTACGGTGACCGCGTTGCCGTGACCGACGGCGCGCGGCGAGTGACATATGCCGAGATCGAACGCGACGCCAACCGCATCGGCAACTACCTGCTGTCGTCGGGTCTCGTGCCCGGCGACAAGGTGGCGACGGTCTGCAACAACTCGATCGAGTTCGTGAAGGTGCTGTTCGGCATCCATCGCGCCGGCCTCGTCTGGGTGCCGGTCAACACCATGCTCGGTCCCGCCGACATGGATTACATCCTCGACCATGCCGGCGCGCGTGTCGCCTTTATCGACGACGTGATGCTGGCGCAGCCGCTGCGCCGTGCCGCGCTGGACGCGCGCAAGACGACCTTGATCGGCATCGATCTCGCCGGGCAGGCGGCGGCGCTCGGGCTCAGCGACATCCGCGCGCTCATGGATGGTCAATCCGACGTCGAGCCCGAGATCGAATTCGGCGACCGCGACCTGGCGATGATCATCTACACCTCCGGCACCACGTCGCGGCCGAAGGGCGCGATGCACGGCCATCTTGCCGTCGTCATGGCGGTGATGAGCAATTGCGTTGAGATGACGCTATCGCGCAAGGACGGCATCACCGGGCAGTTCCCGCTGTTTCACTGCGCGGGACATGTGCTGCTGCTCGGCATGATCGCGACCGGCGGCAAGATGGCGTTGATGCGCGGCTTCGATCCGACCGCGGTGCTGGAAACGATCCAGCGCGACGAATTAACGGTCTTCGTCGGTCTGCCGTTGATGTATCAGGCGATCCTCGATCATCCGCGGCGCAACGAGTTCGACCTCTCGCGCATCCGCTACTGCATCTACACGATGGCCCCGATGGGCCGGCCGCTGCTGGAGCGGGCCATGCGCGAGTTCAAGGACGCTGGCTTCACGCTGACCTCCGGCCAGACCGAAATGTATCCGGCGACGACGATGTCGCAGCCGGATCGTCAACTCGAACGCTTCGGCAATTATTGGGGCGAGTCCACGATGGTCAACGAGACCGCGATCATGGACGATGACGGCCATCTGTTGCCGCGCGGCGAGATCGGCGAACTCGTGCATCGCGGTCCGAATGTCATGCTCGGCTATTACAAGGATATCGGCGCGACCGAGGCCGTCCGAAAATTCGGTTGGCACCACACCGGCGATCTCGCGCTGATCGACGACCACGGCGAAGTGCTGTTCATCGACCGCAAGAAGGACATGATCAAATCCGGCGGCGAGAACGTCGCCTCGGTGAGGATCGAGGAAGCGCTGCTGGCGTTTCCCGGCGTGTTGAACGCCGCCGTCGTCGGCCTGCCGCACCCGGAATGGGGCGAGGCGGTCTCCGCCTTCGTCACGCTGAAGCCCGGTGCGTCGGCGGATCCCGCCGCGATCATCGCGCATTGCCGTAATTCGCTCGGCGGCTTCCAGGTGCCGAAGCTCGTCACGATCTTGGACGCGATGCCGATGACGGCGACCGGCAAGCTTCGGAAAGTCGAGTTGCGCCAGCAATATTCAGAGCATTTCGCGAAAGTGGGTGTGTGAGGAATGACGTCATTCCGGGGCGCGTTTTCTGCGTCATTTTTGACGCTGAAAACACGAGCCCGGAATCCATAACCACGGCCGGGAGTATGGATTCCGGACATGCGCTGCAAGAGCGCGCATTCCGGAATGACGAACTTAGGAAATTCAGATCTATGTCCATCATTGACTCCACGATCTCGACCTCCAGCGACGCCTTCAAAGCCAACCGCGACGGCATGCTGGCGCTGATCGCGCGGATGCGCGTGCTCGAAGAGCGGACCCGCGCCGCATCTGCGAAAGCCAAGGACCGCTTCCACAGGCGCGGGCAGTTGCTGCCGCGCGAGCGCGTGGCGCTGCTGCTCGATCCCGACCGTCCGTTCCTCGAACTGTCGACGCTCACGGGCTATATGTTCGACATCGCCGATCCGGAAAAAAGCGTTCCCGGCGGTGGAGTAGTCGCCGGGATCGGCTTCGTGTCGGGCATCCGCTGCATGGTGAGCGCGAACGATTCCGGTATCGATGCCGGCGCGTTGCAGCCTTACGGGTTGGACAAGACCATTCGCGTGCAGGAGATCGCACTGGAGAACAAGCTGCCTTACGTGCAGTTGGTCGAAAGCGCCGGCGCGAATTTGCTAAAGTACCGCGTCGAGGATTTCGTGCGCGGAGGCAATATTTTTCGCAATCTGGCGCGGCTCTCGGCGGTGGGTCTGCCGGTGGTGACGGTGACGCATGGGTCGTCCACCGCTGGCGGCGCATATCAGACCGGCCTCTCGGACTATATCGTGATGGTGCGCGGCCGCACCCGCGCCTTCCTCGCCGGGCCGCCGCTGCTGAAAGCGGCGACCGGCGAAATCGCCACCGAGGAGGAACTCGGCGGCGCGGAGATGCACACCAGCATCTCGGGGCTCGGCGATTATCTCGCGGAAGATGACCGCGATGCGTTGCGGATCGCGCGTGACATCATGGGCGGACTCGATTGGAACCGGCCGGGCGATAGTCAGAACAACGCCGGGCCACCGCGCTATGATGCCGAGGAACTGCTCGGCATCATGCCGATGGATCACAAGCGGCCGGTGGATATGCGGCAGGTGATCGCGCGCATCGTCGATTGGTCCGACTTCACGGAATTCGGCGTCAATTACGGCATCGCCACCATCTGCGGTCATGCCCGGATCGAAGGCCACGCCGTCGGCGTCATCACCAATAACGGTCCGCTCGATCCCGCCGGCGCCAACAAGGCGACGCATTTCATTCAGGCCTGCTGCCAGTCGCGCACGCCGATCCTGTATCTCAACAACACCACGGGCTACATGGTCGGCAAAGCCTATGAGGAAGCCGGCATGATCAAGCACGGCTCGAAGATGATCCAGGCCGTGACATCCGCGACCGTGCCGCAGATCACGCTGTATTGCGGCGCGTCGTTCGGCGCGGGCAATTACGGCATGTGCGGGCGCGGCTTCCATCCGCGCTTCTGCTTCTCGTGGCCGAATGCCAAAACCGCCGTGATGGGCGGCGAGCAAGCCGCCGAGACGATGGCCATCGTCGCCGAGGCCGGTGCGGCGCGCAAAGGCGTTGCCGTCGATCGCGCGCAGCTCGACAAGATGAAGGCGGGCATCACCAACGTCTTCGACAGCCAGATGGACGTGTTCGCGACATCCGCGCGCGTGCTCGACGACGGCGTGATCGATCCGCGCGACACCCGCGCGGTATTGGCGCAAACGCTGGCGATCTGCCGCGAGGCCGAAGCCCGCACGCCGCAGAAGATGCAGTTCTCGGTGGCGCGGCCATGAAGCCCGCCATGAGCAAGACGCCGTTCAAGAAAATCCTCGTCGCCAATCGCGGCGAGATCGCCTTGCGCGTGATGCGCACCGCACGCCGCATGGGCTACGGCGTCGTCGCGGTTTATTCCGACGCGGATGCCGATGCACGGCACGTCCGCGAGGCCGACGAGGCAATCGGCATCGGGGGCGCGATGCCGGTGCAATCCTATCTCAATATCGACGCCATCATCGCCGCAGCGAAGCGAAGCGGTGCGGACGCCGTGCATCCCGGCTACGGTTTTCTCGCTGAGAACGCGGCTTTCGCCGCCGCCTGTCGCGAGGCGGGGCTCGCCTTCATCGGACCGTCGCCTGAGGCCATCACCGCGATGGGCCACAAGGCTGGGGCAAAAGACATGATGGAAAAGGCCGGCGTACCTGTCGTGCCGGGCTATCAGGGCGCCGACCAGAGCGACCCGGTCATGCTCGCGGAAGCCACCCGGATCGGTTTCCCGGTCATGATCAAGGCCGTCGCCGGCGGCGGCGGGCGCGGCATGCGGCTCGCGTCGGACCCAGCGGCATTTCCCGATCTCTTGCGCGGCGCGCGCTCGGAGGCGCAGAGCGCGTTCGGCGACGGCACCGTGATTCTGGAACGTGCGATTGTCGATCCGCGCCATATCGAAATTCAGGTGTTCGGCGATCGTTACGGCAACGCGATCCATCTGGGGGAGCGCGACTGCTCGGTGCAGCGCCGGCACCAGAAGCTGATCGAGGAAGCGCCCTCGCCGGCGGTCTCGCCCGAACTGCGCGCCAAGATGGGGCAGGTCGCCGTCGACGCCGTGAAAGCGATCGACTACGAGGGCGCGGGCACGTTGGAGTTCCTGCTCGACCGGGACGGCAACTTCTATTTCATGGAAATGAACACGCGATTGCAGGTCGAGCATCCGGTCACGGAGGCGATCACCGGTCTCGATCTGGTCGAGTTGCAATTGCGGATCGCGGCCGGCGACAAGCTGCCGCTGACGCAAGACGACGTGCGCTTCAACGGCCACGCCATCGAAGTGCGGCTCTGCGCCGAGGATGCGACGCGCGATTTCATGCCGCAGTCGGGATGCATGTCCCTGTGGCAGATGCCGCGGGGCCTGCGCTGCGACCACGCGCTGGAAAACGGCAGCGAGATCCCGCCGTTCTACGATTCGATGATCGCAAAAATCATCGCCCATGGGCCGGATCGCGAGGCGGCGCGGCAGCAATTGTTGCGCGGTCTCGAGAACACCGCGGCACTCGGCGTCGCCACCAACCAGGCCTTTCTCGCATCGTGTCTGCGTCATGCAGCCTTCTCGGCGGGCTGCGCGACCACGGCCTTTATCGCCAATCATCAAGACGCGCTGTTCGCCCCGGCGACCAACGACACCGTGCTGGCGGCGCTGCTGCTCTACGTCACCGATCGCCACGCGCCGCGCTGGCGGGCCGGGCGCTCGCTGGCGGCGACATTCCCCGTGCCGTTGCGGATCGCGTTCGGTGAGACGATGGAAGACATCGAAATCGTCCGTGAGCGCGACGGCGATTACCTCGTCGCCGAGGCACGCATCACGATCGATGCGCTCGACGCGACCACGCTACGCTATCGCCGCGACGGGCTGATGCAAAGTGTCCGCTTCGCGCGCGACGGCAACGAGTTGTTCTTTCTGCACAACGGGATCACGCAGCATGCCCGCGATCTCACCCGCGCAGCCCCCGACAGGGCTGCCGCTGGCCCAGGCGACGGCAGGATTCGTGCAGCGATGAACGGCCGCGTCGTCGCTGTGCTGGTGAAACAGGGCGACGCCGTCGCCGCCGGCCAACCTGTGCTGACGCTCGAGGCGATGAAGATGGAGCATGTCCACGCCGCCGCCGCGGCCGGCACGGTGGCTGCCATTCATGCCGCAGAAGGCGATCAGGTGACGACGGGCAAGATCCTGGTGGAAATTTCCACCGATGTGCCGCCGACCTGATCCGCTATCGGCGGGGCTGATGGCCCGGCAGCGTGCCCATCATCTTGCAAAGAACGCTCAGCATAACCTCATCCGCGCCGCCGCCGATCGAGGTCAGGCGCGAGTCGCGATAGGCGCGGGAGTGTCAGCGGTTTGCCGAACGTGTGGCGCTGCTTGGCATAGGCGATCGCCTCGTCGAGGCAGGTTTTCGCCGCCGCCGTGCAGCCCGCCGCCATCGTCAGGCGCTCCGTGTTGAAATTGCGCATGATGATCTTGAAGCCCGCGCCCTCCGCGCCGATGAGGTTGGTGGTGGGCACGCGGCAGTCGTCGAAATGCAGCGTTGCCGTATCGGACGCCCACCAGCCCATTTTCTTGAGTTGCGTTTTGCTCAGGCCCTTGGCGTCGCCGGGGATCAGGAGAAGACTCACACCGCTCGGGCCTTCGCCGCCGGTGCGGACAGCGGTGGTGATATAATCGGCGCGCATGCCGGAGGTGATGAAGGTCTTCTCGCCATTGACGATGTAGCTATCGCCGTCGCGTCGCGCAGTGGTGCGCAGGTTGGCGACATCGGAGCCGCCGCCCGGCTCGGTGATCGCGAGCGCCGAAATCTTTTTGCCGGCAAGAATGTCCGGCAACACGCGCCGTTTGAGTTCGTCGCTGCCGGCATTGGCGATCGGCGGCGCGCCGATCGAGTTGCTCTTGAGGCTGGCGGCCACACCCCCGGCGCCCGCGCGCGCCAGCTCCTGCACCGCGACGATCCACATGAAGCGATCGACGATCGTGCCGCCATATTCTTCGGGAAAGCCGAGGCCGAGCAGGCCGATCGCGGCGGCTTTCTCGTACAACTCGCGCGGAAACGTGCCGGCTTCGTCCCACTCATGCGCGTAGGGTTCGATCTCGGTCTGCGTGAAGCGCCGCACGACGTCGCGGAACGCTTCGTGATCTTCCGTGTAGAAAGGGCTTTTGGTCACGCGCGCACCTTTTTGTTTTTATCAGCGTGGCAGAGCATATAGGTCACGACTTGCGCCGAGTGGTCGTCATTGCGAGGAGCCCACGGTTTTCGTCTTCGAAAACCGTGGCGACGAAGCAATCCAGTCAGTCGATCAAAGAACTGGATTGTTTCGCTCAGCTTAAAGTCGGTAACAGGCCGACGTTACGCTGGCTCGCAATGACGGACCTGATGCCCTCGTTCGCGTATCCTTCAGCTCGGTCCGAATATGAATTTGCCGTCGCCTTCGAGATAGGGGCCGCTGCGCATGTAAAGCTGGCCGTTCTCGCCGACGAAGAACAACGTGTTGCGCGGCACTTTCTTCGCGCCTTTCAACAGAAGTTTCGCGTTGTTGGTGCCCATCTTGTAAGAGAGCGTCTTGCCGTCGCCGCCATAGCCGTAGCCCATGTCCGGTGTCAGCATCCATGGGATCGGGGCGGGCGTCTGGGCATGAGCCACGCCGGTCGCGCTCATCAAAATGGCGGTCACACAAAAGATGCTTGATCGGCGCGCGGTCATGAGGCTCTCCTGCAAAGACCTTGAACAAATCACGAACGGCGACGGCTCGTCAATCCGCGCGATGTCGCGCGGCCGCACGACTTTGTCATTTCCCGCCGCTGTCCGCGCGTCTATCGTCATCGCGGCAGCCGGTCGCCTGCGGATGGTCGTGAGGATTCGAAACGATGCGCGTGTTTCTGATGACATGTGTCGCCGCCATGGGTTTGGCGGTGTCTGCGGCGCAAGCGGCGGATGATTTCAAGCTGAGCAACAATCAGCGGATCTCCTGCGGCCGTGGGCTTAGCGCCGGCAAGCTCTCGACGGCGACGTGTCGGTCCTATGCCTATCTCTTCAACATCAAGACGTCGGAATATTTTCGCTGCGGCGTCAGCCTGTCGATGACGCGCGACGCCAAGGAAGTGGTGAACGTGCAGACGGATGGCGGCTGCATGAAGCGGCCGCGCATTTTCGATACGGATTCGAATTATTCGTTTGATGCAACCGAGACCGAACCGCCGAACACCAATTCGTTTTTCGGCAATGGCGGCTACGCGGTCTGGGCCAGCGACAACAATGCGCAAAAGGTGCGCGGCTGCATCAGCATCGCCTCCGGCTTCGGAACGGATGTCTCGCGCTGCGTGGACATGAAGTTCGAGTGAGGCTGGCTTAGCCCGTCAACACGATCACGGGCTTGCCGATATTGTCGCGCCTGGTCAGGCGCTCGAGAACCTCGGGCGCTTGGTCGAGCATGAAAGTCGTGCTCGGGCGCGGCGTGATCTGTCCGGCCGCGACGAGATCCACAAGGCGCTGCATCACGGGCCGTGCATTCCGGGCGTCGGCGCGGATAAAGCCGCCCCAATCGACGCCGACAATCGATGCCCTTTTCAAAAGCGGCAGGTTCAGCGGGATACGCGGGATGTCGCCGCCGGCAAAACCGACCACGAGATGCCGACCGCCTGGTGCAAGGCAACGAAACGCCGTCTCCGACCAGATGCCGCCGACCGGATCATAGATCACGTTGACGGCGCGGCCGCTGATTGTCGCTTCGAGCGTCTTGCGCCAGGTGGTTTCGCTATAATCGACAGTGAAATCCGCGCCGCGCGCGCGGCAGGAGTCGAGCTTGTCTTGCGACGAGGCCGCCGCGATCACCGTGGCGCCAAGACCCTTGGCGATATCGATGGCGGCAAGGCCGACGCCGCCGGATGCGCCCAGGATCAGCACCGTCTCGCCGGCTTGAAGCCGGCCGCAGGTCTCGAAGCCGTACAAGCCCGTGCAGTAGTTCAGCAGCGCCGACGCGGCGTCCTCCGACCGGAACGAAGCCGGCAAAGCGATACAGGATTCGACCGGCATGACGATCTGCTCCGCCAGCCCGCCGTCGCCGCACAGTCCCGTCACCCGCTGGCCCATCATGCTCGCGGCCACGCCGTCACCGACGGCGACGACGGTACCGGCAATCTCGCTGCCGGGAACGAACGGCAGCGGCTTCTTCACCTGGTAGCCGCCGCGCACATGCAGCGCATCGACGAAGCCGAGCCCGACCGCCTCGACCGCAACGAGCACCTCGCCGGCCGATGCGGTCGGCGCAGGCAGGTCGGTCATCACGAGGTCTTTGGGTTCGCCATAGGCGACGCATTGGATAGCGCGCATTGGCCGCCTATTCGGGCTTGAGGCCGGCGAACTGGACGACCTTGCCCCACTTCTCCATTTCGGAGACGACGAACGTCTGCATCTCCTCGGGCGAACCGCCGACCGGATCTGCGCCCAGTTTTCGCAGACGGTCGATGCCGTCCTGCGATTTCAGGAATTTATCGACGCTGGCGTTCAGCTTGACGATGATCTCCTGCGGCGCTTTTGCCGGAGCGGCGACGGTGAACCACGACGAGGCGTCGTATCCGGCGACGCCGGCTTCGGCGATGGTCGGAATATCCGGCAGGCCGGGCCAGCGCGTCGCGGTCGAAATCGCCAGCGGTCGGATCGACTTCGCCTCCGCGAATGGCTGCGCCGCCGGAAGATTATCGATCATGACATGAACGCGGCCGGCGATCAGATCCGTCAAGGCCGGCGCGCTGCCCTTATAGGGCACATGCGTCATCTGGATGCCGGCCATCGACTTGAACAATTCGGTCGATAAATGCGCCGTCGAGCCGATTCCCGGCGTGCCGTAAAGCAACTCATTCGGCTTGGCTTTGGCGAAGGCGATCAGTTCGCCGACCGACTTGACCTCGAGCGAATTCGTGACTGAGCAAAGGTTCGGCACCTTGGCGATGACGATCACCGGCGCGATATCGTTGAGCTGGTCGTAATTCATGACCTTGAACACGAATTTGTTGATCGAATGCGTGCCCGGCGTACCGACGAGGAAGGTGTAGCCATCGGCCGGACCCTTCGCGACGGAGTCCGCCGCGATGTTGCCGCCCGCGCCGGTCTTGTTCTCGACGACGAACTGCTGGCCGTATTCCTCGGACATTTTCTGCGCGACGAGGCGGGCGAGAATGTCCGTGGTGCCGCCGGCCGCGAACGGCACGACAAACTTGACAGGTCGGGTCGGCCATTCGGCGGCCCTGGCGCGGCGCGAGATCAGAGGCAGCGTGCCGAGCGCGGCAGCGCCGCCGATCAGCAGCGAGCGGCGGCTCGGGCCGACGAGATCGATGGTCGATACGGACATGGGTTTCCTCTGGCAATGTCGGCAAACGTTGCCGTCCATGTACAGCGCGGTCCGCCGCCTTGCAAAGGGCTGCGCGGGCGTGCCGCGGTTCAGGCCTTGCCGAGGATCGCGCCCGACGGACCGGAGGGAATTGTATCCTGTTTGGAGGGGCCGGTCTCGGGCATCAGCACGATGAACATGACCAGGCCGATCGCCGAGATCGCGGCAAGGAACAGGAACGCCGCGCTATACCCCGCGCCGACGACGATCAGACCCGCTACGGACGTTGACAGCGCGCCGCCGAGCCCGGCGGCGGTGGCAATCGCGCCTTGGCTGACATTGAAATGGCCGGTCCCCCGTGTGAGGTCAGCGACGACGAGCGGAAACAGGGCGCCGAAGATGCCGGCACCGACGCCGTCAAGCAATTGCACGCCGACCAGCCAATACGGATTGTCGGAAAATGGATACAACACGCCGCGCAATGCCAGAACAGCAAGTGCTACGGCAAAGATCGGCTTGCGGCCCCAGATATCTGCCTTCGCTCCGACCAGCATCGCGACCGGCACCATCACCAACTGGGCAGCCACGATGCAAACCGACATCAGTGTTGTGCCGAGATCGGCATTCACCAGCGCGAGTTTCTGGCCGACCAGCGGCAACATCGCTGCATTGGCGAAATGAAACAGCACCGTCGCGGCGGCGAAGACCAGCATCGGCCTGTCGGTGAGCAAAACCTGGAAGCCTGACGCTCTGTTCGGGTCGTCCTTGCCGTCGTCGTGGTCGTCGGCGAGGCCGCGCGCGACCTTGTGGTCGATTGACTTCTCCGGCAGGGCAAGCGTTGCGAATATGCTCGCCAGCGCCATCGCCGCCATCAGCCAGAACACCACGATCGGCCCGAAAAAATAGGCGGAGACCCCGGCCAGCGTCGCCGCCGTGGCGTTGCCGGCATGGTTGAAGGCCTCGTTGCGGCCGACCCGCTTGGCGAAAGCCTTCGGCCCGACCACGCCGAGCGTGATGGCAGCAATGGCGGGCGCGAAGATCGCGCCCGCGATTCCTGTCAGGGCCTGTGTGATCGCGACAAACGTGAAATTGGTGTTGAGCGGCAAGACGACCGAGCCGATCGTGACGACGACCGCCGCAGCAATCACGAGAGCCCGTTTGGCGGTGGTTTTGTCGATCAGCAAGCCCGCCGGCGTCTGTGCGACGATGCCGGCAACGGCCGCCACCGACATCACAATACCGATGCTGGCCGCGTTCCAGTTCTGAACGCTGAGAAGATAGATCGCCAGGTAAGGCCCGAGCCCGTCGCGAACATCGGCGAGAAAGAAATTGATGGCGTCTAACGGACGTTCGACCTTTGCCGTCTGAATGTCCGCCACATCCACCTCACGGGTTTCATGATTCGCGACCCAACGCCGCGCCGCGACTTGGGTTCCGTGAGGGCGCTCTGCATGCGCGCCACCGTAGGGTAGGCCGAGCCTCTTGCCGCGCTTGAGCGACCGATGGCGAGGCCGCTGAACCGGTGGCGTTTGGAAGGTGGGCAAAGACGCAAAAGCGTCTTTGCCCACCTCACGGTTTCGATGTCGGCCTTCAGCCTCCGATGCCCTTTTCCTTGAAGTACTTCAGCGCGCCGGGATGGAACGGCACCGGCGAACGGTCCTGGCGCTGATTGTCGAGCGAGAAGCTCTCGGCTTCCTTATGCACGGCGACGATGTCGGCCTTCTTCTCGACCAGCGTCTTGACGATGTTGTAGGCGTCGTCGTCGCTCATTTTGTTGCCGGTGACGATGATGTTCCAGACTTCGGTGTTGGCGTTGTCCTTGTCCATTCCGGGATAGATGCTCTTGCTGATCGTCGAGGCCGAGTACAGCTTGCCGTATTTGGCATTCATCTTCTCGGCGAGGTCGCTGTGGTCGATCAGCTTCATCTTCATGCCGGGTGTGGCCGCGAGATCGGTCACGGCCGCCGTCGGCACGCCGCCGACCCACATGAAGGCGTCGATCTTGCGGTCTTTGATGGCGTTGACGGATTCGGCCGCGCCGAGCCGCTCGCGTTTCATGTCCTTGTCCTTGTCGAGGCCGGCGGCTTCGAGCAGGCGGAACGCCATGACTTCCGTGGCGCTGCCCGGCGAACCCGTCGAGACGCGTTTGCCCTTGAGGTCGGACATTTTCTCGATTCCGGAGCCCTCGACCGTCACGACGTGCATGCGGTTCGGGTAGACCACGAGCAGCGTCTGCAGCGGAACTTTCCCGCTCTTGAATTTGTCTTCGCCCTTGAAGGCATCGGCGGCGGCGTCCGCCATCGTGAAGCCCATCTCGCTCTGGCCCGATGCGATCAGCTTGAGGTTATCGACCGAGCCGCCGGTGACTTCGGCTGTCGCCTGGGTGTTGGGCAGTGCCTTCGACAATACGTTGGCGATGGCGCCGCCGAGCGGATAATAGACGCCGCCGGTCCCGCCGGTGCCGATCGACATTGTCTTCTGCTGCGCGAGGGCCGCGCCTGCGAGTGCGGCGCTGACAATCAGCGCTGCCGCTATCGAAATCGTCTTCATTTTGGTCAGCATGTCGGTTGCTCCCTTGTGGTGTCGGATTCGTGAGGTGTAACGGGATCAGGGTCGTGCGCCCTTTTCCTTGAGATATCTCAGCGCGCCGGGATGGAACGGCGCGGGCGATTCCTTCTCGGTTTGGGTCGCCAGATTGATGTTCTTGGCCTCCATATGCACCGCGACGAGATCGTCCTTGTTCTCGAACACCGCCTTTGTGATCGCATAGGCGGTGTCGTCAGACATCTTGTCGGTCGCCATGACCTGATTCCAGGCGGCGAAGCCTTTGCTATCCGTGGTCTGGCCGGGATAGCTGCCGGCCTTGATCACGCTCGGCGCGAAGATCTGACCATATTTTTTTACGATCGGCGCGAGCAGATGGTCGATGTCGATCAGCTTGACCGTGACGCCCGGCGTGGCGGCGAGATCGGTGACGGCGGCGGTCGGCACGCCGCCGCCCCAGAAGAATGCATCGATCTTTCGATCCTTCAGCGCGGCCCCGGATTCGGCGACCGAGAGGCGCTCGCGCTTGACGTCCTTGTCCTTGTCGAGGCCGGCTGCCTCGAGCAACCGGAAGGTCTGGGTCTCGGTCGCGCTGCCCGGCGCGCCGGACGAAATCCGCTTGCCCTTGAGGTCTTCAAATTTCTCGATACCGGTGCCGGCGATGGTGACGACGTGAACCGGGCTCGAATAGATCGTGACGATGGTGCGCAGCGGCACTGGCTTTTTGAACTTGCCTTCGCCTTTGAGCGCATCGGAGGCGACGTCGCCGGTCATGAAGCCCATATCGGCCTGTCCGGATTCGAGCAGCTTGATGTTGTCGACGCTGCCGCCGGTGACTTCCGCTGTTGCCTGCGTGTCGGTGAGCTTCTTCGACAGCATGTTGGCCAGGCCGCCGCCGAGCGGATAAAAAATGCCGCCGGTGCCGCCGGTCGCGATCGCCAGCGTCTTGGTCTGCGCAAGCGCCGATACGGCACTGAGCATCAGCCCCAACATCGCCGCACCGATGAGCTTCGCCTTCATTGCGTGTCTCCGTCTCACGGTCTGCACCGCTTGCCGCGGCGTCGTTGTCTCAAGCGGTCGCCGGGCGTCCCGGCCCCGGCGCTCGCGTTCTCATTTGCCAAAGCAGCACGCCCGCCGCGATGATGACGCCGGGTACGTACGTGTAGCTGATGTCGCGTCCGATGATGGTCTCGACCAAAGCTTCGATGAGGCTTGGGAACACCAGCAGCAACCCGGATAGCAAAAGCAGGCTGCTTTCGATTCGGGTATTCTGTCGCAGGGCCCAGCCCTGCGCGACCGAGGCCAAGGCGACGAGACCGATCGTGGTCTTGATCGTGATCTCTACGATATCGACCCACGAGCCGCCTTTCGGGATCGCCATCAGCAGGCCGACACCCTGCGGATCGCAGACGAAGACGAACGGCACCAGAAATGCCGGAAGTGTATATTTCCAGGATTGCAGCGTGGTCTTGTAGGGATCGCCGCCGGTGATCGCGGCCGCCGCGAAGGGCGACAATGCGGTTGGCGGGGAGACCTCGGAGAGCACCGCATAATAGAAGATGAACATGTGCGCGGCGTAATCCGGGACGCCGAGCTTGATCAATGCCGGCGCGGCGATGACCGCGCAGATGATGTAGGACGCGGTGACAGGCACGGCGAGGCCGATGATCCAGACGATCAGCGCCGTATAGATCGCCGTCAGAAGCAGACTGCCGCCGGCATAGGAGATCACGATGGACGAGAATTTCAGGCCGAGACCCGTCAGCGTGACAATGCCGACGACAATGCCGGCGCAGGCGCAGGTGGTCGCGGCATTGAGCGCGCCGACCGATCCGTCGGCCAGCGCCTTGATCAGTTTCTTCGGCCACAGCGCGCATTCGGGCCGCAGGAACGACAGCGCGAAGGTGACAACGATGGCGTAGAACACCGACAGCGACGGCGAGTAGCCGATCAGCATGAAAAACACGACGGCAAGCAGCGAGATGAAATGGAAGCCATACCGCTTCGTCATCTCCCACAGCGGCATCTCCTGCTCGAATTTGACGTCCTTGGCGCCGAAGCGCTTGGCGTCGAACTCGACCATGATCAGCAGCGACAAATAATAAAGGCAGGTCGGGATGGTCGCCATCCAGATCACATCGAGATAGCTGATCTTGAGGAATTCGGCGATCAGGAACGCCGCCGCGCCGAGCACCGGCGGCGACAGGATCGCGCCAAGTCCGCCAGCCGCGAGCAGGCCGCCCGCTGCGTTCTTTTCAAACCCTGCTTTTGCCAGCATCGGATAGGCGACGGTGCCGATCATCACGGTGGTGGCGACGCCGGAGCCTGACGGGCCGCCGAGCAGGAAAGACGACAGCACCACCGTGCGGCCGGCCGAGTTCGGCTTGCCGCCCATCAAAGCCAGCGAAAAATCGATGAAGAACTTGCCGGCGCCGGATTGCTGTAGGAACGCGCCATAGATCGTGAACAAAATGATCAGCGTCGCCGACACGTCGACCGCGACGCCGAAAATGCCCTCGAGCGTGATGAACAGGTGGCCGACGAGGCGCGAAATATCGTAACCGCGATGCGTCCACGGCGCGGGCAGATGCGGGCCGAGCATCGCATAGGCGATGAAGAACAATGACACCACCGGCATGATGAGGCCGGTGGTGCGGCGCGTGGCTTCGAGCAGCAGCACGATGAAGACGATGCCGACGATCACGTCCCAGTGTTCCGGAACGGTGGCGCGGTCGGTGAAATCGTCGCCGCCCCACAGCGCATAGACGATGGTGGCGACCGCGACGATACCCGGCACCACGTCCCACCAGCGGACGCGGTTGCGGAATTTCGTCGCCAGCGGGAACAGCAGGAAGCTCAACACCAGCGTGAAGGCGACGTGGGTGTAGCGCAACTCCTGCGTCGGCACGATGGCATAGGCGGCGTAGAGATGGAACAGGCTCATCACGACGGCGATGGCGGTCGAGGCGGTGCCCCAGAAGCCCATAAGGCGGTTGGTCGCCCCTTCGTCGGCCTCGATGAAGGCTTCCGCCTTGGCCAGCGCCTCGGACGAGATTTCGGATGTCGTGTCCGGGGCGATTTCGGCGGGAATGCGCGGGGTTTGCCCGGTGAGCGCGGTCTTGTCGTCAGCCATATTGGTCACGCACTCCGTCCTCGGCGTCTTCCTCGCGTAGCCCGCTTGCCGCGCGCCTTCGCTTTGTCGTGCGCAATTGATGCCGGATTGCCAGTGATGGCAAGACCTTGGCTGCCAAGACTTTGGGCTTAGCGACGACCGAAAGGGTTGACGGCGCGCGCGCCGGCGCGGACAAGTCGATGAATGAACTCCATTCGCGCAGCCACGATCGTCATGACGGCGCTATGTTGCGCGGCGCCTGCGCGCGCCGCCGACACGCTGACGATCCTCACCGGCGACACCAACGGCGTGTACTTCCCCCTTGGCATCGCCATCGGCAAGATCATCAGCGACGGCATTACGAATCGCACGACGCGCGTGCAGGTCAGCAACGGGTCGATCGAGAATCTGCGTTTGCTGGCGCAGGGAAAGGGCGAGCTTGGCTTCGCGCTTGCCGATTCCCTGCAAGCGGCTATGACCGGCGATGCCGAGGCCGGCTTCAGTGAAAAGTTGACCAATCTGCGCGTCATCGGCGCGCTGTATCCGAATTACATTCAGATCGTTGCAACGAAAAAAAGTGGCATCGCCAAGTTGGCCGATCTGAAAGGTAAGAGCCTGTCTGTCGGCGAACCTCAATCCGGCACCGATCTCAATGCCAGGGCACTGCTTGATGCTGCGGGACTTGACGACGGCGAAATCAAAAACCTGCCGCAAGCGTCCTTTGCCGACTCCGTCGCCAGGATGATCGGCGGCAAACTGGACGCGACGCTGCAATCCACCGGCCTCGGCGTCGCGTCTCTGAACCGGCTCAGCAATGATGACGATATTGTGGTGATCCCGATTCCGGTCGATCTTGTGAAAAAGATCGGACCGCCATTCGTTCCTGCGGTGATTCCGGCCAATACCTATCGCGGCCAGAACGACGACGTGCCGGCCGCGACCATCATGAACTATCTCGTCACGCGCGCGGACGTGCCGGACGACGAGGCCTATCGGTTGACGCAACTGGTTTACGATTCGCTGGCCGAGATCGCCAAGGCGCATCCGGCCGGCGACGAGATCAGACTGGAGAATGCGCCAATAAGCCCCGTGCCGCTGCATCCCGGCGCCATCAGATATTTCCGCGACAAGAAAATCATCAAGTAAGAAACGACAGGGGAGACCGCCGCATGCAACGGCTCGATGGAAAGATCGCGATCGTCGTCGGCGCGGGTTCGATCGGCCCCGGCTGGGGCAACGGCAAGGCCACCGCCGTGACCTTCGCGCGGCATGGCGCGAAGGTGTTCTGCGTCGACCGCAATGGCGACGCGGCGGCCGAGACCGTGCGGCTGATCGGGGCCGAAGGCGGCAGCGCGACGGCGCATACGGCCGATGTCTCGCGCAACGATCAGGTGCTGGAGATGGTCGAGGCCTGCGTGAAAGCCTATGGCCGCATCGACATTCTCGACAACAATGTCGGCATCGCCGAAACCGGCAGCGTCGTCGATGTCTCGGAGGCCGATTGGGATCGCGTCTTTGCAATCAACCTCAAAAGCGCATTCCTGGCGATGAAGCACGTCATTCCGGTCATGGACAGGCAGGGCGGCGGATCGATCATCAACATCTCGTCGATCGCCTCGATCCGCCATCTCGGCGTCTCCTATATTTCCTATGCGACGACGAAGGCCGCGATGAACCAGATGACGCGCTCAAGCGCCGTCGAGTTCGCGCCGAAAAACATCCGCGTCAACGCGGTGCTTCCCGGCCTGATGAAGACGCCGATGGTCGAGCATTCGGCAGGGCTCGCCGCGAGCTATGGCAAGGGCGATGTCGCCGAAATGTGGAAGGCGCGCGATGCGCAAGTGCCGATGGGCCATATGGGCGAGGCGTGGGACGTCGCCAATGCCGCGTTGTTTCTGGCGTCGGATGAATCGCGTTATGTCACCGGCATCGAACTGGTCGTCGATGGCGGCCTGACGCTGAAGGTGAGTTGACGCAGGCTCACCCTTGCTCACCCTTGCGCGCTCAGATCCGCCCAATCGAGTTCTTCCTCCACCCGATGAAAGGCGTCGTCGCCGATCACCTCGCGGCGGCGCAGGTCGATCAGCGAGCGTCGCGCGGCGCCGAGCGCGCGGCGGCGCAACGGATCTGCCGGCATCTCGCGCGAGGCCCCGGCCTGCGGATTATCGTCAGCGCGCTGCAAAATCGCCTGATACTCGCCGCGCAGCATCTGACCTTCGGGCGAGACGTCGCCGTCGATCTCGTCGAGCGCGGCGCGAAACGCGATCGTCCGGGCGCGCGCGACCTCCACGCCGACCGGATCGTCATCGTCGAATTTCAGCGCTGCGATCAGTGGCCGCAAGGTCAAACCCTGAATCAGCAGCGATCCCAGCACCACGCCAAAGGCCGTCAGCAGGATCAGCCCGCGATACGGAAAATCTTCAGGCAGCGCGAAGGCGGCGGCGAGCGTAACGATGCCGCGCATGCCGCACCATGAGATCACGAGGCCGCCCTGGATCGTGGGCGGCGTCAAGGGACGGCGCGTCTGCATGCCGAAGCGCGCGATCTTCATCCGCAGCAGCGTATTGTAGAACATCACCCAGACGACGCGCGTCAGGATCACCACGGCAAGAATCACGGCGGCGACCAGGCCATATTCCATCCGGATGCCGGCATCGAGATTGGCGAGGATCGGCCGCAACTGCATGCCGATCACCATAAAGGCGAGCACGTTGAGCATGAACACCACGGTGTCCCAGACCGCATAGGACGGCACCCGCAGCCGCGCCGGCGTTCGCGCCGGAGCCGTGCGCGCGATGGTGATCGCATAGACGACGATCGTGAGGATGCCGGAGAGGCCGAGCCGCTCCGCAACGATCCAGACCGTGAACGTGCCTGCGAACTGCACGATGATCGAACTTGATGCGTCATTGATGTGGCGCGTCAGCGACGTGCTGATGTGAGCAAACACGTAGCCCGCGATCAGGCTGCCGATGAGACCAAGTGCGATCGTCGGCGCGAGATCGCGCGGGCTGACATGCCCGGCCATCGCGACCGTGACGGCGATGCGATAGATCAACAGGGCGCTGGCGTCGTTGAGCAGGCTTTCGCCTTCGAGGATCTTCAGCAGCCGATGAGGTAAATTGATCTGGCGCAGGATCGCGGTCGCGGCGGCGGCATCCGGCGGCGCGACAATGGCGCCGAGCGCGATCGCGACCGGCCACGACATGTCCGGCACCATCCAGCGCGCGACCACTGCGACCGACAGCGTCGTGAGGCTAACGGCGACGATCACCAGCGTCGTCACCGGCAGCCAGTTGTCGCGCAGATCGCGCATCGACGTGTCGAACGCCGCATCGAGCAGTACGGGGGCGACGAACAACGCCAGCGCCAGTTCGGGTTCCAGCGTCCAGGTCGGGGTGCCCGGCACGAACGCCAGCACCATGCCGCCGAGCGCGAGATAGGTCGGGTAGGGCACGTTGGTGCGCCGGGCCAGCGCCGAGAGCAAAACCGCCCCAAGCAGCAGCCCGATGATCCATTCAAAAGTATACAAGTGATTTTTGTCCCTGCGGCGATCCAGCGCGTCTATCCTGCCGCTTTCCGGCGCGATAAACTAGCGGCGTTGTTCGATGGAGTTGGGCCGGCCTTGTTGCGTTCTCTGTTATCGGTTGCTGCATGCGCTGTCGTCTTGTCGTTTGCCGCGGCGTCGGCCGACGACATTGCGCCCGCTGCCGAACCCGGGACTGTCGCCCCTGCGCCGCCTGTCGTTCCCGCGCGCGTCATCGATCCGGCGGTGTGCGCCGATCCGCCGATGGCCGATTGCGGCGTCCTGATCAACGATGACAAGGCCGAAAAGAGCGCGCGGATCGCGGCTTTGCTCGTCCGCGCCAAGGCGCTGGTGTCCGCCGATCAGTCCGCGCGGGCGCTGGCCGATTACGATGCGGCGCTCACGCTCGATCCGACCTTGACGGACGTGCGGAACGCGCGCGGCGAATTGCGGCGGGCGACCGGCGACCGTCCCCGCGCACTGGCCGACTTCACCGCCGTGCTCAAGGTCCGGCCGGACCACGAGAAAGCGCGCGAGAATCGCAAATCGCTGTCGAAAGAGATCGAAAAGATCGGCGCGGAAATGGCGATCGGCAGGAAACCCGCGCCGTCTTCGCCCTTGAAATGAAATCTCTTCGCATGACAATGACACAAGAGCCGGTCGTTCAAGACCGGTCGGGAGTGACGCCATGACGACGACCAGTCTTTATCACGCCGTTCATGCGCGCTCGCTCAGCGATCCCGAGGGATTTTGGGGCGAGGCCGCGCGCGAGATCGACTGGATCACGCCTCCGACGAAAATTTTCGACGCATCGCAGGGACTGTACGGGCGCTGGTTCGTCGATGGCGTCGTCAACACCTGCTACAATGCGCTCGACCGCCATGTCGCGAACGGGCGCGCCGATCAGGTCGCGCTGATTCACGACTCGCCGCTGGCGAAGACGGTTACGAAACTTACTTACGCGCAGATGCTGCACGAGGTGGCGACGCTCGGCGCGGTGATGCAGGAGATGGGTGTCGGCAAGGGCGACCGCGTCATTCTCTATATGCCGATGGTGCCGGAGGCGATGGTCGCGATGCTGGCTTGCGCGCGGATCGGCGCGGTGCATTCGGTCGTTTTCGGAGGCTTTGCGGCAAAAGAACTTGCGACGCGGATCGAGGACGCCAAGCCCAGGCTCATTCTGTCCGCAAGCTGCGGTCTGGAGCCAGGACGCCTCGTGCAATACAAGCCTTTGCTCGACGAGGCGATCGCTTTGTCGAGCATGAAGCCAGATGCCTGCATCATCCTGCAACGCCCGCAGCATCAATGCAATCTAATCGTGGACCGGGATCATGACTGGGCCGACCTGCGCGCCAGGGCCATCGCCGACAGCAAGCAGGCCGCCTGCGTGCCGGTGAAGGCGACCGATCCGCTTTATATTCTTTACACGTCAGGCACGACCGGCAAACCCAAAGGCGTGGTGCGCGACAATGGCGGCCATCTCGTCGCGCTGAAATGGTCGATGTGGAATCTCTACGGCATCAAGCCCGGCGAGGTCTTCTGGTGCGGCTCCGACATCGGCTGGGTGGTCGGTCATAGCTACATCATCTATGCGCCGCTGCTGCATGGCGCGACATCGATCATGTATGAAGGCAAGCCGGTCGGCACGCCCGATGCCGGCGCGTTCTGGCGCGCCATCGCCGAGCACAAGGCCGTCGCTCTGTTCACCGCGCCGACCGCGTTTCGCGCCATCCGCAAGGAAGACCCGGACGGCGCCTTGATCCGCAAATACGATCTGGCGCATTTCCGCACGCTGTTTCTGGCGGGCGAGCGCGCCGATCCGCCGACGGTGGAATGGGCCGAAACGCAGTTGAAGGTGCCGGTGATCGATCACTGGTGGCAGACCGAGACCGGCTGGTGCATCGCCGGAAATCCGGTCGGCCTCGGCATGCTGCCGGTGAAGCATGGCTCGCCGACGGTGCCGATGCCCGGCTACAAGATTGAGGTGGTCGACGAGGCGTCGAAGCCGGTGCCGGCGGGCGCGATGGGCTCGATCGTGATCAAGCTGCCGATGCCGCCAGCCTGTTTGCCGACCTTGTGGGAGCAGGACGAGCGCTGCAAGGAGGCCTATTTCAACGAATTTCCCGGCTATTACAAAACCTCCGATGCGGGCTATCTGGACGAAGACGGTTACGTCTTCGTGATGGGCCGCACCGACGACATCATCAATGTCGCGGGGCATCGGCTGTCGACCGGCGGCATGGAAGAAATTCTCGCGTCGCATCCCGACGTCGCCGAATGCGCCGTGCTCGGCGTCAAGGATGCGATCAAGGGCGAAGTGCCGTGCGGATTGCTGGTGCTCAAGGCCGGCGTGACGCGGCCGGTCGCCGAGATCGAGAAGGAGGTCGTGGCGCTGGTGCGCGACAAGCTCGGCCCGGTGGCCGCGTTCAAGCTCGCGATTGCCGTGGCGCGACTGCCGAAGACACGCTCCGGCAAGATCCTGCGCGGCACGATCAAGAAAATCGCGGATGGCGACGCCTGGACCATGCCGGCGACGATCGAAGATCCGAAGGTGCTCGACGAGATCGAAGGCGCGCTGAAGCCGAGGGTGTAGAGCGCTCCTTACAAACCGCGCAATTCGGCGCGAACAGTCCGCCGGATTGATCGTATTCTCACCATTGGATTACGCATGCGCCTGCAGACATCGTCACGCCTCTTCGCATTGCTGTTTGTCGCGTTGCCGCTCGCGGGATGTCTCGAACGCGGCCAGCCGCCGCTTGTTGCGACCGGGGGCGAGGACGACGATGCCTTCTGCCGCGCGAATGGTGTCGCTGTCGGTTCGACGGACTATGTCAATTGCCGCAAGAACCGCGACGTTCAGCGCGGCAATTCCGCCGCTCGCGCGGATCGCGCGCAGCGCAATCTCGGCGAGATGATGCTGAACAATCCGAACCGGCCGTAAGCCTGTTCATATCCGCGACGCCACGGCTTCGAGGCCGATGATGCGGGCGAGCGCGCGGACTTCGCGCTTCTGATCCTCGCGCAACTGGAACAGCAGCGGCATCGCCGCGGATTTCAATTGCGCGACTTCAGTGCTTTCCGGATCAATCAGAGGCGCGCCGGCCGCAGCCATCTGGCGTTTGGTGTGCATCTTCTGCGCGATCGCGCGCAGCGCCGTCTCGACGCCGGGCCAATAGGTCTCCTGCGACGGCGTCAGCTTGAGCCGGCCCTTGATGCCGGCGATCTGCGCATCGCTCAGCAGGGTGTAGTTCTTCTGGACCGGTGGTTTGGCGGCGAGCTTCGGCTTGGCCGGTGACGTCGACGGCGGAATCGCGACCGGGGCATTCCAGTTGATCTCGGGATTCGCGATCGGGCTGTCGGACGCAAAGGCCTGCCGCAGCGGCTCCGACAGTCTCGGCGGCGCAGCGCCGGCGTCTTTCGTCGACTGGCGCAGCTTCAGCGCGGCGACGCTGAGCCGGTCAGCCTTGTTGTCGCGATTGGCGAGCGGGCCGGAGGGGATCGGCGCGTCGTCGGCGCCCGCGAACAGGCCGAAGGTCGGGAAGCTCTCATGCGTGACGATGCTGGCGGCGGCAGCGCCGACCGCGAGGCATCCAGCCAGCACGAGAAGCATCATCGTCCGCGTCAAGCCGAAGAACTCCGTTGTCTGTCCGCACCGTCTTTAGCCGCTGCCTAACCTCCTTACAAATGCAGATTAAATATGGCTTAACCATAGGCGGCGGCAACGGGTCAGACGTCAGGCGGCGGCAAGGCTTCCCGTCGGGCGAGGATCGGAGACGAGGTCGTAGGCATCCTGGATATCCGCCACGATTTCGGAGGCTTCCCAAATCGCGTTGGGCGTGACCGACTGCATGCTGACGGTCCAGTTGCCGCCGCGCGCATTGATGGGGGTGCGGGCGACATCGAAGATGATGTCGCGGCAGAGCGGGTGGCGCGCCAACGCGTAGCCGACCCGCGCGTAAATGTCGCCGATGGTTGCGGAATGTCTCTCGGAATCCGTTTTGAATGGCATCGTCGTCCCCCTCCGAAATCCGATGGCGTCGTCACGCCGGGAATCGAACGAAGCCATGATTGCGTCAAGGCTCCTTAACGAAGCGTTAACCTCGTTTAACGTTCTTCGATGACGAGGCTCTGCACGGCGCGGCCGAAATAGCCGTTGATGTCGCCGAGCTTCGCCGCCGCGAGGCCCGAGCCGTCGCGGCCGATCCAGCTTTCGGCGTCGAGCAGGATCCAGTCGCCGACGGGCGGGCGTGCGAGGCTGACCGAGAGGTCCGCATTGATGAACGTATACGCGCGGAAGTCCAACAGCGCCGAGGTGCCGTTGCAGAAATCCGATGCGACGACGGCGCGCATGACCGCCGAAACCGGCGCGCCTTCGACGATCGGCCGATCCAGGCGATACCAGATCGCGGCCGGACCGAGCGTCAGGAAATCGCCGTGCGCCGCGCGCATCGACAGCCCGGCGAGAAACGGATTTCTGGACGTGTTGTGGTTGAGCACGCGCGCGCTGTCCGGACCGGGCCGTGTCACGGGATCGTCGGCGATGCCGCCGGGCAAGACAGGTGTGGCGATGCGGATTCGCAGCACGGTCGCTCGGACGACGATAACGCCCTGCGCGAATAGCGTGACGCCGATCAATTGAATCTTGCGGCCTTCGCGCAGGACCTCCGTTGCAAATGTCAGCGGCGCGACCGGCACCGGCCGCAACAGATCGACCGTCAGCCGCACGATCTGCATCGGCGCGGGCGACGGCATCTGCTCGGCGATCCACGTCACCAGCGACGAGGGCGCCGCGCCGTGCTGCATGGTCGGATCCCAAGGGCCGGCCGCGCCGGGCCCTGTGAGGATGCTGTACCCGTCGACGCGAAAGATCGCGTCGGTTGCGATCTGAGTGCTCACAGCGCCGGATCGAGCGCGCCGTCATATTCGCGCTTGAAGCGGGCGACCATATCGGCCACCGGCAAAATCTCCTTGACGGCGCCGACGCCCTGACCCGAGCCCCAGATTTCCTTCCAGGCCTTCGGCTTGGCGCGTTCGCCGGTGGTGTCGTCGATCTTGAAATCCATCTTGGACGGGTCGGAGACGGCGAGATTGTCGGGGTCCATGCCGGCGGCGACGATCGAGGGCCGCAAGTAGTTGCCGTGGACCCCGGTGAACAGGTTTGAATAGACGATGTCGTGCGCGCCGGAGGTCGTGATCATGTCCTTGTAGCCCGTCACGGCATTGGCTTCCTCGGTCGCGATGAAGGCCGAACCGATATAGGCGAAATCCGCGCCAAGCGACCGGGCGGCGCGGATCGCGCGGCCATTTCCGATCGCGCCCGACAATGCCAACGGGCCGTCGAACCACTCGCGCGTTTCGGCCACGAAGGCGAAGGGCGACAGTTCACCGGCATGGCCGCCCGCACCGGCGGAGACGAGGATCAACCCGTCAGCCCCCTTCTCGACCGCCTTATGGGCGAACTTCTGATTGATGACATCGTGAAACACGAGGCAGCCCCAGCCATGCGCGGCCTGGTTCAATTCCTCGCGCGCGCCGAGCGACGTGATCATCATCGGCACCTTGTGCGCCTCGCACACCGCCAGATCGTGATCGAGCCGGGTGTTGGATTTGTGGACGATCTGGTTGACCGCAAACGGCGCGGAGAGGCGATCCGGATGCGCCTTGTCGTGGGCCGCGAGTTCGTCCTTGATGCGGTGCAGCCACTCGTCGAGCAGCGCTGCGGGGCGGGCATTCAACGCAGGAAACGAGCCGACGATGCCCGCCTTGCATTGTGCGATCACGAGATCGGGCACGGAGATGATGAACAACGGCGCGCCGATCACGGGCAGGGACAGCCGTCCCTTGAACAATGCAGGCATCGACATGTCGAGATGGTCCTCTGTCGTTTATTCAGCAGGGTTGCTGTTTGGCCGGACGCAAGGTTCCAGCGGGCGCGGCGCACGATGCCAGATGCCGCGGCAAAAGCAATTGCACTGCACAAGAAAAAGCGGCGGCCTGGCGCAGGCGGCGGCCATATGCCCCCCGTCGCGGCAGGGACCAAGACGGAGCTACTGGCACATCGCGCGCGTGACGAAGGTCTCGGTCTTGCAGATATCCTTGATGGTTCGCGCGCCGGCCAACAGGGCCTTGGTGGAGCAGGTTCGCGCGGAATCCATGTCGAGGCTGCGGCCGGCGGCGAAGCCGTTATCCTGACACAGCTTGTCGGCCCCGCTCTTGCAATCCGGCGCGCCGTTGGCCGAGACCGGGCAGGAGGACCGGCCGCGCATCATCTGCGGCACCAGCGCGGGCGACGGCGGCTTTGCCGGGGCCGTCGCATTGGTCGATGCGACCGGAGCGGCAGGGGGTAAGGATGAGGCGGGCGCTGCAATGCTGGGTGCAGGCGGAGCCGCGACCGGGACATCCGGCTGCGCTTGCGGGACCACGGGCGCGGCCGCATCGGGGGAGAGTTTCAGGCCGGGAAACAGATCGGCCGGCTTGACAAAAAGCTTGCCGAGTTCGTTGAGCAGTCCCGGATTTTCGGGCTTGGCCGGTGCGGGCTCGGGGGATGGAGCAGGCGGCTCTGGCGCCGGCTGAGACGCCGCGGCGGGCGGCTTTGGCGAGGTCGGCGCGCGTTGCGCCGCGGCCGGTGCCGCAGCCAGCGCCAACATCGCCGAAAGCGCGACGGCAAGCCGGGACAGAAGCAGCGCATCCAACATCATGCTTCCGAGTCTAACCCGTGCGGCCGGGACGCGCAAAGGTCGTTGCGTGACAGGCCCGCGTCAAAACATCCGGAACGCGACGATGAAGCCGAGCACCAACACTCCGACAGCGAGTGCGACCCAGAGCCCGAGATGCTTTTCGATCGTCTCGCGAATCCACGTCCCGTAGCGATTGAGCAGGATCGCCACGATGAAGAAGCGGCCGCCGCGCGCAATCAGCGACAGGCCGATAAACATCCAGATATTGTAGTTGGCGAAGCCCGACGTGATCGTGACGAGTTTGTAGGGGATCGGCGTCAGGCCCTTGAGCAGGATGATCCACGCACCGTATTCGGCGTAGCCCGCGCGGAAGGCGTCGACCTTGTCGGCATAGCCGTAAAGCTGGATCAGCCACGCGCCGACGCTGTCATACAGCAGGGCGCCGATCGCATAGCCGACCACGCCGCCCGCCACCGATGTAATCGTGCAGATGAAGGCGTACCACCACGCTTTTTCCGGCCGCGCCAGCGACATCGGAATCAGCATCACATCCGGCGGCACCGGAAAGAACGAGCTTTCGGCAAAAGAGACCGCGCCCAAAATCCATACGGAATAGGGTTTGTGGGCGGCGTCGATGCACCAATCGTAAATCCGTCTCAGCATGGCGCGATCAACCATCCTCGGGCTGATTTGTCCATGCCGGCAGGTGTGGACGAGGTGGGATCAGTGTGGCGCGCGGCGGCGGCGCGAGGACACACCGGGTGAACCGAGTCCGGCTGTCGGCACGATCGGCGGCGCGGATGCTTTTGGTGGCGGTTTCGCCGACAGCGGTTTCGAGAGGCTGGTTTTCGGCAGCTTTTCGGCGATTCCGAGAATGGCTTCGCGGCGTTCCATTTCGCGCCAGACGTCGCCGGGGTTGATGCCGGCCGAGGCCCACAGCACCGTGAGATTGTAGAGGAGATCGGCGCTTTCGCGGACCACGGCGTCGGTATTGCCGTTGACGGCGTCGATCACGACCTCGATCGCCTCTTCGGCGAGTTTTTTCGCCATTTGCGCTGGCCCGCGTTGAAACAGCTTCGCGGTCCGGGACATCGCCGGATCGAGATCACGCGCGGCCACAACGGCCAGGTAGAGGCGGTCAATCGAATCACTCATCACGCGAATCTAGCGCATCTCATGCGACAAGCGTGTTAAGGGTAGTATATTCCGTAAGTTAACGTAAAAATGCCGGCCCGAGGGCCGGCATTTTCTGAACGCCGCATGAGCTTTAGTAGTTTCGGTAAAGTCGGCCATTGCGGCCTTGACCGCCCAGGGCGCTGCTGTCACGGCCATATCCGCCACCGTAATATCCGCCGCCGCCGTAGTAGGCCGGGCCGCCGCCATAATAGCCGGGGCTATAGGCGTAGGACTCATACGGACCGCCGCCATATCCATAGCCGTATCCGCGATTGGCCTGCGACGCGATAATCGCCGTACCGACAATGCCGGCGAATGCGGCCGCCGCTGCGGCTCCGCCATTGCCACGACGGCTGTAGCGGCGACGCTGCGAACTGAAATCGGTGACGGCGTCCGTCCCGGCCTGGGCGGTGGCGCTGGCCGGAGCTTTCGTGGCGGCGGCTGGTGCGGCCATCGAAGGCTGGATCATCGTCACCGCAAAGGTGGCGACGGTTGCCAGCAGGGCCGCACGTTTCAGCGGCGTTTTGGTATTGCGCGTCATCATGTCACGCTCCTTTAAGCGTTATGCCCGGCGGGCGAATTCAGATGATCGTCAACCTTCCATTGTGACGAAAGTTCCGGTTTGAACTTTTCGACGCTTTGGCCCATGCGATATGTCGCCGGATCGTGTCGCCTACAATCGAACCCGCGCTTCCGATTCTGCCCGGTCACCGCAAGGCGCTTCCCGCATGTCGCTTCCTCATCTGTATGTCCGCGTGCTCGGCCTGCTCGGCAAGGAAACGCGGCTTGGCTGGATGCTGGCCGGCGCGAATCTGGCTCTGGCCGGCGCGCAATTCGCTGAGCCTGTTCTGTTCGGCCGCATCATCGACGTGCTGTCGGGAAATCTTTCGACAGCGGCGTTGGCGACCGAGGTGGCATCGCCGTGGCCGCTGCTCGCAGCCTGGGTCGCATTCGGCCTGTTCACGATCGGCTGCGGCGCGGTGGTGGCGCTCAACGCCGACCGGCTCGCGCATCGCCAGCGTCAGGCGGTGCTGACAAACTATTTCGAGCACATCATGCAATTGCCGCTGACCTTTCACACCGGCACCCATTCCGGCCGGTTGATGAAGGTGATGCTGCAGGGCACCGACGCGCTGTGGCGGCTGTGGCTTGGCTTCTTCCGCGAGCATTTCGCCGTGATCGTGTCGCTGATCGTGCTGCTGCCGCTGTCGCTTTATATCAATTGGCGGCTGGCGATCCTGCTGTTCATCCTCTGCATTGTCTTCACCGTGCTGACGACGTTGGTGGTGCGCAAGACCTACGGCCTGCAAGGCGAAGTCGAGGAGCATTACAGCGATCTTTCCGCGCGCGCCTCCGACGCACTCGGCAATGTTGCCTTGGTGCAGAGCTTCGTGCGGATCGATTCGGAAGTGCAGGGGCTGCGTGACGTCGCGCGAGAACTGCTGGCGGTGCAGATGCCGGTGCTGTCGTGGTGGGCGCTGGTCACGGTGATGACGCGCGCCTCGACGACCATCACGGTGCTGGCGATCTTCAGCACCGGCATCGTGCTGCATCAGCGGGGCCTCACGACGGTCGGCGAGATCGTGATGTTCGTGACCTTCGCGACGATGTTGATTCAGCGACTCGAACAGGTCGTCGGCTTCATCAACAGCGTCTTCATGGAGGCGCCGCGCCTGCAGGAATTCATGAACGTGCTCGACGCCGTGCCCGCGGTGCGCGATCTGCCCGACGCGATCGATCCCGGCCGGCTACAGGGCCTGATCGAATTCGATAACGTCTCGTTTTCCTATGACGGCAAGCGGCCGGCGGTCGAAGACCTGTCTTTCACGGCGATGCCGGGCCAGACCGTCGCGCTGGTCGGCGGCACAGGGGCCGGCAAATCGACCGCCATCGCGCTGCTGCATCGCGCCTTCGATCCGCAGTCCGGTCATATCCGCATCGACGGCATGGATGTGCGCGGCCTGACGCTGACGGCGCTGCGACGAAATATCGGCGTGGTGTTTCAGGAAGCCCTGCTGTTCAACCGCTCGATCGCGGACAATCTGCGCGTCGGCAAGCCTGACGCGACCGACGACGAGATGCGCGTCGCGGCCCAGCGCGCGCAAGCGCTGGATTTCATCGAACGCGCGGATTTGAAGTTCGAGACCAGCGCCGGCGAGCGCGGCCGGATGCTGTCCGGCGGCGAACGCCAGCGGCTGTCGATTGCGCGCGCGATTCTGAAAGACCCGCCGATTTTGATTTTGGACGAGGCGACGTCAGCGCTCGACGCCGTGACCGAGCAGAAGGTCAACGCCGCACTCGACGAGGTCATGAAAGGCCGCACGACGTTCGTGATCGCGCACCGGCTCTCCACGATTCGTAACGCGACGCGGATTCTGGTGTTCGATCACGGTCACGTCATCGAAAGTGGAACGTTCGATGAACTGGTGGCGCATGGCGGGCACTTCGCGGCACTGGCGACGGCGCAGTTCATGGTGCAGGAGCAGGACAGGCACAATTGATCCGCGTTTGTCATTCCGGGATGAGCCACGCGCCCCGGAATGACTACCCGTCAAAATCTGGCCCTTTTCATCCACGATGCAAAGAGCATCGGCTCTGGCCTGATCCGGCGAGCCGGTATAGGCTTGCCGCACCGCAAACGGCGTTGCATCGCCGCTGTGTTCCGATGATGCCTGCAAGACGGTTGTTCCCATCCATGCCCTGTCAATCGTCTGCTTTTCGATCGCGTCTGATGGGACTGGTTGCACTCGCCGCCATGGTGTTGCCGCTACACGCGGCGCGCGCCGAGGCGCTGCTGGTGGTCGAAGCTGAAACCGGCAAGGTGCTGCAGGCGGAAAACGCGACGATGCCGTGGTATCCGGCTTCCGTCACCAAGCTGATGACGACCTATGTGACATTGAAGGCGGTCAAGGAAGGCCGCATCACGCTTGATACGCTGGTGACTGTCTCGCCGACCGCCGCCGCGCAGTCGCCCTCCAAGATGGGTTTCAAGGCGGGCACGCAACTCACCGTCGATAATGCGCTGAAAATGATGATGGTGAAATCCGCCAACGACATGGCGGTGGTGCTGGCCGAGGGCGTCGGCGGTTCGATCGACGGCTTCTCGGCGATGATGAACGAAAATGCCCAGCGTCTCGGCATGACGCAGACCAGCTACGTCAACCCGAACGGCCTTCCGGCCGATGGCCAGATCACCTCGGCGCGCGACCTGGCGATTCTGGCGCGCGCGATCATTCGCGATCTGCCGGAATACGAATATTTCGTCCATATCCCCGCGATCAAGTTCGGTCGCCGGGTGACGCAGAATTTCAACCGCCTGATCGGCCGCTTTCCCGGCGCGGACGGTATGAAAACCGGCTTCATCTGCGCGTCCGGCTTTAACCTCGTCGCGACGGCAACGCGCGACAACAAGCGTCTGATCGCCGTCGTGCTCGGCGCATCCTCCGGCAAGATGCGCGGCGTGCGCGCCGCGCAATTGCTGGAGAAGGGGTTCTCCGCCAACAATCTGTCGTGGCTGCGGCCCTCGCTCGGCACTGTCGACAATCTGGTGCCGGTCAATGTCGACCCGCCCAATCTGCGCGACGAAATGTGCGGCCCGAAGCGCAAGAAGCCGGCGACGGAGACCGAGGACGAGGTCGCCAGCACCAGCGAAGCCGGCAGCGCGGCCGTCGCTTTTTTTGCCGCCGGCATGCAGCCCCCGACCTTGCGCCCGATGGACATGCTGGCCGCGGCTCCCGCACCGTCCGAGCCCGTCATCGTCTATACCGGGCCCAAGAAAACCGGGACGGATCTGATCGCCGCCAATGCGGTCGAGGAGCAGAAGCAGACGCCGAAGATCCAGCCGAAGGGCAAGGCCAAGAAGCTGGTCGCCGAGAAAAAGGACGCAACCGACGGCAAGGACGTGAAGTCCGAGGCCAAGCCTGCGCGCATCAGCGTCACGGTTGATGCCAAACCCGCGAAGCCGGCCAAGCCGACGGCTGTCAAGCCCGCGGCGGCGAGCGCCAGCGCGCCGGCGGCCATCCCTGCCAAGCCCAAAACCGCCGTGAAGCCGAAGCCCAAGCCGGCGGCAACCACGGATGCGAAGCCTGCGGCCGCGTCGCCGCGCAGTTAAGGCGTCGCAGTCGAAAGGCGAATAGGCCGCAGCGCACAGCCGCTTGCGTTCGGCGGCGTCCTTGCTCAATACTCCTTTTGAAAGACGGCATTCCGCCGCGAGAGCGGAAGCCCGCGCGCCTTGCGCGCCAGCGCCGCATCAACAGGAGCGTCAGGCTCCGATCAGATCACGAGGGGAAACATCATGGAGCGCATCTGGCTCAAGCACTATCCGGCCGGCGTGCCTGCCGATATCGACAACACCCAATATCCGTCGCTGGTCGCGCTCCTCGAAGAGAGCTTTGCGAAATATCGCGACCGAAAAGCCTTCATCTGCATGGACAAGTCGATCACCTATCGCGAACTCGACGAGCTGTCAGAGGCGCTCGGCGCCTATCTGCAAAGCAAGGGCCTCAAGAAGGGCGCGCGGGTCGCGTTGATGATGCCGAACGTCATGCAGTATCCGGTCTCGACGTCGGCCGTGCTGCGCGCCGGCTACGCGGTCGTCAACGTCAACCCGCTCTATACGCCGCGCGAATTGGAGCATCAGCTCAAGGATTCCGGCGCCGAGGCGATCATCGTGCTCGAGAACTTCGCCAGCACCCTCGAGAAGGTGATCGCCAAGACCGCCGTCGCGCACGTCATCGTCGGCAGCATGGGCGACATGCTCGGCCTCAAGGGCATGATCGTCAATCTGGTCGTCCGCAAGGTCAAGAAGATGGTGCCGGCCTATTCGTTGCCCGGCGCGGTCGCCTTCAACGACGCGGTCTCCGCCGGTCGCGGCATGAAGCTGAACAGGCCGCGGCTCGGGCCGGACGATGTCGCCTTCCTGCAATATACCGGCGGCACCACCGGCGTGTCCAAGGGCGCGACGCTGCTCCATCGCAACATCCTGTCCAACGTGTTGCAGAACGACGCATGGCTGCAACCGGCGCTGAAGAAGCCGCCGCATGTCGAGCAACTCTTCATCGTCTGCGCGCTGCCGCTCTATCACATCTTTGCGCTGACGGCCTGCTTCCTGCTGGCGGTCCGTGCCGGCGGCGTCAACCTTTTGATTCCCAATCCGCGCGACATGCCGGGCTTCATCAAGGAATTGCAAAAATATCAGGTCAACTCGTTCCCGGCCGTCAACACGCTCTACAACGGCCTGCTGAACACACCCGGCTTCGACAAGCTCGATTTCTCCAAGCTGAAAACGGCATTCGGCGGAGGCATGGCGACGCAAAAAGCCGTCGCTGAAAAATGGTTGAAGACCACCGGCTGCGCTCTGTCCGAAGGTTATGGCCTGTCGGAAACATCGCCGTCGCTGACATGCAATCCGGCCGACACGGACACGTTCTCCGGCTCGATCGGCTTGCCGATGCCCTCGACCTACATTTCGATCCGCGACGACGACGGCAACGAAGTGCCGCTCGGCGAGCCCGGCGAAATCTGCGCCAAGGGTCCACAGGTGATGGCGGGTTACTGGAAAAGGCCCGAGGACACTGCGCAGGTGATGACGGCAGACGGCTTCTTCCGCACCGGCGACATCGGCGTGATGGACGCCTCGGGTTACACCAAGATTGTCGATCGCAAGAAGGACATGGTGCTGGTCTCCGGCTTCAACGTCTATCCGAACGAGGTCGAGGATGTGATCGCGTCGCATCCGGGCGTGCTGGAATGCGCCGTGATCGGCGTTCCCGACGGCAAGACCGGCGAAGCCGTGAAGGCCTTCGTGGTCAAGAAGGACGCCAGCATGACCGCCGACGACGTCATCAAGTTCTGCGGCACGCAGCTCACCAACTACAAGGTGCCGAAGCAGGTCGAGTTCAGGACCGAATTGCCGAAGACCAATGTCGGCAAGATCCTGCGCCGCGAACTGCGCGACGAGAAGAAACAGGCGGCGGCGTGAGGGAGGCTGCACGCGCGATCGTCATCCTTCGAGGCTCGCCGGTCGGGCAACGCAAGAGCGTTGCCGGACCGGCTCGCACTTCAGGATGACGGCTTATGGTCCCGCCGACATCCTCACCTTCTGGCGCGACGCCGGCTATGAACGCTGGTTCGGCAAGAACGACGCCTTCGACAACGAAATTCGCAGCCGGTTCGGTGCGTTGCGCGCGATCGCTGCGCAAGGCGGACTGGACGATTGGGCGCGCACCGATGACGGCGCGCTGGCGCTGGTGATCGTGCTCGATCAGTTTCCGCGCAACCTGTTTCGCGGTACACCGCAAGCCTTCGTGACCGATGCGCAGGCTCGCGACGTCGCCGTCCCGGCGATTGACCGCGGCGCGGACCAGCGCGTCGATCATGCGCTGCGGCCGTTCTTTTATTTGCCGCTGATGCATTCGGAAGCGCTCGCCGATCAGCAGCGTTGTGTGGCGCTCTACCAAGCCTATGGCGATGCGGAGCAACTCAAATATGCGATCGACCATCGCGACCTCGTCGCGCGGTTCGGCCGCTTCCCGCATCGCAACGTCATTCTCGGTCGCGCCGCCACGCCGGAGGAGCAGGCCTATCTCGACGGCGGCGGATTTGCCGGCTGACTCCGGCAAATGCGCGGCATTGTGCCCGTCATACTCCCGGTCTAAAACGGCGCACCCACTCAGGAGAGATGACGATGGCGATCAAGGTTGGCGACAAACTGCCAGAGGCGAAGTTTCGCGTAATGACTGAGGAAGGTCCGCAGGAAAAATCCACGGACGACGTGTTCAGGGGCAAGAAGGTGGCATTGTTCGCGGTCCCTGGCGCCTATACCGGCACCTGTCACAAGATGCATATGCCGAGCATCTTCCTCAACGCCTACGCCATCAAGGACAAGGGCGTCGACACCATCGCGGTGGTTTCGGTCAACGATGCGTTCGTGATGAACGCCTGGAAGAAGGACACCGATCTCCGCGACGAGGCCACCTTCCTCGCCGACGGCAATGCCGAGTTCGCCAAGGCGATCGGCATGGAGATGGACGGGTCGGGCTTCGGTCTCGGCATCCGCTCGAAACGTTATTCGATGCTGGTCGAGGATGGCGTGGTGACGACGCTCAACCTCGAGCCAAATCCGGGCAAGGTCGAAGTGTCCGGCGGCGACACACTGCTCGGACAGTTGTGAGTCGGGAGACTTTCGTTCGCGCATAAGCGTCATCGCCCGGCAAGGGCCGCCGGCGACGTCTTCGTCGCCCGGTCGTGCCCGACGACCGGGCGATCCAGTATTGCAGGGCGTCCGTGCTGAACTCGGATACTCTGGGATACTGGTTCACCCGCATTCGCGGGTGACGACGGCTCTGCTATTTGTTTGCCGCCCGATGCTCGGCCAGCCCGTCGCGCGCCAGTTCATCGGCGCGCTCGTTCTCGGCATGGCCGGCATGGCCCTTGATCCAGTGCCAGCGCACCTCATGCTGCTTCAGCGCCGCATCGAGCCGCTGCCAGAGATCGACATTCTTCACAGGCTTCTTGTCGGCCGTGCGCCAGCCGTTTTTCTTCCAGCCGTGAATCCAGCTTGTAATTCCCTGACGGACATACTGGCTGTCGGTGGTGAGATCGACGCTGCACGGTTTCTTCAGCGCTTCGAGCGCGGAGATCGCCGCCATCAACTCCATGCGGTTGTTGGTGGTGTGCGCCTCGCCGCCCTTCAATTCCTTGACGACCTCGCCCGATTTCAGGATCGCACCCCAGCCGCCGGGGCCTGGATTGCCCGAGCAGGCGCCGTCCGTCCAGATCGTGACGGCCGGGCTCATGCTTGCGCCACGCCGTAATCGCGCATCATCGTCACGCTCTGGTGGAAGCGCAGCTTGCGGACATATTCCAGCGGGTCTTTCGGCTTGACCATCGCGCCGGGCGGCACGTTCAACAGATCGACCAGCCGCGTCAGCAGAAAGCGGATCGCCGCGCCGCGCGCCAGCAACGGCAGCGCGTCTTGCTCCGCGGCCGAGAGTTTGCGTTCGCGCTGATAGGCATTGAGAAACGCGCTGGCTTTCGTGACGTTGAACGAATGGTCCGGCTCGAAGCACCAGGCGTTGAGGCAGATCGCGACGTCGAAGGCCAGCAGATCGTTGCAGGCGAAATAAAAGTCGATCAGGCCTGAAACCGTGTCGCCGAGAAACAGCGCATTGTCGGGAAACAGATCGGCGTGGATGATGCCGTCCGGCAGGCCTTTCGGCCAGTTGGCTTCGAGATGGTCGAGTTCGGCTTTCAGAAAATCGTGCAGGCCGTTCTGGACGCTGTCGGCGCGCTCCGCCGCCTGATCGAACAAGGGTCGCCAGCCTGACACCGACAGAGCGTTGGCGCGCCGCATCGGAAAATCGCGGCCGGCGAGATGCAATTTCGCAAGTGAGGCTCCGATGCCGGCGCAATGCGCCGCATTCGGCTTGCGCGGCCAGACGCCTTCGAGAAAATCGATGATCGCGGCGGGACGGCCGGCGAGCGCGCCGAGCGCGTCGCCCGATCGCGTCTGCACGGGTTGCGGGCATGTAATGCCATGCCGTGCCAGATGCGCCATCAGTCCGAGAAAGAACGGCAGATCGTCGACGCGCGTGCGCTTTTCGTACAATGTCAGGAAGAACGAGCCGGCCGTGGTGTGCAGCAGGAAGTTGGAATTCTCGACGCCTTCGGCGATGCCCTTGTAGGACAGCAACTCGCCGATGTCGTACCGCGCCAGAAACGCCGCAAGCTCGTCGGCGGCGACATCGGTATAGACGGCCATCTCGTGCCCGATCTAACGCAGGAGGAATTCGGAGCGGCGCAGATGGCGTGCGGCCATCCTTCGAGGCTCGGCGCAAGAGCGCCTTCGCACCTCAGGACGACGGCAACGCCATCCGTCCAACGTGGCAACATCGACTAGGCTGCGTCGGGGCGCAGCGAACGCGGCAGCGGGAAGAACTCGTTTTCTTCGGCGGCGGAGACGGTCTCGACGTCGAGCACATAACGCTCGGCGAACGCGCCCATGATTTCCTCGACAATCACTTCCGGCGCGGAGGCGCCCGCCGTGATGCCGACACTCTTGATGCCGTCGAACATCGACCAATCGAGATCGGCGGCGCGCTGCGCCAGGACCGAGACCTTGCAGCCTTCGCGCTCGGCGACTTCACGCAGTCGCTGCGAGTTCGACGAGTTCGGGGCGCCGACCACGATCAGCGCATCGACCACCGGCGCGACCTTCTTGACCGCGAGCTGCCGATTGGTGGTGGCGTAGCAGATGTCTTCCTTGTGCGGCCCGGAGATGTTCGGGAAACGCTGCTTCAACATCGCGACGATTTCGGCGGTGTCGTCGATCGACAACGTCGTCTGCGTCACGAAAGCGAGGTTGTTCGGGTCCTTCGGCTGGAAGGTCGCCGCGTCATGGGCGGTCTCGATCAGTTCGACCGCGCCGGCCGGCAACTGGCCGAGCGTGCCGACGACTTCGGGGTGATGCGAATGCCCGATCAACAGGATTTCGCGGCCGCGCTTGAAATGGATCGCTGCCTCGCGATGGACCTTCGTGACCAGCGGGCAGGTGGCATCCAGCGAGAAGAAATTGCGCTGCTTGGCGTCGGCCGGCACGGATTTCGGCACGCCATGGGCGGAAAACACCACGGGTGCGGAGGTGTTGTCGGGAATTTCGGCCAGTTCCTCGACGAAGATCGCGCCTTTGGTGCGCAGGCTGTCGACGACGTATTTGTTGTGGACGATTTCGTGGCGGACATAGACCGGCGCGCCGTGAATGGCGAGCGCCCGCTCGACCGTGTCGATGGCGCGGACCACGCCGGCGCAAAAGCCGCGCGGCGAGCACAGGACCACCTTGAGGGTCGGTTTGATCTGGGCGGAAGCACCCTGATTTGCGGCGGATGGAGTCGAATTGGCCTGCATGAAAGACGGTCCCCGGACCTGTCCGCGCCACCCGGCAGCGGCCGGTGCGTCGAAAATGGCAATATGAACGTGCGATTTCACAAGGACTTGGGACGGCTTTGCGGCCCTGTCAAGGCCCATTGGCAAACCGGCCGATTCCGGACTATATAACCGATAATTCCCGTCATCGCTGATGACCACCGGCTTCGACCTGCAAGGGTGGGCGAAGCGCAAAGGAGATTTGCCATGAGCAATGCACCGCTGATGCCCAAGGCGACGGCCGTGTGGCTGGTCGACAACACCGCATTGTCGTTCGATCAGGTCGCCGATTTCTGCAAGATGCATCCGCTCGAAATCCGCGCGATCGCCGATGGCGACGCCGCGCAGGGCATCAAGGGCATGGATCCGATTTCGACCGGGCAATTGTCCCGTGACGAGATCGCCAAGGGCGAGGGCGATCCCGATTACCGGCTCAAGCTCGGCGAGAGCAAGGTCGTCCTGCCGCCCGCGCCGAAGAAGAAGGGCCCGCGCTATACGCCCGTGTCCCGCCGCCATGAGCGGCCGAGCGCGATCCTGTGGCTGATCCGCAATCATTCCGAACTGAAGGACAGCCAGGTGATGCGCCTGGTCGGCACCACAAAGACGACGATCGCCAGCGTCCGCGACCGCACCCACTGGAACGCCCAGGGCCTGACCCCGATGGACCCGGTGACGCTGGGCCTGTGCTCGCAGATCGAACTCGATTTCGAGGTGCAGCGCGCGGCCAAGGAGAAGCCGACGGATCAGGCTTATGGCGGCGCGACGCTGCTGCCGGCGTCCGAGACCACGCGCAAGGACGAGGATTTTGAAGGCTCGGAAAAGAGCGGCGACGATCTCAACGTCGATGCGGTGTTTGCCAAGCTCAAGACCATCGGCGGCAAGGGCCGCGACGAGGAGCCGTAGTCGCTGTAGTCAGAATAGGATGCGATCAAAACGCGGCGGGATCATCCTGCCGCGTTTTGTTTGCGTCTCGAAAGCCTATCTTGCATTCCAGACATCCTCGCGGTTGGTGATGATCGCTTCCTCGAGGTCGAGATCGCGTTCGATCCGCCGCCGCGTTTCGTCGGTGATCTTGCCGTCGCGCAGCATTTGGTGAAGGTGCCCGCGTTCGCGGGAGATCAGCTTGCGGACGAGATCGGCGCTCGCCGTCGCCTCGTCCTCGACGCCGTCCTTCGGCGCCACATGCACCTGCCGCGAACGTGTCTGGTGGCGCGTTTCCAGCAGCGCGACCAGCTCGTCGGAGAGATTTTTCTCCGTTTTGATGTCGTCGAAAATCTTGTGCGTTTCGTCCAGCGCCAGCCGCCGCGCCGTTACCTCGGCCGCGCGATCCTCTTCGGCTTCGTGGCGGCCGAATTCGGATATGCCGAGCCGTTTCACCACCAGCGGCAATCCCAGGCCGAGCCCGACCAGCGTGACGAGGATGACGCCGAAAGCGACGAACAGCATCAGATCGCGATACGGAAACGCCTCGCCGCCGGGCATCGTCAACGGCAGCGCCAAGGCCGCGGCCAGCGAGACCGCGCCGCGCACGCCGGTAAACGCGATCACGAAAATCAGACGCCAGTCCGGCAGCGGGTCGCGTTTGCGCAAGGCCTTGCTGGCGAGGCGCGGCAGGTAGGTCGCGGCGAATACCCATAGGAAGCGCGCGACGACGATGAGGACGGAGACCATCAGGATCGTCAGCAGAATGTCGCCGATCGCGAAGTCTTTCGACTTCTCGATCAACAGCCGCATTTGAAAGCCGGTCAGCAGAAACAGCAAACCCTCGATCAGATAGATCACCAAGTCCCAGAAGAACACGCCCTGCAGGCGCGTCGCCGACGGGATCAGAAGCGGCCCGGTCCAACTGACGTAAAGTCCGCAGGCGACGGTGGCGAGCACGCCGGAGCCGCCGAGATGTTCGGGAATCCAGAACGCCAGATAGGGCGTCACCATCGACAGCGTGATCTCGATCTTTGGGTCGCGCGCCCATTTCCGTGCCCGCAGACTGACCCAGCCGACCGCGAGGCCGAACAGGATTTCGCCGATCACGATTGCGCCGAAGGTCGCCGTCGCTTTCGGCAGCGAGAACGCGCCGGTGGTGATCGCGACCGTGGCGAAGCGATACAGGATCAGCGCGGTGGCGTCATTGGCGAGACCTTCGCCTTCGAGGATGACCAGCACGCGGCGCGGCAACCGCAATTTTCGTGCGATGGCCAGTGGAGCAACGACATCGGGCGGAGCGACGATCGCCCCGAGCAGGAAGCCAATGCCCCAGGGAATGCCGATCGCAAAATGCGTGACGGTCGCGACCGCGCAGGCGGTGAACAGCACGCAGCCGATGGCGAGCAGTGTAATGGGCCGCAGATTGGCGCGGAATTCGCGCCAGCTCATCGCGACGCTCGCCGAATAGATCAGCGGCGGCAGCACCACCAGCAGCACCAGTGTCGGCGGCAGTTCGAGCGCGGGCAGGCCGGGCACGAAGGCCAGGCCGACGCCCATCGCCAGCAGCAGGATCGCGGGCGCGACGTCGAATTTGCGCGCCAGCAATGCGCCGAAAGCGAGCACGCCGAGCAGCACCAGAAAGATCTGGAAATTGTCTTCCACTGTTAATCCGAAAAATTGCGATGCCGATGCCTATGCCTCGCGCGGCTGAGGCAGGCCGTCAAGGCGCGTTTCCCCTCCTCCCGTCGGCGACGTCTGACGATCATGCCGCTCGATCGTCCGGTCCCGAGCGTTGTCGCGCATCGAAGCCTTCAGATGGCAGATTGAAGCAGCGATGACTGACCGCTCACGGCAATGACAGACGTTCAACTGTCCGCAAATCTTGGCGCGCGCTTCTCGGCAAATGCCGCGATGCCTTCCTTGATCTCCGCGCCGCGCAGGCTGGCCTGGTTGCGCTCGGCCGTCGCAACGCGGTCATGCGTGCCGCGTGAAAACTCGTTGATCGCACGCTTCATGCCGCGCATTGCACCCGGCGCATTGCCGGCCAGAATCGACGCCAGGCGATCAACCTCCTCGTCCAGGGCTTCGACCGGCACCATCGCGGTCAGATAGCCGATCCGCAGCATTTCGGAGGCTTCGATCTTCTGCGCGGTGAGAAACAGCTTCTTGGCATTGTCGATGCCGAGCCGGGCCACGTAGCGCTCGATGCCGCCGGGATAATAATGCAGTCCGAGACGCGCCGCCGGCATGAACATCTCCGCCGTGTCGATGCCGATGCGGAAGTCGCAGGCCAGCGCCATGTCTGTCGAGCCGCCATAGACGCCGCCATTGAGCCGGCAGATCGTCGGCATCGCCAGATCGTCAAGCCGGTTGGCGACGTCCTCGAAACTTAAGGGCGCGGCGTTTTCCGCGGTCGATCCCGCCCGCTCGGCAATTGAATTGAGATCGAAGCCAGCGCTGAACGCGCGGCCGGTTCCGGTCAGCACCAGCACGCGGATCGCCGGATCCGCCTCGATCTGCGCGAACAGCGCCATCAGTGCTTCGAGATCGGCTTGCTGCAAGCGGTTGAGATGTTTCGGCCGGTTCAGCCGGATGGTGGCGCGGGGCCCGTCGATGGTGAGGATCGGCGTGGTGGATTCGGCAGTTGCTTCAGGCATGTGTGGTCTCCGTCCCCGTCATTGAGCATCGATTTGCAGAGTGACGCAATCGGGTTCATGTATCGGGAAAAGCAAGGGAGACCGCTGATGAAACTCGCGACCTATCGTACCGGCGACGCCGTCAAGATCGGTGTTGTCAATGTGGCCGAGAATACCATGTTCGATCTGGCGGCCGCCGCATCCCGCGCGAACAAGCCGAACGCAGCCTATGCCTCGATGCTGGCTCTGATCGATGCCGGCGACCGCGCACTCGACGAGGTGCGCGATCTTGTCGAGACCCACGGCGGCGATAAACCTCTGTCCATCGGGCTCGGCGCGGTCGAATTGCTGGCGCCGTTGCCGGAGCCGCGCCAGATGCGCGACGCGATGTCGTTTCCGACACACATTCTTCAGGCCCCGCGCGGCCAGCGCCGGCTCGCCGCGCGCGCGGCGAATGACGACGCCGAACTGGCGCGCATCGATGCCGAGCCGCTCGGCGACTTGCCCGAGGTCTATCGCAAGCAGCCGATCTTCTACATCACCAATCGCTTCAGCGTGCGCGGGCCGAACACGACCGTGCAATGGCCGCGCTATTCCAGGGTGATGGATTACGAACTCGAATACGGCATCGTCACCAAGGGCAAGGGCGCGAACATCACGGCGGCCGATGCCGCCAGGCACATTTTCGGCTATACCATCTTCAACGATTTTTCGGCGCGCGATGCGCAGCGGATCGAGATGGAAGGCCGGCTCGGCCCCGCCAAGGGCAAGAGCTTCGACGGCGGCAATGTCCTCGGGCCGTGGATCGTGACGCCGGACGAGATCGGCGATCCCTACAAGCTGAAAATGGAAGTGCGCGTCAACGGCAAGCTCCGTTCGGAAGGCAAGACCGACGGCATGTTGTTTTCGTTCGAGCAGATCATCGAACATATCAGCAAGGACGAAACCTTGATGCCGGGCGAGTTCATCGGCTCGGGCACGGTCGGCAACGGCTGCGGCCTCGAACTCGGCTGGTATCTCGACCATAATGACGAGATCGAATTGGAGGTTGAAAAGATCGGCGTGCTGCGGAACAAGGTCGTTCGGCAGGATTAGCGCCGTCATTCCGGGGGGCGCGCTTTGCCGCGCGCCGTCATTCCGGGTTCGCTTGCGCTATCGCGCTTCGCGCCCCGGAATGACGAACTTGGCCAAAAACAAAATAAAAAGGAGGATCCGCATGCCCCGTCGCCTGATCGACATCTCCGTCCCGTTGCAGAACGACGTGCCAGCCGATCCGCCGGGCAATCATCCGACGATCCAGTATATCGACCATCAGCAGGGCTTGCCGCGCATGCTGCAGTTCTTCGACGGCCTGAAGGCCGAAGACCTGCCAGACGGCCAGGGATGGGCGGTCGAGATGGTGCAACTTTCGACGCATAACGGCACGCATCTCGATGCGCCCTGGCATTTCCACCCGACAATGAATCGCGGCGAGCGGTCCTGGACCATCGACGAGGTGCCGCTGGAGTGGTGCCTGCAGCCCGGCGTCAAGCTCGACTTCCGGCATTTGCCGGACGGCTATGTCGCGACCGCCGCCGATGTCGAGGCCGAGTTGACGCGCATCGGCCACACGCTGCGCCCGCTGGAGATCGTCGTCGTCAACACCTCGGCGGGTGCGAAATACGGCCGGCCGGATTACGTCACCTCCGGCTGCGGCATGGGCTATGAGGCGACGATATATCTGCTGGAGCGCGGCGTGCGCCTGACCGGCATCGACGGCTGGAGCTGGGACGCGCCGTTCGTTCACACCGCGAAAAAATACGCGGAGACGAAAGACGCGAGCCTGATCTGGGAGGGCCACAAGGCCGGCCGCCATATCGGCTATTGCCACATCGAGAAGCTTCACAATCTCGAACAGTTGCCTTCGACCGGCTTCATGGTGTCGTGCTTTCCGGTCAAGATCGAACGCGCCTCGGCCGGATGGACGCGGGCCGTCGCGATCGTCGAGGGGTAATTGTGTTGCCAAGGTGAGATATAAGATTTGCTCCGCGATATCTGCAATCTCGACACCACGTTCCCGCATTTGATGCCGTCATCATCCGCGAGGGCGAAGGCGGGTGACCCAGTATTCCGCGCGGTTTCGTTCGAGCGTGGGCGCGCGGAATACTGGGTCGCCCGGTCCGCGGGGACGACGTTTGACGACGTCGCAATGTCACATATCAAAAGACAACGCCCGCTCGGATGTCTCCGAGCGGACGTTCGGTATTTGCTAAATCACTTCGCGCCGTGTTGCCAATGCGCCGTCACGCCGTGCCGGTTTTCGACAGATGCATACGTTGCGCATCCCGGAATGACACTCACCCCCTCAGCGTGAACAACAGCAACGATCGTCCCGTCACCAGATACACGTCGCCGAACTGGAAATCCTCCTCCGGCGGCGCGGCGTCCATGTTGGTGTCCGCCAGCAGCGTCCAGTGCTTGCCGTCCGGGCTCTCGGGCAATCTGAAATCGACGCCGCCTTCATAGCTGTTGAGCACGATCAGCATGGTCGGATCGCCGCCCGGCTTGGCGATCGCCGTCTTGCGGGCGCGGCCGTCGATCAGCATGCCGATGCATTTGGTGGTCTCATCGTCCCAATGGGCCTGCTGCATCTCGCCGCCATTGGCATTGATCCAGACCAGATCGCGGCAATCGAGATGCTGGTCGTGGTGGCCCGTGAGAAAACGGCTGCGCCGCAAAGCAGGATAATCATTGCGCAGTTTCAGCAGCAGCTTGGTAAAGCCGAGCAGCTTTTCGGCGTCGTCATCGAGCGACCAGTTGACCCATGAAATGTCCGAGTCCTGGCAATAGGCATTGTTGTTGCCGTGCTGCGTGCGCGCGAATTCGTCGCCGGCCAGCAGCATCGGCGTGCCTTGCGACAACACCAGCGTCGCCAGCATGTTGCGCTTCTGGCGATTGCGCAGCCTGTTGATCGCCGCGTCGTCGGTCGGACCCTCCGCGCCGCAATTCCATGAGGCGTTGTTGCTGCTGCCGTCCTTGTTGTCTTCGCCGTTGGCTTCGTTGTGCTTCTCGTTGTAGCTCGCCCAGTCGTTCAGCGTGAAGCCGTCATGCGCGGTGACGAAATTGACGCTGGCCCAGGCGCGGCGGCCTTTTTCGTTGAACAGGTCGCCGGAGCCCGAGAGCCGCGGCGCGAGCTTCGCAACCGTCGCTTCGCCGCGCCAGAAGTCGCGCGTGATGTCGCGGAACTTGTCGTTCCATTCCGCCCAGCCAGGCGGGAACCCGCCGACCTGATAACCGCCGGGGCCGCAATCCCACGGCTCGGCGATGAGCTTCACGGCGGTCAATACCGGGTCTTGATCGACGGCTTTCAGGAAGCCGCTCTGCTCGTCGAAGCCATAGACCTCGCGCGCCAAAATCGTTCCGAGGTCGAAGCGGAAGCCGTCGATATGCATCTGCTCGGCCCAATAGCGCAGACTGTCCGTGACCATCTGGATCACGCGCGGATGCGACAGGTTCACCGTATTGCCGGTGCCGGTATCGTTGATGTAATGCCGCTTGTCGTCGGGCAACCGATAATAGCTGGCATTGTCGATGCCCTTGAACGACAGCGTCGGCCCAAGCTCGTTGCCTTCGGCGGTGTGGTTGTAAACGACGTCGAGCAGCACTTCGAGGCCGGCCGCGTGCAGCGACGACACCATCTCCTTGAACTCGCGCAATGAGTTCGGCACGTCCGAGGCGTAGCGAGGATCGGGCGCGAAGAATCCGATCGTGTTGTAGCCCCAGTAATTCGTGAGACCCTTTTCGAGCAGGTTGCTGTCGTTGATGAACGTATGCACCGGCAGCAACTCGACCGAGGTCACGCCGAGCGCTTTGATATAATCGACGACCGGCTTCGAGCCGAAGCCCTTATAGGTGCCGCGCACATTCTCCGGCACGCCGTGATGCTGCTTGGTGAAGCCCTTGACGTGAGTCTCATAGACGACGGTCTGGTCCCAAGGGACGCTCTGACGGCCGGCTTCGCCGGTCCAGTCGAAATCCGGATCGACGATCACGCATTTCGGCATGAACGGCGCGCTGTCGCGCTCGTCGAAAGTGGTGTCGTCGCCACTTTCCATCTTGTAGCCGAAGACGGCCGGATTCCATTCCAGTTGTCCGGCATGGGCGCGGGCGTAGGGATCGAGCAGCAGCTTGTTCGGGTTGAAGCGATGGCCGTGCTGCGGTTCATAGGGACCGTGAACGCGGTAGCCGTAGAACGTGCCGGGCCCGATCTTGGGAATGTAGCCGTGGAAAATCTGGTCGGTGTATTCCGGCAGCTCGATCCGCGTTTCCTTGCCGCCGTCGAAGAAGCAGACTTCGACCTTGGTGGCGTTGGCGGAGAACAGCGCGAAGTTGGTGCCCTCACCGCTCCAATGCGCGCCCAGCGGATAGGGCAGGCCTTCTTCCACGCGAAAGCTGGTGTCGGTCGATTGTTCGGTCACGGTGCCCCCAAAAAATGTGCAAAAAATTCTGCTGTCACGCAGCGACTGCTAACGTCGCTTCGTCGAATCCGTTGCGAGGCTTTGCCACGATACGGTCATTTTTTCGCGACGGGAAATTAAGGAGTGAAATCAATGGGTGGCTTGATCGACACACCGCCGATTAAATCGTCGCCGAGGATCGGTTTATTGGGTGTGCCGGTCGATGTCGGCGCGTCGCAGCGCGGCACCTTGATGGGACCGGACGCGCTGAGAACCGCCGGTTTAAGGGCCGTTCTGGAAGCGCTGAAATTTCAGGTCGAGGATTTCGGCAATCTGGCCGTTGGGCCGGCATCTTTTCTCAACGATGCACCGCCCGATCAAGCGAAGAACTACCGCGAGATTCAGGCATGGACCCGCGCGATCAGCGCCAAGGCATTCATCATCGCGCAGTCCGGCGCGGTGCCGATTTTCATGGGCGGCGATCATTCGCTGTCGATGGGCTCGGTCAACGGTGTCGCCCGGCACTGGCATGCGCAGGGCCGCGAATTGTTCGTGCTGTGGCTCGACGCCCATGCCGATTACAACACCCCGGCGATCACGCCGTCCGGCAATATGCACGGCATGTCGTCGGCATTTCTATGCGGCGAACCCGGCCTCGACGCCATGCTCGGCGACGAGCCGCGCGCCAGCATCCGGCCGGATGATCTCGAATTGTTCGGCATCCGCTCGATCGACCCGCAGGAGAAATTGCTGGTGCGCGAGCGCAAGATCAATGTCGTCGATATGCGCCAGATCGACGAGTTCGGCGTCGGCGTTCCGATTCGCCGCATCATTGAAAAGGTAAAGGCGCGAAACGGCGTGCTGCATGTGTCGTTCGATGTGGATTTTCTCGATCCGCAACTGGCGCCGGGCGTCGGCACGCTGGTGCCGGGCGGCGCCAGCTATCGCGAGGCGCATCTGGTGATGGAATTGCTGCACGATTCCGGATTGGTGCGCTCGGTCGATGTCGTCGAACTCAATCCGTTTCTCGATGAGCGCGGACGCACCGCGCGCGTCGCGGTCGAACTGGTCGCGAGCCTGTTCGGACAGCAGATCGTCGATCGCGTCACGCCGACCAATGCGATTGTGTGAGGTGGCAACGAGCACGGCGGTCTCCCTCCGCAAAGGCGGAGGGCCCCGTATTCCAGAGCAATTATGATGAGAGGACTGTTTCCCCGCCTGCGCGGGGGATGACGGCCGACGTTGTTGCCATCGCCGTCGTCCTTCGAGGCTCGCCGCAGGAACGGCGCCGGACGATGAAGACGTCGCGGACGCACTTCAGGATGACGGCAGCAAACTCACTCCATCCCGATTGTCGTCAAATCCTGAAACCAGTGCTGCGCCTGCACGAATTTTTTCACCTTCGGCGACAGCGCATGCGGGTTGGTGTCGTGCACGACCCACACCAGCGCCGCATCATCGACGATCAGCGTGTCGGCCTGCGCGATCAGATCATCCTGCTTCTTTTCATCGAAGGTCTGCTTGGCCTCGTCGATCAGCGCATCGACTTTCGGATTCTTGTAGCCGCCCCAATTCACGCCGACCGGCGCGACCTGCCGCGAATCGAAGAAACGCACGATCGCGTAAAGCGGATCGGATGTCACATAAGCGATGTTGTTCGCTGTGATCCCGGCCATGCCCTCATCCGCCGCGCCCTTGCGCCACGCGGCGTAGAGTGCTTCGAGTTCGACGACCTTGAAATCGATGTCGATGCCGATTTCCTTGAAGCTCTGCTGCAGATATTCGTTGATCGGCAGCGACAGCATCTGGCCGGTGCCGCCGGTCGCGATGATGAAAGTGGTCTTCAGCGGCTTCTCGGGGGAATAACCGGCTTCCTTGACCAGCTTCTTGGCTTCGGCGAGATCGTATTTGATCTTGAAGGTCGGGTTGCCGAACCACGGACTCGACGGATCGACCTGGCCGACCGCGGGCTTTGCGAGACCATTCATGAGCCCGACGACGCCGTCGCGATCGATCGCGAGATTGAGCGCCTTGCGCAGGTGAATGTCCGTCCACGGCGAACCCGGCAATACGCTAAGATGATAGTTCCAGACATGCGGCGTGACATTGTCGACAATCTTCATGCCCGCTGATTTGAGCTGCGCGACAGCATCAGGTGCAGGCGTTTCGATCAGATCGACCTGTCCCGCGAGCAGCGCATTGGTGCGCGTCAAAGCTTCCGGCATCGGCACCAGCACGAGCTTGTCGGTCTTCGGAATCCGCGCCTTGTCCCAGTAGTCGAGGTTCTTCGTCAGTTCGGCCAGTTCGCGCGGCACCAGCTTGGTCAGTTTGAACGGTCCCGTGCCGGATGGTGTGCTCGCGAACTTGTCCCAGTCCTTGCCGACCTTTTCGTATTGCGCGGGGCTGGAGATGAGAAACCACAACATCTGATACGGAAACAGCGAGTCGACGGCCTTCGTCGTCACTTCGATCGTCGAGTCGTCGATCTTGGCATAGCTCGCGACAGACGGCAGGCGTGTCTTGACCTGCGCGCTCTGGCGTTTGTCGAAATGCGGCGCCTTATCGTTGAGGACCTTTTCGAAATTCCAGATGACGGCGTCGGCCGTAAAGTCGCTGCCATCGTGGAATTTCACGCCCTTGCGCAGCGTGAAGCGCCATTTCTTCTTGTCGGTGTCATCGACCTTCCATTCGGTGGCGAGGCCCGACACCAGTTTGCCCGGCCGGTCGGCGATGTTCATCTCCCACGCGACGAGCGGGTCATAGATTGTGTAGCCCGTGAACTGATAACCGCCCGCGCCGCGATCGGGCTGGCCGGTCGTCAGTGGCACGTCAGCCATCGAGATGCCGTAACGCACCACCGTTTCCGCTTGCGCGGGCAGCGCCGCGCCGAATGACAGCGCCAATGCGGCAGCGAGAAGCGAATGACGGACGTGCATGAGACCAACTCCAGGAGGGATAGCTGGACAAGTCTTGCAAGGCTGGTGCCATCGTATGCATCTTGCGTATCACTGCGGTGTTCTGCCGCAATTTTCATCGTCGCGTGACAATAGGCGAATGCGATGTCACCTTGGCATGGCCGTTGCATACAAATTAGCCAGCAGTTGAAGGATTTACCGATGCCGATTCGAAACGATGCCCGATGCCGCTTGACTAGCGCGACCGCTTTGCTGGCGTTGGCGACCGCTCTGATGTTGCCGCAAGTTGTGCATGCCGAAGCGATATTACGGATCGGCATGACGGCCGCCGATATTCCACGCACGCTCGGCCAGCCGGATCAGGGCTTCGAGGGCAACCGTTTCACCGGCGTGACGATGTATGACGGTCTCACAATGTGGGATTTGTCGTCGGCAACCAAAGCGAGCGTCGTCATTCCGGGGCTGGCGACAGAATGGGCGGTCGATGCCTCCGACAAGACCAAATGGACCTTCAAGCTCCGCACCGGCGTCACCTTCCACGATGGTTCGTCTTTCAACGCCGACTCTGTCGTGTGGAATGTCGAGAAGGTGCTTAAGCAGGATGCGCCGCAATTCGATGCATCCCAAGTCGGTGTCACCGCGTCGCGTATGCCGACCCTGGCTTCAGCGAAGAAGATCGACGACATGACGGTCGAGTTGACGACCAAGGAGCCGGATAGCTTCCTGCCGATTAACCTCACCAACCTGTTCATGGCGAGCCCGGCCAAGTGGCAGAAATTTTTTGATTCTGCCGATGGCGCAGACGCGAAGGCGAAGTCGCAGGCCGCATGGGCGGCGTTCGCGCGCGACGCATCGGGCACCGGTCCGTGGATCATGTCGAAATTCACACCGCGCGAGCGGCTCGAACTCGTCAAGAACGACAAATACTGGGACGCGGCGCGCGTGCCCAAGATCGACAAGATGCTGCTGCTGCCGATTCCGGAAGCGAATGCGCGCACGTCGGCATTGTTGTCGGGACAGGTGGACTGGATCGAGGCGCCCGCTCCTGACGCCGTCCCGCAAATCACGCAGCGCGGCTTCGTCATGCAAAAGAACGAGCAGCCGCATGTCTGGCCGTGGCAATTCTCTCGCGTCGAAGGCTCGCCGTGGAATGACATCCGCGTCCGCAAAGCGGCCAATCTCTGCATCGACCGCGAAGGCCTGAAGGATGGTCTGCTTGCCGGATTGATGGTGCCGGCGACCGGCACCTTTGAACCCGGCCATCCGTGGCGCGGCAAACCGGCGTTCGAGATCAAGTATGATCTCGCCGGCGCGCAGAAGCTGATGAAGGAGGCAGGGTTCGGCCCGAGCAAAAAGCTCGCGGTGAAGATCCAGACCTCCGCGTCCGGCTCCGGCCAGATGCAGCCGCTGCCGATGAACGAATATTTGCAACAGGCTTTGGCGGAATGTTATTTCGATGTCGCGCTCGATGTCATCGAATGGAATACGTTGTTCACCAATTGGCGCCGCGGCACCAAGGATCCGTCGGCGAACGGCGCGAACGCAACCAACGTCACCTATGCGGCGATGGATCCGTTCTTTGCATTGGTGCGTTTCCTGCAGTCCTCGATGGCGCCGCCGGTGTCGAACAATTGGGGCTATATCAACAATCCGAAGTTCGACGAGTTGGTGAAGAAGGCACGCACGACCTTCGACGCAGGCGCGCGCGACGCGGCCTTGGCCGAATTGCACGCCGCCTCGGTCGATGACGCGGCGTTCCTCTACGTGGCGCATGACGTCGGGCCGCGCGCGATGAGCCCGAAGATCAAGGGCTTCGTGCAGCCGAAAAGCTGGTTTGTCGACTTCTCGCCAGTGTCGATGACGCCGTGAGTCTCTTTCAATTTGCTCTGACGATGGCGTCGTAAAATTGCCCCCACCCCCGACTCCTTGTCACCATGCAGAACGGGGGAGCGGAGAAGCAAGCACCGTATTCTCCCCTCCCTTCGTTCTTGCAGTGGGGAGGCGTCGGGGGTGGGGTGTTCGATGAACTGAAGCTCTTCGCAGTATACATTTTGTGAAGGGCATGAGCTGCCGCAAGGCACGCTCGGACTGAAAGCCACCTGTGCTCGCATATGCCGCCCGCCGTATCGTCTATGTAGTTCCGATCGTCATCAGCGTGGCGCTGGTGTGCTTCCTGCTGGTCCACATCACGCCCGGCGATCCGTTGGTCGCGATCCTGCCTGCCGATGCGTCGCAGGAACTAGCCGCGCAACTCCGCATCGCATACGGCTTCGATCGTCCGCTTCCGGTTCAATTTGGACTATGGCTATGGCGAGCGCTGCATGGCGATCTCGGCTTCTCGATCGCGACGGGACGTCCCGTGCTCGCCGAAGTGCTGCGCGCGGTCGGCAACACCGTGACGCTCGCCATCGCCGCCGCGATGATCGGATTTTCGCTCGGACTGTTCTTTGGGCTGATCGCCGGTTATTTCCGCAACACCTGGATCGACAAGGTCGCCACCTCGATCGCGATCGCCGGCGTCTCCGTACCCCATTATTGGCTCGGCATGGTTCTCGTCATCATCTTCTCCGTGCAGTTGAACTGGTTGCCGGCCGTCGGCGCGGGGCCGGGCGGGTCCGGGCAATGGACATGGGACTGGGAGCACATCAAGTATCTGGTGCTGCCCGCGATCACGACCTCGGTCATTCCGATGGGCATCGTTACGCGCACCGTGCGCGCGCTCACCGGCGATATTCTGTCGCAGGATTTCGTCGAGGCCCTGCGCGCCAAGGGCCTGCGCGAGACCAGGGTATTTCGCCACGTCATCAAGAACGCTGCGCCGACCGCGCTCGCGGTCATGGGTCTGCAACTCGGCTACATGCTCGGCGGCTCCATCCTGATTGAGACCGTGTTTTCTTGGCCGGGCTCGGGCCTCTTGCTGAACTCCGCGATTTTCCAGCGTGACCTGCCCCTCCTGCAAGGCACGATCCTCGTGCTGGCGCTGTTTTTCGTGTTTCTCAACCTGATCGTCGATATCGCGCAAGCGTCCATCGATCCGCGCATCAAGCGAGCGTAATCCATGAGCGCGATCTCCGAGACAGCCCTTCAAGTCGGCCCCGCTGAAAAGGCCCGCGGCTATTGGGCGACCGTCGGCCGCCGCATCCTGCGCGACAAGGTCAGCATGGTCTGCGCCTTCGTCCTGCTGCTGATTTTCTTCGCCGCGATCTTCGCTCCGTATCTCGGGCTGTCCGATCCCTATCAAGGCTCGATGATTCGTCGTCTCCGACACATCGGCACGCCGAACTATCCACTCGGCACCGACGAACTCGGCCGCGACATGCTTGCACGCCTGATTTATGGCGGCCGGCTGTCGCTGTTGATCGGCATTCTCCCGGTGCTGCTGGCGTTTCTGATTGGCGCGTCGCTCGGCCTTGTCGCTGGCTATGTCGGCGGCAAGGTCAACACCGCGATCATGCGGACCGTCGATATTTTTTACGCGTTTCCTTCTGTGCTGCTGGCGATCGCGATCTCCGGCGCGCTTGGCGCCGGCATCGTCAACTCGATCGTTTCGTTGACGGTGGTGTTCGTGCCGCAAATCACGCGTGTCGCTGAAAGCGTCACCACCGGTGTGCGCAACATGGATTTCGTCGATGCCGCCCGCGCCTCCGGCGCCAACGCGTTGACGATCATGCGCGTGCATATGCTCGGCAACGTATTGGGGCCGATCTTCGTCTATGCGACCGGTCTCATCTCGGTGTCGATGATTCTCGCCGCCGGCCTATCGTTTCTCGGCCTTGGCACCAAGCCGCCCGAACCTGAATGGGGCCTGATGCTTAACACGCTGCGCACCGCGATCTACGTCAATCCGTGGGTCGCGGCGCTGCCGGGCACGATGATCTTCGCGGTGTCGATCTGCTTCAATCTGCTCAGTGATGGTCTGCGCAGCGCCATGGATATCCGCAATTGACCAGGATCGACGTCGTCCCGGAAGTTACCAAGCTCGAGCCGGTGGCGGATATCGGCGGCGAAGCGCAACCGTTGTTGCGCGTCGATGCCCTGACCAAGCACTTCCCCGTGCGCGGCGGCTTGTTCGGCAGGAGCAAGACCGTGCGCGCGGTCGATGACGTGACGTTCTCGATCGGCAAGGGCGAGACCGTCGGCATCGTCGGCGAATCCGGCTGCGGCAAGTCCACCACCGCACGGCTTCTGATGCATCTGCTGCCGCGGGATGCCGGCGACATCATCTATGACGGCCGCGTGGTCGGCCGCGAATTGAGCCTGCGCGAATTGCGTCGCGGCATGCAGATGGTGTTTCAGGACAGCTACGCCTCGCTCAATCCGCGCCTGACCATTGAAGAGTCGATTGCCTTTGGCCCGAAGGTGCATGGCATGGCGGATAGCGCAGCCCGCGTACTGGCGCGCGACCTGCTCGGCAAGGTGGGTCTGCGGCCGGAAACGTTTGCGAACCGTTATCCACACGAGATTTCCGGCGGCCAGCGCCAGCGCGTCAACATCGCGCGCGCGCTCGCACTGTCGCCGCGCCTCGTGATCCTCGACGAGGCCGTCTCCGCGCTCGACAAATCGGTCGAGGCGCAGGTGCTCAATCTGCTGGTCGATCTCAAGCGCGAGTTCGGCCTGACGTATCTGTTCATCAGCCACGACCTCAACGTCGTGCGCTACATTTCCGACCGCGTGCTGGTGATGTATCTCGGCGAAGTCGTTGAACTCGGCCCGGTCGATACGGTCTGGGATTCGCCCGCGCATCCCTATACGCAGGCGCTGCTTGCCGCGATGCCGTCATCCGATCCGGACAATCGCACGCAGACGCCGCCGATCACGGGCGATCCGCCGAATCCGATCGATCCGCCGCCGGGCTGTCGCTTCCACACGCGATGCCCTTATGCAGAGCCGCTCTGCTCGGAGGCTGGTCCCAAACTCACCGATATCGATCACAATGGCCACGAGGTCGCTTGCTATATGGCGATCCCGAATTCCGGACATAGCCGCGCACCCGCGAGCGAGATGACTGCAAGTGGACGATAAAATGACACGACCTGATCCAAAGAGCGTTTCGGTCATGGCGACCGCCGCCGGCGTCCCCGTGGACAAGGAGACTGCGACGCGCATCGCCAATTCCGTGGGCCCGATCTTTGACGCCTTCGCGCCGATCGCCGGGACGCTGCCGTTCGATCTTGAACCCGCGACTTTTGTCGTCGTGCAGGCATCGACGTCATGAGTGCGACTGATCCGGCGCTGATGACGCTGGCCGAGATCGGCTCTGCGATTGCGACCAGAAAAGTCTCGTCGCGCGAAGCGACACAGGCGTGCCTCGATCGCAGCACCAAATGGCAGCCGAGGCTCAATGCCTTCATTGCCATTGAAACCGAGACGGCGCTGAAAGCTGCCGATGTTGCCGACGCGGCCCTTGCAAAAGGTGACGGCAAAGGCGCATTGCATGGCGTGCCGCTCGCGCACAAGGACATGTATTACGACCAAGGTCACGTCGTCACCTGCGGCGCTCTGATCCGCAAGGATTACGTCGCGACCACGACGGCGACGGCGTTGCAACGCCTGAAAGATGCCGGCACCGTCCGCCTCGGCGCGTTGCAGATGGCGGAATTTGCTTACGGACCCACCGGGCACAACGCGCATTTCGGCCCGGTGTGCAATCCATGGCATCTCGATCACATCACGGGCGGCTCGTCATCGGGTTCGGGGTCCGCCGTCGCCGCGCGTCTGACGTTTGCGGCGCTCGGCTCCGACACAGGGGGCTCGATCCGCATGCCGGCGCACTTTTGCGGCGTCACCGGATTGAAGACGACCGTTGGCCGCGTCAGCCGCGCCGGCGCGATGCCGTTGTCGCAATCGCTCGACACCGTTGGGCCGCTGGCGCGCACGGCGGTGGATTGCGCGCTCTTACTGCAACTCATCGCCGGTGCGGACCCCGAAGATCCGACCGCGCGCGTCGACGAATTGCCGAATTATATCGCGGCAACGAAAGTCTCGTTGAAGGGCGTTAGGATCGGTATCCCCGCTTCGTTCTATGGTGACGATCTCGACGCCGATGTCGCGCGCATTCTTGACGAGACCATCGCGACGCTGAAGCGAGAAGGCGCTGAGATCGTGACGGTCGAACTGCCCGACCAGCGACAACTGTCGGCGGCGGCGCAGATCGTGCTCGCGGTCGAGGCCGCAGCCTTCCACAAGCGCTGGATGATCGAGCGCCCGCAGGATTACGGTCCGCAAGTACTGATGCGATTGCAGAACGGGCTTGCGATTCCCGGCGTGCTTTATCTCGAAGCGATGCGCTGGCGCGGCCCGGCGCTGGCAGCTTTCAACGCTGCCGTCGCCGGCGTCGATGCGGTGCTGGCCCCGGTGGCGCCGGTAGCAGCGCCGACGATTCGCGACAGCGACGTCGGCAACAGTCCCGACGCCGAAGCCGTGATCCAGCGCCTGACTCGCTTCACGCGGCCGGTGAACTATCTTGGCCTGCCCTCGCTCGCGGTACCATGCGGATTCACCGCGACCGGCTTGCCGGTGGGCCTGCAGATTTTTGGCCGTGCGTTCGATGAAGCGAAGCTGCTGCAGATCGGCAGCGCCTTCCAGCGCGCGACGGACTTCCACGCGCGATGCCCGGAGTTGCTGCGATCATGACGCTGAACCCGGATGCACCCAATGTCGTCGAAGTCCGCGACCTCAACGTTCGCTTTAGCGGCGAGCGCACGGTGCACGCGGTCAACAACATCTCGCTCGATCTGAAGCAGGGCGAGGTGCTCGGGCTATTGGGTGAATCCGGCTCGGGCAAGAGCGTGACGCTGCGTGCGCTGATGCGGCTGCTGCCGAAGAAGCGCACGACAATCGCCGGCACGGTCAACGTCGTCGGACGGGACGTGCTTGCGATGGACGACGACCAGTTGTCGGCGTTTCGCGGCCAGACCGTCTCGATGATCTTTCAGGAGCCTGGGCTTGCGCTCGATCCGGTCTATACGATCGGCCAACAGATTTCCGAAAGCGTGATGCGGCACGAGGGCAAAAGCGAGAAAGACGCGACGGCCCGCGCGCTGGAGATGCTCGAGGTGGTGCGCATTCCGTCGGCCAAACGTCGTCTCGACGCCTATCCGCACGAGATGTCCGGCGGCATGCGGCAGCGCGCGATGATCGCGTTGGCGCTGGCCTGCAAGCCGAAGATCCTGCTCGCCGACGAGCCGACGACGGCGCTTGATGCCACGGTACAGATTCAGATTCTCCTGCTGCTGCGCGAGCTGCAGCGCGAATTCGGCATGTCGGTGATCTTCGTCACCCACGACATCGGCGTCGCCATCGAAATCTGCGACCGCGTCGCGGTGATGTATGCCGGGCAGATCGTGGAGACCGGCACGCTGAGCCAGATCGTGCGGACTCCGGTGCATCCCTATCCGCAAGGCTTGCTGGCTTCGACCGTGCACGGCGCAAAACGCGGCGCGCGGCTGGAGACGATTCCCGGCACGCCGCCGTCGCTCGACAAGGCGCCGGTGAACTGCTCGTTTTCGCCAAGATGCAAATATGTCCAGCCGCGCTGCGTCGAAGCCCCGCCGCCGAATGTGGTGCTGGGCCCGCAACGAATGGCGCGGTGTATATTAGCGGAAGAGAAAGTGGCGGCGGCGGTGCCGTAAGCCTCATCGGTGAAACAAAACGAGGCGTCGTCATCCGCGAAGGCGGATGATCCAGTATGCCGCGACGTCTCTGTTCATTAGATGCGCCTCGGAATACTGGGTCACCCGGTCAAGCCGGGTGATGACCGCCTCGTTATGCCGTGACGCTCACCCCAACTCCTTCAGCAATAACGCAAGTGCCGTCTTTGCGAATGTCTCCATATTCGCCACGCGATCCGCACTGCCGGTATCGAGCGTCATGACGCGTGAGCGAATGCCCGACACCGCCATGCAGCTATGCCCTGCGGCGTCGCCATAGGCGTTGCCTTTCGGCCCGGTCGCGCCGGTTTCGGAAAGCCCCCAATCGGTCGCGAAGCGCTTGCGCATCTGGTCGGCAAGCAGTTGCGCGTATGGCTCGGACGCCGAGCGCACCCCGCGCATGACATCGTTCGGAATGTCCATCAGGATCTTGCGCGCATCGCGCGTATAGACGACAGCGCCACCCATGAAATAGGCCGATGCGCCGGGCACAGCGAGCAGCGCTGCAGAGATTAACCCACCGGTCGAGGATTCCGCCACGGCGACGGTCTGTTTCGCGGCAATGAGTTTTGCCGCGATCTGTTCGGCGATCGGGAGCAGGGTTTTCATGGGCCTATTATCCGTCATTGCGAGGAGCAAAGTCCCTCGCCTTCGAGGGACTGCGACGAAGCAATCCAGTCTTCGTCTCGTCTGATATAGAGATGGATTGCTTCGCTTCGCACAAGATCGGCAAAAAGCCGATCTTGTGCTCGCTCGCAATGACGGCAGTCATGCGCCCGCGACGTCTCGCCGTTCGCGCGCATAGCGCACCAGCGCCGCAAAACGATAGATGCCGTGAACGAACTTGCCATAGGGCATCGTCAGAAACAGGCTGAACACGACGCCGAGATGCAGCGCCAACAGCGGACCCATCGCCGGCGTTGTGCGCAGCAGCAACAGCAACATACCCGTCAGGCTGGTCATGAACAGCATCGCGAGGAACGCGACGTCCATGCCGGTGCGTTGCGCATCGACCAGTGCCGGATCGCGCTTCCATTTTTCCGCAAGCAATCCCGCAGGGCCGACCAGCAGACCAATGCCGCCGAGCGTGCCGAGCACCACGGGGAGGTCGTACCAGGGGTAGGGCGCCTCGCGCGCGATCAGATAGTGATACAGCGTCGCCGTCGAGGTCGCGGCGAAGCACAGCAGGAAACCGTTGAACGCCATGTGATGATAGATCTTGCGGCGATCGGTCGGACGTTCGTCCGCGTTGACGCAGCCGACGCCGCCGCCGTCGAGATAACGCAGACTCATTGCATCCTTCATCGCCTGCCACAGCGATGTCGGCTCGGCCAGGGTGCCGGCGGATTCACCGATGTCGCGCCAGAATGCACGCACGCCCATTGCCAGCGCGGCAATTGCGTAGAGAAATACAGCCGAGAACAATGCTGCCATCGCATTGTGCGGCATCAATTTGTAGAATGCGCCTGGCCCGGTATGGATGCCGAACAGCACAGCACGATCGTTCCACGCTGCAAAGCCGATAATGAAAAGTGCGACGCTGAGCGCGGCGATGAGGGCGACCGCCAGTCCGTTGCGCGCGAAAAGCGGTGCAAAGGCGCGCGGCCACGCATAAGCGGCGTAAGATTCCGCGCGGACAATCGCAAGCGTGCGCGGCACGTTGACATTGAACTCATGCGGCGGCGAGAACTGACAATCGGCGTAACACGCACCACAGGAATGGCAGAGATTGGCGAGATAATTCAGGTCGCCGTCGCCAAACGAGCGCCGCATCTCCATCGCCGGAAACACGGCGCACAGCCCCTCGCAATAGCGGCATGAGTTGCAAACGGTCATCAGCCGGTCGGCTTCCTCCAGAATTCTAGTTCCGTGCATGTCTTGCTGCTTCCTGGCCGGCGACGCGGCCGAACACGCTGCCGATGGTCATTCCGATCCCGGCCGCATAACCCTTGCCGAGGACATTGCCGGCCATGATCTCGCCGGCGGCGAACATGTTGGCGGAAGGCTTGCCATCGGCCATCAGCATGCGGGCTTGTTGATTCACGCGTGTGCCCAAATAGGTGAAGGTGATGCCGGGACGCACCGGATAGGCATAAAATGGCGCGGTGTCGATCCGGCGCGCCCAGTGCGTCTTGGGCGGCACCAGACCTTCGGTGCGGCAGTCGTCAAGGATCGTGTGGTCGAAGGTGCCAGGACGCACGGCGGCGTTGAACTCGCGCAGCGTCGCATCGAAGCCATCCGCGTCGAGGCCGAGTTCGGACGCCAAGCCGCGCAGGCTGTCGGCCTTGATCGGCGGATACAGTGACGGCATGAAGCTGTTCAGCGAATTGTGGTCGAAGACGATGTAGGCGATCTGGTCGGGCTGGGCGGCGACGAGCCGGCCCCAGATCGCATAGCGTTTTGGCCAGATATCCTCGCCCTCATCATAGAACCGCACGGCGTGTTTGTTGACGACGATGCCGAACACAACGCAATCGAGTCGCGTGATGATCCCGCCGTCGAATTTCGGGGCGCGGGCATCGATCGCAACCGCATGGCATTGCGTGGGGTCGCCGACCTGCTGCACGCCCTTGTTCAGCAACATCTTGAGGATGGAGCCTCGATTATAGGGTGTGCCGCGAATCAGGAAATTATCGGCGGCGTCGCCCCAATATTGCTTGAGCCATTCGATGTTGGCCTCGAAGCCGCCGGCCGCCGCGACCAGCGTCGCGGCGCGGACGATCTCGCCGCCTGTCAGCGAGGCCGACAGAAACATGCCGTCTTCAATGTCGAGATCGAGGACCTCGGCATCGTAGCGGATCGCGACGCCAAGCCGCTCTGCTGTCAGATACAGCGCATTGAGCATCGCGCGGCCACCGCCGAGGAAGAATGAATTTGTGCGGCCGAGCGATAACGTGCCACCGAGTGACGGCTGCCAGCGCACGCCCTGTTCGACGATCCAGTTCAGCATGTCTTTGGATTCTGCGATCATGAAGCGGGCGAGGTCTTCGTCGGTTTCGCCGCCGGTGACACGCAACAGATCGTCGTAGAACTCGTCTTCGGTGTAAGGGCCGGTGAGGATCTCGGTCGCGGCATCGTGGGCGCAACGCATGTTGCGGGTGTGGCGCGTATTGCCGCCGCGATAGAATTTCGGGGCGCCTTCGAGCACGATCACGGACGCGCCGGCCCGACGTGCGGCAATCGCCGCGCAGAGCGCTGCGTTGCCGCCGCCGATCACCAGGACGTCGTATGTGTCGGTCAACTCAGCCAATCGGCCCGTCTCGATCTGTCGGCGGCAGTTGCTTGACCCTATGCCGGAACGGTGTCGCGCGTCTCGATCGTTCGTCCGCCGCGATAGATCGTCAATGCCGCAATGATGCTCGACGCGGCGGCGAACATCAGCCAAAAGCCGGGCGATGCCCTGCTGCCGGTATTATCGATCAGCCACGTAGCGGCGAACGGCGTGAAGGTTCCGAACAAGCCGGCCGCCAGCGCGAAAGCCAGCGAGAAGCAGGTTGTGCGAACATGCGCCGGCACGATCTCGACCAGTGCGCCGAGCATGGTACCGCTGTAAATGCCGAAGTAGAACGACAGCACCAGTTCCACGATCAGCATCTTGGTGAAGGTTGGCTCCGCCGTGAGCCAGGACAGCATCGGATAGGCGGTCAGAAGCGACAGAGTGGCGATCGTTAGCAACACAGGTTTACGTCCGACCCGATCGGACACTGCGCCGCCGACCGGATTCCAGATGAAATTTGTCACCGCGACCATCAGCGTCACCAGCAGGCTGTCCTGCGTGGACAATTTCAGGACGGATTTGCCGAAGGTCGGCGTATAGACCGTGACGAAGTAGAAGGTCACTGTCGTCATCATGGCCAGCATCATGCCGAGGATGACGATACGCCAGTTTGCCGCCGCCGACGCGAACACTTCCGATGCTGTCGGGTGTTTTTTCATCGCAAGAAATGCCGGTGTTTCTTCCAGCGTGCGGCGCAGGAAGAAGATAAAGGGCACGATCAGGCAACCGATGAAAAACGGGATGCGCCAACCCCAGTCGGCGACCACCGGAGGCGACATGACCTCGCTCAGAAAGAAGCCGAGCAACGCTGCGACGAAGATGGCGACCTGCTGACTAGCCGACTGGAAAGACGTGTAAAATCCGCGATTGCCGGCCGTTGCGATTTCAGACAGATAAACCGACACGCCGCCCAGTTCGACGCCCGCCGAGAAACCCTGCAACAAGCGGCCAATCAGCACGATGACGGGTGCGGCAACGCCGATCGACGCGTAGGTCGGACAGACGGCGATGGTGACGGTGCCGAGCGCCATGATCGCGAGCGTCACGATCAGGCCCTTGCGGCGGCCGATCTGGTCGATATAGGCCCCGAGCACGATGGCGCCGACCGGACGCATCAGCGCGCCGAGCCAGAACACGCCGAACGTGTTGAGCAGAGCGGCTGTTTCGTTCTCGGCCGGAAAGAACGCCTTTGCAATCGCGCTGGCATAGAAGCCGAACAGAAAGAAGTCGAACTGTTCGAGGAAATTGCCGCTGGTCGCGCGCAGGATCGCGCCCAATCGGGATTTGATCCGCGGCGGCTGTGTGGTGAGTGTGGGCGCCATGGCGTCATCTCCCGATGATTAGAAAGCTGCGACAGGTTCTCCTGTCTTGATGCGGCAATCTGCCACGCTGCGACGTTCTGACCAACCGAAAAGCAGCGCCTAACTCAGCTTTTGTTTTTCACGGTGATGGTGGGCCAGAGGAGGAACACCCGCAGTTCGACGTGCCGGCGCGCGCCTCGGGCCGGCTTTGCAGAAGATCCCCCGGGTGCTGTTCCACGACCGGGACAGACTCACGATCGCTCAGAACGTCTCGACCCACGGCCGAACCTCGATTTCCAGGCTCCAGGCGCTGCGCGGCTGTTGCAGCACGCTCCAGTAGGTCGCGGCGATGGCGTCCGGGTCGAGCAGCGAGTCCGGCTTATCCGCCGGGACGGGACGCGCGGCGCTGCGGATGCCGCCGTCGATCACGACATGCGCGACATGAATGCCCTGCGGCTGCAATTCGCGCGCGATGCTTTGTGCCAATCCTCGCAGCGCGAATTTGCCCATGGCAAAGCCTGTCGACTTCGCAAAACCTTTCACGCTGGCGGACGCGCCCGTGAACAGGATCGCGCCATGTTGCTTGGGCAGCATGCGCTTCGCCGCCTGTTGCGCAACCAGAAAGCCGCCGAACGCCGAGATGGCCAGGGCCTCGGCGATATCGGCAGGCGCGAGGTCGATAAAGCTGCCCGGCGCACGTTTGCTGGCGTTGTAAACGACGATGTCCGGCGCACCGATTTGCGTTTCGACATCGGCGAAGAGCTTTGTCACCGCATCGGCCTGCGTCGCGTCGCAGGCGAACGCCTCCGCACCGGTCTCCTTGCATAGGGCGGCGAGCTTGTCGGCGTTGCGCGCGGCGAGCGCGACATTGATGCCTTCGCGTGCGAACAGCCTCGCCAGCGACGCGCTGAGCCCTTCGCCTGCGCCGACGATCAGCGCCGTCTTATAGGTCGGAATGTCCATGGCGTGTCCTCGATTATCGCGTGGCGCCATGCGCCGCGGCAGCTTTATTTGCGAGCGTAGCAGGCGCATGATGCACGTGGAAACGCCAGATGAACAAGAGAGCCATGATGAACGCTCGGCCCCAGTTCGCCGCAAGCCTGATCGCGCCCGACACCTCCGGCAGCAATTTCTATCACAATGATCCCACGTTGAAAGATTTGCTGCGCATCCATCTCGACGAGAAACTGTTCGTGCATATCCAGCCACATCTCGACCGGCTTGGCGGGCTCGTTGGCGGCCGGCTCGACGAATGCGGCCGCATGGCCGACAAGCATGGCCCGCTGCTGCATCAGCGCGACCGCTTCGGCAACGACGTGCAATCCGTCGAATATCATCCGGCCTATCGCGAACTCGAAGCCGCCGCCTTCGGCGAGTTCGGCATTCATGCGATGTCGCATCGCAAGGGCATCATGGGGTGGCCTTCGACCTATCCGGTCACAGCCAAGCACGCGTTCACGTTCCTGTTCAACCAGGCCGAGTTCGGCATGGGCTGTCCGATCAACGTCACCGACGGCGCTGCGAAGCTGCTGTCCAATTTCGGCGACGCTCCACTGAAAGAAAAATATCTCGACGGGTTGACGCAAACCGACATGGCAAAGCTGACGCAGGGCGGCCAGTTCATGACGGAAAAGGAAGGCGGCTCCGACGTCGGCAAGCTGACGACCGCGGCCGTGCGGGAGGATGATCACTGGAGGCTGACCGGCGAGAAATGGTTCTGTTCCAATGCCGATGCGAAGGTGGTGATGTTGCTGGCGCGTCCCGAAGGCGCAGAAGGCGGCACGCGCGGCGTCGGATTATTCTTGATGCCGCGCACGCTCGATGACGGCACGCCCAACCATTACCGCATCGTGCGGCTGAAGGATAAGCTCGGCACGCGCTCGATGGCGTCGGGCGAGATCAAGCTCGAGGGTGCTGTCGCCTACGCCGTCGGTCGCCTCGACCGCGGCTTCGTGCAGATGGCCGAGATGGTAAATTCGTCGCGGCTTTCGAACGGCGTCAAATCCACCGCGCTGATGCGGCGCGCGTGGCACGATGCGATGGCGGTCGCCAACGGTCGCGTGGTGTTCGGACGGCGCATTGTCGATATGCCGTTGGCGCGGCGACAATTGATGAAGATCACATTGGCGACCGAGCAGGCGCTGAGCATGAGCTTCCTCACCGCCGACGCGCTCGACCGCGCCGAAGCCGGCAGCCAGGATGCGGCGGCGTTGCTACGGATTCTCACGCCGACGCTGAAATTCCGCGCCACCCGCGATGCGCGGCAGGTCTGCGGCGACGCGATGGAGATGCGCGGCGGCATCGGCTACATCGAGGAATTCGCCACGGCGCGGCTGTTGCGCGACGCGCATCTCGGCTCGATCTGGGAAGGCACCGGCAACATCGTCGCGCTCGATGCGATTACCCGCGCGGTCGGCCGCCACGGCGCGGATGGGGCACTCGCCGCCGACATGCATGCGCGGCTCGATGATTCTGCTTCCGTACCGCAGGTCTGGCGCGACCGGCTGCGCGGCACAGTGGACCGCGCGGTGGCGATGGCGCGCGAAGTCGCCACGCGCAGCGACAGCGAGGCCGAGGCACGCCGCGCCACCTCGACGCTCTATCACGTCGCCAGCGCCGTCGCGCTGACATGGGAAGGCGCGCGGATCGATGCGGCGCGCGGCGATGCGCGGCGTCTGCTGCTCGCGCGGCTTGTGGTCGATCACCGCCTCACGCAGCCCGATCCATTTGCGCTGGTCGATGCGAAGGCCGATGCGGCGATCTCCGAGCTGCTGCTCGGCGACCGCGACGCCGGCATGGCCGAGGTTGGCGAATGGCTGACGGCGGCGTGAGCGTTACACGTCATTCAGGGGCGAGCGCCGACCCGGCGACGTCTTCGTCGTCGGGCCTTGCGCGATCGAACCCGGAATCTCATCATGTTCATTTTGATGAGATTCCGGGTTCGCGTTCGGCGAGAGCCGACCGCGCCCCGGAATGACGTAAGTTTCTTAAAAACAAAAAACCCAAAAAGGAAACACCACAATGAAAGCCGCCGTTCTTTACGAAGTGAACAAGCCGCTGGTGGTCGAGGACATCAGCATCCAGAGGCCCGGCCCGCGCGAAGTGCTGATCCGCACCACCGTCGCCGGGCTCTGCCATTCCGATCTGCATTTCATGGAAGGGCTGTATCCGCATCCGCTGCCGGCGGTTTTGGGCCATGAATCGGCCGGCGTGGTCGAGCAGGTCGGCTCAGACGTGACCTATGTGAAGCCCGGCGACCATGTCGTGACATGCCTGTCGGTGTTTTGCGGCACCTGCGACAATTGCTCGACCGGGCGCCCGGTGCTGTGCACCGACACGACGGTGAAGATGCTGCCGGGTGTGTCGAACCGGCTGTCGTGGGCGCGCTCCGAGAAGCTCAATCAGTTTCTCAACCTGTCGTCGTTTGCCGAGCAGATGCTGGTCCATGAAAATGCCATCGTGAAAATCCGCAAGGACATGCCGCTCGAACTTGCCGCGCTGATCGGCTGCGGCGTCATCACCGGCTATGGCGCGGTGGTGAATACCGCAAAAGTCGCCCCCGGCGAGACGGTCGTCGTGATCGGCTGCGGCGGCGTCGGCATGGCGGCGATCAACGGGGCGGAGATCGCAGGCGCCGGCCGCATCATCGCGGTCGATACCAATCCGGCCAAGCTCCAACTCGCGACCAAGTTGGGCGCGACCGACGTGGTTGATCCGCGCAACGGCGACGTCGTGCAGCAGGTGAAGGACCTCACCAATGGCGGCGTGCATCATTCCTTCGAGGTACTGGGCCGCAAGGAAACTGCCGAGCAGGCGTTTGCGATGCTGGCCCCCGGCGGCACCGCCACGATCGTCGGGATGATTCCGTTCGGCCAGAAGATCGAATTGCATGGCTTCGACTTTCTGCGCGAGCGCCGCATCCAGGGATCATCGATGGGCTCGAACCATTTCCGTGTCGATATGCCGAGGCTTGTCGAATTCTACCTCAAGGGCCGGCTGCATCTCGACGACTGGATTTCGGCGCGGCTGAAGCTGTCGGAGATCAACGAGGGATTTGCGGCGATGAAGGCCGGCAAGACGGTGCGGAGCGTGATTACGTTCGATGCGTGATGGACATGCACAGCCGTCATCACCCGGCGAGGGCGTCTTCGCCCGATGACCGGGTGATCCAGTAGTCAGTGATGTTAATGTTCAATCATGAGCGTCGCGGAATACTGGGCCCTCCGCCTTCGTGTTTGGTGTCGAGGGATTGGTTGGATGGAA
>CAXTJT010000008.1:0-220721 GCA_964244735.1 uncultured Tardiphaga sp.
TTCTCTCAGCTCAAATCAACCGTTGCACTTCAAACGTGAATCCACCTCCCCGCCTTCGCGGGGATGACCGCTATTTAAGTTTCGACTGAATAAATGGATATGACCTCAATGCCCCCAGCCATTCCCGTTGCGACCTATCGCGTGCAACTCACCGCTGATTTCGGCTTCGACAAGGCCGCCGCGATCGTTCCCTATCTGAAATCGCTCGGAATCACGCATCTTTATGCCTCGCCTTTTCTGAAGGCGCGCGCCGGCTCGACGCATGGCTACGACATCGTTGATCACACCCAGTTCAACCCCGAACTTGGCGGCGAAGACGGTTTCGAGCGGCTGAGCGCCGCGCTGACACAAAACGACATCGGGCTCATTCTGGATTTCGTGCCGAACCACGTCGGCATCCACTTCGCCGATAATCCGTGGTGGCTCGACGTGCTGGAATGGGGACCGGCCTCGCCGCACGCCGTCTCGTTCGACATCGATTGGGATACCCTGCCGTTTCGCGCGCGCGGCGGCGTATTGTTGCCGATCATCGGCAACGGCTATGGCGCGGCGCTCGATGGCGGCGAGATCGAACTGAAATACGATGCGGCCGACGGCGCATTCTCGGCATGGTACTACGAGCATCGCCTGCCGATCGCGCCGGAGCGCTACAGCGAAATTCTCCGCGCCATCGTCAAGCAGGCCGACGCGGCCGAGACCGAGGCCGGCAAGGCTTTGCTGGCGCTGGCCGCCAAGGACAAGGGCCTGCGCCATCCGACCTATAGGGAAGCTCCGGCGTTCAAGCAGGCGCTGGCCGCGATCGGCGGCGGCGCGGACGTGATTGCGCGCGGGCTGGAGGCCTACAAGGGCGGACCTCATCGCCCGGTGCAGACCAAGGCGCTGCATAACCTTCTCGAACGTCAGCATTACAAGCTCGGCCACTGGCGTCTCGCCTCGAGCGAGATCAATTACCGGCGCTTCTTCGACGTCAACACGCTCGCCGGTCTGCGCGTCGAGGATGCCGGCACGTTCGAGGCCATCCATCGCCTCGTGAAACGGCTGATCGCGGAGGATAAATTGCAGGGGCTGCGGCTCGATCATATCGACGGCCTGCGCGACCCCGCCCAATATTTCACGCGGCTCAGGAAACTGATCCGCGACGCGCAGGGCGGCAAGGCGAAGCCGTTCTATCTGCTGATCGAAAAGATTCTCGGCGAGCACGAAAAGCTCGTGCCGCTGGCTGGCGTCCACGGCACAACCGGCTATGAGTGGATGAACGTCATCACGCAAGTGCTGGTGGACGGCAAAGGCCTCGGCGATCTCGACGAGGTCTGGCGTCAGGCCAGCAATATCTCGCCGCAATTTCCGCCGCTGCTGAAGGAGGCCAAGCGCCGCGTGCTGGACACGCTGCTGCTCAGCGAGTTCACCGTGTTGACGCGGCTGCTCGCGCGCATCGCCGGCGGGCACTATACGACGCGCGATTATTCCGCCGACAATCTCCGGCAGGCGTTTGAACTCTACGTGCTGCACTTTCCGGTCTACCGCACCTATCTCACGGCCACCGGCCCGTCCGACGGCGACCGCGCGCTTATCAACGAGACCATCGACAAGGCCCGCGCCGACTGGTTCGGCGCCGACGAAGGCATCTTCGACTTTCTGCGCGACGCCCTGACGCTCGATCTGCTGAAAACCGAGAATGCCGGCACCCATTCGGCGCCGCGCGTGCGGCGCTTCGCATTGAAGGTGCAGCAATTCACCGGCCCGGCGATGGCGAAGTCTCTCGAAGACACCGCATTCTATCGCTACCACCGCCTCCTCGCGCTGAACGAAGTCGGCGGCGAGCCTGCGGCTCCTGCGATGCCGATCGCGACCTTCCACGCCATGATGCAGGAGCGCGTGAAAGATACGCCGCACGGCCTGACGTCGACGGCGACGCATGACACCAAGCGCGGCGAAGACGCGCGTGCGCGCATTCTGGCCTTGGCGGAAATGCCGAGCGAATGGGCCAGTCTCGTCGGACGCTGGAAATTGATGAACGCGCCGCATCTCGTCACGGATGGCGACCAGCGCGCGCCCTCGGCCGCGTTTGAATACATGCTGTATCAGGCGCTGGTCGGGGCGTGGCCGCTCGACGGCGACAAGAGCTTCACCGAGCGCATGCAGGCCTATGCGCTGAAAGCCGCGCGAGAGGGCAAGCAGGAAACGAGTTGGCTCAATCCGAACGAATTCTACGAAAATGGATTGAAGACCTTCATCGATCGCATTCTCGATCCCGGCCAATCGGCGGAGTTCATCGCCTCGATGCAAGGCTTCGCAGAACGGGCGGCATTAATCGGCGCGCTGAATTCGCTCAGCCAGATCACGCTCAAGGCAACGTTGCCGGGCGTGCCGGACTTCTATCAGGGGACTGAACTCTACGACTTCTCGCTGGTCGATCCGGACAACCGCCGCCCGGTCGACTTCGACGACCGCGCCAAGGTGCTGGCCTCACTTGGCGATGCGCCCGATTGGGTCAGCCTCGCGCAGCATTGGCGCGACGGCCATATCAAGCTCGCCTGGACCCGCGAATTGCTGAAACTGCGCAACGAGATGGCGGCCGTGTTTGCCGATGGCGGCTACAAGCCGCTCGACGTGACCGGCCCCCATGCCGACCGCGTCATCGCCTTTGCGCGACACCTCGGCGGCGAGGCTGTCATCGTTGCTGTTGCCAAGGCGTTCGCACCGCTCACGCAAAACGGCCGCGTGTGGCCGTCGACATGGGAAGGCGCGGTGGATGTCTCCGGCTTCGCCGTCGAGGGCGCCGCAGACGGGCAATTGCGGCTGGCGGCGCTGTTCGGCGATCGGCCCGTCGGCGCGATCCGCGCACAAAAAACGCGCTGAAATTAAGAAGGCCGTCCGGGATCTGACATGACCGGACGGCCTTAGCGGATATCGTGCCGACTTTGATACCGGCGTCGGTTCCCGTCCCCGCATCGACCATTTTCATAAAAGATTTCTTAAAAACAAGTAAATGTCCGCCGGTGGACAGCAGATTTTTTCGGGTGTGGCCGGATTGCAGCAGGCTATTTCTTGCCGAGCAGCAATTGTCCGCGCGACTGGATCGCGGCCTGGGCGGCGCCGGCAAATTTCTGCAGCAGCCAGGGCAAGGTCACTTCGACACGCACCTGATCGTCCCCGACATCGACATTGCCGCCGATCGTTTGAGCCAGCGCGCGGACTCGAAACTGCATGCGATCGCCATCCCAGCTCTCCTCATCGACGCGCATCACCGGCAATTGCGCCGCGGCGCGCGTCAAACCCATTTTCAGGCGACGCGTCGCTTCCTCGCGACCGAGACGATGCGGAATCAAGACAACGAACGGCGCAGCCATCAGCATGTTTCCTTTTCAGACGATCACCATGTAAGCGGCGTTGGCGATTGCGGAAGAGCCGGGGAAAACAAGGAACTGCGCTGGAACTTTAACTGCGACATCCTGTTCTCATCTGCAGGAAGGCAGCGCGACGTTTCGCCTGCCGGGCTTTGGGAGACGGCCATGTCAATCGGTACAATCATTCTTATCATCCTCGTCATCGCATTGCTCGGTGGCTTCAGCGGCCTTGGCGGCGGTTCATTTTACGGCACCGGTGCGTATGGCGGCGGCGGTCTCGGACTGATCATCGTGATCCTGCTGATTCTCGTTCTGCTCGGCAAAATCTAGTTCGAATCCCTGCCCTCGGCCGCTGTCGGCGCTTCATCCGTCATGAAGTGCAAGTCGCGGTCGGGGCAGGCGACGCATTAAAGCCGCCCCGGCCCGGTGCCGGAGCGGCTTTTTTATGTGGCCTTCCTGATCGCGTCTTTCAGCGACGACGCAGCTTCGTCATAGCCGTCCCACGCTTTGGTTTTTTTCAGAAGCGACGGCACGCTGCGCACGGTGAAGGCCCGCGGATCGAGGCCGTTTTTGACCTGAGCCCATGTGACCGGCATCGAAACTGTCGCATGGTCACGCGCGCGCGGCGACAGCACCGCAACGGCCGTCGCCATGCGGTCATTGCGCAGATAATCGAGAAAGATTTTTCCCTTGCGCAATTTCTTCGACATGTTGACGAGGTAACGCTCTGGTTCGTCATCAGCCATTTGCTGGCAGATGAGGTTTGCGAAGGCCTTGGCCTCCTTCCACGCGACTCTGTCTTTCGCGCTTGTCGCAAGCGGCGTCACAAGATGAAGACCCTTGCCGCCGGTCGTCTTGCAGAAGCTCGCAAGCCCCACGGCGTCAAGGCGCTCCTTCATCGCCCGTGCCGCGGCGATGACATCCGCGAATTCAACCTCCGGTGACGGATCGAGATCGAACACCAGCCGTCCGGGCATCTCGGGCTGATCCGGCGCGCAATTCCACGGATGCAATTCGAGCCCGCCGATCTGGGCGACGGCTGCGAGGCCTTCGACGCGGTCGATCTGCAAATAGGGCTTGCGGTCGCCGGCGACCTTGACGAGTTCGAGCAGGTTTGAGGCGCCCGGCATCGCATGGCGTTGAAAGAATTGCTGTCCGCCGATGCCGTCGGGCGCGCGAACGATCGAGCACGGCCGCCCCTTGAGATGTTCGATCATCCATGCGCCGACGGCCTCGAAATAGTCGGCGAGATCACGCTTGGTGACGGCTTCGCCGTTGCCGTCATCAGGCCAGAGCGGCTTGTCGGGCTTGGACAGGATCACGCCCATCACCTCCGATGGGCCGGATTCGGTTTTCGCTTTGGCATTTTTCGCGGTCGTCTTTTTCGCGGGTTTTTTTGTCGGCTTGGCGACCTGCGTCAGTTTCGGCGTCTCGGCCTCGACCTCGTCGGCCGGCTTGTCCTGCCGCAGGCCCTTGAATGCCGCCTGCCGCACCATGCCGGACCCGGTAAAGCCGGCGAACTCGATCTCCGCGACCAGTTCAGGCTGCAGCCAATGCACGTCATCGCTGCCAGACGGCGCATTCTCGCCGCCGAACGGGCTCGTCTTTGCCGCGTGTTTCGTCAGCGACGGCATGATGCGCTTGACGCTGTCCGCGCCGAAGCCGGTGCCGACGATGCCGACATAGGCCAGGTGATCGCCGTTGTTGACGCCGACCATCAGCGATCGGAATTTTCCGGCGGTCGTCTTCCACGCGCCAATGACGACCTCATGCCCGGCTCGGCATTTTGCCTTGGTCCAACTGTCGGAGCGGCCGGAGCGATAGGGTGCGTTGAGCTTTTTCGAGATGATGCCTTCGAGCGACAGCTTGCATGCCGATTGCAGGATCGCGTCGCCGCCGCTGGTGAAATGCTCGACATAGCGAATGAGACTGGACGTCTTTTTGCCGATCGCCTTTGACAAAATGTCGTGGAGCCGTTCCTTGCGGTCCGCGAGCGGCTGCTTGCGCAGATCCTCGCCATCCACGAACAGCAGATCAAACGCGAAGAAGATCAGCCGGCCGGTGTCCTCATCCGACAACGCCGCCTGCAAGGCCGCGAAATCCGGCGCACCGTTCTCGTCCAGCGCGACGATCTCCCCGTCGACGACGCCATCCGGCAGTTTCAGCTTCAGCGCGGCGTCGGCCACGCCCTGGAATTTGTCGGTCCAGTCAAAACCCTTGCGCGTCTTCAGCGTGGCTTTGCCGGTCGCGATGCGCAGTTGCACGCGGTAGCCGTCGAATTTGATCTCATGTGCCCAGCCCGCGCCGGAGGGCGGCCGGTCCACCGGCGAACAGAGTTGCGGCGCGATGAAGTCCGGCATCGCGCCGGATCTTGTTGCGGCGGGCGGTGTCCTTGCCGCAGCTTTCTTCGGCGCGGGGATTTTCGCAGGCTCCTTTTTCCGTCTCTCGGCGGCAAGGCCCTGGCTCGAATCCCACACCGCATCCGCATCGATACGCCCCGACTTGATACGTCCGGACTTGACGAGCATGAACGGCGTCGGCCCCTTTCCCTTGCCGGCGGCGATCTCGTTCATCGCGCGGCCCGACGCGACGGACGCGTCGGCGTCGAGAACCTTGTTGGCTTTGCCCTCGCGGACATGTTCGTCGCGATGCTTGATCAGCAGCCAGTTGGTGCGCTTGCCGCCGTTGCGGTCGTGCTTCATCCGCACCAGTACGAAGCCGCCATGCAGCCGCTCGCCATGCAGCGTGAATTTCAGGTCGCCTTTCTTGAAGCCACGTTCCGGATCGTCGGCGTCCCAGGTGCCGCGATCCCAGAGTTGAACCGTGCCGCCGCCATATTGGCCCTTTGGAATCGTGCCCTCGAAGTCTCCGTAATCGAGCGGGTGGTCCTCGACCTCGACGGCGAGGCGCTTGTCGGCCGGATCGAGAGAGGGCCCGCGCGTCACCGCCCAGGATTTGAACACACCGTTGAATTCGAGCCGCAAATCGTAATGCAGCCGCGTTGCGTCATGCTTCTGGATCACGAAACGTCGTTGCATGGAGGCCGCGACTTTCGTCGCGCCGCTCGGCTCCTTCGTCTTCTCGAAGTCGCGCTTCTTGCGATACGGAGCGAGGTTCGATTTGGCCATGGCTGCTCATTCACACGCGAGCCGCTGCAGGCGGCCCGGAACCAAAACATTCACCTCCGGTTGAAGTTCCGGTCTGCATGCCCGCACAACACCGGAGACGATCATGGCCCCGCCTCGCGCCTATTGGAAAGGCAGCCTGAAGCTGTCGCTCGTCACCTGTCCGGTGGCGCTCTATCCGGCCTCGACCAGCGTCGAGAAAACCAAATTCCACATGATCAATCGCGATACCGGCAATCGGCTCAAGCAGCAGATGATCGACGCCGAAACCGGCGATGTCGTCGAGAAGGACCAGAAGGCGCGCGGCTACGAGGTGAAAAAAGGCTCGTTCGTCGAGATCGAGAAAAGCGAGCTTGAATCCGTGCAGATCGAGAGCACGCACACGATCGACATCGACAGCTTCGTGCCGCGCGACGAGATCGACAAGCGTTTCCTGAACAACCCCTATTACATCGTGCCGGACGGCAAGGCCGGAGCCGACGCATTTGCCGTGATCCGCGATGCGATGAAGGACAAGGACCGCGTCGCGCTGGCGCGGATCGTTCTGACCAATCGCGAGCACGTCATCGCGATAGAACCGCTCGGCAAAGGCCTGCTCGGCATCACGTTGCGCTATCCCTACGAGATGCGCGACGAGGAGGATTATTTTGACGGCATCACGTCGCCCAAGATTTCAAGGGATATGATCGACCTGGCAGTGCATATCCTCGACAGCAAGGCAGCGCATTTCGATCCGTCGACATTCAAGGACGATTATGAGATCGCGTTGCAGACGCTGGTGAAGCGCAAGGCCTCGGGCAAACCCGTCAAGGCGGCCCCGCGCGAGGAAAAGTCCGACAATGTCGTCAGCCTGATGGATGCGTTGCAGGCGAGCTTGAAGGGCGGCGGCAAGGCGGCGGCCAAGAGCGAGGCGCATGCCGCGCGACGCGCCAGCAGCGCCCGCTCGCCAAAGAAAGCGCGGCGTTCGCCGGCGCGCCATCGCAAGGCGGGATGAGTGAGCGTAGTCATTGCGGTTAGCGCTTCGATGTCTTTGCTTTGGGTTTTTTCTTGGCCGTCTTCTTCGCAGTCACTTTATTCTTCGGAGCCTTCGGCACTTTCTTGCCTTCCGCGCGTGCTTCAGACAGTGCTATCGCAATAGCTTGCTTGCGGCTCTTGACGGTTGCGCCGTCGCCGCCGCTTTTCAACTTGCCGGCCTTGGCCTTTTTGATCGCGCTTCCGACTTTCGCCGACGCGGCTTTTGAATATTTGCGTGCCATGCTGTGTCGTCCTCACTGTTCAACAATACATAAGCTCGCGACACGGTGCCAGTTCCGCCCGGCGAGCAAAGCCGTCGCCCTCCGCGAAAGCGGAGGAACCCGTATTCAGAGCATTATTGATGGGCGTACCGGATCCCCGCTCGCGCGTGGAAGAACGCGCTTGGCGGGGATGACGGCCATCCTTGCAGCACGTCAGAACGGCGTTGTTTAAACAAAAACCCGTCGGCGACAGCCGGCGGGTTTTGATGTTGATCAGTGGAGACGAACGCTTACTGGAAAATCCGCACGGCGCTTTGCAGCGTGAGCCAGACGCCCCACGCCAGCGGGATTCCGACGAAGGCCCAGAACGCGAGCGCAGAGGCGTCGAAGCCGCCTTTGCCGATGCCGTAGGAGCCGCCGCCCGTATTGGCCGCCGCGCCCTTCGCCTGCAGCGCCGCCACTTCCTCGGGCTTCATGAACCAACGCGGCGCAAGCGGCTTGACGAAGAAGTTGCAGATCAGGCCGACCACGAGCATCCCCGCCAGGATATACATGGTGCGGTCATAAACTTGCGCGCGCGGAACGCCGGCCGCGATCTGCGCCTCGCGAATGTAGTTCACGACGACAGGGCCGATGATGCCCGCCGTGGCCCAAGCCGTGAGCAGACGACCGTGGATCGCGCCGACGAACTGCGTGCCGAAGATGTCGGCCAGATAGGCCGGCACCGTTGCGAAGCCGCCGCCATACATCGACAGGATGACGCCGAAGGCAAGCACGAACAGAATCTTGTTGCCCGTTCCCGCCAGCGTCGGGGCCATCGCGTAGAGCACGATGCCGAGGATGAAGAACGTGAAGTAGGTGTTCTTGCGCCCGAGCTTGTCCGACAGCGAGGCCCAGAAAAAGCGGCCGCCGATGTTGAACAATGACAGCAGGCCCGCGAAGCCCGCTGCGATGCCGGCGATCGCGGTCTTCTGTGCGGCGGACAGTTGTGCGAAGCCGACATCCGGCGCGCCGATCAGCTTGCCGGCGAAGATCTCCTGCAACATCGGCGACGCCATGCCGATGACGCCGATGCCGGCTGACACGTTCATGCACAGCACGCCCCAGATCAGCCAGAACTGCGCCGTCTTGTGCGCGTCCTTCAGATGGACATGGCCGGTGGTGATCATCGCATTGGCCGTCGCCGGCGGCGTCCAGCCTTCGGGACGCCAGTTCGGCGGCGTGATGCGATAGGAGAACGCACCGATCATCATGAAGACGAAATAGATCACGCCCATCGCCAGAAACGTCTGCCAGACGCCGACATCGGTCGGGGTCTTGAAATAGTTCATCAGCATGTTGGCGAGCGGCGAACCGATCATCGCGCCGCCGCCGAAGCCCATGATGGCCATGCCCGTCGCCATGCCGCGACGATCCGGAAACCACTTCACCAATGTCGAGACCGGTGAGATATAGCCCAGACCGAGGCCGACTCCGCCGATCACGCCGGAGCCGAGCCACAGGATCCACAGTTGATGCGTGTAAATGCCGATCGCGCCGAGCACGAGGCCGCCGCACCAGCAGATCGCCGAAACAACGCCGGCCTTGCGCGGGCCAGAGCGTTCGAGCCAGCCGCCCCAGATCGCGGCGGACACGCCGAGCAGCACGAAAAACAGCGTGTACATCCAGCCGAGGCTGGCGACCTTCCAGTTGCAGGTCGTGGTGAACAGTTCGGTGGCGAGACTCATGCCGTCGCATACTTCTTTCGACGCCGGCGTCGTGATCGCCTGCGACAGCGGCAACCAGAAGACGCTGAAGCCGTAGGCCATGCCGATGCACAGATGAATGCAGAGCGCCGCGGGCGGCACCAGCCAGCGATTGAAACCCGCGGTCGCAATGATGCGCTCGCGATCGAGCAGTCCCGCTTGCGCGGTGGGCGCGGTGCGCGCGCCTTCGAGTGTTGCCATGTGACCCTCCCCGTGCAGCGCACTTGTCATGCGTCTGCATCTCGAATGAATTCCCACTGCCGTCGCGCTCTCGGACCGATCGCGCGTGTCCCCGGCAAACTGGTGCAATTGGCCAGATGACGACGCCGCTGTCGATAGACAAATCGTCGTAAGCGGCTCGTTTTGAAAAGGAATTTTTGATTTTGCGGCGCACTATTCCATGCGGCGATTGCAAATCTAGATCGATTCTTTTCTGATCAGGAATGACGATCCGGCGGCGTCGCGGGCCGTGCCGACGAGGCAATCACCCGTCATGTTGACGAGATGCGGAATGTCGATCTCGGCCATCGGATCGGTGCAACGCACGTCAAGCACGTCACCCGGACCGAGTTTCGACAGGGCCTTCTTCGTCATCATTGCCGGCAACGGGCATTTCAACCCGGCGAGATCGAGAACGATCGTGGCCATGGTCTAGCCCTCGGTGAGTTCGGCGAGCGGCGCTGCTGCGGCGAGCAGCATGTTGGCGACCGCGTCGATGTCGTCGAGATGCGCGACGGGCAGCGTGGTCTCTATACTGCCCGTCGCGGCGATGCCAAGAATGCCGGGATCGTCGGGAAACAGCAGCGGCTTGTCGTTCTCGGCGCGAAACACCTCGATCTTGCGATGCGGGGCGCGCTTGAAACCTTCGATGATGACAAGATCGACGCGCGCCATCCGGGCCAGCAAATCCGGCAAGTCCGGTTCCGGCGCACCGCGCAGTTCATGCATCAGCGCGAAGCGGTTGGCGGACGACACCAGAACCTCGGTCGCACCGGCCTCGCGATGCCGCCAGGAATCCTTGCCGGGCATGTCGACATCGAAGGCGTGATGCGCGTGCTTGATCGTCGAGATGCGCAGACCCTGGGCGCGGAGATGCGGAATGAGCCTAGTCAGCAGCGTGGTCTTGCCCGCCCCGCTCCAGCCCGCCAATCCGATCACCTTCATCGCCGTCTCCGTTTGCGCCTGCGGTTGCCGGGCCGAGAGGCTTTACCCGCAATTGCGCGGGAATGGCACCCTTCCTTTGGCGGCCTTCGAGGGAGCCAGGAAATCGGCTAAGATAGGCGATGACGCGTCATGCCTCATCTTTCATGCCCGGCGTTCTGCTCGCGGGCGGACTCGCCCGTCGCATGGGCGGCGGCGACAAGCCGCTGCGCACCGTCGGCGGCCGCAGCATTCTCGCCCGTGCCGTCGCGGCCCTGACGCCGCAATGCGACGCGCTGGTGCTCAATGCCAACGGCGACGCAACGCGTTTTTCCGAATTCGGGTTGCCCGTCATCGCCGACACGGTGCCGGGCTTTGCCGGGCCGCTCGCCGGCATTCTCGCCGGGCTTGACTGGGTCGTGACCTATCGGCCCGAGGCACAGTGGATGCTGAGCGCGCCGGCGGATTGCCCGTTCCTGCCGAGCGATCTGGTCGAGCGGCTCCACGCGGCGTTGACGGCACAGACGCGCATCGCCGTGGCGTCGTCCGGTAGCGAGATGCATCCCGTGATTGCACTGTGGGACGTGGCATTGCGCGACGACTTACGCCGGGCTCTGATCAACGACGATCTGCGCCGCGTCCGCGCCTTCATCATGCGCTATGATTTCGTCGCGGCGGAATGGCCTGTTGTCCCGCATGATCCGTTTTTCAACGCGAATACGGAAGAAGATTTGGCGAAGGCGGAGCGGTTGACGCAAAGCGCGGCCCCATCCGCTGCCGTCATCATCCGCGAAGGCGGATGATCCAGTATTCCGCAACGCTTGCAATTGAACGGGATCGTCGCGGAATACTGGATCGCCCGGTCGTCGGGCGCGACCGGACGACGAAGACGTCGCCGGCGGCCCTTGCCGGGCGATGACGGTTTCATTGTTGCGATATCTTCGGATACGCTCTCACTAAATCAGCGTGGCCTCAAGACCACGCCTCGGGAGGTTTCTCAATGCTCACTCGCTTCATCGGCGCGGCCCTGACAGCCGTGTTGCTCTCATCGGCCGCTTCGGCGCAAATCTCCGACGACACCGTCAAAATCGGCGTATTGACCGACATGAACGGCCCAGCCTCGACCCCATCGGGCCAGGGCTCCGTCACCGCCGCGCAGATGGCGGTCGATGATTTCGGCGGCAGCGTGCTCGGCAAACCGATCAGCGTCATCGTCGGCGATCACCAATTGAAGCCGGACATCGGCGCCAGCATCGCGCGGCGCTGGTACGACGTCGATCAGGTCGATCTGATCGTCGATGTGCCGGTCTCGGCGGTCGGCCTCGCCGTCCAGAACGTCGCCAACGACAAGAAAAAACTGTTCATCACCCATTCGACTGGCGCCGCCGATTTCCACGGCAAGTTCTGCTCGCCTTACACGATGCAATGGGTGTTCGACACCCGCGCGCTCGCGGTCGGCACCGCGCAGGAGGTCGTCAAGCGCGGCGGCGACTCGTGGTTCTTCATCGCCGACGATTACGCGTTCGGGCAGGCGCTGGAGCGCGATGCATCGTCGGTCGTGACGAAAATGGGCGGCAAGGTGTTCGGCTCCGTGCGGCCGCCTTTCGCGACGCCGGACTTGTCGTCCTTCGTGTTGCAGGCGCAGGCGTCAAAGGCGAAGATCATCGGCATTGCCGCCGGTCCGCCGAACAATATCAATGAAATCAAAACCGGCGGCGAGTTCGGCATCTTCAAGGGCGGTCAGCAGATGGCCGCGCTGCTCGCGCTGATCACCGACATTCATTCGCTCGGCCTGCCGACCGCGCAGGGTCTGCTGCTGACGACCTCGTTCTACTGGGATATGGACGACAAGACGCGCGAATGGTCGAAGCGCTTTTTCGCGAAGATGAATCGCATGCCGACGATGTGGCAGGCCGGCGTCTATTCATCGGTGATGCATTATCTGACGGCGATCCAGGATGCCGGCACCGACGAGCCATTGAAGGTTGCCGCCAAGATGCGCGAAAAGCCGATCGAGGATTTCTTCGCGCGCAACGGCACGCTGCGCGAGGACGGATTGATGGTGCACGACCTGATGCTGGTGCAGGTCAAATCGCCCGAGCAGTCGAAATATCCGTGGGACTACTACGAAATCTTGACGAAGATTTCCGGCGCTGACGCGTTCGGTCCGCCCGATCCGGCATGTGCGGCGGGGAAAAAGTGAGGAGCACGACCAGCGTCATCCTGAGGCGCTTGTCGCATCGCGCGTAAGCGCGGCGAGACAAGCCTCGAAGGATGGATCCACATTCCGGCGTCGCCCTTCGAGACGCGCGCAAGTGCGCGCTCCTCAGGGTGACGGCTTCATGAGCCCGATCTCTTTCAAATATTTCACCACACCCGGATGAATGCGCGCGATATCCGGCGCGGCAGCCACCGTGTTTGACGCCGTTGTCTCGCAGGCCTGAGACAGCCTTTCGCACAGCGCCGATTCGCTCCCATGCAGCGTCCGCGCCAGCCGATACGCGACATCATCCGGCAAATCGGCGCGAGCCAGAATGAAGCTCCACGATCCCAGCGATGCGATCGGCGCGGGCTGACCGGAATAGCTCCGCGCGGGCACCAGCAGCGGCTTGAGGAACGCGTGTTTCGCGCGGATGCGAGCCATCTCGGCGGCATCCGGCGCGATGAACCGCGCACCGCCCTCAGCCTCGCTTGCCGTCTTGAAGCCCGGCCAGCCGATGCCCGCCCCCCACAAGGCCGCGACGCGACCATCCGCCAGCATCGCAGGACCATCGCCGGCGCGATCGAGGTAGGTCGCCGTAAAATCCGCGTCCTGATCGAGCCCCAGCCCGTCGAGAACATAGCGCGACAGCATGATGAGCCCGGACCCCTTCGCGCCAAAGGCGATCGTCTTGCCCTTGAGGTCGGTGATCGTCTTGTAGGGGCTGTCGGCGCGCACCACGAACATCCCCGGATTGGAATACATCGCCGCGAGAATCCTCAATGGCGTCGCCGGACGGCCGATGCCCGCGAAGGCTTCATAGGACGGCTCGCCCGCCACCAGCGCGATGTCGAGTTGGCCAGCTTCCAGCAATGGAATGTTCTCGGTGCTGCCTTTGGTGTTCCGCAGGACGATCGCCAGCGACGGATCAGCCTTTTGCATAACGTCTTTGAAGGCCTCGCCATAGACGGGGAAGCCGCCGCCCGGCGTCGCGGTGCCGAGACGGATCGTCAGCGGTCCATTCTGCGCCATTGCAGCCGCAACCCACATCATCGAAGCCATCAGCGCACACCACAATCGTCTCATCATGTCATCCCCGGCGCCGCGCGATAGGCAAAGCGTGTGTTCTGTGAGAGCATCATCGCAAACGGGCCACAGAGTCCAAGATTAAATGACCTTCGGAGGACCATCATGATCAAGGGGATTCGCGCGGCCGCTGTCGGTCTCATTTGCGCGGTCGGACTTGCGTCGAGCGCGACGCCCACACCGGCGGCGGGCTATCCCGATCGTCCTGTCAAATGGCTGATCGGCTTCGCGGCCGGCGGCCCGGTCGATATCGTCGCGCGAATCATGAGCCAGTGGCTGTCGGATCATTTCGGCCAGCAATTCGTGGTTGAAAACCGCGCCGGCTCCGGCGGCAACATTGCCGCCGCGGCCGCCGTCAATGCCGCGCCGGATGGCTATACGCTGCTGTTCGTCGCGCCCAACAATGCGATCTCCGCATCGCTCTACAAGAAGCTGCCGTTTGATTTCATCCGCGACACCGCGCCGGTCGCGAGCATCATGCAGCTCACCAACATGATGGTGGTGTCGAACGCGATGCCGGTGAAAACCGTCAAGGAGTTCATCGACTACTGCAAGGCCAATCCCGGCAAGGTGTCTTACGCCTCGTCCGGCAACGGCACATCCGTGCACATGTCAGCCGAGCTATTCAAGGCGATGACCAAATGCGACATGCAGCATGTCCCCTATCGCGGCTCGGCGATCGCTTTTCCCGACATTATCTCCAACAAAGTGCAGGTGATCTTCGACAACCTGCCGTCGGCGCTGGAGCAGGCGCGCGGCGGCACGGTGCGCGCGTTGGGCGTGACCTCGCCGCAGCGCTGGCCGGGCGCGCCGGATGTTCCGGCGATTGCGGAAACCGTTCCGGGCTTCGAGGCGGTCGGCTTTTACGGCATGAGCGCGCCGAAGGGCACGCCGCCGGAGATCATTGCGACGCTCAACACAGCGATGGATGTCGCGCTGAAAGATTCCAGGCTCGTCGCGCGGCTCGCCGAAGTCGGCGGCCTGCCGAAGCCGATGACGCCGGCTGAATTCGGCAAGCTCGTCGTGGCAGAGACCGAGAAGTGGCGCAAGGTCGTCGAATTTGCCGGCGTCTCGGTCGATTGATCATCGGGCATGATCCGATCCGAACCCGAGCACCGCTTACGGGTCGAGCCCGACGGCATGCTTTCGGGATCATGCCTGGACGCTGATCGCGACGAGTGCTGGCAGCACATCGCCCTGCGCGATGACCGCCCCGACCATATAGGCGAAGACCAGCAGCGCGAGGAAGCCAAGGAAAAACAGGCCGAACAGGACCAGCGACAGCTTCTTGGCATAGGCCGAGACGTTGGTCAGGCCGAGGCCGCCTGCGACAAGCGAGATGACAAGGCAGATCACGGCCCATTTGAACATTGTGCAGTCCCTTGAAAACGATCCCCGCCAACGTCGCGTTTGCATCAAAGTTCCGCTGCGCGCGTCGCTGTGGATTGCCGATGCAGTCCCGCCACGCTATGGGATGGCGTCCTTCGGCCGCCATTCGTGACGCGCCGCGGGCCTGTAGCTCAATGGTTAGAGCCGGCCGCTCATAACGGTCTGGTTGCAGGTTCGAGTCCTGCCGGGCCCACCATATCAAATCAGGTATTTCTTGTATTTTGATGTCGGCCGACAAGCCTATCGCGCGAGAAGCGATCTGCTTGCCACGGCCACCGTCACCCTGATCATTGCAGAACGCCGTGGCGGCTATCGGCCGGCGCGGTCAGACAAGCGCCGAACGTCGAACCAAGAGGCGCGTGGCCTCGAATCTGATCCATCAAGTTGGAATCGGCCGACACCACGGGCACTGACTCACCTCTGCCGGTCGGGGAGAGGTCGGAAGCAAGCGAAGCGACGCTTCCGGGTGAGGGGGTGTGTCCTATCGATAGACCGTACCCCCAGATAGTCGCTCACCCCAACTCTCAGAGAGGAGCGAAGCTCGGCTCGACCCCATAAGAGAGGGAGCGCGCTGCCGACGTTGTAAGCTCTGCGTTTCCACATAGGTGGGTCAGATTTTAATCAACCACGCATCCGCGAAAAGGCGCAGGCGTGAGAGAACAAGAGCTTTCCACTACGTTTTGGGTAAGCCGACGAATTCCGTCAGGTAAAGCCCTTTGGCGCTGATACGATAGAAAACCTATCGAAGTGCTATCGAAGCCGCGCTGAAGGGCCGCCGCAGTTGCCCGCCCGCATCGGCAAGACTTTCGAGATAGGTAGCTGCCCCGGTGATATCGGCCACGATCGCTCGCTCGGCCGCGTCGGCATCGCCGGCAACGATCGCCTTCAAGGCCGCCATATGGTGATCCCAGCCTTTCAGCAGCACCACGTAATCCGGAATCACGAACGACAGAACCGGGCCGCAGCGCAGCCACATGTTCTCGATGGTTTCGACAAGAATGCCGATGCCTGACATCGCATAGATTTCGAAATGAAATTTGCGGTGATGCTCGAGATAGCTTTCGAGTTTTTTCTCCGCGATCAGCGTCTGCATCGTCGCCAGCCGCGCGTGCAGCCGCTGCAACGCCGCCTCGTTGCGGTTCAGCGCCGCCTCTCGCGCCGCCCGGCCTTCCAGCGCGCAGCGCACCACCGTGAGATGCGCCAATTCGTTTTTGGTCAGGTTCGGCACGATGGCGGAATTGCGCGGTCCTTGTTGCAGCACGCCCTGCGCGACAAGGCGCAGCACGGCGTCACGCACCGGCGTGATCGACGTACCGAAACTCTCGGCCAGCGATCGCAGCGTCATCACCGTGCCCGGCGCGAAACGCCCGGCCAGCAGGGCGTCCTGCAGTTGCGCATGCGCCAAGTCCCAGAGCGGTTCGCGCTCGATGCGTTTAAGTGCCGTCATTTCACGCTCGCTACATGACCGCGCTGGATTGCGCAAACATCACCGAACCCAAGAGCATTGACGCCAGCTCGATGTTTGTTGTAACAAACAACAAAACGGGAGGATACAAAAATGCTGAAGGCCAAAGCTCTTTTTGTTGCCTGCTGCGCGATGGCTGCCATCCAGACGACGACCGCTGGGGCGCAGGCCTATCCGCAGCGTGACGTCACCTTCATCGTGCCCTGGAATGCCGGCGGCTCGAACGACGTCGCCGCCCGCGCGCTTGATCCGCTGCTGCGCGAACAGGGCATCAAGATCGTCATCGAAAACGTGGTCGGCGCCACCGGCGTGATCGGCATGAAGCGGGTCGCCGCCGCCGCGCCGGATGGCTATACGCTCGGGATGGGCACCAGCTCGACCCTGGCGCTGATCGCGCAGAACAAGGCGCAGGGACTGAGCAACGGCCAGTTCATCAATATCGCGCGCGTGTCGACCGATCCGCTGATGCTGCTGGTGTCCTCGAAGAGCCAGCCGAAATCGCTCGACGACTTTCTCAACCTGATGAAAGCCAATCCCGGCAAGACCTCGATCGGCACGCCCGGCAACTACAACCTCAACCACATCTTCGCATCGATGGCCGCGCGCAGCGCAGGCGTCGATTACATCAACGTGCCCTACACCGGTGGGTCGAAGGTCGTCGCCGATCTGCTCGGCCAGCATGTCGAGGCCGGGGTGTTGAAACCGTCCGAGACGCTCGGGCAGGTTCAGGAGGGGCTGCTCAAGCCACTCGGCATTTTCGCCAATGAGCGGCTCGAGATGTTTCCGGATGTCCCGACCTTCAAGGAAAAAGGCTACGACGTCTTCCCCTACGGCCCCGTCGTGCAGATGGCCTATGTCGTCGCCCCGGCCAATCTGCCCCCCGATGTCCGCACCAAGCTGATCACGGCGTTCCGCAACGCGATCCTGGACCCGCGCTTCAAGGAATTCGCCACGAAGAACGCGTTTCTGGTCGACGACATGACCGGCGATAATCTCACCAAAGAGATCGACAGCGTCGCCAAATCGATCGGTACCGTTGCAGCACAGACCTTCCCGAAAGAATAACGCGGCCAGACCGCGCTTGCATCCCGTCCAACCCAAAAAGGGCAAAGCCGTTGCTCATCAAGAAAATCACCTGCCACGTCGTCGCGGCGCCCGTCGCCAAACCCTTCACCTCGTCACGCGGCTGGCTCTACAAGACTCGCGGCACATGCCTTGTCGAAATCGAAACCGATGACGGCGTCGTCGGCTGGGGCGAATGCTACGGCCCCTCGGCCGTCGCCAAGGCCTTCATCGACAGCCAGTTGGCGGCGCGCGTCATCGGCCGCGATCCGTTCGACGTCGAAGTGATCTGGGAGGACCTCTATAACCGCATCAAGGATTACGGCCCCAAGGGCATGTCGATCGCGGCGATCTCCGGCATCGATATCGCGCTGTGGGATATCATCGGCAAGGCCTGCAACAAGCCGGTTCACAAACTGATCGGCGGCGCCGTCCGCACCGAGGTCGATTGCTACGCGACCGGCCTCTATTTCACCGACATGAATCGTCTGGTCGATGAAGCGGTCGAAGAAGCCAACGGCTATGTCGAAGCCGGCTTCAAGGCGATCAAGATGAAGATCGGCCTGGGCTCGATCAGGCGCGACTTCGAGCGCGTCAAGGCTGTGCGCGACGCAATCGGCCCCGACATCAAGCTGATGGTCGACGCCAACCATTGCCTGACTGTGCCGGCCGCGATCCGCCTCGGCCGCAAGCTCGAAGACCTCGATATCGAATGGTTCGAGGAGCCGATCTCGCCGGAAGACATCGACGGCTATGTCGAGGTCTCGCGCGCGCTGGATATGGCCGTCGCCGGCGGCGAAAACGAATTCACGCGCTGGGGTTTCCGCGACGCGATCGCGCGCAAGGCGATGGACATCGTGCAGCCCGACGTCTGCGCAGCGGGCGGCATCACCGAATGCAAGAAGATCGCGACGTTGGCCAGCACGTTTGGCGTCGAATGCGTCCCGCACGCCTGGGGCTCGGTCGTCGGTCTCGCCGCCACGATCCATTTTCTCGCTTCGACTCCGAACCAGCCGCCAAGCCTGTTTCCGATGCCGCCGATGCTCGAGTTTGAACAGGAGGAAAATCCGTTTCGCGATCATCTCGCGGTCGATCCGATCCGTCAGGTCAACGGCGTGATCGCCGTGCCTGATCGACCGGGCCTCGGCATCGAGGTCGATCGCAGCATCATCGACCGCTATCGCGTGTCATGAGGTTCGTCACCTTCACCCAGGCAGGCGAGACGCGCTCCGGCGTGCTGTGCGGCGACGGCTCCGGCGCAGACGATGTCGTCGTCGATCTCGCCCATCCGGCGATGCGCGCTGCGCTGCAGGGCGCAGAGCCGCATCTGCAGGCGATGCTCGATAAGGGCCTTCCCGGCATTGTGGATGTCATTACCGCGCATGGTCTTGCCGAGGCCGCGAGAATGCCGCTGGCGTCGGTGTCGTTGCTGGCGCCCCTGCCAACGCCGAAACGCATCTTCGGCATCGCGCATAATTATCGCGACGCGCTGGCCGAGCGCGGCATGGCGGCGCCGGACAAGCCCGTGCTGTTCATGAAAGCGCCGCACACGATCGCCGCGCCCGGACAGGCGATCGTGCTGCCCGCAGGCATCGGCGGCGTCACTTACGAGGCCGAGTTGGCGGCGGTGATCGGCGTCCGAGCCGAAAACGTCAGCAAGGATCGCGCGCTCGATCATGTCGTCGCCTATGGTTGCTTCAACGACGTCAGCGCCAGCGAGATCATCAAGGCCGACGGCCACTTCGATCGCGGCAAGAATTTCAAGACGTTCGGGCCTTTCGGACCGTTTCTCGCTTCCGCAGACGAGGTCCCCGATCCCCAGGCGCTGCACGTCAGCCTCAGCGTCGACGGCCGGATGCTTCAGCAGGGCTCAACGCAAAACATGATGTTCGGAGTCGCCGACCTCGTCTCCTACCTGTCGCATCAGACGGCGCTGGAACCCGGCGACATGATCGCGACCGGCACGCCGGCCGGCGTGGCGGCGTTGCACACACCACCGGCATGGCTGGTGCCCGGCGCGACCGTCGCGATGCAGGTCGAAGGCCTCGGCCGCCTCGTCAATCGGATTGTCGAAGGACCGGCCTTGCATGTCTGACAAACTCGTCGTTCTGCTGACGCAATCGATGCACGCTGACGGCGAGGCGCTGCTCGCGCCGCATGTCCGCCTGATCACCGCGCCGGACACCAAACCCGACACGCTGCGGCTCTGGGCGAAAGAGGCCGACGGCATCATCGTTCGCGCCAAGCTGCCTGATGACATTGTCGATCATGCACCGCGCCTGAAAGGCATGGTCCGTCACGGCGTCGGGCTCGATTTCATTCCGGTCGAGGCCGCGACCGCACGCGGCGTCGCCGTCGCGAATCTGCCCGGCAGCAACACCAATGCCGTCGCGGAATACGCGCTGTCGGCGCTGATGCATCTGCGCCGTCCGCTCTATCGCATGGACGCGCTGTTGCGTGACAAAGGCTGGGCTACGTCGCGGGCGATTGCCGAAAGCCTCACCGAACTGAACGGTTCGACGCTCGGCATTCTTGGCGTCGGCACCATCGGCCGCCGCATCGCCGAGATCGCCCGCGCGGGTTTCAACATGCGCGTTGTCGGCACGTCGCGCCGCAAGGGATCGCTCCCCGACAGCGTCGGGGAAGTCGCGCTTGACGATCTTTTCGCGCGCAGCGACGCGGTCGTGGTTTGCTGCACGCTGACCGACGAGACCCGCGGCCTCGTCAGTCGCGATCTCATCGCCACGATGCCTGCGCATGCGGTGCTGGTGAACGTCTCGCGCGGCGCGGTCATCGACACCGCCGCGCTGATCGATGCGCTCACCGCGACCAAGATCGCCGGCGCCGCGCTCGACGTCTTCGACGTGCAGCCGCTGCCGGCGGATGATGCGCTGCTGGCGTGTCCCAATCTTCTGCTGACGCCGCATGCGGCGGCGATCACCGCAAGCTCCAGCCGCGCGATGGCAGTCGGTGCTGCGGAAGAGATGCTTCGTATCCTGCGTGGCGAGACGCCGCGCAATCTCGTCAATCCCGGCCATCGGGGAGCGTGAGGAAAGCCATGAAAATTACCGCGATCAAAGCCGTCCCGATTTCCTACCGCGTCCCTCAGGGCCAGAACGTCCGGCTCGGCATTGGCCGCGCCGTCAAGCGCGACGCCGTGTTGGTCAAGGTGACGACCGATGAAGGTCTTGTCGGCTGGGGCGAGGCGCATCACGGCCGCTGCCCCGGCGCAATCGCCAAGCTGATCGACACGACGATTGCCGAACTTGTCGTCGGGATGAATGCCATGAATGTCGTCGGCGTCTGGGATCGCGTCTACCGGATGCAACTGTCGAGTCACGGCATGGGCTATGCTGCAGCCATGGCTCTCAGCGGTCTTGATCTCGCGCTGTGGGATATTCGCGCCAAGGCGGCGGGTTGGCCGCTTTACAAGCTGCTTGGTGGATCATCGAAGCCGATCAAGGCCTATGCGGGCGGCATTTCGCTCGGCTGGCAGGCGCCGGACTCGCTCGCCGAAGAAGCGCAGGGCTATATCGCGCAGGGCTACCGCGCGGTCAAATTGCGCGTCGGCGACAATCCGCGCGACGACGTTGCGCGCGCGACGGCGGTGCGCAAGGCCGTCGGCGACGCGATCGATATTCTCGTCGACGCCAACACCGGTTACACGCTCGACGACGCCCGTCGCGTCATGCCGGCCTATGACGACCTGCAGATCGGCTGGCTCGAAGAGCCGTTTCCGGCGCTCGACTACCGGTCGTATCAGGCGGCGGCCGCGATGGGTGCAACACCGATCGCCGCCGGCGAAAATCATTTCACGCGCTTCGAGTTCAACCGGCTGATTGAGGACCGCGCCGTCAGCTTCGTGCAGCCCGATCTGTCGAAGACCGGCGGCATCACCGAGACGATGCGGATTGCCGCCATGACCCATGCGTGGAAGCTGTCGTTCAATCCGCACACCTCCGCGACAGGCATCAACATGGCCGCCACGATCAACGTGCTCGCCGCCGTCGAAGACCCCGGCTATTTCGAAGGCGATGTCGCCAGGAGCAATCCGTTCCGGGATTCCGTGGGCGGCATTCCCTACAAGCTCGATGAAAATGGCTGCGTCACGCCGTCCGAGGTCCCCGGTCTCGGCGTCGAGATCGATGAGGCGTTCATCAACGCGCATCCGCTGATCGAGGGGCCCTGCTATGTCTGAGCCGCGCCGGACCGGAGTATCCTCACGCATGGTGTGCCGTGTTCACTTCGTCTGCGGCGCGCTCGCCCTTGCTCTTGCCGCCGTCACCGTCGCGCGAGCGCAGACGGCGCCGGTGGCGTCAACCGACTATCCGAACAAGACGATCCGCTACATCGTCCCCTACACACCCGGCGGGTTCAACGACACGCTTGGGCGGATCGTCTCGCAAAAACTTCAGGAGGCGTGGAGCGTCCCCGTCGTGGTCGAGAACCGTCCCGGCGGCGGCACGCTGATCGGCACCGAAGCCGTCGCGAAAGCGGCGCCCGACGGCTACACGCTGCTCGGCGTGGCGTTTCCGTTCGGCGCCAATCCGAGCATCTACAAGAATCTGCCTTACGACACCGTCGCCGATTTCACGCCATTGGTCTTTGCAGGTCAGACCCCCAATCTGCTGGTGGTCAAACCGTCGCTGCCGATCAATTCGGTGAAGGACCTGCTCGACTATGCCAGGGCCAATCCCGGCAAGGTCAGCTACGGCTCCACTGGCATCGGCTCATCGAACCATCTCTCGATGGAATTGTTCAAGAGCCTGACCGGCGTCGACATGGTGCATGTGCCGTACAAGGGCAGCGCGCCGATGGTCAACGACATGCTCGGCGGCCATATCGACGTCGCTTTCGACAATGTGCCGAACGTGCTGCAACAGGTGAAAGCCGGGACACTGCGCGCGCTTGGCGTCAGCAGCGTTCAGCGATCGCCGCTTGCAGACAACGTACCGACGGTCGCCGAGGCCGGCGTCGCCAATTACGAGGTCGGCGTCTGGTTCGGCGTCGTCGGTCCGGCCAACATGCCGCCGGATGTCGTGCGCAAATTGAATGCCGCGATCAACACGATCCTGAAGCAGGACGACGTCAAGCGCCGCTTTGCCGATCAGGGCGTCGAGCCTGTCGGCGGCACGGCGTCGCAGTTCGCGGATCACATCAAGTCCGAGATCACAAAGTGGGCCAAGGTCGTCGAGGACGCTCGCATCAAACCGGAGTAAATGCGATCGCAAGCAAGCGTTCATACCGCTGAAATGCGGCATGATCGGACGCATCAACACCGTTTGCAAACAAACCGAAAGCGTCCGCGCAGCCGACCAGGGCGGCATCGCCGCGCGCGTTGGTCGGCGTCGACCGGCCAACGCGCTCAGTCGCATCCATCGCACACTTCCGTCCGTGTGCAGATACAAGGGGGTACGGCCCCTCGATAGATCCGTGCCCGTGGTGTCGGCCGATTCCAGCTTGATGGATCAGATTCGCGCAATGAGATACGCGACTTGGCGCCATTGATTTGCCGCCGCTTCATCGTCGCTTACGACCGGCCGAATAATCTCGCCTTGAGAACCGACCAGACCAGTGCAAAAGCGCTGATCCCCGGTGACGACGCTACGGGTGGCGCCTGATTGGTGATGGAGGCTTCGAGATTGGCGGCAAAAGTCGCGGCGAGGCGGCGGACGATATCCTCGATCAGACCCGAACGGCCGAATTGCGCGAGCGGACCGGTCAGCCGCCACGTCAGGTTCACCACGACGATGGCATCGTTCGCCACACCGTCGATCACCTGCCAGCGCGCTTCGCCCTCCGCGGACGAGCCCATGCCGGAGTCGCGGCCGCGCCCGGCCATTCTACCCTCACGCGTCGCGGCATTCATCGCCACGTGCGCTTCACCGCTGAAAGCCGGCTTGATGGGACCGAGCGCGATCCGCACCCGCCCCTTCACTTTCTCGCCATCGATCTCGGTAATCTCTGCGCCGGGCAGACAGGACGCCACGCGCCGCAAATCCGAGAGCGCTTCCCAAACCTTGTCAGGTGACGCCTTGATCGCAATGCGCTCCTCGATCGACGTGCCGCCTCCGGCACCCGCGACCGGCTCGGGACGGGCGGCCGGTGCCACCACAGACGCGGCGACAGGCTCGGTTCGCGCGATCATCTTCTGCGGGCGCGCCGCGGCGACGCCGACCAGCGCGGGCTGCTTGCCCAGCGACACCGCGCGGATCGCCTCGACGATTCCGACATAGCCGGTGCAACGACAGATATTGCCAGACAGTTCCTCACGAATTCTGTGTTCCGACACCTCGCCCAGTCGGCTGACGATATCACGCGCACTGGCCAGCATGCCCGGCGTGCAGAAGCCGCACTGCAGGGCGTGCGACGCACTGAATGCGTCCCGCAACTCGCCCATCAGCGGGTCGTCATCGAAATCTTCGATGCTGCGAACATCCGCACCGTCGCAATCGACGAGAAATGCCAGACATGCGCGCTGCGGCTTGTTGTCGATCAGCACCGTGCAGGCGCCGCAGACGCCCTGTTCGCAACCGAGATGCGTGCCCGTGAGGTGCCGGTCGCCGCGCAGAAAATCGGCCAGATGCAAACGCGGCTCGACATCGGCCGTAACCGGAGCGCCGTTAACGGAAAGCGTGACGGTCGCCATTTTCAACAATCCGGTTTGGCGGCGAGCGCATCGATCGCTCGGCGGACCGCGGTGGCGTGCAACTGCCGGGCGATGGCGTCATGACCGGGAAGCAGCAACGAGATTTCAGAATCGACTCGATCGATAGCTGCCGACGGGCCGCTCGCGGCGAGAACGTGCGCCGTCTTCGGCAGCAGCACCGGCGGACCATCCGTCGCGCCGGCCAGAACGCGACTCAATCCGCTTTTTTGATCGACAATGGCGACGCCAATCGCATTGGCGAACTCGCCGCTCTTGCGACAGATTTTATAATAGCCCCATCTGGCCTTGTCCGAGAGCCTCGGCACCTCGATGGCAGTCAGCAGGTCGTTTGCGCCAAGCCGGGTCTGGAAAGCGCCTTCCAAAAATGTATCGGCGGCCAGCCGGTATTTTTTGCCGTCCGCGCCCTGCGATATCAGCGTCGCGCCCAGCGCCGCCATGGTCGAAATCCAGTCCGCCGCCGGATCGGCATGCGCAAGACTGCCGCCGATCGTGCCGCGATTGCGCACGGCGCGGTAGGCAATGCCCCGCGCGACATGCATCATCAAGCCCCGCGTGGGATCCTCGACCGCGCCGTCCTCGATCTCTGCATGGGTCCAGCCCGCGCCGATCGACATCGCCTTGTCGTCGCCGGCGAGATCGCGCAGACCCTCGGCGCGCTTGATATCGATGAGGATTTTCGGGCGCGCGAGCCGCAGATTGAGCATCGGAGCGAGTGACTGACCGCCCGCAAGAATTTTCGCATCACCTTCACCGGCCGCAAGAAATTCAGCGGCCTCGGGCAGCGTACGCGCCCGCTTGTAGTCGAATATTGCAGGCTTCATGCGTGGGCCCTGTCCGCTGCCAGCGGTGCGGCTGCGGTCCTGGCGGCTGCGATCGCGGCAAGTATCCGCCTCGGCGACGCCGGTGCGTCGCGCACAATTGCATTCAGCGGCGTCAATGCGTCGTTGATGGCATTGATGATCGCGGCCGGCGGCGCGATGGCGCCGCCCTCGCCGACGCCCTTGATGCCGAATTTTGAATAGGGTGACAGCGTCTCGCGATGCGAGATACGGAACTTCGGCAACTCCGCCGGCCCCGGCAGAATGTAGTCCAGTAGCGTCGACGCCAGCGGCTGGCCGTTATCGTCGTAAGGGCTTTCTTCAAACAAGGCCGTGCCAATGCCCTGCGCGGCGCCGCCGTAGGTCTGGCCTTCGACGATCATCGGATTGACCATTTTCCCGCAGTCCTCGACGATGGCATAGTCGAGGATCTCGACAAGGCCCGTCTCCGGATCGACGGCTACGCGAACCGCGTGGCTCGCGTAAGAGAACACGCCGCCGTCCACGTCCGGCTTGTAGCCTTCTGTCGCCTCCAGCCCCCCGCGATCGACATCGTCCGGCAATTGATCCGGGCGGATATACCAGGCGCGGCCGATGTCCGCGTAGGACACGCTGGCCTGGCCCGCATAGATCCGTCCTTCCCTCAACTCGACGGCGTTCACCTCGACCTGCAGCAGATGGGCCGCAATGGCCTTGATGCGCCATGCGACAACTTCGGCCGCGCGCCCGACGGCGCCTCCCGTCATCACGATGCCGCGCGACGCATAGGCTCCGGTCGAGAATGGCGTCGTCGCGGTGTCGCCCAACGTGACGCGAATATCCTTGTAGGGGACGCCCGTGACTTCGCCGGCGATCTGCGCCAGCGTCGTCTCCAGCCCCTGGCCGATGGTATGAATGCCCGAGCGCACTTCCAGCGCGCCGTCAGGGGTCAGCTTGACAAAGGCCTGATCGAAGCCCGGAACCAGAGGCAACCCCCAGGCGGCGAAAACTTTCGTGCCGTGCGCGGATTGCTCGGTATAGCTGGCGAAACCGACGCCGAGATATCGGCCGCGCGCATCGCGACGCGCGCTTAGGCGAAACGCGTCCAGACCGATCATCTCCTTGGCTTCAAGCAACGCGCCGGGATAGTCGCCGGAATCGTAATGCTTGTTGGTGATGTTGGTGTAGGGCATGGCGCTGGCGGCCACGAGATTTTCCGCCCGCACCTCCCACGCCTCGCGACCGACGGCTTTGGCGATGGCGTCGATCGTCTGCTCCATGGCGAAGCAGACGCCGGGTCGGGCGACGCCGCGATACGGCGCAAACGGCGGCTTGTTGGTCGCAACAGAAAATGTCTTGGCGCGATAGGCGGTCAGATGGTACGGCCCCGGAAGATTGCCCCCCGCCTGCGCCGCCTCAAGACAAGCGGTGAACGGCCATACCGAATAGGCGCCGGTGTCCACCGACACTTCGGCATCGAGCCCCAGCAACTTGCCGCGCGTATCGGCATAGGCCTTGATCTTGTAGTGATGCTGGCGCGCATTGGCGCCGGCGACCAGATGTTCGCGGCGATCCTCGGTCCAGCGAAACGGCATCTTGTAGGTCTGCGCCAGCCACGCCACCGCGATCTCTTCAGGCTGCAACAGGCACTTGTATCCGAATCCGCCGCCGACATCGGGCGCGATCACACGAATGACGGCTTGCGGAAGCCCCAGACATTCCGCAAGGCCCGCACGAATGAGATGCGGCACCTGCGTCGATGTGTGCACGACGAGCTGCCCGGCGCGATGATCCCAGAAGGCGAGAACACCCTTGCCTTCGAGGGGATGCATGGTCTGGCGCGCGCATGAGACTTCAAGTTCGACGACAACGGGCGCGGTGGCGGCGACTGCGTCGATGCCGCTATCGAATGATGTTTCGAGAAAAAGATTGTTGCCCCAGCTCTCGTGCAATTGCACGGCATCGGCCTTGCGTCCGCCGTCGCAGGACACGATGGCCGGGATTTCGTCGTAGTCGACCTCGACGAGTTCCGTCAGGTCCTCGGCGGCCGCGCGGCTTTTGCCTACGCACATGGCGACGGGTTCGCCGACGAAGCGGACTTTTTCACGCGCGAGGACTGGATATTCCGACACCTTGTAGCCGGGAATGGAGGAGCGCGTGATGATGGGCGAAACGCCATTGATGTCGTCGAGAAAGAAGATCGCGTGATCCTGATCGGCGGGACGCTTTCGCGACACGATGCGCGCATGCGCAACCGGGCTGCGGAGGAATGCCACCTCCTGCAATCCGGCCATGAAGAGATCGCCGACAAACTGGCCGCGACCGCGCAGATGTCGCGCGTCCTCCTTGCGGAGAACGCGGGCGCCGATACCCCCCGCGGGGGCTGTCGTTTCGCTCATCGTTTGCTCCATGACCAACGACGCCAGACATCGCGGTGTCGCAGGCGCGCTTCCACCACGTCACACCGGCAGGCAGAGCGCATTCGGCACCAAAAGATTGTCATACACGCAATGGCGCCTGGCCAGCTTCATTCCGTCAGCCGTGTTACGAAACACGTCATGATAGACACCGACCTGGTGCAAGGTCGCGTCGGGACGGTCGAACAGCACTTGCAGCAGCAGATAATTTGCACGGGCGCGGATCGATCCGTCCGGATCGACGCCGATGACCTGTGTATTGCTGATCATGTGACGCAGATAACGCGGCGCGAACATGGCGGTCTTCTCGAGCGCGAAGGCGCGATCGCGAATCATCGCCTGATTCTCGCAGTAGATCAGCCCCACCGGCATGCCGCGATCGTGATTTTCACGGGAGAGAACGACGTAGCTGGCGTCGTCGGTGAACATCTCGCTCCAGTCCGACAGGCGTTGGTCATCGAGCGTCGCTGCATAGACCGCGTTGAACTGCTCGATCTCAGCGCGAAGCAGGATGCGCTCGATTCGCGGGTCCTTGCTTTCCACGGTTCTGGATTTGAAGTCGATGGCGAGCGACATTGTCGTTTCCTCATGTCATGATCGGCGGATGGGCTGCCTGCGCTGGCGCTAGAGCTCCATCACTTCACGCCAGTAGCGATACATCCCGCGGATCGCCGCCTCGGAGATCAGCGTCTCGGAGGTGCCATTGTTACCCGGATCGAGTTCGACCAGATGCTCGCCGTCCGGCACCGAGGTCATGCCGTCCTGCACGAATTTGATCGCTTCATTGTCTTCGAGACCCAGAAAACCGGCGGGTCCCATCAGGTTGCCTTGCCGCAGCCGATGACGGGTCATTGCGTCGTCGTCGCCTTCAAATCCGAACATGGTCCATTTCATGATGAACTCGTTCGGGCCGGTCGGCACGATCTGGCGAATGCCGAGCGTGTTCATTTCGCGCTGGATAATCATGTTCGGCCATAGCGTCATCATCGTCACCGACCATGGGCTCTTGAACTCATCGACGAAATCCATGAAACGCGGATCGGCAAGGGACATGCCTTCCTTGTAGGCGCGCATTTCCTTCTTGGTGTCGGCGGAAATCTTGCTCGCGTCGGACTTGGCCGAGGCCATCACACCATGCCGTCCGCTCGCATCCGCAATCATCAGGGATTTGTTGCCGGCGACCAAGAGACCGAACGTCACCAGAAAGGTATGCAACAGCGTGGCGTGATACGGGTCCTTGAGGTTCTCGTGATAGAGCTTCCAGTTGCCCGGCAGGCTGTGGCGATAGTGGCCGAGGACGCGGGGCGTGCGACCGTCGAAGGTCGCCTCGAACTCCGCCAGAACTTCGGGACCAAGATACTCCGCGAGCGGCTCCATGTCGTCGCAATAGGACGCGAAGACCACGCCGCGATAGGACATGACATTCAATCGCTTCAGACCGTGCTCGGAGGTCTTGAATTCCTTCGGCATGCCACCCGCGCCATTGACGCCGCGACGGAACGGCACCCCCGCCAGATTGCCCTTCAGGTCGTAGGACCACTGATGGTAGGGGCAGACGAATTCCTTGGTGTTGCCATGCAGGTCGCGGCAGAATTCGGCGGCACGATGGACGCAGCGGTTCTCGAAGACGTGGATGCTGCCGTCCTCGTCGCGCGAGACCACGACCGGAGTCGGCCCGACATTGGAGCGAATGAAGTCGCCGGGATTGCGGACCTCGTCTTCCAGCGCGACGTAATTCCATGAGCGACCGTGGAAAATTTTCTCGACCTCGCGCTGATAGATGAACTTGTCCGTGTAGACCCAATCGGGAATGCGCGTGAGACCTTCAGCCGGCCAGACATAGGTCTTGGCTGTATCAGCGCGATCGCTGGACAACGCAGGCGATGCGGCATTCGCAACAACGGGCATGATAACTCCCAAATCCTGTTTCCGGTGATCGAGAACGATGGCCGCCACGGCGGCCGGATCGAAACGCTCGGTGCTGTCCAGTTCCTGTCGCGCCGCGCGGATCGCATGCGGGGCGGACAACGCGACGACCGATGTCAGACGCCCAGACGCGAAATCGAACGTGCGATAGATCGTTCCGACCGCGCCGTCTTCGCCGCTGCGGGCCACGGCATCACCGGGCGCTGCGACACCCAGAACCTGCACATTCAGACCAAACTGATCGGTCCAGAACCAGGGCTTTCCGTTCGCTTTCGGATCAGCCGGCGTGCCCGCGATAGAGCGGCCTGCTGCCGCGCCCTGCTGTTCGGCGTTATGCCAACTCTCAAGACGGCCGCGCCGGCCATTGATCGGCGCATGGTGAAGCGCGCAATCGCCGGCCGCCCAGATGCCGGGAACGGTGGTCCGCCCCTCGGCATCAACGACAATTCCGCCCTGCACGTTGCAACCCGCTCCTGCGGCGAGCGCCGTGTCCGGCTCCAGCCCAACGCCGACCAGCACGAGATCGACCGTCACGGAATCACCGGAGGTTCCGACAACCAGCCGTCCCCGCGACTGCTCGATCGCGGAAACAGAGGTGGCGGTTTGCACGACAACGCCATTCTTTTCCGCCAACGACCGAAATGCCCGGCCGAGTGGTGACGGCATCACGCGCGCCATCAATTCGGCCTCGCGCTCCAGCACAACAGCGGACAGACCCAGCTCGACCGCCGCCGAGGCCAATTCCATACCGATGAAGCCGCCACCGACAATCGCGACGGACTTCGCCTTGCGGATCGCTTCACCGATTGCCGCGGCATCCTCAAGCGTGCGCAGATAGAGCACGCCGGGCAAATCCGCGCCGGGGACGTCTAGCAGACGCGGCTGGCCCCCGGTGGCGATCAGCAACGACCCGTAAGGGATCTCGCGCCCGTCGCTGAGAGTAATGACACGCCGATCCGAATTGATGAGGGATACGCGGCTTTGCAGATGCGCGGTGACGCGCAGAGTCTTCAGATCCGCAGGGCGCAGACGCGCGCAGCTCTCCTGATCCGCCTGCCCCAATAGCACGCTCTTGGACAAAGGCGGACGCTCGTAGGGCAAGTGACGCTCGGCGCCGACGAGATCGATTGCGCCGGCGAAGCCGACGTCGCGCATGGCGCGAATGGCGGCAGCGGCCGCCTGCCCTGCGCCGACGATGACGACGCGCTCGCTCGACGGCGCATCCACCGCGCCTCGATCCGACGACGGCAACGGGTCGGCTGCGACGTCGGATACATCGAGATCAACATACACCGTACCGTCCGCGACCTTCACGGCATAGGTTTTGACGTCCTCAGTCAGCGGCGAACACAGCGCCTTCCCGGACCGGATATCGAAAAGCCCCTGATGCAACGGACATTCGATCTTGCCATCCTCGACGAATCCATCGGCGAGGAAGGCGAGCGCATGGGTGCAAATTCCGTGGGTAGCAAAGACCTGATCCGCAAGCCGATAAAGCGCAACGGGAACGCCGTCGATTTCAACGCCGGTCACGCCCTCGGCACGTAAGGCATCTACGGCAATGGCGGCTCGCCATGACATCGCACTCTCCTGAAACGCGAATATTACTCAGTATAGCACTCTTTTTTTTGAGGAAGCAACGGAAGGCAATCAAATTTCCTGCTTAAATTTCGTAGCTCCGGCAAAAACAACGATGTACACTTATTATATTCGATACTCGCGGCACCGGACGCGCGCTTTGCGCCGTCCGCCGATTTAGTGGCCGCCGGCCTGACGGTTCTTGTAGTGCCACGGCAACGCGAACCGCTCGATCACATCGAGTGCGCCGATCAGAGCGACGCCCAAAACCGACAGGATGAATATCGCGGCGAACACGCGCGGCGTATCGAACGAGCCCTGCGCGGTCAGAATCGCAAAGCCGAGCCCTTTCTGCGACGAAACGAATTCGCCGACGATCGCGCCGACCAGCGACAGCGACAACGCCACCTTGAAACCCGCGAACATGTGCGGGAGGGCGCAATACATCTTGATCCGCAGCAGCACCTTCAGCCGCGAACCGCGCAGCACCTTCGCCAGATCAAGCTGATCCGGCGGGACAGAATGCAGTCCGAGCGCCGTATCAATTACGATCGCAAAGATCGCGATCAAGGCGGCGATCGCAATCTTCGGTTCGGCGCCGGTGCCGAACCAGATGATGAAAAGCGGGGCGATCGCAACTTTCGGCACGCTGTTCAGCGCAATGAACAAGGGAAACAGCAGGCGATCGAGCAACGGCCATTCGACAATCGCGACAGCGAAGGCAACGCCGAAAACGACCGCGAGCGCAAACCCGAGCAACGCGACGCCGGCAGTAAAGATGGCCTGCTCGGCAAACCAGACGGGCTCGGATGCGAGTTCACGCATGATCGCCGATGGCGCCGGCAAGAGAATCGGCCTGATGGCCCCGATATCCGTGGCGATTTCCCAGATCAGCAGGAAGGCGATGACGCCAACCAGCGGAATGCCGACGCGCGCCAAACGATTGGTCTGTTCCATGTCATCTCCTCGTCGAAGGCTATTCGCAGCAGATGCCGCGGGCGGTGCGCGGCATCAGTCATGAATCAGGCCCATTTTTTCAAACAGGCCGCGAATGTGATGAGTGTAGCGGATGAAGTCCGGCGTATCGCGCACCGCGAGTTTGCGATCGTCGGGAAGATCGACGCGAATATCTTCAGCGACCTTGCCGGGACGAGCGCTGAACACCACGATGCGCGTCGACAGGAAGACCGCCTCCGAGATCGAATGCGTGACGAAACCAACCGTCATGCGCTGGCGCTGCCAGAGTCGATGCAGATCGACATTCAACTGATCGCGTGTCAGCGCATCGAGTGCGCCGAACGGCTCGTCCATGAGCAGCAAACGCGGCTCCAGCAACAGCGAGCGGCAGATCGCCGCGCGTTGCCGCATGCCGCCCGACAATGCGCTGGGATAGACATCGGTGAAGTCCTTCAACCCGACCATCGCCAGCAGTTCACGCGCGCGCGGTTCGTAGACCTCGCGGTCGTAGCCGCCGAAATCCGCCGGCAGCATGGTGTTTTCCAGCACCGAGAACCAGTCGAGCAGCGCGTCGCGCTGGAATGCGATTCCGAGCTTCTCCGGAGGCCCGTCGATCGGCGCGCCGTCGAGCAACAGCGAACCGCCGGTCGGGCGCTCCAGGCCTGCGAGACACCGCAGGAACGTGCTTTTGCCGCATCCGCTCGGACCGAGGAGACTCACAAACTCACCCTCGGTGATATCGAGAGATACGTCTTCGAGCGCGAGCAGCCCCTTCGGCCCGTTGAAGCGTTTCTGTACGCCGCTGGCGCAGATCATCGTGCGTGCTTGCGCCGCGCGCGGCGCCATCGACCAGGCCGGCACACGCTCAGGTGCCGCCATTTGTGATCTCCCTCACGATTTTCTCGTCGATGAAGTCGTTGGTGAAATAGGCGCTCGGCGCTTCGACACGGTCCATCAGCTTGCCCTCCTGAAGGATCTCGATCGCTTTTGCCCAATCGGCTTCGGCCATGATCCCGATCGACTTGCCGGCGGTGGCGGGCGTCGTCACCAGGCCGCGCAGAATTTCGATCTGTTCGCGCAGAACCTCCGGATTCAATTTGGCCTGCGGACGCGCGTCGATGATCGCCTGCACGCCTTCGTCTTCATGACCATTCAGAATGTATTGCCAGGCGCCGGCCGATACGCTGGCGAACCTGCGGATCAGATCGCCCTTCGCTGCGATCGTCCCCTCGGTCGCGACCAGCCCGAAACTCGGAAACTCCAGGCCATAGTCGGAGAAGCTGATGGTCTTGGTCGGGCGCTGACGATCGAAGATCGGCTGCATGAACGGCGCCGACGAAAACGCGCCATCGACGCGGCCAGACATGTAGAGGGTGCCCTTGTTGGCGGCATCGACATTGGTAAGTTCGAGATCGCCGCGCACAAGCCTACCGGCGGCGATGAAGCGATCGAGAAACGGCGTTTCAAGCGATCCGGCGGTGAAGGTCAGCTTCTTGCCCTTCAAGTCTTTCGGAGAATTGATGCCGGAGTCCTTGCCCACCATCAATCCGATGTCGTTCTTGCGAATGAAGTTCGCGACCGCCCGCACCTTCAATCCCTTGGAGCGCGCCATCGCCATCACGGCCAGCGACGCATGCCCGATATCGTAGCCGCCGTTACCGACGATCTGCACCGTGGACACCGAGCCGTTGCCGTCCTCCATTTGGACGTCGAGTCCGTACTTCGCGAACCAGCCCTTCTTCATCGCGAGATGAAACGGAGCCTGATCGCCCCAAGGGGTCCAGTCGAGACGCACGCGCAACGTGTCGGCGGCGTTCGCCGCGGTCGACACCATCGCCGCGACGACGACGGCGACACTGAAAACAAATCTCGCACTTGCTTGCATGGGAAGCCTCCACCGGGAACCAATCGCGGAAGACTACCGCCGCTCCCAAGCACAATTCAACAATAAAAAGGAGCTATACTGATTAATAATAGAACAAACGATATAAATCGAATGTGCATGCTGACTGAGATTTATGCGGAAAGCCGCCTAGAATGCCCGACACGGTAATCGCGACGGACTGACCGCAGATCGGCCGCATCCCTGTCCGCCCGCTCGCGCGAACGGCCCAAATCAGTCTCGTGGACGGCAGGACGAGCGGTTCGATCAGGCTTCAGTGTCGTCGTGGGCCCTGGATTTCTTCCGCGGGCGGCGCTCGACGTCGAACCCCGATTCCGAGGGAACGACCTGGCTGTTTCCATCGATCAACTGGGTCAGAACTGCGAGGAACGCCGGACGAAACGGCGGCGCCAGAGGCGCCAGGATACGCTCCTGCGCACGCATCATGCTGGCCCGTGCCTGATCGAGAATGGCCTCCCCCGCAGGCGTCAGAAACGCGATCTTTGAACGCTTATCCTGAACACTCCGCTCGCGCCGGACCAGACCCCTTTCCGCAAGCCGCTCAAGCACATCCGCCACATTTGTGCGATCGATCCCGACCTCTCGCCCAAGGCTGACCTGGTCGCTGCCCGGGAAAGACTGCAGCGCAGTGAGCAGACCATATTGGACCGGTGTGACGCTGTATTCGCGGCACTCCTCCATGAAGATGGCCGAGTGGATCTGATGGAGACGACGGATCAGGTAGCCCACGCGCGACCACAGCGGAAGCTGTCCGCGCGGGTCCTGAAGCTCACCCGCCAGCCGCTCCAAATCGTCGATGTCATCCATGCGGTATCTATAAGCCGAACGAACCACGCCCTCAACCTTCCCACGAAAAATCAGTAATGCCCCGATTGACGAATGAGCAGAGCAAATCTATAAACTCAGTATACCTCTTATTTGAGGGATGACATCTCTATCGAAAGCGAGGTCGGGTATGCGGAAACTCACGTGCTGGATGCTTCCTCTGTTGCTCCTTCCGGCCGCGAGCCCGGCTCTCGCCGGTCCCGATGCCATCACGGTCGGCGTCATCAACGACCTGAACGGCGTCTATGCCGACCTCGGCGGCCTGGGCTCCGTCGCCGCCGCGCAGATGGCCGTCGAGGAGTTCGGCCCTGCGGTGCTCGGGAAGCCGATCAAGATTGTCTCGGGCGATCACCAGAACAAGCCTGACGTCGGCGCTCAGCTCGCGCGCCGATGGTTCGATGTCGACAAGGTCGATATGGTCATCGACTTTCCGAATTCGGGCGTCGCGCTGGCCGTGCAGGAAGTGGCGCGCGAAAAGAAGAAGGTTGCGATCTTCTCAACCGCCGGATCGACCGACCTGACCGGCAAGGCCTGCTCTCCGACCGGCTTTCAGTGGACCTACGACAATTATTCGAACTCGGCAGGCCTCGCGCGGGCGATGGTCCAGCAGGGCTACGATTCCTGGTACTTTCTGACGGTGGATTATGCGTTCGGCATTTCGCTGGAGAACGAGGCCGCGAAGGCGTTGACCGCGGCCGGCGGCAAGGCGATGGGCTCGGTTCGACACCCGCTCAACACAGCGGACTTCTCGTCGTTTCTGCTGACCGCGCAGGCGTCGAAAGCGAAAGTCATCGCGCTGGCGAGCGCCGGCGGCGACGTCATCAACGCTGTCAAGCAGTCCGGTGAATTTGGCATCAGCCAGGGCGGTCAGACCCTGGTCGCACCCGTGACGTTCATCACAGACATTCATGCGCTCGGTCTGTCCGCTGCGCAGGGACTGACATTTGTCACGGGATTTTACTGGGACCTCAACGACGAGACGCGGGCGTTCGCCAAAAAATTCCACGAGCGCCGCAAGGCGATGCCGACCATGGCGCAGGCCGGCGTCTATTCCGGGGTGCTGCACTATCTGAAAGCCATCGCCGCCGCAGGGACCGACGATGCGGAAGCCGTTGCCGCCAAAATGCGTGAGTTGCCGGTGCGCGATGCCTTCACCCAGACCGGAACGGTTCGCGCCGACGGCCGCATGATCCACGACATGTATCTCGTGCAAGTGAAGAAGCCGGCCGAGTCGAAAGCACCGTGGGACTACTACAAGGTGCTTGCGACGCTGCCGGCCGATGTCGCCTTCCGGCCTCTTGCCGACAGCACCTGCCCGCTCGTCAAGAAGTAATCGCGTCGGTCGGGCCATCCGAAGCCGTTCGACGGCCACTTCACATCACGGAAACGGGTGCAGCAGTCGTCAGTTCAACACTTCCCGACTGCTGTCACCACCCATTTTGGAGCAAGACATTTGGCCGACCGTATTCGAAAGATCGCGCTTGAAGAACACTTCATGGCGCCGGGCTTTCAGGGCTATTCCAAGACGTTCACGCGACTGATGGGCGGCGACGCCCAGACACAGCTCGCTGCACAGCTCGATGATTTCAACGATCTGCGCATTTCCGACATGGATCGCGCCGGCATCGACATCTGCGTGCTGTCGCCGACCGCTCCCGGCGTGCAAGCCGAACCCGATTCGGCATTGGCTGCGCGCCGGGCGGCGGAGGCCAACGACTATCTCGCCGGCACGATCGCGCGCAATCCCACGCGGTTTGCGGGGTTCGCGTCGCTGGCCATGCACGATCCGAAGGTGGCGGCGCGCGAGCTTCGGCGCACGGTCGAAACGCTTGGGTTGAAAGGCGCCCTTGTCAACGGCCACACGCTCGGCGCCTATTACGACGAGCCCGCCTATGACGCGGTGTGGGACGCCATGCAGGCTCTCGATGTCCCGCTGTATCTGCATCCGATCGATCCGTGGCTGGTCCCGCATGCTTACGCCGATCATCCGGAATTGGCGGGCGCGGTCTGGGGTTGGGGCGTCGAAACCGCGTCACACGCGCTGCGCCTGCTGTTCAGCGGCGTGTTCGACCGCTTTCCGAGGCTCAAGATCATTCTCGGGCACATGGGCGAAGGCCTGCCGATGCTGCTCTGGCGATTTGACAGCCGCTTCGCGGTCTACTCGCAGGGCGTGACGTTGCAACTGCGGCCCTCGGAATATTTCGGCCGAAACATCTTCATTACCACCTCCGGCGTCTGTTCGCACGCGGCTCTCACCTGCTCGCTCGCCGAGATGGGCGAACACGCCGTCATGTTCTCGGTCGACTACCCCTACGAATCCAGTGCGATCGCCGCAGACTTCATCGAAACGGCGCCGCTGTCGGATGCCGTCCGGCACCTCGTCTGCTCTGGAAATGCGGCACGTCTCCTCAAGATCGATCATCGGTAACTGCGAGAGACCCATGCAAAAATCCTATCGCATCGGACAAATTGTCCCGAGCTCCAACACCACGATGGAAACCGAAATTCCGGCAATGCTGACGGCGCGCCAGCAGGTTCGCCCCGAGCGTTTCACCTTCCATTCAAGCCGCATGCGAATGAAAACGGTGAAGAAGGAGGAATTGGCCGCGATGGACGGCGAGTCCGACCGCTGTGCGCTGGAACTGAGCGACGCGCGCGTGGATGTGCTGGGCTACGCCTGCCTCGTCGCCATCATGTCGATGGGGCACGGCTATCACCGCGTCTCCCAGACACGGCTACAGGCGCTCACCAAGGAAAACCAGGCCGAAGCCCCGGTCGTCACCAGCGCCGGCGCGCTGGTCGATGCGCTGAAAGTTATCGGCGCAAAACGCATCTGTCTGGTCGCGCCCTACATGAAGCCGCTCGCGGAGCTGGTCGTCGATTACATCCGCAACGAAGGCTACGACGTGGCGGAATGGCGGGCGCTGGAAATTCCCGACAATCTCGCGGTCGGCCGTCACGATCCCGCGCGGCTCCCGGCCATCGTGGCCGAGATGAACACCCGCGATGTGGACGCCGTCGTGCTATCGGCCTGCGTCCAGATGCCGTCGCTGCCGGTGGTGTCACAGGTTGAGGCGATGACAGGCAAGCCCGTCATCACAGCCGCCGCCGCCACCACTTACGCCATGTTGAAGGCCCTCAAACTCGATCCCGTGGCGCCTGGCGCAGGCGCGCTGCTCTCCGGCGCGTACTGAAACGTAAAGCGAGCGTCGTCGTGAGGGTGCGGAGACTGACATGAGCAATTTTCTCTACGGCGGCAACGTCCGGGCCAATGGCGTGCGCCAGCACTATTTGCGCTACGGCGGCTCGCGGCCCGGACGCGATCCGATCATTCTGTTGCCGGGCATTACCAGCCCGGCAATCACATGGGGCTTTGTCGGCGAACGGCTCGGCACCGCCTTCGACGTCTATATTCTCGATATCCGTGGCCGCGGTCTGTCTGAATCCTCCGCCGATCTCGACTACAGTCTTGATGCGCAGGCCGACGACGCGCTCGCTTTCGCCGGCGCGCTCGGCCTGACGAGCTATGCCATCGTCGGACATTCGATGGGCGCGCGCATCGCGGTCCGCGCCGCCCGCCGCCATCCTGCGGGACTAACCCGCATCGTTCTGATCGACCCGCCCGTATCGGGCCCGGGTCGCCGGCCCTACCCCGCCGATCTCGCCTGGTACGTCGACTCGATGGCCGCGGCACGAAGCGGCGCCGGGATCGACGATATGCGTGCGTTCTGCCCGACCTGGACCGATGCGCAGTTGCAGTTGCGCGCCGAGTGGCTGCATAGCTGCGACGAACGCGCGGTGCTCGCGAGTTTCGACGGCTTTCACACCGACGATATTCATGCCGACCTGCCGCATCTCGCCGTCCCAACGCGCCTGATCGTGGCCGAGCGCGGCGATGTCGTGACCGATTCCGATATCGCCGAGATCAAGGCGCTGCGTCCAGGCATCGAGGTCGCGCGCGTCGCCGATGCCGGACACATGATCCCCTGGGACAACGAGCCAGGCTTTTATCGCGCGTTCGAGGATTTTCTCGGCGCGCGCGTCGACTGAAACCGAGCACAAAGGAGACGACGATGGCTGTCAGCGATTACGATCTCATTCAGGCGTGGAAGCAGGTCCTCACCCTATCGAAACTGGAACGCGGACAGTTCGTCACGGTGTTGACCAGCGCCTCGACACATCCGCAGACCTTGTCGTGCGCCATCCTGGCCGCCACCGACATGGGCGCCATCGTCAATCGGCTCGATCTGCCGCCGGTCAACGGCGAAAAGGCGATCAGCCGCGACGCTCTTGCCTATCTCGGCACCACGCCGTTGACCGGCAATTACGCAGCGATCGCTGCACTCAAGGCGAGCGATCTGGTGCTTGACCTCATGACCCTGCTGTTCTCGCCAGAGCAGCACGAAATTCTCTCGTCGGGCACCAAGATCCTGCTCGCGGTCGAACCGCCGGAGGTGCTGGCGCGCATGGTTCCGACCATGGACGACAAGAAGCGCGTGATGGCTGCCGCCGAAAAACTCGGCAACGCGAAGGAGATGCACGTTACCTCCGACGCCGGCACCGACGTGCGATTCTCGCTGGGACAATTCCCGGCGATCAGCGAATACGGCTTCGTCGACGAGCCAGGCCGCTGGGACCACTGGCCGAGCGGCTTTGCACTGACATGGGCCAACGAAGGCGAGGCGGAAGGCACCATCGTGCTGGAACGCGGCGATATCCTGCTGCCGATGAAATCCTACGTTCAGGACCGTGTGCATTTCAAGATCGAGAAGGGATTCTGCACCAGCATCGAGGGCGGTTTCGATGCCGATATCCTGTCGGAATACATGGCCACATACAACGATCCGGACGCCTATGCGATGTCGCATATCGGCTGGGGTCTGCAGCCGCGCGCCCACTGGTCGACCATGGCAATGTACAATCGCGAGGCCACCATCGGCATGGACCCGCGCGCGTTTGAAGGCAATTTTCTGTTCTCGTTCGGCCCGAACAACGAAGCAGGCGGCAGCCGCACCACGGCGTGCCACATCGACATTCCGATGCGCAATTGCAGCGTCGCGCTCGACGGCGTCGAGATGGTCCGGCGCGGCAAGGTGCTCGACGGCCATGCGCCGCAAACGATCCGCAAGCCGGTGGCGCGTCGTGCATAGGGATACCGAGACCTATCGGCGACAGGGGTTTGGCGCGGCGTTCGATCTGCGCCCGCCCTTCGGCCTATTGATCGTCGATTTCGTCAACGGTTTTGCCGATCCCGCCATTTTCGGCGGCGGCAATATTCCGGCGGCGATCGAGAACAGCAAGGACCTGCTGGCGCATGCGCGGCAGCAGCAATGGCCGATCGCGCACAGCCGCATTGTCTTCGCCGACGACGGCTCGGACAACAATATCTTTTCGCTCAAGGTGCCGGGCATGCTGACGCTCACCGAGCACGCGCCCGCAAGCGCTATCGTCCCGCAACTCACGCCACTGCCCGGCGAACTGGTGGTGCGCAAGCAGGTGCCATCCGCATTCTTGGGCACCGGCCTCGCCGCGTGGCTGACCCAGCGCGGCGTGCAGACACTGGCGATGGCAGGCGCCGTCACCAGCGGCTGCGTGCGCGCCAGCGTCGTCGATGCCATGTCGGTCGGTTTTCGCCCGCTCGTCGTGTCCGATTGCGTCGGCGACCGCGCGATCGGCCCGCACGAGGCCAATCTATTTGACATTGAACAGAAATATGCGGCGGTCGCGACGCTGCGCGACACGCTCGACGCGACGCGATAAACTCTGGATGATCGTGCGGCCGGACATTGGAGCCGGCCGTCGCGATCCGTCTGCCGCAGGCTTTCAGGCACCTTGCGTCACACGCCGTACATCTATCCAGGATGCCTCCGTCGCCGCCGCGGACCTTGAACAAATCACAAAACCCGATGGTCGCTCACCGGTCTTGAAGGGTCTCCACCAATGTCCGACCCGTGATCAACGACGGTGTTTCAAGCGATGCAGGAACGGACAGGAATTTGCGCATCGCCTCAGAATCTCTCTTGCGGTTTCTGAGGAGTTCGAGATCTTTTTCCAGCCGATCTTTGTCACCTGAGTTGAACACCAATCGAAAACTTTCCGACGACACCGGCGACGTCACCTCCAGATAAACCCTCCTTCGGGCGTCTGAATACCTGTCCAGGATTTCATCCGATATTTTTTCCTGTACGACAGCCGCGAGTGCTTCACTCAGGACGAACGAGTCGTACATGCCTCCCATCAGGCCAAAGCCACTCGTCGGATTGGTCACATGCGCCGCGTCGCCGGCGAGCAGTACGCGCCCGACGCGGTAGGTGGCGGCCGTGCGCTGGTGCATGTTGTATTCGGAATGAAGCACAAGATCGAACGTCTTGTCGCCCGGCAGCACGGCTTGCGCGAATGCCCGGATGCGTTCCTCGACGGCCTCGACGGGCTTCGTGTTGTCTTCGGCGAAAGTGAAACGCCAAAGGCCATCCGTATCGATTTTGTAAATGACGGCGCCGTAGATCGGGTCGACGAGATAGCCCGAACCCCAACCGTATTTCTCGAAATCAAAACGGATATTTGTCGCCACGAAGCGTTGCGGCCAAGTAAAGCCATCCAAGGTGAGACCTACAGCCTTGCGAACCGCACTACGGCCGCCATCGGCCGCCACGACCCATTTGGCTTCCAACTCAACGGCGCCATCGAATGTTTCGGCTTTGACGGTGACATGATCCAAGGCCTGAACACACCCGGTAAACTTTGTGCCCCAGCAAATCGTCACATGCGGATAGCGCTTCAAATGCTCAAGCACAACCTTGGCCAGAACGTCCTGGCCAAGCGTGAGGTTAAAAGGGCGATCCGTGATGCCGCGAACGGCGTCGTGATTGTAAACGATCGTTTCGCCAGTCTCGAATATCCGCCAGCAACGCTCATCAATGGTATGCCCCGCGACCATCATGTCGTCGAGGACACCTAAAAGCTCCAATCCCGGCAGAATCGTCCATGCGTAAGAAATTGCGCGCGGCGAATAGACGATACCCTGCTCCGCCTCAATCACTGTTACCGGCACGCCTGCCCGAGCGAGGCCAAGCGCCGTCATCAAGCCGACGGGACCACCACCCACGATCAATACGTCGATCATTTTCTCTTGCGACTCTCACGTTTCTGTTTGACGGAAAGCTGTCGGCGAGGCCGTTACGGCGTCTAGTTGTCGAGAAGCGTCGGCTCGCCGATCGACGCCAGTGTCTTGCCGTCGAACCGCGTCAACTGCAGATGGTGGATCGCGCGGTAATCCGTCGGCGAATTATAAACGCCGATGCCATCGATGAACATCGGCGGCGAAATATCCTTCAGACTGGTCGCCTGCTTGAGCAGATTGGCGCGCGTGATCTGGTCGCCGCAGCGTTTGAGAACCTGCTCGATCATGTAGGCGTTGTTGTAGCCCGGCAGCGCAGCGCTGTTGTTGAGATCGAGGTTCGGCATATACTTCGCGACAAAGGCCTTGAATTCCTGAACCGCCGGTTCGCTCGCCTGTGTCGGGTCTGCGGGGTTGCGTTCCCAGGTCGCGGTGATGACGCCCGTGGAGGCTTCCGCTCCGGCTGGAATAAAGGTCGTTCCGATCGAACCGGCATTCGAGGCGACAAGGTGCATTGGACGCCAATTCATCGCCGCCGCGACGCGGATGCCTTGCGCTGCGAACTTCGATTGGGTGAACTGGATCAGCACGTCGGCGCCGCTGGCCTTGAAATCCACGATTTGTGCGTCGATCGTCGGATCCGACAGTTCGTGGCTCAACTCTTTCACGATCATCGACGAAGCCTTATCGCCGAGGCCCTGCTTCAAACCTTTGACGTAGTCACGTCCGAGGTCGTCGTTTTCATATTGAATAGCAATCTTTGCCGTCGGCCGTTCTCGCAGAATATGCCTGGCAAACAAGACCCCCTGTGCGGCGTAGATCGGATAGAATGGCACGATCCAGGGAAATTCTTTCGGGTCATTGAAGCGCTCCGCACCCGACGTCAGAAACAGGTTCGGCACGCCCTTGCCGTTCAGGTACTTCTGGATCGCGACATTTGTCGGCGTCCCAAGCGAGCCGGCGATGGCCAGGACTTCATCGGATTCGACAAGCCGTCTGGTTTGCTCAAGCGCCTTCGGTGGACTGAAGGCATTGTCGAGCGAAATCAGGTTGACCTTGCGGCCGTTGATCCCGCCCCGATCATTGACCATCTGGAAATAAGCCACCTGCGCGAGCCCGTAAGCGGCGGCTGTCGATGCGGGTCCGCTATAATAGGCCGTTGTGCCAAGCTTAATCTCGGTATCCGATGCTCCGGGATCATAGGGCTTGGCAAAACTGCGCCGCCCCGCAACGCCAGCCATCAGAACGCCTGCGCCAATGCCGAGCGCGGTTCTCCGCGTCACCTTCGTCATATTTCGCTCCCCCCTTTTCTATTAAGTCCGGACGCATTTCGTGATTGTTGCGTCTCGCAGGCCTGGTCAGACATGCATTGTCCGGCCAATTAAAACGTGCCGGGATAGGCCCCGCCATCGATCAGCACATTCTGCCCGGTGATGTAGCCGGCCTGCGTTGCACACAAAAATGCGCAGGTCGCGCCGAATTCATCGAGATGTCCGAAGCGTTTGGACGGATTCGAGCGCCGCACATCTTCCGTCGCCTGTTCGGGCGTTCGGCCTGTGGTCTTCGCGAGCGCCTGAAGATTCGATTTCAACCGGTCGGTGTCGAATGTCCCGGGCAGCAGATTGTTGATCGTGACATTGTGCTCAGCCACCGAGCGCGACAAGCCTGCGACAAAACCGGTCAGACCGGATCGCGCGCCGTTGGACAGGCCCAGCATGCCGATCGGCGCCTTCACCGCATGCGAGGTGATGTTGACGATGCGGCCGAACTTCCGCGCGATCATCCCGTCGATCGTGGCCTTCATCAATTCGATCGGCGCGAGCATGTTGGAATCGAGCGCCTTGATCCAGTCGTCGCGCTGCCAGTTGCGGAAATCGCCGGCCGGAGGGCCGCCGGCATTGTTGATCAGAATGTCCGGATCAGGGCAGGCGTCGAGGATCGCCTGACGGCCGTCCGCGCTCGTCACATCAGCCGCAACTGTAAGGGGTCGCGTGCCGGTCGCGGCGGCGATGTCATCCGCGGCGCGCTGCAGCACATCATCCCGACGGGCGACGATCACAAGCTGGACGCCCTCCGCGCCCAGCGCAAGAGCGCAGCTTTTGCCCAAGCCCTGACTGGCTGCACAAACGATCGCCTTGCGACCGCGCAATCCGAAATCCATCTCACCCCGCCCTTGTGTTTGCGCGCGTTCGTGAAAGGCGCGCGCTTGGTCGTCTGATCGTGGTGTCGTTGCTATTTGCCCGGCAGCACCATGCCGGCGGGCTTTGCGCCCCACATGCAGAAACTCGACGGCTCGAAGCCGAACTGGCGTGGCTGATGATTTGCATCATCGGCAACCTCATCGACGCCGACGGAATATTCGAACACCATGCCGTCCGGTCCCTTGAAGTACAGGAACCGTGCGCCGGACGTCGGATGCCGGCCGGGGCCGAACACGATCGGGACGCGGCGTTCGCTGAGGAAATAATACGAGCGCAACACGTCGTCGCTGCTCGCGACCTGATGATTGACGTGCTGGATGCCGGCTTTCGGCGCACGGACGAGTGCAATCGTGTGATGGATCGCGTTGACGCGCATCAGTGGAATGTCGCCGATGCGGTCGCTGACCCGCGCGTTGCAGACCTGGGTCCAGAACTTCTCGTCGCGCGCCGGGTCGGTCGAGTTCAGGCCGATGTGGCTGAACCCCGTGATGCCCGCATCGCGCGTTGCGAAATACCGTCGCCCGCTGCGTTCCGGTCGGACGACCAGTTCGATGCGATTGCCGGTCGGGTCGCGAAAACCGATAAAGCTGCGGACCTTACGCTGCGCAGCTTCGTCCGCCGAGCCAACCTGAACGGGGTGCCCGAGGGCCTCCAACGTGGTCGCGGCTTCCTGCAGGCTCGCTTCGTCCTCAACCTCGAAGCCGACTGTATGGTCGGCTGGATCTCCCTCGCTATAACATAACGTATGCGATCGATCGTCTGACCGCAGATACAATGCCTTCTTGCCGCGTTCGGCGACTTGAAGGCCGAGGCAACTGGTTGCAAACGCTTCGGCCGATTCCAGATCCGGCGATCCGAGCCGCACGTAGCTGACATCTTTGAGTTGTATCATCTTGACGGCTCCATATTTGATCCGATGGCGCGACGCACATTAGCCGGCGTGCAGTTCCGGCACGTCCTTGCTTTCACTGCCCCAACTGCAAAGTGACTCGGTGGTGAGCGGAAACTGCCGCGCCGGGCGACGCGCAGCGCCCGGCTCGCTCATCCCGTTCACATAGGAAAAGATGAGGCCGTCTGGCCCGGCCACATGCAGAAACATCTGCTCGGAACACGATTGACGCCCCGGGCCCTGAACGATCTTGATCTGACTTTCCTGCATGAAATAATTGTTCTGCATGATGCTGTCGAGCGATTCCACTTCAAAGGCCGCATAGAGCAATCCATTTTTTTGGGATGGATGAAGCGCGATGCGATGATGCATGCCGTCGAGTTTCAAATAAGCGATATCGCCGACCCAGTCCCGGACCTCGGCGCCAAGCGCCGTCCAGAATTGCAAATCCCGCGCCGGATCGCTCGACCGTAATCCGATGCTGTGGAATCGCGTGATCCCCGCGTCTCGGCTTGGAAAATAACGCCGGCCGCTTTGGGTCGGACGGAGCACCAGATCGATCGCATTGCCCGAGCCGTCCTGAGCCAGCAGAGCTGAATGAACATGGCGACGCTGGCATGCCTCGGGCGACGCATGCACAACAGTGAAACCTTTGTCGATCAACCGCGCTTCGATGTCCTCAAGCGCCGTTTCGCTCCAGACCTCTATCCCGATGCTCACACCGTCCGCCTGGCCTGCGCTGAAGCTGACCGTCCGAAATCGACGATCGGACCGGAACGAGACCGCGTCATCCGGTGACGCAACGCGCTGCAAGCCGAACATATCGGCTGCGAAGCGAGATGCGGCGTGAATGTCCTGAACGTCGAGACGCACATAACAGACCGACGTGATAAGCGGATGGCCGAGAGGAGTCATGATACGATTTTCCGGATCACCGTTGACGCGATCGAGGTTGACGGTCACGCAAGAATACTTCGATCATCTTGCGCCAGAGCGAGAACAGCTCGTCAAACCATTTCGGATCGTTGTCCCACAACGTGCGCAGCGCCATGCCGCGCACCAGGCTGAGCGTCAGCGCAACAAGGTCCGATGCCAACTCGCCAGAGACGCCATTCGCGGCGAGCGCTTCGGCCCACGCTGTTTCGACCGGGCGTCGCGCCTTGCGGGAGATATCGAGGATCTGCTTGCGCACCGACTGGTTGGTCGACGTGGATAGAACGATATCGATCGCGACCATGAAGTGTTCGCTGAAGAAGAATTCTCGCGCGTCGGCGATGACCGCCTCGATCACGTCGCGCGGCTGACTGACCGACGATGCGCGCTTTCGACTGACGGCCTGTGCCTGCTCGAACACGTATTCGAGCGTCGCAACAACCAGCATATCCTTGGTCGGGAAATGATGCAGTTGCGCCCCGCGCGACAGGCCGGCAGCTTCGGCGACCTCCGCCGTACGGAAGCGGGCATAGCCGCGCTTGCGAATAAGGCTCGCTGCCGCCTTTAGAATACGCGTGCGTGTCTCCTCGCTTCGCTCCGCCTGCGTCCGCCGTCGCGTCGCCGGCAATCGCCGCTCGGTCTTGGCAGGTGACTCAGTTCGTTTAATTTGACCTGCCATTCTAAGCCTCGATGCAGACATGCCCGTCGATCAATCGAACGGGGTAAATCTTGAGCGGTATTTCACAAGGCATTCCGGTCGGAGCGCCTGTGGTCACGTCGAACGTGCCGAAATGAAATGTGCATTCGACGATCTTGCCCGTGATGATGCCTTCGTCCGACAACGACACTTCGCCATGGGTACATTTATCCGCCGTCGCATAGATCGTTCCATCGACGCGATAGAGCGCGACATGCGATCCGTCAGGCAGTTCGGCCTTCTTGATCTCGCCATCGACAACCTCGTCGGCGGGACACAGTTTGATTTGATCCGTCATCGCGTAGACCTCAAGCATCGTCGCAGCGCTAGCGACCCGTCGCGTCATTTGAGCCGCCTTTCACAAGATAATACTGACGCGGCCCTGTGCACGAAGGCCCTCGCTATCGAGCAGACAGCGCTTTTCCTTGATCCGGAACGTCGCGTCATGACGGATCAGGCGATAGCGATGGCTACCGAAAAAGGTGTCGGTCACGCCGTCCTTGGTGCGGTAGGTGATGAAGGCCGAACCCACCTCGACCTCGTTGCCGACCATCCGCTTGATCCGGACATTGCTGACGAGATGGCGAGTCCGCGAATGCGGGAATTCGGCATGTGCCGTTCGCTTCATCAACCGTTTGACGCGCTCGCTCAACCGAAACCGGTCGTCGGCCACGTAAAACAGATTATTGTCCGGCGACGCGTCCATTGCGAGGTCGGTTGCCGGTACGTAATAGATCGCATCGTCGGTAAACAGTTCGAGCCATTCCGGCAGCCGCCATTCGTCCAGCAATTCGGCTTCGGCAAACAGGAAGTCCTCGACGTCGGCGCGCGAAACCGTCTCCATCAACGCTACTCCGTCGCTCATGCCGGCACCCGAAACACGCGCTCGTTCCAATTCGACCAGAACGCCCGCATCTGCGCCTCGTCGTCATAGGACGGACTTTCCTTGCCCATCCCTTTCGAGATGTCGTTCCACTGCGCCTCGCCGGAGTTCTTGAAGCCGCGCTGGCATTGTTCAAGCGCCTCGACGTCATCCGGAGTCGCAAAACCACCCGGCCCCAAGAATTCGAGAAAATTGAACAGACGATATTTCCGCGCCCAGTCAGTCTCTTCCTTCGGCGCTAATGCCCATGCGCTAATGGTCATATGATCCGGCGCGGTCGGGTAATACGTGCGGACCGTCACGGCCATGATGTCGTTGACGACGAGGTTCGGAAAGATGAACAGGTTCCGATTGTAAGTGGCGATGCGGTCGGCGCGTTCCTTGCCGAAACGCTTGAGCAAGCCGTCGTAGAGGCGCGACAGCTCCGTCTTGCCCTCTTCGCCCCACGACGGAATCCACTGCGCGACCGGACGGCCCCACGGCGCCTTGTATTCCAGCACCGCATGGCCCTTGCCGAGGTCATAGGCAGTGCCTCCGAACGCCACCGGCGCGAGGCTTCCATTGGTCGCCTTCAGATAATCCAGATAGGTCGCATGCGTGGTGAGCGCATGGTAGCCGTCGATGCTGTTTTCCGTGAGCAGCTTCCAGTTGGCGCGCATCGAATATTCCTGCGTGCCGCCGACGATCGTCATGCCTTCCTCGGCCTGATCGCAGATCACATCGAGATATTCGAGCACGGGCCCCAGATAATCGACCAGAGGTTCGACATTGGCGTCGAAGCAAATGAAATTGAAACCGCGATAACTCTCGAAGCGAGCGACTTGCTGCATGTTGGACGTGCTGCGGCTCTTGAAGTCTTCCGCGTAGGATTCCTCGCCCGGCTGGCTTCGCAGCGCGCCGTCGAGGCCGAAAACCCAGCCGTGATAGAAGCATTGAAACGACTTCGCGCTGCCGTGTTTTTCGCGACAGACCTGCGCGCCGCGATGCGGACAGGTGTTGAGCATCGCCTTCAACTCGCCCTTGCCGTCGCGCGCAAAGAGAATGTTGCGGCCACCGACGGAGCGCGTGACGAAATCGCCTGGCTTTGCCAATTCGGATGTGTGCCCGAGATAAAGCCAGCACTTGTCGAAAATCTGCGCGCGCTCGGCATCCAGGATCGAGGGATCCGTAAATGCCTGTCGAGAGACCTTGAATATCTTTTTCGACTCGTCGATTTGAAGCGCCGTATTCATTTTTGTGAAAGCGTTCATCTGCCTGCCCTACCGGTTGTCAGTTTGATTTTAATGCTTGACGCAAATCGAATGACGGCGATTCCAGACTTGAGCGATCGAGGTTTGCGGGCTTGCCGGCCAGGCGCCGCAGCATTGCCATATCCTTCGCCGCATTGATCGAGACGGCGCCGGCCACCGCACCGTCGCGCAGAGCGATCATTGAAAACCGGCCGCTGGCGACATCGCCGCGCACCACATGATCGTCCGCGGTCGGGTCGCCGACGACCTGAATGTTGAGGTCGTATTGGTCTGTCCAGAACCAGGGCGGGTCGGCATATTCGCGCGACACGCCGATCATATTGCCGGCGACGCAAGCGGCCTGATTCTGAGCATTGGCCCATGTCTCGATCCGCATCGCGCGTTGGTGGCAGTGGCTCCACTGCAAGGCCACGTCGCCCGCGCTGTAGATCGACGGCTCCGCGGTTCGACCGAATGCATCGACCTCAATGCCGCCCGTGACGGGAAGACCGATTTTTTGCGCAATCGTTGCGGACGGCTCGACGCCGATCCCGACCAGCAGGATGTCTGCCGCCAACTCATCGCCGTTGCTAAGGCGCACGCCATCGGCGACGCCTGATTCGATCGTCGCTCCAAAGACGAATTTGACGCCGTGCGCGCGATGCCGAGCTTCAACGAAATCGCTGATGATCTTCGGAAACGCGCGCGCCAGCAGACGCGATTCGCCTTCCACGACCGTGACGTCGCAGCCCTGCTTGGCCGCGGCGGCCGCAGCCTCCAATCCGATCACGCCGCCGCCGAGAACGACAACGCGCGATTGATTGTGCAGGGATTCGCGCAATTCCAGCGCATCTTCTATACTCCGCAGATACTGGATACGCGCCGACGTTCCCTCGACCGCCTTGATCCGTCGCGGTTGGGTGCCGGTTGCGATCAGGAGCCTGTCATAGGAAAAATGCCGCCCGTCCTGCGTGGCAACGACGCGTTTGCTGACATCGCCGTCGACAACGGCGCTTCCCGTGATCACGTCCACATCGAGCACGCTGCTCCAGCCATCACGGGGTCGCAAGTAAGCCACTTGCGACGACCGATCGCTGAGCAACTGCTTTGACAATTGCGGCCGTTCGTACGGCTGATGTGCTTCTTCGCCAATCATCGTGATGGCGCCGGCGAAGCCAGCGGCACGCAAGGCTTCAGCCGCACGTCCTCCCGCCTGTCCGGCGCCAGCGATCACAATATTGACGATGGCCGCTCCCAATGACTGTCCTCCGCAACGGCTTTGACGCCTTGACGATTGACGACGTCGCCGACACTTCATTCGATTGCATTCGGCAAGCATCTGCAATTCTTCGATTGCATCGACATTAGAAACAGTCCAACCTGCTTGTAAAGTAATAATGCGCCTCGCGGTCAAATCTCGCAGCGCAACAATAATGTCAGGGAGTCATGCGTGGCCGCAGCGGTGGACGTTCACACTCATTTTGTGCCGAAGACGATGCCGCCGGTCAGCGGACGCAACCACCTGTGGCCATCCATTTCGCATGATGGCGACAAGACGGCGGTGATGGTGGACGGCAAGGTGTTTCGGATCATCGATTCGCGCAGTTGGGATGCCGAGCGGCGTTTGCGCGACATGGCCGATGACGACATCGACCTTCAGGTCGTCTCGCCGATGCCAGAATTACTGTCGCATTGGTTTCCGGCGGATGATGCCGATGCGCTTTCAAGTCATATCAATCAAGAGATCGCATCACTGTGCGCGGCACACCCCCGACATTTCATCGGCATCGGCATGGTGCCGGTGCAGGACGTCGCATTGGCCGCGCGCCGTCTCGCGGACGTCAAGTCGATGGGATTATGCGGCGTCGAGATCGGCACACACATCAATGGCGTCGCGCTCGGCGATGCACGCATGAACGACTTTTACGCCGCCGCTGAAGCCGCCGATCTTTGCATCATGATCCATCCATTGCATCCCGCCGGCATGGAGCGCATGGCGGGACGCGGCGAACTGGCGGCGGTCGCTGCGTTTCCGTTGGAGACCGCACTGGCGGCGACGTCGCTGCTCACCCACGGCGTCACCGAGCGCTTTCCGAAGTTGCGGATCATGCTGAGCCATGGCGGCGGTGCGTTGCCCTGGATTCTGCCGCGCATGCAGCACGCCGTGTCGCTCGGACCGCCGCTGCAAAGCCTGTTCGCACGCGAGCCGCAGGACATGGCGCGCAGCTTCTTCTATGACACCATCCTGTATGACGGGCGGTCGTTGCGATTCCTCGCGGATATCGTCGGTACCGACAAGATCGTGGTCGGATCGGACTACCCGTTCACGATCAAGCAGGATCGACCCGCACAATTCGCAGAAACAGCACTCGACGCGCCCCGCGCCATGTTCTCGGCTGCCGCGGCGCGGTTCCTCAATCGGGCGATGACCAACTGACACGATCATCGAGCAATCGTTTATCGACGGGAGAACCACTTTGGGAGCCTGTTACTCATACCGGACGTCCTGTTCGCTCGGCCCGCTGCCGCCGCGGACGCCGGCGCGACCCGACCCACAGGTGCCCAACGAGCATAAGCTCGGGCCGGCCGTTCATGGAATGATCGGCTCGTTCTACTTCTATGAAGACGGCTCGCAGGATGACGCCGCATTCGGTTTCTTCGACATCGAACTTTCGGTGCAAAGTATCGCCGCCGATACGGCGCGCATCGAAATCTACTGCGTCGCCGACGGTTATCAATCGTTTCGCGGCGTCGGCGCGAACCATCCGCTCAAGATTTCGGTCCTGTCCAAACACAAGACGGTCGCGACCGCCGAATGGCGATTTTCGGATGTGATCTGCGGCCACGCGGATCCCATGAATTTTTCCGCCGATGTGCCGCTGTCCGGTTTGTTCGCCGACATCGATGCCATTGCACTCGACAAGGTTGAAGGTCTGTCGGCGCCTTGCCGATAGGCCATCGCCGCATTGTATGATGATCTGAAGGAAACGCGCATGTCCCTGATGCAAGTCGACCTCGACGACAAGTATCAACTCGACGCCAAGCGGATCTATCTGTCCGGCACGCAGGCGCTTGTCCGGTTGCCGATGCTGCAGCGTCAACGCGATCGGCTGGCCGGCCTGAATACGGCCGGCTTCATTTCGGGTTATCGCGGCTCGCCGCTCGGCATGTATGACAACGCGCTGTGGCGCGCGAAGTCATTCTTGCAGGCGCAGGACATCGCCTTCGTGCCGGGCCTCAACGAAGACCTTGCAGCGACGGCCGTGTGGGGAAGCCAGCAGGTCGGTCTGTTTCCGGGCGCGACGGTCGATGGCGTTTTCGGAATCTGGTACGGCAAGGGTCCGGGCGTCGATCGGTCGGTCGATGCGCTGAAGCACGCGAATTCCGCCGGGACGTCGGGCCATGGCGGTGTGTTGGCGTTGGCGGGCGACGATCACGGCTGTCAGTCGTCCACGCTCGCGCATCAAAGCGAACAGGTCTTTGCATCGGCGCTCATGCCGATCCTCAATCCGGCGACATTGCAAGACTATCTCGATCTCGGTCTCTACGGATTCGCGCTATCGCGTTTTTCCGGCTGCTGGGTCGGGTTCAAGGCGATCTCGGAGACGGTGGAAAGCTCGGCGTCGATCATCAGCGACCCGGCGCGGCTCCAGATCCTGATGCCGTCGGATTTCGAGATGCCGCCCGGCGGCCTTGGCATTCGCTGGCCGGACCCTCCACTGGATCAGGAACGTCGCCTGCACGGCCCGAAAATGGATGCGGTCGCCGCCTTCGCCCGCGCCAACCCGCTTGATCGCATCATCATCGACAGCAAGCCCGCGCGGCTGGGCATCGCCGCCGCCGGCAAGGCCTATCTCGATCTGCGGCAGGCGATGGCCGACCTCGGCATCACCGACGAGATCGCTCGGCAGCTCGGCCTTCGCATCTACAAGATTGCGCTGACCTGGCCGCTGGAAGAAAGCGGCGCACGGCGCTTCGCCGCGGGATTGCAGGACGTTCTCGTCGTCGAGGAAAAACGCGGCTTCATCGAGGATCAACTGGTCCGTATCCTCTACAATATGGATGCGTCGCGCAGACCGAGTGTCGTCGGCAAGCGTGACGAAAGCGGCGCGGTGTTGCTGGCGAGCGAAGGCGAGATTTCACCAACGATGGTCGCGGCCGCGCTCGTCGCACGGCTCCGCCGCCTCGGCCATCACAGCCCCGATCTGGAACAGCGACTGGCGCGGCTCGAGGCTTTCGACCGCCCGCTCACGACCGCCGCGCCGACACAGCGCACGCCTTATTTCTGTTCGGGCTGTCCGCACAATTCGTCGACCAAGGTGCCGGACGGCAGCCGCGCGATGGCCGGCATCGGATGTCACGGCATGGCTCTCTATGTCCCGAGCCGGCGCACCGCGACGGTGTCGCATATGGGCGCGGAAGGCGTCACATGGATCGGTCAGGCTCCCTTCACCACGGAACCGCATATTTTCCAGAATATGGGCGATGGCACCTATACCCATTCCGGACTGCTTGCCTTGCGGGCGGCGGCTGCGGCCGGAATCAGCATCACCTATAAAATTCTCTACAATGACGCAGTCGCGATGACCGGCGGCCAGCCGGCCGAAGGCAGCCTCACGGTGTCGCAGATCGCGCATCAGGTCTGGGCCGAGGGCGCCAAGCGCGTCGCGATCGTCTCCGACGAGCCGCAGAAGTATCCGAACAACTATTTCCCCGCCGGCGCGACGGTGCATCACCGGCGCGACCTCGATGCCGTGCAACGCGAATTGCGGGACATCGCCGGGCTTACCGTTCTGATCTACGACCAGACTTGCGCGGCCGAAAAGCGTCGTCGCCGGAAACGCGGGTTGTATCCGGATCCGCCGAAGCGTGTCGTCATCAACGAGCTGGTCTGCGAAGGCTGCGGTGACTGTTCGCGCACGTCGAATTGCGTGTCGGTACAGCCGCTGGAAACCGAATTCGGTCGCAAGCGGCAGATCGATCAATCCAATTGCAACAAGGATTACTCCTGCGTCGAAGGGTTCTGCCCGAGCTTCGTGACGGTTCATGGCGGATCGCGCAAGAAGGCGAAAACGGCCGCGGTCGGCGGTAGCGATCTGTTCGCCGATCTGCCGATGCCGTTGGCGCTGCCGCTGGACGCACCCTATAACATTCTCGTCACGGGGATTGGCGGCACCGGCGTCATCACGATCGGCGCACTGCTCGGCATGGCCGCCCATCTTGATGGCAAAGGCTGTTCGGCGCTGGATTTCACAGGCCTCGCGCAGAGGAACGGCGCGGTGATGAGCCACGTCCGAATTGCTTCCACGCCCGACCAGCTTTCGACGGTGCGGATCGCCACCGGCGGCGCCGATCTCATTCTGGGCTGCGATGTGGTGGTGACGACCAGCATGCCGGCATTGTCCCGGATCGACCGCGGCGCCACCCGCGTGATCGTCAATGCCGACCTGCAACCGACGGCAAGCTTCGTCATCAATCCCGATCTCGATTTCCAGATGGACTCGATGCAGCGGATTCTTCGCGACGCCGTCGGCGACCGAAACCTCGATGTCATCGATGCGACCGCTATGGCGACCGCACTCATGGGCGACAGCATCGCGACCAATGCCTTCATGCTCGGCTTCGCGTTCCAGCGCGGCGCAGTGCCACTGTCGCTCGAAGCCATTCTCAAAGCCATCGACATCAACGGCGCAGCGATCGAGATGAACAAGCAGGCGTTTTCATGGGGCCGTCTTGCGGCCTACGATCCGGCACGGGTTCGCAGCGCTCTGCAGTTCAAGACCCGTCCGGCCTCGACGACGCGAACGCTGGATGAAACGATCGCGTATCGCGCTGATTTTCTGACTGGCTATCAGAACAAGGCCTATGCCGATCGCTATCTGGCGCTGGTTGCCGACACCCGCCGTTTGGAAAGTGCGATCGCCCCGGGCTCGACCGACCTCACCGATGCGGTGGCGCGAAACTTCTTCAAACTGATGGCCTACAAGGACGAGTATGAGGTCGCACGACTTTACACCGACGGCAGCTTTGCAGCGAAGCTCGCGGATCAGTTCGAAGGCGACATCCAACTGAAATTCAATCTTGCGCCCCCGCTCGTTTCGCCACGCGACAAGACGACCGGACACCTGCGGAAATCTGAATATGGGAGCTGGATCGTCCATCTGTTTCGTATGATCGCGCCGTTGAAGGCGATCCGCGGTACCGCGATCGATCCATTCCGTTACACCGCCGAGCGAAAGGCGGAGCGGCAGTTGATTGCCGATTACGAGGCGTTGCTGCGCGCGCGACTCGCCACGATCACGCCTCGGCAATTGCCCGTATTGGTGAAGCTTGCGCGTTTGCCGGAAGCAATCCGCGGCTATGGCCACGTCAAGGAAGCAGCCATCGCCGCCGCCGCGGACGAACGCAATCGCCTGATCGCCGAGTTCGACAATGCGCCCTTCGCAAATGCAGCAGAGTAGACATCGATCAAGCGGATCAATCCGTCGCAGACAGGCTTTCTCTATAAACCGGCTATACTGCTTGTAACTTCTGAGACTGGCTGTTAGCGTTTCGTCCAATCAGACCCGCAAAGGGCGCAACACGATCACAGGGGAGCATCGCCATGCGTGGCCTGATGATGGAAACACCGCTGCTGGTAACGGACATGCTGCGACATGCGGCCGTCGCTCATGGCGACACGGAAATCGTCTCACGCGGCGTCAATGGCGACATTCACCGTTATTCGTATAGAGAGGCACTGGATCGTTGTCGCCGCCTCTCATCCGCTTTGCAGACATTCGATCTCGAACCCGGAGACCGGGTCGGGTCGCTCGCCTGGAACACGCATCATCATTTTGAACTGTTTTACGGCGTCGCCGGACAGGGCTATGTGCTTCACACATTAAATCCGCGCCTGCATGACGACACGCTGGTCAGCATCATCACCCATGCCGAAGATCAATGGATCTTCGTCGATGCCGCAACGATCAAGTTGGCGGAAACGCTGGCGCCGCGTTTGCCGCAGATTCGCGGCTGGGTTTTCATGGATTCCAGCGACACGATCCCGGACACGTCGCTCCGGAATATGATTTCATATGAGAGACTGTTGGCGTCGCAACCGGGGAACCACCATTGGCCCGAACTCGACGAATGTGCCGCCAGCATCATGTGCTACACGTCCGGGACGACTGGCGACCCTAAAGGCATCGTCTACTCGCACCGTTCGATCGTTCTGGCGTCTCTCTTCATGAGCATGGCCGACATGGTCGGCGCTTTTCGCAGCGGCCATCGCGAGGCCGCCATGCCCGTCGCGCCGCTGTTCCATGCCAATGGCTGGATGATGCCCTTCACGGCCCCGATGAACGGACAGAAGCTGGTGCTGCCGGGGCGCAATTTCGAAGCCGACAAACTATGCGCGCTCATCAATGACGAACGCGTCACGGTGATGGCCGCGGTGCCGACGGTCTGGCTCGCGGTGGTGCACCATCTGGCAGGCGCCAACATCGAGCTACCGTCCCTCAAGGCCGCGATGGTGGCAGGCACCAAGGCTCCGAAATCCCTCGTGGAAGACCTTGAGCGCCGCGGCATATCGGTCGGCCAGGTGTGGGGAATGACCGAAGCGGCCGGCGGCGTTCGCGCCACGCTAGCGCCCGGCGTCGCGGACATGTCGGTCGATGATCAGTTTGCGCGGAAAATGCGGCAGGGCCGGATCGGCTTCGGCACGGAGCTGCGGATCGTCAGCGATGACGCTTCGCCATTGCCCCATGACGGCGAGTCGCTCGGCCATCTCGAAGCGCGCGGGCCTTGCGTCTCGTCCGGGTATTTCAAGCAAGACGGCAGCACCGTGAAAGGCTGGCTGTCGACGGGCGACGTCGCTCGCATCCATACCGACGGCAGCATCGAAATAGTCGATCGGTCGAAAGACGTGATCAAGTCCGGCGGGGAGTGGATCAGCAGCCAGGCAATCGAAGCCGCCGTGCTCGAACACCCTGCCATCGCGCAAGCCGCCGTCATCGCGACCGACCATGCGCGATGGCAGGAGCGCCCGCTGCTCGTCGCCGTCACAAAGCCCGATGTGATCGCAACCGCCGATCAGTTGCTGGAACACCTGAGACCGCGCATTCCGAAATGGTGGATGCCGGACGACGTCGTCTTCTTGGCCTCTCTGCCCGTCACGGCAAGCGGCAAGGTTCGCAAGGCCGAACTTCGCAACATGCTTTCCGAACAATTCGCGATCCATCTGCCTGCGCGCGACGCGGCCGTGCAACGACAGGCCGCGCCATAGCTAAACACGAATGCCGCCGCCGTTTTTGACGTCGGCGCTCGGCACAATCACGAGAACCACATCATTTGAGGGGAAGCACATTATGAGCAACGTCGTTTCACGCGGAGTACTTGCCGTCGCCGTCCTGCTCGGTACGATGGGTTCATGTCTGGCCGCTGACAAGAAATATGGTCCCGGCGTCTCCGACACCGAAATCAAACTCGGTCAGACAGTGGCCTATAGCGGGCCGGCCTCGGCCTTTTCAAGCTATGGCCGGGTCATGACCGGCTACTTCCAGATGATCAACGAGTCCGGCGGCATCAACGGACGCAAAATCATCCTGTCCTCGCTGGACAATGCATTCAGCCCGCCCAAGGCCCTGGAGCAAACCCGCAAACTTGTCGAAGACACCGGAATATTTGCCGATGTCGGCACGGTCGGCACCACGCCAAACGTGGCAATCCAGAAATATCTCAATCAAAGCAAAGTACCGCACGTTTTCATCTCGGCCGGCGGACGCCGCTTCAACGATCCGAAGAATTTTCCATGGAGCGTTCCGATGTATCCAGCCTTCGAAATGGAAGGCAAGACATTCGGGGATTTCATCTTGCGCACCAAGCCCGGCGCGAAGATCGCAGTGCTCTATCAGAATGACGACTACGGCAAGGACTTTCTGACCGGACTCAAATCGGCACTCGGGAGTGACGCGACAAAGATCGTCGCGGAAGCCACCTACGAATTGACCGATCCGACCATCGACTCGCAGATCGTCAAGTTGAAGGATTCCGGCGCCGATGTGCTGATGGAATTTGGAACACCCAAATTCGTCGCTCAGGCCCTGCGAAAGACTGCGGAATTGAACTGGCGTCCGATGCAGTTTCTGGTCAGCCCGTCCAACTCCGTCGAAACCGTTCTCAAGCCGGCCGGCCTCGAACTTGCCCAAGGCGCCTATACGAGCCAGTTCACCAAGCAGGCGGCGGATCCCGCCTGGGCGAACGATCCCGAGGTCGCCGAATATGTCGCGTTCATGAAGAAATATGCGCCGAACGACAACCCCGGCGATTTCATCGCGCTGTCCGGCTACATCATTGCTCAGGGCATTGCCCATGGTTTGCAACGTTCCGGCGACGAACTGACTCGCGAGAATTTCGTCAAGCAGGCGGCGAGCTTCAAGAACCAGCGGTTCAAGATGATGCTGCCGGGCGTCGAACTCAACAATTCGCCCGACGACTACGCGGCCTATCGCTCGCTTCGCATCGCCCGCTTCGAGGGCACGTCATGGGTGCTGGTCGATGACGTCCAGACCTCCGGCACGGGGCAGGCAAAGCAGTGAATCAATCGGTCATGCGCGTGCGGACGTGCATGACCATTAAAGGGAGATGCCTTCATGTTGTTGAGCGACGACCAGCAGAGCTTTCGCGACACGCTACGCCGTTTCATCGCCAAGGAGGTTGCTCCGATCGCCGATGCTGTCGACCGGGAGGACCGATTCCCGAGCGAGCTTGTCCCGAAATTCGGCGATATGGGATTGCTGCAATTGCGCCTGCCGGAAGAATATGGCGGCCCCGGCGCGAACCTGACCACGGTGTGCCTCGCGGCTGAAGAGCTGGCGAAGGTTTCGGAATCGATCGCACTTATTTCAGGCCAGAACGGCATCGGCATGATCGTGCCGCTGATGCATTTCGGCAATGACGAACAGCGCCAGCGGTTTTTCCCGGAGGTGGCGAAAGGCCGAATGCTGACGGCTGTTGCCATCACCGAACCGCAATCCGGCTCCGACGTCGGCAGCATGCGTACGCGCGCCAAACACGACGGCAACAGCTCCTACATTCTCAATGGGGAGAAGTGCTACATCACCTTCGCGCCGGTCGCCGATTACATCACCGTCTTTGCCAAGACCAATGACGACGGCGACGGTACGCATAATATCAGCGCTTTCATCGTCGGCACCAAAACGCCCGGCTTCACGGTCGGCAAGAGCGAGCGCAAACTCGGCTTGAACGGCATTCCCAACGCGCCGATCCATTTCGACAATGTGCGCGTGCCCGCCGAAAACAGGATCGGAGCCGAAGGCGACGGCTTCAAGATCTGCATGCGAATTCTCGATCTCAACCGTCCGACGATCGGCGCGGTATCTGTCGGACTCGCGCAAGGCGCGCTCGACGCGGCCGTGTCCTATGCAAAGGAGCGTAAGCAGTTCGGCAAGTCTGTCGCCGAATTTCAAGGTATCCAGTTCATGCTGGCCGATATGGCGATGCAGATCGAGGCGGCACGCTGCCTGGTTTACGAATGCGCGCGCGTCGCCGATCTGGGTTTTGGCTCGGACGCGGAATTCCGTGAGTTTGCCGCCAAGGCGTCGATGGCGAAATGCTTCGCCAGCGACATGGCGATGAAGGTGACGACGGATGCGGTCCAGGTCTTCGGCGGTGCCGGCTATATGAAGGATTTTCCCGTCGAACGCTTCATGCGCGATGCGAAGATCAATCAGATTTTTGAAGGCACCAATCAGATCCATCGGCTGATTGTCGCGCGGCAATTGCTGGCATGAGCGCTGCGACCAAGCGCAGGGGTCGCATGACGCTTATCCAATGGATCGAAGGCCAATGGAGACCGATTTGAAGCTGGCAGGCAGAGTCGCGGTCGTCACGGGCACTAGTCCGAATATTGGCGGCGGCATCGCCGAGGCATTGGCGGCCGCAGGCGCATCCGTCGCATGCGTCGATTCCAGAAGTGAAAACGCGTCGAACTGCGCGAGCGCCATCAATGCGTCGGGCGGCCGGGCGGAAGGGCTGGCCTGCGACGTTACCGACGAACACGCTGTTCGGCGAACGATCGACACGACGGTCTCGACCTTCGGACGGATCGACATCCTGGTGAACAACGCGGCCTTCTTCAACAAGAAGGGCGTTCTGAACATGCCGCTCGACGAATGGTCGAACCAGATCGACGTGATCCTGACCGGAGCCTTCCTGTTCACGAAATACGCGGCGCAGGTGATGATCGAACGATCCACGCGCGGCGCCATCATCAACATCATTTCGACTGCGGGGCACCAGGGCGAACCGGGAAACGTCGCCTACTGCACGGCGAAAAGCGGGTTGCTGAATTTCACCCGATCGGTCGCGATGGAGCTGGCGGAGCACGGCATTCGCGTCAACAGTTTGACGCCGACGGCGACCGATCCGTCTGAGTCTTTCGAGCGCGCGAAACGGTGGGGTCAGGAATTCAAGAATTCAGAAGCGGTGGTACAGGCGTTTGAACCGTTCAGGACGCGAGTGCCAATGCAGCAATTGCCCAAGCCGAGCGATTACGGACAGGCGACGGTATTTTTGGCGTCCGATGAAGCCAGGATGATGACCGGAACTGATCTGCGCGTCGACGCGGGTGCGCTTGCCCGATACTGGGCGTGGGAGCCGGCCGCTCAGCAATGATGAGCAGCGATCTTATCGCGAATGTTACGAGCCGCGAGGGCCGACGCATCGATGGTCATCGACCAGGCCTCAAATGCTGATATTGAACTCGCGAATGACCGACGCCCAGCGTTTGACCTCGCTGTCGATATAAGCGGGGAAGTCCGTCACATCGTCCATTGACTCGAAGCCGAAATCGAGAAGTCGTGCGTTCACCTCTGGCAGCGCAACGATGCTCCGAAGTTCGGCGGCCCATCGATCCGCGATCGGCTTCGGCGTCGCCGCGGGGAGGAAGAAACCACTGAAGCCGCTCAGGCCCTGAATCGGAAAGCCGGCCTCCTCGAAGGTCGGCAACTCCGGATAGCGCTTCATTCGCGCCGGATTGGCGATCGCAAGTGTGATGGACTTCTCGGCTTGCGCCGCTGCGCCGCCGACGGAGACGAATGCGCTGTCGATCTGTTCGGAGATGATCGCGGTCAAAGCCGGCGCTTCGCCGCGAAACGGCACCTGCACGAGTTTGATGCCGTTGTTTCGCATCAGCACTTCACCGATGATGTGCGCACTCGATCCGATGCCGTAAGTCCCGTAGCTCATCGGGCGCGCGCTGGCTTTCGCCTTGTCCATGAACTCGCGAAGCGTTTTGACGCCGAGGGTCTTGGGCACGATGAACGCGATCGGCAGCCGGCCCAACGGCGCCACCGGAAGCAGATCGGACATCTTGTAGCCGGGCGACTTGTGCAACGATACGTTCTGCGCGATCGAACTCATCGTCGAGAGGATCGTGTAACCATCCGGGTCGGCGGTCGCGACCGCGCTCGTGGCGATCATGCCGTTGGCGCCCGGCTTGTTTTCGACGATGAAGGTTTGTCCGAAACGTCGGGAGAGATGATCGGCCACGAGCCGCGTGAGCGAGTCCATCACACCGCCAGGCGGCAACGGCACGACAATCTTGATCAACTTGGTGGGCCAAGCATTCCCTTGCGCGAACGCCGGCGCCGCTGCCAAGGCAAGGAAACCGGCCGCAGCCCTCAAAGCCTCACGACGCGTTTTCATGTTGCCCTCAAATCTTGTTTGTTCTGCCCGCCCAGAATGGTTCACGTAGCTTTCGCTTGAGGATCTTGCCGCTTTCTTCACGTGGCAACGCATCGTGAAATTCGACCAACCGTGGCACCTTGAAGCTTGCCAGGCGCTGGCCCACAAAGCTCTTGATCCCGGCAATGGTTAGCGTCACGCCAGGTTCGGGTTGCACCGCTGCATAGACGCGCTCGCCGTGTCGGCGAGCACCAGCGATCGACGTCCGATCTGATGGCCCACGCGCGTCGCGCGGCGACGGGCTTCATGACATTAGGCGTCTGGGAGAATGACGCGGTCGCTCTGCTGTTAACGATGATCTTGTCCTGGCCGCTCACGACATCTCCCTGTCCGCAAAAATCTTTGCTTTGCTTGACAGGCCATTCTTATAATGGACTGACCATTATATCAATAGAGTCGGACCGGGCATTCCACAAAGGCAGAACGACATGCGAAACCTGATGTCACTTGAAGGCAAGACGATCGTCGTCACGGGCGCGGCGCAGGGAATCGGCCGTGCCGCGATTGCGCTGGCGCATGAACTCGGGGCCAACGCCGTTGCCATCGATCTGAACGGCGAGGCGCTCGCGAGCTACGACAGGTCCGACCCGAAGCTCATGACGATGACGGGCAGCGTCACCGACGAGGCCTTCGCGACCGATGCCGTCGACAAGATCGTCGAGCGGTTCGGCGGCATCCACGGACTGGTCAACAATGCCGGAATCACACGTCCTGCGATGTCAGAGAAGATGACGCTGTCGCAATGGACCGCTGTGCTCGATGTTCACCTCACAGGCGCATTCCTGTGGACGCAGGCTGTCGGGCGGGTGATGCTCAAGCAGGCAAGGAACGGCGAGACGAGTCCCGGCTCGATCATCAATATTTCGTCCGATGCGGGCCGCGCAGGCGCAATGGGGCAGATCAACTACGCCGCGGCTAAAAGCGGCCTGCTGGGGATGACCATGACCACCGCCAAGGAGTGGTCCAAGTTCGGCATCAGAGCCAACTCGATTTGCTTCGGTGTCGTTGAGACTCCGATGACCGAGACGATCCGGGGCGAGAAATTCCGCGACGGCATCCTCGCCCGCATTCCAATGGGACGCTGGGCGCAACCGGAAGAAGTGGTGCAACCGGTGTGTTTCCTGTTGTCGGATGCCGCATCCTACATTACCGGCCAGCATCTGGCGGTCAATGGCGGATTCCACATCTCGCTGTGAGGCCATGGACTTGCCAAGACGCGCACGGAAGGGTGATGAAGAGAGCCGACGACTTCAACCCAGGACGGAACGGTACCAGATGCCCCGGCAGACACCGACGGCCAAGCAACGGCCGGTGACGAAAGCAAAGCCGCCATCAATACGGCCGCACGACGAGCCGTCCACCGGGCCTCTGGCTGCCAAGACGTTTCAACCGATCAAAACGCGGCGCATTTTCGAGGAAATCTGCGATTCGATCCGTGAAAAACTTGTCAGCGGAGAGTTGAAAGCTGGCGATCGCCTGCCATCCGAGCGTGAGCTGTCGGACATGTTCCACGTCAGCCGGACTGCATTGCGGGAAGCCATTCGCAGCCTTGAGATCGTGGGGATTGTCGAGCTTCGCAAGGGAAGCAAAGGCGGTGCATTCGTTACGCGGAGCGGCGCAAGCCAGGTGACGCGAACGTTCCGGGACATGCTGGATTTCGGCAGCGTGTCGCTGGCAACCCTTCTCGAAGCGCGACTGCTGGTCATGGATGCCGTCGTCCGCAGCGCGTGCGAACGTGCGACGGCCGCCGACATCGCCAAACTGAAAACGAACATCGCCGAAACGATCGAACTCACCAGACAACATCGTTATGAGGAACGTACGTTGAAGGCCGTCGAGTTCAGCACCATTCTGGCCGATTCGACGGGCAATCAAGTCATGTCCGCCATTCTCGAAGCCATGGCGTCAGTCATTCGTGGGTTCGTCGTGCTGGCAGGTCCGCCCGCCCATGATCCCATCATCCCGTCGCGACGCCGCCTCATCGATCAGATCGCCGCGCATGATGCGGATGGCGCCAGCGAAACCATGCGCAGCTATCTGGTGGCGCTGAACGAACATCTTCTCAACACGCAGAAAGCGCGGCTGCGGCGCGACCGCGCGAAACGCCGCATCGACCTTGCCGACGCCGGTCGAGCCGGCTAACGCACCCGCCATTGCAGCAACGAGAATGGCGGCTGCGCATCCGGGTGATGCTCGAACACGCCCTCGACGCTCGTTCCGATCGCAACGTCCTGCATCGGATCGCCGAGCAGATTGCCAATCATGCGGATGCCGCCGGCCTGCGGCACCTCGACCAGCACGGCGAGATAGGGTCCGTGCTGGCGCAACGCCGTATGCGACGGATGCCAGACCCGCTCCCAACTGAAGATCCGGCCGTGCGGTTCGATTTCTGTCCACGCCATCGCAAAGGAGTGGCACCGATGGCAAATCCACTCCGGCCCGAACTGCCAAGTGCTGCATTGACGACAGCACTGCACCATCAGGCGATTGTCACGCAGCCCTGCCCAATAGGGCGCGGACAATCCATCAGGCTCCGCCACCGGAATGGGAAGGCCTGCGGGCAGATAGGTCGCGCCAGTATTGTCGCTCATAGCGTATCTGCCGAACCGAGAAGAAGGTTACTGGCGGGCGTCACCATCGGGCCGCCGATCACCAATGCGACGTCGTTCCGTTCGACCTGATTGGTCGATTGACCGCGCACTTGCCGCACGGCTTCGATCACCAATTCAAACCCATGCATGTAGCATTCGGCGAGATTGCCGCCGCTGGTGTTCAGCGGCAGTCGGCCTTGCGGCGCGATCAGATTGTCGAGGGTCAGAAAATCATTCGCTTCCTCCGGCTTGAAGAAGCCATGTTCCGCCAGCGCCATCACCACGCCGCCAGTGAAGTTTTCGTAACTTTGAACGACGCCGACATCGGACGGCCCAAGACGGGCCATCCGGTAAAGGTCCGGCGCGACGGTGTCAAAATTCGCGCCGGCATAGGTCGGTGAATTATGCGGGCTGGCTCCAGTGCGATATCCGGATCCGACCGCCGCGCCGAGCACATACACAGGCGTCTGCCGGAAATCCTGCGCGCGTTCCTCGGACACGACAATGAGCGCTGCTGCGCCATCGTTTTCCATGCAGCAGTCGTAAAGATGAAACGGCTCGGCGATCCAGCGCGACGCATCATATTTGCCGGCCTCGAGCGGCTTGCCGTACATCACCGCGCGCGGATTGGTCTGGGCGTGATGATAGGACGCCAAAGCGATCGCGCGCATCGCCTCTTGCCGCACACCGTGCTCATGCATGTAACGGCGCACACGCATCGCAAATCGTTGCGGAGGCGCCAGCACGCCGTACGGCATCAGATAGGCTTTCTCGCCTGAAATCGTGTCGATGCCGTCGGTCTGTCCGAAGCGCCCATACTGGCCCTGCGCCAGCGAGCGGAACACGACGACGCAATCCGCAAGCCCCGCGACGATCGACGCGGCCGCATTGGCCACTGCCGCGCAGCAGCCGCCGCCGCCACCGCCCCATTGCATCGTGGCCGTGCGCAATCGATGCGTGCCGAGTGCCGCCGCCAAGCGCGACGCTTCGCTTCGATCGTCGCTGTAGGACGAAAATCCGTCGATCTCGCGCGGGTCCAGACCCGCGTCGTGACAGGCCGCCAGAATAGCCTTGAGCGCGAGCTTGAATTCCGCGTCGGGCGATGCGCCGTGGCGATGGTAGTCCGTTTCGCCGATGCCGATGACGGCGACACGGCCTCTCATCGTGCGTTCGTTTTGCGCGCACGCCATCACGGCTTGGCGTCTCCCGGCAACCGTGTCGTCGCCTGAACGCCGAAAGCACCCTCCGCCGCCCGGTCGGCGATTCGACATGCGTCATAGCCGAGCAAATCGTGCAGCACATTGTCGGTATGTTGGCCGACGGCAGGGGCCGCGACGGGATCGACGATGGGCGTGCGCGAAAAACGGATCGGAAGGTTCACGTTCGGCACCCATCCGAGCGTGTCGTGCGGGATCCGCGTGACGATGCCGCGCTCTCGTGCTTCGGGAGAGCGGATCGCCTCCCCGACGGTTCGTAGCTGACCGCATGGCACGCCCGAGGCGCGCATCCGGGTCTGCCAATGCGACCACGGTTGCTGCAAGAATGCCTCACCAAGAATGGCGAACAGTTCGTCACGCCGCCGGATCCGGTCGGTGCCGGTCGCATAGGCATCGGATGCGGCGAGGTCGGGCCGGTCGATCACCTGCGCCATCAGGCGATGGAAAATCTTGTCGTTGCCGCAGTTGATGTAGAAGGTGCAATCCTGCGCCTGAAACACGCCGGACGGGCACGTATCGGGGCTGGTATTGCCGGCCCGTTGCGGGTTGGCACCGCTGAACAGATGCTGCATGGTCGCATAACCCGTCATCAGAACGGCATTGTCGAACAGCGACACCTCGACGGCCTGCCCCAGTCCCGTGCGTTCGCGCGCCACGAGCGCGCCGAGCACCGCATTGCTCGCCATCATCGCGGTGCTGATATCCATCACCGGCGACAAAGCGCGGACGCCCTCGCGATCCGCATAGCCGTTCATCGAGACGAATCCGCTTTCCACCTGAGCGATCGGATCGAAACCGAGACGGTCCGCGAACGATCCCTCGCGGCCATAGGCCGACACCGAGCAATAGATGATCTCCGGTTTGATTTTGCGGCAGTTCTCGTAGTCCAGCCCGAACCGCTCCATCACGCCGGTCGAGAAGTTTTCAACGACGACGTCGGCTGCCGCGATCAGTTCGCGCGCAATCTGAACACCGGCCGGCGATTTCAAATCCAGTGCGACGCTGCGTTTGTTGCGATTGGTCCAGAAGAATGGCGCGCCGTGCTTGAGGTCGGGATGCACCGGTGGATAGCGGCGCAGATCATCACCCCGCTCCGGCGTTTCGATCTTGATGACGTCCGCTCCCATATCCGCCAGAATCATCGTCGCGAACGGTCCGGCGATGAAGTGAGAAAAGTCGACGACCCTGATGCCGTCGAGCGCTTTCGGCGCATCGGACGGACGCGGCGTGTGTTCAGGAAAGTCCGCTTCGAGGTGATCCAGCATGTGTGCATCCATCGGTTTGCCGCCAGGCGGTCTTCGTCAAATATCCAGCACGAGCGTCGGCGTTTTGGCGCCCGAGCAGCAGATCATGATGGTCTTGTTCGCTGCCTTTTCGTCCGCGCTCAGAAACTCGTCGCGATGGTCGGGTATGCCGTTGAGAACACGCGTCTCGCACGTCCCGCAGATGCCCTCGCTGCAAGCATAGTTCACCGATAGTCCGGCATCGAGAACCGCATCGAGAATCGTCTTGCCGGGCTCGACCGCGATCGTGCGTTTGCTGCGTGCGAGTTGAACCTCAAAGCCACCGTCGAGCACCGGCGCTTCCCTGGCCTGGAAATATTCGACATGGACATGATCGGCGGGCCGGCGCGCGGCCGCGGCTTCGAAGGCTTGCAGCATCGGGACCGGGCCGCAGCAGTAAAGATGCGCCTGCGCGGGCGCTCGATCGACGATCGCCGCCAGATCGAACAGACGTCCTGCGCGCTCATCATCGAAATCGGCACGCATGTTCGGCCTGATGGCGTTGATCTCGCCGAGAAACGCAGCAGCCGGGCGTGTCCTTGCCGCGTAGAACAACTCCCATGAGCGGCCCAGCGTCTCGAGACGGCGTATCATGGACAACAGTGGCGTGATGCCGATGCCGCCGGCGATGAGAACGGAATGTTCGCCGTCCTCGCGCAGCGCGAAGTTGTTGCGCGGAGGCGAGATCGTGATCAGATCCCCCGCCTTCATCGTAGCGTGAATGAAACTGGAGCCGCCGCGACCCGCAGCATCCTTGTTGACGGCGACGACGTAACGATGCGTCTCGCTTTGGTCGTTGACCAGCGAGTAACTGCGAAGCATGCCGTTCGGCAGATGCAGGTCGACATGGCTGCCAGCCGTGAAAGGCGCGAGGTCGCCGCCCGCAGCAGCCACCAATTCGTATGAATTGATGGTCTCGGCCTCGTAGCAGATGCGCTTCACCCGCACCGCAAGAGTGCTTTCAGCCATGATACGGAAAACTCACAATTCGTATCCGAAGTCGGCGCCAAGTGCGGCTCGCATGAACGGCGCCCCGACATCGACCCATGAATCCTCCGGCGGCAGCCGCAACGATACCGCGCGCACCATAAAGACGTCGGGATCGACAACGCCTTTCGGCTTGGTGCCATGATCGCGATAGGCGCCCAGCGCCTCCAGAATGAAACGCCGTGTCATCGCGATTCCGGTATCGCTCGAACAGAGATTTTCCCTGGTGCGATCGAAGATCGGCGCCACGCCGCTCTGGCAAGCGCCATCCTGCACCCAGAGCCCCGGCAACCCCGAAAACCATGTCGTCTTCTGCGAATCATAGTCGAATTGAAAACTATTATGCGGATTGTATTTCGTCCAGTAATCCGCGTAAGGCACCGTTACCGGATGCTGCACGAGCGCATGATGGCTGGCATGGCCGCTCTCGCGTCCCTTGTGTCCTTCCGCGAACACCTGTCGCGTCTTCGGCAACAACGGTTCGGACGGATGATACGAGAACATGATGCAGAGCGTGGTCTCGTCGTCGATCGGCACCCAGGCATGTCCGCTCAAATCGGGAAACGGCGAGAGCGGCGGGACCAGCGTGTAGAACGGCAACATGAACTGATTGACACGCCAGTACAGCGTATTGGCATCGTAATTGCGCCGCGCCGCGATGCTCATCCCGAAATCCTGCTTGACACACTCGAAGGTCGGCCGAAGATCGCGCTTCTGTATCCATGCGCTCGTCGTACCCTGCGCGTCCAATCGCCCGTGAAGCAGCGGCGCATGCGCGGAATCGATCTCGCCTTCGACGGCCTGCAGCCAGTTGCATTCCTGAACGCGAACGGAAATATGCACCTGATCCTGCGGGACCAAATTCCATTCGACATTGGGCAAGGGCGGCAGATCGGCCTGATCCGGTCCCATATAGGTCCAGATCATTCCGTTGCGCTCGCGGCATTCATAGGCCTTGATCCGCACGCGTTCCTTGAGACGGCTGCGCGCAGGCTCAGCCGGCATGTCCGTCACTGCACCCGTGACATCGAACTTCCAGCCGTGATAGACGCATCGCAGTCCGCAATCCTCGTTGCGTCCGAAGATCAGCGGCGCGCCGCGATGCGGACAGGCCTGATCGACCAGGCCGACGCGACCCTCGGAATCCCTGAAAGCCACCAGATCTTCTCCGAGCAGCCGGATACGCTTGGGTTGCCCGTCGTTGACAAGAGCGGCCGACGGCAAAAAGGGAATCCAGTACAGGCGAAACATCTCGCCGAGCTGCGTGCCCTTCCCGACCCTGACCAGGCGTTCATTGTCTTCGCGCGAGAGCATGGCGTCCTCCGTAAAATCGGTCGTATGGCGATGAATTATCTCGATGCGTTTTGCAGAAGCGCGGCGACGCGGCCTGATATGCCGAGATCCCGTGCGGTCCAAAGCGGGTCCGCTGCGGCGAGCGGCTTTCGCGGGATGGGGGGCTCCTTGCCCTCCTCCACCAGCCTCACGATCAGCTCGATCCGCTGCATTTCCAGGCTCTTGAGTGCATCCTCGACGATTGCGGCTTCGGCGGTGCAGCCGGGCAACTCCGGGTAAGACAGGCGGACCGTCCACCGTCCGGGCTCGGTTTCGACCGCCTCCGCCTCCAGCAAATAGGGAATCGACAGCAGCTCGCGCAAATCCATACAACCTCCCTTTCCCAGGTCTTTTCCAGACCGCTTTATATTACGTATACGTACTACATGACTGGCGACATTTCAAGTTCAATCGCGTCGATCCGATACCGGCTCTGCTTCAGTCACAAAAGCTTGAGAGGCGGCAGCCAAGCTGCTAACCGCTCGTAAGCGTCAAAATATGAGGATCGGCAAGCGCATGTCAGCGGCGAAGGACAAAAAGGCGAACCCGGCCGCTGCCCTTGCGCGTCATTGGCAACTCGAAAACGGCATCGGGTTCCTGCTTCGGCTGCTGGAGGCGAAATACGACGGCCTCTATCAGGGCCTGACCCGGCAGAGCGACATCACGCCGCGACAGTTCGGCGTGTTGATGGCTCTGTTGCAACTCGGTCCTCTGACGCCGTCCGTGCTTGCCGAGCGCATCAGTTGCGACCGGAATACGCTGAGTGAAATGCTCAAGAGAATGACGGCCCGCAAGCTCGTTTCAAAGAAAACCAATCCCGAAGATCGTCGTTCGATCCAAGTGCAGATCACGGCCAAGGGAGAGGAAGCACTTCTGGCGGTCATTCCGGCCGCCGCCGAATTGCAGAATCTGATGCTGGCTCCTCTGCGCAAGGAAGACAGAGCGCATTTCCTGAAATGCATGCTGGCGATCGCGAAGTCCGCGCCTCCGAACACCGGCGTGTAAGTCGCGAAGACCCCCTTCCCGATCAGAAGCAATCCTGAAAGACAGCCTCCCGTTTTTGCGGTTGCAATTCAAGAATCAATCTATTACGTATACGTATCATATTGATTGCTGTCACAAGGCGCCAAAGAGCGCCAAGCGAGGGAGGTTGTTGATGCGCTTATCCGTTGCGCTGGCGGCACTGATCATGGCGTGCCCCGCATTTGCCCAGAACTACCCTGAGCGGAACATCCGCATGATCGTCCCGTATCCCGCAGGCGGGTCCACCGACATTCTGGCGCGTGCGATCCTGCAACCAATGGCGGACATTCTCGGGAAGCCGATCATTATCGATAACAAGTCGGGCGCCGGCGGCATCATCGGCACGACGGAGGCGGCCCGCGCCGCGCCGGACGGCTATACGATCGTTTTCGGCAATCTCGGACCGAATGCGCTGAACGCCAGCCTCTACAAGAAGCTTGCCTATGATCCGGTCCGCGATTTCGTGCCGGTGTCGCAAGTCGTCGACGTGCCGTTCCTCCTTGTGACGTCGCCGTCGACAGGCATCGCGAGTGCCGCCGACCTGATCGAGCGCGGAAAGAAAGACGCAACGGCCCTGACCTATGCCTCTGTCGGGATCGGATCGGCCTCGCACGTCACGGCGGAGTTGTTTCGGAGACAGGCCGGAATCGAAATGAGGCACATCCCCTACCGCGGCGGCGCACCGGCCACCACCGACACGCTGGCCGGCGTGGTGTCGGCCTATTTCATCACACCGCTCGAAGGTCTGACCCAGATTGAATCAGGCTCGCTCAAATCTTTGGGCATCAGCACGGCGAAGCGCTCGCCCTTGTTTGCCAACATGCCGACCATCGACGAAACACTCCCGGGTTTCCAGGTCGTGGTCTGGTTCGGCATTCTCGCGCCGGCCGGAACGCCGCCTGCGATCGTCACCAGGCTGAACGACGCAATCACCCGCGCGCTGGCCACTGCGTCGGTGCAGGAGACGCTGAATAAACTCGGCGTCGAACCGAAAGGCTCGACGCCGGAGGCTTTCGCCGCGACAATTAAAGCCGACATCGAGAAATGGGCGAAGGTCGTCAACGAGGCGAGCATCAACCTGGATTAGGGCCGCCTCTTTGACACCTACTCGACCTTGACCTTGCGCTCCTCGATGACGGTCCGCCAAAGCGGGATTTCCGCTGCGATGATCGCCGTCAGTTCGGCAGGCGTGCTGTGCGTCGCTTCGACGCCATAGCTCAAAAAGCGGTCGCGCAGCGGCGAGGCGGCCAAGACCGAACCCATTGCGGCGTTCAGTTTCTGGATGATGTGTGCCGGCGTCCCGATCGGCGCAAGGATACCGAACCAGGTCTCGATGGCATACCCTTTCAAAACCTGACCGATCGACGTTGCGCCGGGCGCAACCGGCGAGGGTTCAGGCGACGAGACGCCGAGCAGCTTCACCTTGCCGGAGCGGATGTGCTCGTTCAGCGTATCGGAAGCGGTCGTGAGCAGAATATCGACCTCGCCCGCGAAGATGGCCAACGTCGTCGGTGCCTGTCCGCGATAGGGCACATGCACCATCTGCAATCCGGCCTGATTAAGAAAACGCTCCGTGCTGAGATGGCCAAGCGATCCTGGCCCTGCCGTCGCATAAAGCATCGGCTTGCTTTGCGCTTTTGCGTAGGCAATCAGACCGGAGACATCCTTGACAGGCACCTTGTCGCTGGCAACGAGTACCAGAGGCGCCTTGGAGACGAGCGAGACCGGCGCGTAGCTCTTCAAGGCGTCGAAGCCGATGTCCCTTTGCAGCAGAGGCGCGATCGAGATCGGACCGTTATTCGCAAACAAAAGCGTGTAGCCATCGGGATCAGCCCGTGCCGCTTCGTTGGCGCCGGTTGTGCCCGCGGCCCCGCCGCGATTGTCGATGATAAGCGGCTGACCGAGAACCTTCGCCAGCGGCTCTTGCAGAGCACGGGCCATGATGTCCGTCGAGCCGCCCGCGGGATAGGGCACGATCAGACGGATTGAACGCGATGGATAATTGTCCGCGACAGAGGGGCCGGCAACGATCACAAAACACAGAACGAAAGCTACAAAGCAAAAGCGTGCCACGTCGATCCTCCTGAAAGTTTCCTGTTGGCAATTCTCTCTTCAAAACCGCGCGCTTACGGCGCGACCTTCCCAAATGTGCCGGCGGCGGCGATCGTCGCGATCTCATCGGCCGACAGGCCGAGGACGCGGGCAAGAATGGCATCGCGATGCGATCCGACCGATGGAATCTCGGGTCCTATCCCGGTTCGCGCCCCAGACATTTTCCAAGGCGCGTTGACGCCCTTGAACTCACCGGCCGCATCGGCAATCGGTGCGAATGTTCCGCGCGCCTCGAGATCGGGGTCGGCCAGCGTTTCGACCGGATCGCGAAAGCGCGCGCTTGGAATGCCGGCGCGATCGAGCGCAGCGAGGCATTCGTCCATCGTGTGCCGCATGGTCCATCGTTCGACGACCTGCATCATCGCGGCCCAGTTCGCGCCGCGCGCGGGCACGGAGGCGAAGCGTGGATCGGACGACAGCTCCGGCAATTGGGTCAACTCACGCAGCGCCGCGAAATTCCGCCCGGACACCGGCGCAATCAGAATATCGCCGTCCCTGGTCCGCACCGGACCATAGGTCGGGCGCGGCATCGGCTCGGAGAACTGAGCTTCCTGAAGTTCATAAACGAGAAGATTGAGCATGCAGTCCATCAGCGCCACGTCGATGCGCTGGCCTTCGCCGGTGCGCGCGCGTTGCACCATGGCCGTCTGGATCGCCGAAAACGCAAAGATGCCGCCAAGAATATCGGCGACGAAAACAGCGCCTGCCGCCGGCCGGTCGCGGTCGTCGGCATAGCGCATCAGCGTGCGGTCGAAGCCGCTTTCGGCATGAACGATCATCGCATAGGCCGCCCGCTCGGCGAGCGCGCCGGCCTGTCCATAACCGGATATCGAGCAATAGATCAGGCGCGGATTGATCTGACGGAGCGCCTCAAAGCCAAGCCCAAGACGCTCCATCACGCCGGGACGGAAATTCTCCACCACGATGTCGGCGCTCTCGACCAGTCGATGCACGAGCTTGATCGCGTCGGGCGATTTCAGATCGAGCGCGATGCTTTGCTTCCCGGCATTGAGTTGGCCGAAATAGGCGCTGTGACCGTCCCGCACCGGCGCGCGCAAGCGCATCTCATCGCCTTCGGGCGGCTCGATCTTGATCACCTCCGCACCAACATCCGCCAGCAGCCGTGCACAATAGGGGCCCGCCAGCATGATGGAAAAATCGAGCACGCGGACTCCCGCGAGCGGCGACGTGGTCTCCCGTCCTTGCATGGGTCGGCTCCTATTTTGGCAGACCAAGACCGCGTTGTGCGATCAGGCTGCGCTGAATTTCGTTGGTTCCGATGCTGATGACCCACATCAGCGCGTGACGCAGGTTTTGCTCGAAACGGCCATTGTCGAGTGCGCCCGGCATCTGCTCGGACAACGTCGCGCGCATTCCCAGAATATCGAGCGCCGTCTCCCCGAACCGCTCCATCAATTCGCCGGAGAACACCTTGCTCATGGCGCCGTATTCCGGCGGCGTCATGCCGCCGGCGGCCAGCTCCGCGCAATGCATCATCAACTGGCGGCCGACTTCGATCTCCGAAGCGAGCGTCGCCATCTTGGCGCGAACGATCGGATCGTGGGCCAGCGGTGGCATATCATCAACGCTCGACAGAACATGCTGGCGCAGGTGCTCGAAGGCATGCGCGACCTTGAGCACGATGCCGCCGCCGACCAGCCCGCGCTCGAATGCAAGCGCGCCGGTCAGGACTTTCCAGCCCCCGTTGAGTTCACCGACGAGACTATCCAGCGGCAAGCGCACATTGTCGTAGAAGATGTTGGCGAAAGTGCCGTCATACATCGTGGTGGACGGTCGAACCGTGATGCCCTCGGCTTCCATCGGCACGATGAACATGCTGATCCCGGCGTGCGGCCGCGCTGTGTTCTTGTCCGTTCGCGCAGCGAGGAACATGTATTTGCCCCACCACGTCGTGGTCCAGATCTTCTGCCCGTCGATGACCCAGTGATCGCCGTCGCGCACCGCGCTGGTGTGAAGGGCCGCGAGGTCGGACCCTGCCTGCGGTTCGCTGTAGCCCATGCCGTGCATGGCCTCGCCGCGCAGGATTTCCGGCAGATAGGTCTTCTGCTGCTCGGCCGTTCCGAACATCATCAGCGCGTTGGACTGGATCGCTGCGCCGATGCGCGGCGCTTCATGACGCTCCATCGTTTCCATGAAAGCGAGTTGCTCAAGCGGCGTGCGCGCCTGGCCGCCGAACGCCTCCGGCCATCCCAGCGCAATCCAGCCGGTCTGGCCGATGTCGCTCGCGAAGGCGGCGTCGAACTCACGCTTGGCGAACGGCTTCGCATTGAAGTTCGCCTTGCGTTCGCGAGTCCATGTGGTCTCGAGCCACTGCTGCACCTGATCCCGAAACATATTGCCGGCCGCACCGAGGTCGTAGCGCGGCAGACTCTCGCCTCCCGCATCGAGCAAAAACGACCCGATCTGCCGCCGCGCATGGGCGCTCCCGCCGAGCGCGACGGTGTCCAAATGCACCCGCTTGAAATGGATCGGCGCCTCGTGCTCATCGGCGTAGCCGATCGCGCCGAAAGTGTGCTGCGTCTCCAGCGACACCCGACGCAAGGCGTCGCCCGCAAAGGCGATAGCGCAGCTTGCAAAGTAGCGCCAATTAACGTCGTCGTGGTCATGGAGCCAGGCCGCCGAATCCAGCGCCAGCCGCGTGCCTTCGAGCGCGATCAACGCATCGGCAAGCTTGTGCTGGATCGCCTGAAACTTGCCGATCGGTTGCCCGAACTGTTTTCGTTCCTTGGCGTAATCGACCGCCAGTTCGAAGGCGCGCCGGGCCGCGCCATAGGCACGAGCCGTCACGGCAAGTTTGGCCTGCAGCGGAAGATCATCCAGCCGACTTGTATCGACCGCGATGAATTCGACCGGCACGTGGTCGAGACGGACCTCACAGAGGCCCCAGGCGCCCATCGCCCGCGTGGCGACGATCGAGACGCCGGGCGCATCGAGCCTCACAACGGCGACGGCGTCCGCGCCCGACACAAGCAGATGCGTGCAACTGTCGGCGACTTCAACGAAGCGAAGCAAGCCGCTCATTGCGCCGTGCTCAACCGTCACCGAGCCGGCGTTGCGGTCAGGATCGCGCGACCCGAACGACCACGCTAGCCGCGCGCCGCCACCATGGACCGCCGCGAGCAGACTTGCCGCGCTTTCACCGCGATCACCGGCAAAGGCGAGATTTGCGAGCGCGGTGGCAAGCATCGGCGAGGGACACCCCGCTCGCCCCGTCTCCTGCATCACCGCCGCGATTTCGCGCAAACCCGCTTCGTTGGGATCGCTGCCAAGCGACCCGACGCCCTGCCCGATCAGCTTCTTCCAGATCGCCAACACATCATCCGGCTGTGCGGCCTTGCCGGTCTCCGACTTCCACTGCCGCGCCAGGAATCCGCGTACGGATTCCTGAAGCATGACACTCAGATCGTCGGATGAGAACTCCGTCCCGTCCATGACGATCAGCCCCGGCCGAATTTCGGCTTGCGTTTCTCCTTGAAGGACAGGGTTGCCTCCTTGTGATCGGCCGTTGCGAACGTCACCTGCTCCAGCGCCATCGACGCTTCGAGCAACATATTCACCCGCTCCTTGATCACCTGATTGATCGACAGCTTGGTCCAACGGATCGCCCATGTCGGCCCGTTCGCAAGTTCGAGCGCGATCTCGCGCGCCTTGGCGAAAACCTCCGCGCGCGGTACGAGGTGATTGACGAGGCCGAGGCGCTCGGCTTCCTTGCCGTTCAGCAACGTGCCGCGCATCAGAAATTCCTTGGCCTTGTTGATGCCGAGCAGGAGCGGCCAGATGATCGTGCCGCCGTCACCCGCGACGAGACCAACGCGGGATACATGCGTATCGCCGATGCGGGCCTCTTCGGCCATCACGGCGATATCGCAAAGCAACGCATGGGTGGCAGCCAGACCGATGGCATCGCCGTTGATCGCCGCGATGATCGGCTTGTCCAGTTCGAGCTGACGGGTCACGGCGCGCCGGCTGATCATCGGATCGTGAATTTCGCCCTCTTCGAGAACGTCGCCCCCCGGCCGCTCGGACATCGCTTTCACGTCGCCGCCGACGCTAAAGAAGTCTCCTGCGCCGGTGAGGATCACCACGTTGACGGCATGGTCGTCGCCGAGATCGTCCCAGATCGTCCGCAACTCGCGAATGAGTTTCTGATTGATCGCATTGCGTGCCTCGGGGCGATTGATCGTGACCGTCGCAACCTTGTCGGCGACCTCGACTTTCAGACATTCGTATTTGGCGTAGATCGACATGATTTCCTCCTCTGTCGTTGGCGTTCTATTTTGATCGTCTGCGCCGTCATCGGCGCTGGATGCCGGGCTTGATTTCGGCGAGCGCGACTTGCAGCGACATTGCGCCGGGATCCTGTTCCAGCATCGTCTGTATCGATTGCAGATGCGTCCGCATCAACCGCGTCGCGACCGCTACATCGCGCGCGCGCAACGCGGCCAGGAATTTGTCACGCCGCTCGACGAGTTTCGGCATCGCAACGCCGCTCGATGCAACCTTGGCGTAAACAAACCGCATATGAATTTCGGTGACTGAGTCCGTGATCATCGCGATGACCTTGTTGCCGGTCGCCGCGGCCAATACCTTATAGAATTCGCGGGAGCATTCGACCCGGTCCAGCAGGCGGCCCTCGCGCGTCGCCAGATCGGTACGCTTGATGTTGGCGTCCAGCGCCTCGAAGTCTTTCTGGCCCGCATTCGCACAGGCGAGCTGCACGACGAGACCCAGAACGTGGAGTCGCGCGGCGGAGAGTTCGCGGACAGAGATCGTGCCAAGACTGAGCATATCGCTCATCACGTCGTTCATGCGCGAGGTGTCGCCCTGTTGAATGAACGCACCGCCCTTCACGCCCTTCTGCAATTTGAGAACGCCGGCCATTTCCAGACTGCGAAGCGCTTCACGCAAAACATTGCGGCTGACACCGAGCTGCCGCGCCAGATCGCGCTCCGCCGGCAACTTGTCGCCGGGCTTCAGAACGCCGATCGCCAATTGCCTGCGGATGCGTTCGCAGATCTCCTCGAATGCGCGGCGCGACTGGATCGGCTCGAAACTGACCGGTGCGGCTGGCGTCGCCGCACGGATCTCGGTCGCCCGTTCCCTGCGCTGGACGGGAAGCCGCTTGATCCGTTCCGCCGATCTAGGTCTTGACTTGGTTGCCATGAAGTGAACTATTAAATGGTCCAACCATTTAATGGAAGCACTTTTTTCACGCGAAACGAGGCGAGACCGATGAGCTTCTCCGAGGAACAGATTGCATTCCGCGACAATATCGCGCGGATGGCGACGAAGCATGTGGCTCCTATCGCCGCAGAGATCGACGAGAACGACCGCTTTCCCCTCGAGCTTGTAAAGCTTTTTGGCGAAATGGGCCTGATGCAGCTTTGGGTGCCGGAGCAATATGGCGGGCCGAACGGCAATCTGACGCTGGCATGTCTGGCGCGCGAAGAAATTTCCAAAGTGTCGCCCGCCTGCGCGTCGATCGCGGCGCTCAATACGATGTTCATCATGCCGTTATTGCATTTCGGCTCGGAAGAGCAGCGCCGGAAATATCTGCCTATCATCGCCAAAGGGGGGATCGTCACGGCGATTGCGATTTCAGAACCTCAGGCAGGTTCTGACGTAACGGCGATCACCACGCGCGCGAAGAAAGATGGCGACAGCTATGTCCTCAACGGCCGCAAGCAATGGTGCAGTTACGGCGTCGTTGCCGATTATATCGTCGTCATGGCCCGAACCAGCGACAGCCCCGGCGCGGACGGCATCAGCGCCTTTATCGTCGAACCGAAGACGATGCCCGGCGTCACCTTCGGGCGGCACGAACGCAAGCTCGGCTTTCGTGGCGCGCCGAACACGCCCATCTTCTTTGATAACGTCCGCGTCCCAGCCGAGAACCTCGTCGGCGAGGAAGGCAAGGGATTTCGCGCCTCGATGCGTGCGCTGGACCTCAATCGCCCGAGCATCGGCGCGCAGGCCGTCGGCCTCGCGCAGGGCGCGCTCGACGCCTGCGTCGCCTATGCCAAGGAGCGGCGGCAGTTCAACAAAAGCATCTCCGAGTTTCAGGGCGTGCAATTCATGCTTGCCGACATGGCGATGCAGATCGAAGCCGCGCGGGCCCTTGTCTACGAGTGCGCGCGCGCCGGCGACGCCGGCGACTGGAAGCGCCTGAACGTGCTGGCGAGCATGGCGAAATGTGTCGGCAGCGACATGGCGATGAAAGTCACAACCGACGCCGTGCAGATTTTCGGTGGCTACGGCTACACGATGGACTACCCCGTCGAACGTATGATGCGTGACGCCAAGCTCACACAAATATTTGAAGGGACGAACCAGATTCAGCGCGTGGTGATCGCCCGCGAGCTTCTGCGATAACAATGACATGGGAGGACTGATAGTGGATCGTGCATTGAAGCGTCTCCTTGCCGTCGCCGTGTCGGCGATGGTGATCGCCGCCCCGGCGAGGGCTCAGAAGGCCTACGGACCGGGCGTCACCGATACCGAAATCAAGCTCGGCCAGTCCACGCCGCTCAGCGGACCGGCCTCCGCTTTCGGGGCCGGCGCCGGTCGGGCCGTCGTCGGCTTCTTCGAGATGCTGAACCAGCAGGGCGGGATCAACGGCCGCAAGATCAGCTTCACGCAGTTGGATAATGCCTACAGCGCGCCGAAGGCTGTCGAGCAATCGCGCAAGCTCGTCGATGATGTCGGAATTCTGGCCGAAGTCGGCACGATCGGCACTGTGCCGAACGTCGCCATACAAAAATTCCTGAACGCGAAACACGTGCCGCAACTGTTCATCACGGCTGGCGGACGCCGTTTCAACGATCCGAAGACATACCCTTGGACCGTGCCGCTCTATCCAGACTTTGAAACCGAAGGCCGCGTCGTTGCCAAGTATCTGCTTGGGTCCAAACCCGACGCAAAGATCGGCGTGCTCTATCAGAATGACGACTTTGGGCGGGATTACCTGAAAGGCCTCCGTGACGGGCTGGGAAATAAGGCGTCGCAGATCGTTGCAGCCATTTCCTACGAACTCTCCGACCCGACCATCGATTCGCAAATCCTTCAGTTGAAGGCGGCAGGTATCGAGACGCTGATCGAGCAGTCATCCGCCAAAGCGACGGCGCAATCGATCCGAAAAATTCACGAACTGGGCTGGAGCCCACTCCACATCATCGGCGGATCGGCAGCATCCGTCGAGACCGTCTTGAAGCCCGCCGGGCTTGAGGCCTCCAAAGGCTTGGTCACGACCCAGTTCCTCAAGCAGCCCGGCGATCCCGCCTGGGCGAACGACGAGGAGATGAAAACTTACAAGAGTTTTCTCGCAAGTCATGCGTCGTCGGTCAATCCCGACGATTACTCGGTTCTCGTCGCTTATATGAATGTCAACGCCTTGAATTTGTTGCTCGGCAAATGCGGAGACAATCTGACGCGCGAAAACCTCATTCGTCAGGCCACGTCTCTTCAGGGTGAGCGGCTGCCTCTGATGCTTCCAGGCATCACGATCAGCACGCGGCACGATAACTACACGCCTTTCAGAACATTGCGCATTGCGACCTTCGACGGAATGAGTTGGAGCATTACTGGCGACCCGATTTCGATCGAATAGCCCGGCAATCAGGCACCGTTCGAGCCGTCTTGATCCAGGGGTTTCCTCAACACGGAATCGATTAAACGATTTTGTTGCCCGGCTTGCCCTGACTGTCCCGAGAGGATCGCCGAGGATCGAATCAACGCGCTTACTCGTCTGAAAGAATGGCTGGATACGCCAATTGATCCCGCTGCCACTGATGCCCTTCGCGCGATTGCGCGATCATGAACTCGACGAACGCACGGACCGCGGGCGCCATCTGACGCGGGCTCGGAAAGACCGCATGAACGAACACAGGCGGCACCGTCCACTCGGGAAACAATCGAACCAGCCGGCCCGCCGCGAACTCGGGAGCGCAGAGATAGCCGGACGACAAGCCGATGCCCGCACCATTCAGCAACATGCGATGGATTGTCAGGGCACAGTTCACGGACAAGCGCGCCGCCTGTCGATGCTCGACCACCTGGCCATTTTGTGCAAACACCCACGTAAATTTCTTACCATCCCGGATCGGAAGGTCGATCAGGTCGTGGTCGCGCAGGTCCTGAATTATCTTGGGCGTTCCTCGACGGGAGAGATATCCGGGCGACGCGCAGCAATACCGATGCAAGACGCCCAGTTTCCTGGCGACCATCTGAGAGTCCGGCATTGCGCCCATCCGGATTGCTACATCGACCCGCTCGCTGATGAGGTCCGCTGGCCTGCTCGACAGATCGAGCACCGCGTCGATGTTCGGATAGCTTTGCAGGAACTCGGGCAGCAGTTCGGAAAGGACGTTAACGCCGAAGCCGATGCCGGCGCTGATCGTGAGCATGCCGCGTGGACCGTTGCCGAGGCCGCCGACATATTCGAGCACCGAGATGCTGGACAAGGCGTAACGCTTTCTATGGCTCATTTCTGATCGTTCCTTGACAGAATTTCAGGATTGCATCCAATATCCAACGAATGGTGCATTTGGCTCTCAAAGCGCTGGCCGCAAAATTCTCTATCTATCGAGGGCTCGGCATTCGATATCGCGGCCAGCGTTCGCGACGATTTGGACCTGGAGCGCGACATCGGTCTCTGGGTTGCGCTCAATCGCCGCTTTCATCTGACGCTTTAAGGTGGCACGAGCTTGCGTCTGATCTCGTTGATCGAAAGCCACTGTAATGAGCGAGCCACCTATCGCCGGCGGCGTCGATCTCGTCGACGCGTTGCAACGTCGCCGGAGTAAAATTTAGATGCGTGCTTTTGTTCTCAAAGAGCATGGCGGTCTCGATGCGATGGCATTCGCGCCGAATTATCCCGACCCCGTCGCCGGGCCTGATGATGTCGTATTGCGCGTCCGCGCCTGCGCGTTGAATTATCACGACGTTTTCACCCGCAATGGGATGCCGGGCATTAAAGTGCCGCTGCCGCTGATCATCGGCATCGATGTAGCCGGCGACGTCGCCGCGATCGGCGCGAATGTGAGCGAATTCAAGGTCGGCGACCGCGTGCTGGTGGATCCGATCGAGCGCGTCAAAGGCGGGCTGCTCGGCGAGACATTCGATGGCGGCCTCGCCGAATATGTCCGGCTGCCGGCCCACATGCTCATCAAGCTCGATGATGACGTTGACTACGCGCAGGCGGCTGCGTTGCCGGTCGCCTACGGCACCGCGCACCGCATGATGCTCGGTCGCGGCAAAATCCAGGCGGGGGAGAAAGTCCTCATCCTCGGCGCATCCGGTGGCGTCGGCACATGTTGCGTGCAACTCGCAAAAAGCGCCGGCGCGACGGTGATCGCCTGTGCGTCGAGCGACGAAAAGCTTGATCGGCTGAAGGCTCTCGGCGCCGATATCGGCATCAACTCTGTTGACGGCAACTGGGTCGCGGAATGCCAGGCGCGTTTCGGCAAGGCCCGCGCCAGTGAAGGCAACGCCGGCGGCGTCGATGTCGTCGTCAACTTCACCGGCGGCGACACATGGACCAAGAGCCTGCGCGTGTTGCGCCGTGACGGGCGGATGCTGACTTGCGGCGCAACGGCGGGCTACGACCCGAAGGAAGACATCCGCTTCATCTGGACGTTTGAGCTTAACATCATTGGCTCGAACGGCTGGACCCGCGACGACATCCTCGCCCTGCTTGCGATGGTCAAGGCCGGCACGCTTCGACCTGCTTTGCATCCGCAACGCTTCCCGCTCGACCAAAGCGGCGAGGCTTTGCGTCTTCTCGACGATCGTCAGGTGTATGGAAAAGTGATTGTCGAACCGTGACCCGCGGCAGGGATTGCGACGCAAGGCGTTCAAACGTGAACCGCCGCGGTTGAAGCACCACCGGCGAGGCGCGCGCGTTCAGCATCCGCAACCTCGGTGCGCAGCGCTGCGGCATCGTCACCTTTACGGGCCGGGCGCGAGTGCGGAAATGATCAAGGCAGCGCCGCGCGAACAGGCGATCAATGTCACAGTCGCGATGGACGTTTCGACGCGACTCGACATAATCCCAAGAAGTCCTGATCGCATCGTCCGCGTGTCGGTTTCTTATAATAATGACGATGGAATCGAACGTTTCACAAAGGTCGTGGCGCGCCCCACGCAGCCCGCCGTGAACCGCAAGGAGCCTTCGGTATGAACCTCTCCCGCAACCTCGGTTGCTGCTTCGATTCGGCCCGCAACCCGAAGAAGATTGCGATCATCGATCTGGCCGATCCGGATGCGCCGCGCGAGATCACCTATGCCGAGTTCGACGCCGAATGCGATGCCGTCGCGCGTGGTTTGCGTGCGCGCGGGTTGAAGCCCGGCGACCGCGTTGGCATTATGGCGCTGAATTCGATCTCGATGCTGGCGGCCTATCTTGGCACGATGCGGGCGGGTCTCGTGTCGGTGCCGATTTCGTTCAAGCTGGCGCGCGAGACGGTCGACTACATCGTCGGGGATGCCGATCTACGCGCCATCTTTCACGACAAGGACCGCGCCGACCTGGTTCCCGCGGGCATTTTCGGTATCGCGTTTGATGCGCCCGACGGCTATGCCGCGCTGCTCGATCGCGGCCCGTTCGATGCGGTCGAGCCGGTCGGCCGGCAGTTAGCGATGATTCTCTACACGTCGGGATCGACGGGAAAACCCAAGGGCGTGTTGCTGTCGCACGAGTCGCAATTCTGGTCGCTCGATACCAGCGCGAAACTCTACGGCGACCGATCGCATCACCGCTATATTGTCGGCGCGCCGATGTTTCATATGAACGCGACCATGAGTGTCAAGGGTGCGCTGGCCGCTGGCGCAAGCCTCGTGCTATTGCCGGCCTTCGACGCTAAAATCTACGCACGCGCGATCGAGCGCTATCGCGTGACGTTTCTCACCTCGGTGCCGACCATGCTCGCCCTTGTCGCCAAAGAGCGCGAGCTTGTGGACCGGCTCGACTTTTCATCCGTGACAGATATCGCGATGGGCTCCGCGCCGTTGACGCAGGCGTTGGTCGACAAGGTGCAAACGCTGTTTCCAGGAGCTGTCATTCTCAACGGCTACGGCACGACCGAGGCTGGTCCCGCGCCGTTCGGCGTGCATCCGGACGGCCTCAAGCGGCCGCCGACCTCTTGCGGCTACCCCGTGCCCGGTGCATTGGCCGAATTGCGCGAAGGCCCCTCGCCTGATGAAGGCGTGCTGTACATGAAAAGCCCGATGCTGATGGAAGGCTACAATAATTTGCCTTCCAAGACGGCAGACGTGGTGACGGACGGCTGGTATCGATCCGGCGACATCATGCGGCGCGACGCAGAAGGGTTCTTTCATTTCCTTGGGCGCGCCGATGACATGTTCGTCGTCGGCGGCGAGAATGTCTGGCCAGGCGAGGTCGAGAAGCTGATCGAGCGTGCGCCCGGCGTCTTGCAGGCCGCCGTTGTCCCCGTCCCCGACGATATCAAGGGCGCGCTTCCTTTTGCGTTTGTCGTCCGGCAACAGGGCATAACGGTCGATGAAGCCGCGTTGAAGGCATTCACAATCGCCAACGGACCGGCTTTCGCGCATCCGCGCTTTGTCGAATTCTGCGACACGATACCGCTGGCGGCCACCAACAAACCGGATCGCCGCCGTTTGACGCTTGAAGCCCAGGCTTTGGCCCAGGCTCGCCGCGCCGTCACCCGCAATCGAGGATAACACGATGAGCGACACAGACATCGACGCTCTGCTCCGCAAAAAACTCGGTGACGGCGGCTTTCACAAATTCCTCGCGATGCAATTGGTTCAGCACGATGCGACACTCGGCACAGTGACGCTTCGTGCGCCGTGGCACGACGGGTATGAGCGCGAGTCCGGAACCAGGCAATGGCATGGCGGGCCGATCGCGGCGTTGATCGACATCGCCGGTGACTTCGCCCTGATCGCGCGGCTCGGCCGCGGCATCCCGACGATCAACCTGCGAATCGATTTTCTACGGCCTGCGATCGATACGCATTTGACGGCCAAGGCGCGGACCTTGCGTGCCGGCAAGTCCGTCGGCGTGGTCGATGTCGAGATTCTCGACAACAAGGATCGCATCGTCGCGGTCGGCCGCGGCAGCTATTCGACGTTGTGAGGACAGGCTTGTGAGCGCAGCAGACCCAAACCACGCGATCGGCACGATCGATCACGTCGTGATCGTCGTGAATGATCTTGCCGAAGGCGCCGACACCTATCGCCGGCTCGGCTTCACGCTGTCGCCGAAAGGTCTCCACAGCGCCGCGATGGGCACGGCCAACCACACCATCATGTTGCAGAACGACTATTTCGAGTTGCTCGGCGTGCTCGCACCAACCGAGCAAAATACGCGATGGCGGCAAACCCGCGACGAAGGCGGCGGCATCGCCGGCATCGCATTGACGACGAAAAATGCGGATGCCGCAAAAGCCCTCTGGCAGCATCAAAATCTGTCACCGGGCGATGTCTTTCATTTCTCGCGCGCCGTCACCCGTGCCGATGGCACACAGCTCGAAGCGCGGTTTGCATTGGTCTCGCTTCAGGATGTGCCGCTCACAGGTGTCCGGATTTTCGTATGCAGCCAGCCCACACGCGAAGCGGTCTGGTTGCCCGAACTGATGGCGCATCCGAACACCGCACAGGCGATCACCAAAGTCACGTTTGCATGTGCAGATCCTGCCGCAGTGCTGGCGCAATTGCACCGGGTGTTGCCGGCGTCAAAGGCCGTCAGGTCTGATGACGGTTTTATTATACGGCTCACACATCACGAACTTGAGCTTGCAGATCGCGAGCGCGCAGAAACGCGTTTCGGTCTCGATCCGACGCCTATGGACGCCGATGCTCGTCCCGTCGCCATCGCCTATCGCGTGGCCGATCTTCGCGTGACGCAAGACGTCCTCCGACGGAATGGCGTAGGCTTCATCTCGAAGGATGGTGCCCTGCATGTATCGCGACAGGAGGGCTGCAATGTCGCCCTCACATTTTTGACAGATGCGTGAAGTGATCGACGTCAGCCTTTCACCAGCGGGCACTTGCTCTCCGAAAGCGGACGAAACGCTTCAGCGCCCGGCACCGTTTCCAGAATGTTGTAGAAATCCCACGGCCCTTTCGAGTCGGCGGGCTTCTTGACCTCGGCCAGATACATATCGTGGACCATACGTCCGTCGATACGAAGCACGCCGTTCGTGGCGAAAAAATCATTGATAGGCATTTCGCGCATCTTTGCCATCACGCTCGGCGCATCCAGCGTTCTGGCCGCCGCGACGGCCTGCAAGTAATGCATTGTCGATGAGTAATTGCCGGCCTGCGTCGATGTCGGCATCTTGCCGAATTTGTCAAAGAACCGTTTTGACCAGGCCCGCGCCTCGTCGGTTCGATCCCAATAAAATGCCTCCGTCAGCAGCAGACCCTGCGCCGTTTCCAAACCGAGCGCCTTGGTGTCGTTGAGGTTGATTGCGAGGCCTGCGATCTGCTGCTTGCCCTTTCGGCCGATACCAAACTCCGCCGCGCTCTTGATCGAATTGATCGTATCGGCGCCGGCATTGGCAAGCGCGATGACGTTGGCGTTGGAGTTTTCCGCCTGCAACAGAAACGAGGAGAAGTCGCTGGTGTTGATGGGGTGCTTGATGTCGGCATCGACCTTGCCACCCGCCAGTTCAACGAAGCGCGTCGCGTCCGTCGCAAGCTGGTGGCCGTAAGCATAGTCGGCCTCGAGCAGCGCCCAGCTCTTGCCGCCGCGCTTACGATCGCCGTGGCGGTCGTCTTCGCCAGCGAATAGGTGTCCCACGTATAGTGAACCGTGGTCGGCGAACATTTGTCGTTCGTGATGACCGAGGTGCTCGCGCCGTTGACAATCGCAATGCGGTCCTTTGTCTTCGTCAGTTCCATCACCGCCAGGGCAACGGAAGAGTTCATCAGGTCCGCGACCATGGTGACGTTCTTTTCGTCGATCCACGCGCGCGCGATGTTCAATCCGATATCCGGCTTGTTCTGGTGATCGGCAATCAAGACTTCGATCGGCCGGCCGAGCACCTTTCCACCGAAATCATCGACGGCCATTTTCACGGCGGTCACGGCGCCGGGCCCCGAAATGTCGGAGAAGACGCCCGTCATGTCGGTTAGCACCCCGATGCGGATCGGCGAGGCATCCGGCTGCTGCGCGCCGGACATGTCCGACCACGACAATCCCGCAGCTAAAGCCATCGCCACAAACTGACATCTCGCCGAGACTTTTCGCATCACCGGTCTCCTGTTCCGCGTCCACGTCCCTGCGGCTCAGCAAAGCAGACTGCACGGGACAAGCAAGCGAAACATAGGATCGTTGCGCAGGCATCTTTGATGAAATTAGGGGCGACATGGCAAAAAGCGAATTCTACAAGCGCTGCCCGCCGCTGATCTCGATCGTCTCGCCGGTGATCCAGCCTGCATCGTCACTGGCGAGAAACCCGACGAGTCGCGCGATATCCTCGGGTTGACCGACGCGCCCCAGGGCAACCGTGCCAGCAATGACCTTGCTGATCTCGGGATCGCGCGTGCCGTCGTTCATCTGCGTCGCAGTGGCGCCCGGCTTCACGGCGTTGACAGTGATGCCGCGCGGTCCAAGTTGAGCGGCGAGCACGCGGCTCAGCGTGTCGAGCGCGGCTTTCATCGGCGCGTAAACCGGCATCGCCGTAAACGCCGCGCGAGTGACCATCGACGACAGGTTGATGATGCGGCCGCCGTCGGAGATATGCGGCAGCAGTGACTGGATCAGAAAGAATGGCGCGCGAAAATTGATTTGCACCATCCGGTCGAACTCAGCCTCGGTCACCTGGTCGATCGTCTTGCGGTTATCGATCCCGGCATTATTGACGAGAACGTCGAATGTCGATTGGCCTGCGTGGTTAGCGAGTGCTTCGAGAAACGTCGACGCCAGATTCCGATGCCCGGATGGATCGGCGAGATCGGCTTGCACCATGAAGCCGCGCCCGCCATCGTTTTCGATGCGGTCGAGCGTCCGACGCGCCTCGTCGCGCGCTTCACCGTAATGGACGCCGACGAGCGCGCCGTCTTGCGCCAGTTGAAGCGCGATGGCGCGTCCGATACCTCGGCTCGCCCCGGTGACGAGCGCCGTCTTGCCGACAAGTTTTGCCATGACCTCTTCCACCGTCATATTGCGGCGGCTGAAGGGCCCCAGACTGAGCCGTTTCGTCGCGCGATTGGTACCGGCGATATAGCATGCGCTGGCTGATGCGGCGAAAAGGCGCGACCGGATGGCGCGGGCCGATTTGCCGACAGGGAACAATATGTGATGTCTCTGATTGAGTAGCGGCGACCGGTCGGAGTTGTTGATGAAGCGCGTCCTTCTCGTGGAAGATCATGAAGAAATCTGGGACTTCCTGTCCCGGCGGCTAAAGCGCCGCGGCTACGACGTCATCATTGCAACCGACGGCCAGCAAGGCGTCGAAAAAGCGCGCGCTGAACGCCCGGACATTATCCTGCTCGACATGAATTTGCCGATCATGGATGGCTGGACAGCGGCCGGCATGATCAAGGCCGCGCCCGAGACGGCCCGGCTGCCGATCATCGCCCTGACCGCACATGCCATGTCCGGCGACAAGGAAAAGGCGCTGGCTGCAGGTTGCGATGATTACCATCCGAAGCCGATCGATTTCGCCAAGCTTTTGACTCAGATCGAAGCCTTATTCTCGGCCGGAGCGGCGGCCTGAACCGGCTCCGCCAACTGCCACGACTGCAGGCTGTTTCTCGGCGAGGGGTCTTTCCGACAGGCGGAAAGGACCGACGAGAGTCCTGCTCCGATCGTTGGCACCAGGACGTCACAACGCGCGGCGCGGGCCAATTGTCGGCCCATCGCGGTGTCGCGCTCGCGCCAGATGCCAAGAGCGATGCGCGCTCCGGGGAATTGCTGCCGCGCCGTCCGCACATAATGACGCAGATGGAGCGTGCTGAGAGGTTCAACGAACGATAAAAAGATCATGCGCACGCCGGCATTGGGTAAGCCGTTCAACTGATCAAGCTGCTCGGTCGACGAAATCGTTTGCGCGTTGATGCCATGCTTCTTCAGCACTTGCGAAAGCATGTTGCCGATGACTTCGTCGAGCGTCCCCGGCTTCGCAAAACAGACCACCGGGACCGCGCCCTTCCAGCCATCCGATAATTCATCGCGCGTCAGCACTTGCGTCGCGGCGCCCTGATCCGGTCCGGCGGCGAGAACCGCCGCTTCCGCCTCGGCACTGACGACGCCACCTTTGGGACGAGGATCGCGAACCGCCTCCAACTGCGCGATCAGACGTTCCGTTGTTTCCAGCAGGCGGCTCTGCCGCTCCGCCGAAATGCGCCCGCGCGCAATGTCCTGATGGGCCAGCCGCAGGCCTTCCAGCGCCACCTCGTCATAATAGGTCGCAAGCGCGCGCTCGCGGAGAAATTCCTTCGCCTTGATGACGGCCTCGATCGGGTCGCCCGCCAGCATGCGCTGGTAGAAAAGCTGCGGTGGTGACAGCGCCGGACGGTCTCCCAGCATAATATCGAGAAAGCCGAGATTGCCGACGTGCCGACCAAGCACGACGATGCAAACGGTCAGCGGAGTCGCGAGAATGAGGCCGATCGGACCCCACAGGAAGGTCCAGATCGTCGCGGACAGCACCACTGCGATCGGCGCCAGTCCCGTTCGCTGACCGACCAAAAGCGGCTCGATCACCTGTCCGCTCAGCGGCTCGATGACAATGAACAGCGCGGCCGTCCACAAGAACATCGACCATGTCGGATCGACGGCCAATGCCAGCATCAGCGGCGGCACGATGCCAACAACGCCGCCGACATAAGGCACGAACCGCATGACGCCTGCGATTAGCCCCCAAAGGACCGGACTCGGAATACCGATCAGCCAGAGGCCTGTCGTGACGACGATTCCGAATCCTGTGTTGAGCAGCAATTGCGCGAGAAACAATCGGCTCAGTCGTCGCGCCGTATCGTCGATCACAACGGTCGTCTGCTGAATGTCGTCGGTGCCGACCAGCCGCACGAGCCGGTTACGAAGATCCTCCCGCGAGGCCAATACGAAAACGACGAGCAACAGCACCAGCCCTGCCGTCGCAAGTGGATGCAGAAGCGGAGAAATGACCAGGCTCAACGTGCCGAACAGACCGGTGTTCTCCTGCACAATCACCGGGATCGGCTTCGGTGCGCCCTCGTTGGCGGATTTTGCATCGGACGCGGCTGGGCCGCTCAGGTTGCGAAGTTCGTTTCCGATTTCCTCGAACGCATCGATCGCGCGGTTGAGGGTGCCGCTTGGCGCCAACGTTCCGCTGAGTTTTCCGATCTTGTCGCGTACCGTGGTCTGATAGCGCGGCAACTCTGCGCCCAAGCCGGCCAATTGGTTTCCGGCCACAACCATCAGGCCCGCAATCAGCGCAAATGTCAGAAGGACGGTGGTCAGAACCGCGATCCCCTGAGGAACAGCCAATCGCTGCAGCCACCGAACGCCGGGCGCGAGAACGAAACTGAGCAGCACGGCGAGTGCGATCGGCACGAAAACATCGCGACCGAGTCGCAGGATGGTCGCCGCCGCCAGCAACAACAGCGTGCCGGCCAGCATGATGAACAGCGGCAGGCCACGTTTGAGCAGGCGGTTGATTTCGATGTCCATCGGATCAGGTCGCATCGGTGAGAGAGGACGCGGGCACAGTCTTGGCAACATCGAGTGCGCGCAACTGTTCGACCAGTTCGCGCATCCCGACCTGGCCCTTCTCGAAGATCCGTGCACCGCCGCCCTTCAGTTCGGCACGCTCACCCAGTGACAGATCGCGGGCGGTCATGACGATCACAGGCACGGCGGCCCATTCACGCGTCGCCCTGAACTCTCGCAGGAACGTGAAACCGTCCATTTCGGGCATATTGAGATCGAGCAGTACGACCGACGGCACGCGCTTTTTCACGGCTTCCAGCGCGGCACGGCCGTTCTCTGCCTCCGTGACGGTCCAGCCGTTCTTCGCCAGCAAACCGCGCACGCGAGCCCGGGTGTCGATATCGTCTTCGACGATCAGCACGTCGCTCTTGACGGCATCTTTCTGGACCCGCGCCAGCACCTCGCGCAAATGCTCCCAATTGACGGGCTTCAGCACATAGTCCGATGCGCCGAGTGAAAATCCGAGATTCTGCTCGTCGATAATGGTGCACATCACCACCGGGATGGCGGCGAGCTGCGGATTGTCCTTCAGGCTGCGCAACACCGACCAGCCGTCCATACGCGGCATCGTGACGTCGAGCAGGACAACGCGCGGCTTGAGGCTTTCGGCGAGCGCGAGACCGGATCGGCCGTCCTCTGCCACGCGGACTGTGAAACCTTCCTTGGTCAGAAACCGCGACAGCAGATCGCGGGTCGCCGGATCATCGTCGATCACGAGGACGAGATCGTCGCGATGGCTCGCGGCGGAGACCGCCTCGTTGGGATCGGCCGCCGCCGCCGCGACCGCACTGGTCGCATCGACGGGGAACGTTACTTCAAACGTCGTCCCGTGGTCAGGCTGGCTCTTGATCGAAATTTCGCCGCCGAGCATATCGGTGAAAGCTTTTGTGATCGCCAAGCCAAGGCCGGTGCCGCCGAAACGCCGAGTGGTCGAGATATCGGCCTGCGTAAAGCGCTGAAACAATTTTGCGACCTGCTCGTCGGTCATTCCCAGGCCGGTATCGCGCACGATAAACGCCATCATGTCGCCGCGACGTTGGACACCGAGATGAACCTCGCCGCCCTCGGTGAACTTCGCCGCGTTGCTCAACAGGTTGATCAGTACCTGGCGAATCTTCACCACGTCGCTGTGCATCGACCCGAGATCGTCCGACGGATCGAACAGGAACGTGTTTTGTTTCTTGGCCATCAACGAGCCGACGGTGGCCGCGACGTCCTTGGTCATTTCAGCGACGTCGAAGGTCTCGGCATAGATCTCCATCTTGTTGGCTTCGATCTTCGAGATATCGAGGACGTCATTGATAAGGCTGAGAAGATGGCGGGCGTTGGCTTTGATCTTTCCGAGATCGTCGAGCAGATGCTGTTCGCCCATCTCCTCGACCTCTTCCTCCAGCATCTCGCTGTAACCGATCACAGCGCTCAGAGGCGTCCGCAATTCGTGGCTCATATTGGCGAGAAACTGGCTCTTGGCGCGGTTGGCTTCCTCGGCGAGGTCGCGGGCGGCGGCGAGGTCTTCGCCCTGCTGGCGTTGTTCCGTGACGTCCGTATTGGTGCCAAACCAGCGGATGATCTCGCCCTTCGCGTTACGGATCGGTTGCGCCAGCGAAAGGAACCAGCGATAGACGCCATCGTGACGGCGCAACGGAAAGGTGTCCTGCCAGCTCTCGCCGCTCGTGATCGATGCTACGAAACGCGCGGCGACACCATCGACCATCTCCGGGTCGTGGGCTTTCTTCCAGCCGTCCTGGCGCAGATTCGCATCAGACAGGCCTGTGTAGTCGTACCAGCGCTGATTGTACCAATAGATGTGACCGTCTTTGTCGGCCATCCACGTCAGTTGCGGGATGTTGTCGGCAAGTGTGCGGAAACGATCGCCCATGCCTTCGAGGTCGTCCGACGCCTTGGCGGCCTGCCGCCGTCGAACCCAGGCCAGCCAGCCGAGATAGAGGCTCGCGCCCAGTGCCGCCAGCGACGCGGTCAGCGTCAGCAGCAGCGATCGAAACCGCTCGCTGCGATCGAGTCGCAGGCCGTTGTCGTCGGCCTCGGTCTGCAACTTCAGCACCGCGAGGCGGATCGCATCCATCGTCGCCTTGCCGTCTCCGGAGGCGACAAAGCGCTGCGCCTCGGCGAGACCGCCGGCGTCGCGCATTGCGACCAGCCGCGCCGCTTGCGCCCGCCGGTCGTCGATCATGGCGAACACCGGCGTCAGCCGCTCGGGGTCGCGTCCGCTGATGACCCAGGAATCCTTGGCGTCCGCTTCAACCGCCACGAGGCCCGCCAGCGACTGACGGTAGGGATCGAGGTATCGGTCCTGGCCGGCCAGCGCGTAACCGCGACTGCCGGTTTCGATGTCGCGGGTTGACGACAGCAACCGCTCGAGCGACAGAACGACCCGTCCCTCATGGCCGATCCGCTTTCGGTCCGATGTCGCCGATGCGACGTTCCAAATCGTCAGTCCGGCCGCCAGGATGAGCAACGCCGTCGCAACCGGTACGCCAAATTTCGTCCAGACATCGTCAATACTTGCCCGCATCGAACACCTGATTTTGAGATTCCTGCCTCGGGCGAACGCGCGAGATGGCGACTCGCCCACTTCACATAGCGAAATTTGTGAGGTCGACGGTCGAATTTCGTGAGTGAGGTTAGCGGCTTGCCAGCGCCTTCGCCGGTCCGGCGACAACCGGATCGCAGGCGCAAGTCACCGATGTCGGGCGCGAGGGTTAATTTTCGCTACTTCCCCGACCAATGCACGAAGCGACGCTCGATCGTGAGGAACAGCAGATTGAGGCTGTAACCGAGCGCGCCGGCGGCGAAGATCGCCGCATACATGTCAGGCATGTCGAACATCTGCTGGGCCTCGAAGACGCGCTGCCCGAGACCGTCGACCGAACCGATAAACATCTCCGCGACGACGACGATGACGAGCGCCAGCGAGACGCCGTTGCGCAGGCCCACGAAAGTCTGCGGCAGCGATTCCAGCAGCATCACATCCCACAGCACGCGCGCCTTCGACGCGCCCATTACGCGTGCGGCGAGAATCCGCGTCTTGCGTGCATTCATCACCCCATAAGCCACGTTGAACAGGATCACCAAAGCTGCGCCGAACGCCGCAACGGAAATCTTGGTACGGTCGCCGACGCCGAACAGCGCCAGAAACAGCGGGAACATCGCCGACGCAGGAGTCGACCGGAAAAAGTCGATCAGGAATTCGACGGAGCGGTAGAGTTTCTCCGACGAGCCAAGCAAGATGCCGAGCGGAATTGCGATCACGGTTGCGATAGCGGTCGCGTAAAGCGTGCGCTCGACCGTCTTGAGGAAATCAAGGCCGAGCTTTCCAGAGGTCATGCCGGTCCACATGGCCTTGAAGGCCGAGACCGGCGACGGCAGCAGCACCGGATCGACGACGCGCATCCAAACCGCGATCGACCAGATCGCCAGCAGCACGCCGACGCCGACGAAGGGCAGCAGGAATTGAAAACGCTTCATCCCTTGCGCACCTCGCGCTGAAAGATTTCGAGGCAATGCGCCTTCGTGCTGATGAACGCGGCTTCCGTCATCGTCGCATCGGTGCGCGGGCGCGGCGCGTCATAATGCATGAATTCGACGACGCGCGCCGGATGCCGCGACAGCAGCAGGATGCGGTCGGACAGATACACGGCCTCTTCGAGATCGTGGGAGACCAGCACGGTGGTCGTCGCGGTTTCCACGAAGACGCGCTGCAACTGCTCGCGCATGAACAGCGTCATTTCGTAATCGAGCGCGGAGAACGGCTCGTCGAGAAACAGGATCTCGGGATCAACCACCAGCGCGCGCATGATCGAGACCAGTTGCTGCTGGCCGCCCGACATCTGATACGGATACAGGTTGAGATCGATCTTGACGTTAAGGCTGGCGACGATCTTCTCGACGCGCCGGATGCGTTCGGCCTTCGGCACGCCCGTTACTTTCAGCGGATAGGCAATATTGTCGAAGGCCCGTAGCCACGGAAACATCGCCTCGCGATAATTCTGGAACACATAGCCGAACTTGATCTTGCTCAACGGTTGGCCGTCGAACAGCACCTCGCCGGCATCCATCGGAAACAGCCCGGCAATCATATTGATCAGCGTACTCTTGCCGCAGCCGTTCGGTCCGAACACCGACATCAGCTTGCCGCGCGGAATATCGAAATCAAAGTTGTCGTAGATGACCGCGTCATCAAATCGCTTCGACAGGCCGCGAATCGTTACATGCGGCGCGGTCCGCACCGTCGCGTCACGCACGCTTGGCGACATCTCCGTGATAGACGCCGTCTGCGCAGCAGATGCCGTCATCAGCGATACAGATTTTTGGTGACATCGATTTGCTCCGGCACAACCTTGATCGAGGTGCCAAAATCCGCCAGCTTCTGCAAATCCGCGATCTGCTTCGGCGTCATGTCCTTCGCCATCACATATCCGAGCATCGACACCATATCGACGACGTTGTCGGGCGTGAACGTGTTCTTGGCGAGGTACTTTCGGGCGTCGTCTGGATTGCTCTTGATGTAATCGATCGCCTTGCTCCAGGCCGCCGCGAAGCGCTTGGCGACGTCCGGACGCTTCTGGATGAAATCGCTCGTGATCGCGCAGCCGGCCGCATAGGCGTCGGCCTTTTCATCGCCGAGAATGTATTTCGAGATCACACCGGCCTCCAGCGTGCGGGCGACGCCGGCCTTGATCATCATCGAGGCATTGGGCTCGAGCGTATAACCGCCGTCGAAGGTGCCGGCGGTCATGGCGTTGACATGCTGGCTCATGTCGAGTTGATCGATCGTATAGTCGCCATCCTTGAGACCGTTCTTGGCCAGCACGCCCTTGGCGGTGTTGAGGTTGGCCGGGCCCGGCGCCGACATCAGCTTCATGCCCTTGAGATCAGCGATCGTGTCGGCCTTGACGCCGTTTCGGACGACGAACTGCTCCATCTTCCAGACCGGCGTCTGGCTGTTCAGCGCGATATACATCGCGACGCCGGGCTTCTTGATATTGGCGTTGAGGCCTTCCAGCGTGACGAGCACGGCGGAGACCTCGATCTGGCCGGTAATCATCGCCGCGACATTGGCCGGACCGCCCATCAACTTGGTCATCTCCGGCTCGATGTTCTGTTCCTTGAAGTACCCCTTTTCGAGCGCAACGAAATAAGGAAGCGACGAACTGAGCGGAAACACGCCGACCGCAACCTTATCCTGCGCAGCGGCGTCATCGGGAGCGGCTGCCATAACGGCAAGTGAAGCCCAGGCAACAAGCAACAAACGGCGAACAGACGTCACGCTTTCACTCCTGTTTCAGAAAACTGAACCCAAGCCGATCGATGAGGCGAACGACCGCGTTGGCTCATTCGGATTGCTGAAACCGGAGCAAGTTTCGTGCCGGGCGCACGCCCCTCAGCCGAGTTTCGGATAGCTTGCCAAGTCGAAGAAGCTCTTGCCGGCGGCGTAGACGCGGCCCGGCGAAACATCCGGCAGATCGTCGCCCTCAATGCCGGATTCGAAGGTCAATTCGAGTTGTATGCCGCTCGGATCATAGACGAACAACTGCCATAACGTGGACCCCGGCACGATGAATTCGCGCCAGTCGAGTCCTGCCGCCGTGAAACGCGAGACATAGGAGCGATAGCCGGAACACGACAGCGAGATGTGGTCAATCGCCGCCGTGCCGGCCGGTGATTTACCTTCCGGCCCAAGCGCCGGCCCGCCGGCATAGACATGGATAATGCCGAGACCGCCGGGCTGCGGGCAACCGAGCCACGCGCCGGGATAGCCGAAATTCGGCCGATCGATCTCACGCAGGCCGATAATGTCGGTCCAAAATGTTTTCGTGGCCGCAAGATCCGCGGTTTTTATCGCGACGTGATACAGGCCATGCACCGTCGCAAGCGGGAGTGTCGACTCTGATGTTGCCGTCATGGCGATGTCTCCTTTGAAACGATATTCCGCAGTCCGACATCCTGATACAGCGCTTTCAGCTTCCGCTGAAACGGCGGTTCGGTCTTGTGCAACGTGCCCGCGACCGGGTCTGCACCTTCGAGCATCGTATCTGTGGCGTCGAGCGAAAATTCCATGACGAAGCGCATGCGGTCCTCGCGCGCCGCGACGATATCGGACAGCCATTGGCGGACATCCGCACGTCCCGCGCGCCAGTGATGGTCGATGATGAACGCCGCATTGGCCGCGTCCTCGATGGCCTGCGTCGCGCCCTGCCCGAGCGTCGGCACCATGCCATGCGCGGCATCGCCGAGATAGAGCACGCCGCAATCCGCCACGGCATAGAGCGCGTCATGTTCCTGCATCCGCGCCCAATGGGTATCGCCGATATTGGCGCAGATCGTATCGATCAGCCACTGCGCCTGCGCGCTGGCGGGCTTGCCGATCGGCTGATAAGCGGCACGCAAGGCGCGCGCAGTCTTGAGGTCGTTGGCGATCGGCTGGTCCACGGCGATCGGGAATGTGCCGGCGACGTAAATGTGCCCCGGCGGCAGGCGAAACGACAGCAGCCGGTTCGGTCCGTTGAACCATTGCTCGTAATCGTCGATCAGGCCGTTCGATGTGTCCGGCACCAAAAGCCGGAAAATCGAGACGCCGACCTGTGTCACGCGCGGTTCGCCTGACAGCGAGCGGCGGACACGCGAATAACGGCCGTCCCCCGCGATCAGCAGATCGATGTCCTCGAGTCTGCGAGATTGACCGCCTTGTCTCCACGATACCGAGGTCTTGGTTCCATTGCGGTGAACATCAGTGATATCGCAATCGTAGGATACGAAGCCGTCGGCGCTGTCGCGGAGCACGCGATACAACTCCGACCAGCGGATGCGCCAGCCCGGACGATCCGCGACATCCATCATCGGCAGGTCGAACAGCACCTCGCCGTCGGTCAGCGATATCCGCCAATTGTGCCACGGGAAGCTCGCGCGCGTAATTGACGCGACAAGTTCGGGATCGATCGCCGAAAGCGCCTTGACGGCGTTGGGGCCGACATTGAGCCCGGTGCCGGCTTCGGAATGATCGTCGCGTGCGACGCGCTCAAGGCATGTCACCTCGACGCCGTCGAGTTTCGCCAGACGCCGCGCCATCACGCACCCAGCCACACCTGCGCCGATGATGACGATCCGCATCATACGCGCCCCGCTTGCGCGGCGATCACGGCAATCAACCCGCCGCCGTCGGGGCCCTGATGCTCCGCGCCGCCGGAGACGAAAATGCGTCCGTCGCCGATCACGCCGGCGACGAGCCCTGCGACCGCGCCGCGAATGTGGCGCTGGGCGTTGATGTCGGTATCATCCAGCATGGTGTGACGATTGCCGCGCACGCTGCCGCGGCGATCCGGTTCGCATTTTACCAACACGGTCGCAATCCGCTTTGTATCAGCGAGACTGACTTGAGGTGCGGCTGTAATGCCCAAATCAGCAAGGACATGGACGATCGCGCCGATATCGAGCGCGTCGTTCATCGGCCGATGCGATATCTGCAGATTGCCGGTCCAGTTGCGGCTGTTGCCGAGAACAATGACCTCATTGCACTCTACCTCCACGCCCGATGAAATGCTGGCGCGCGGCGACTGAACCGTGAAATCTTCAAGCAGAGCCGAATCATCGAACGCAGCCGCACTCAATTCGCCGAGCGCCAGCGCGACGCCGAACGCACCGGCCGCGCGCGCGAACGCCATCGACTTGTTCGGATCGCCGGTGAGCGGCGGACGCTTGGCGGCCATTGCGGCCTGTGCCCGCGCGACCGTCACGCAAGGGCATTTCACCTGCACGAAATGCACATCCGACAGATCATCGATCGCAGCCGACGCGATCGCGGCGCGGACCGCCGCTGCGACGCTCTCGACATGGGCGCGTCGCCCGACATCCCATGCGGGAACCGGCGCGCTGAACGCCGTGCCGATCGCCAGCGCAGCGCCGGTCGATGGCACATCGCTGTCGCTGCTGCAGAAAACGCTGTAATGCGGGCTCATCACGCCTTCGCAACCGCCGGACAGCACGCAGGGGATTTCACCGATCAATTGCGCCGCCGGGCATCCGAGATGTTTGGACAACAGCGTCATCAGCGTCTGGGTAAAATAGCCACGCGTGAAATCATTGACGCCGCCATTGCCTTCCGTCTTGCCGATGATCGCTACGATCGTCTCGACGCGGATTGCGCCGCTCACGATCAAATCCTCAAGCGCCGACAGATCGCCCGGATGCGCCATCGTCAGCCGATGCACCGCCGCCTGCCTCATGCGCGCCTCGCCTGCGTCAGTTCAAACAGCCGGCTCGGGCTCAGCGGAATTTCCAGCAGTTCGACACCCTGCTGCTTCAGGCCCAGCGCGCTTTCGATGGCCTGCGCAAACAGCGGCCCGACCGGGATCGCGCCAGCCTCTCCTGCACCCTTGATGCCGAGCGGGTTGAGCGGCGACGGCGTCACTGTATGCGACAGTTCCATGCGCGGCACATCGAGCGACGTCGGCAGCAGATAATCCGCCAATGAGGCGTTCAGCAACTGACCCTGATCGTCGAAGGTCAATTTCTCGAAGAAGGCATTGCCGATTCCTTGCGCAACTCCGCCGTGAATCTGTCCGGCCAAGATCATTGGGTTGATGACGGTACCGCAATCATGCACGACGACGTACTTCAAAATCTTCAGATCGAAGGTCTCGGCGTCGATCTCGACGATCATCGCATGGACGCCGTTGGCGGTCGCACCGCTCGGCGGCCCGAAATATTGCGTCGACTCCAGTCCCGGCTCGGTGCCGGGCTTGACCGCACCGCGCATCGGATTGGCGCGCTGCGCCAACTCACCCAACCGGATGAATTTCTCAGGAATTCCGACGATCGCAATCTTTCCGTCAGCCAGCACGAGATCGTCTTCCGAACACTCAAACGCATCGCTGGCCAGTTTCAGCGCCTTCTGCCGCACCGCGTGAGATGCCGCGTTGATTGCATTGCCTGCAACGACCGCACCGCGAGACGCAAAAGTGCCCGCGCCCCAATAGAAGCGATCGGTATCGCCGGTGGTGATCTCGACATCGGTGGGATCGACCCCGAGCTGATCGGCAACGATCTGCGCAAAGCTGGTGAAGTGGCCTTGCCCCTGCGTGCCGATGCCGGTGGCGACGTTGACCTTGCCGTTAGCCTGAATTTGCACCCGCGCGCCCTCATAGGGCCCGATGCCGGTGCCCTCGACATAGCAGGCGACGCCGATGCCGAGACGGCGGCCTTCGGCCAGAGCGTCAGCTTGCGTGGCGGCGAAGTCCGCATAGCCGATCGCCTCCAGCGCCATATCGAGCACGGGCTCATAGTTGCCGCTGTCATACGAGAGCGGCTGGAAATCCTGATAGATAATCTCGTTGTTGTAGGGAAAGGCATCCGCCGGAATGAGATTGCGGCGGCGAATCTCGACGGGATCGATGGCCAGCTCATGCGCGGCGAGATCGAGCAGCCGCTCGATCACGAACACGCCGTGCTGGCGGCCCGCGCCGCGATAGGGCGTAACGATCGGCAGGTTGGTGAAGACGGCAGTAAACGTGCTGTCATAGGCCGGCACGACATAAGGACCAAGCAGCGTGCACTGGCTGTTGATCGGCACCGTCAGCCCATAAGGATCGTAAGCGCCGGTGTCGTGCAGGAAGACATCCCTGACGCCGAGGATGCGGCCGTCAGCGTCCAGCGCCATTTCGGCATCGTGGATCTGGCCGCGTTCGTGCGTTGTCGCAAAGAAATGTTCGAGCCGGTCCTCGATCCACTTCACCGGACGGTTCAGCCGCATCGAAATCCACGGCAGCATCACCTCTTCCGGGTAGAACATCATGATCTTCGGGCCGAACCCGCCGCCGACGAAGGGCGCGATGACGCGGACCTGCTGTTCGCCGAGGCCGAGCATCGCGGCCAAGCCGTTGCGGACGAAGACCGGTGCCTGCGTCGTATCCCAGATTGTCATCTGGGCCGCGCGCGCTTCCCAATGCGCGACAACGCCACGCGTCTCGATCGGCGACGAGATGCCGTGCTCATAGCGAAAGCGGCGCTTGATCACGCGATGCGCATTGCCAAAGGCTCGGCGGATATCGCCCTTGCTCTGGCGGACATGGGCTGAGACGTTCGATTCGAGATCGTCGTGCACGCAGACTGACACATCTTTCAACGCGGCTTCGAGATCGACCACGACGGGCAGCATGTCCAACTCGACGTCGATATCGTCCAACGCATCTTCGGCCAGATAACGACTCTCTGCCACCACGACTGCCAGCGGCTCGCCGACATGGCGCACCTTGTGCTTCGCCAGCGGCACCTGACAGCGCTGATGAAACACGATCCCGGCAATCGGCGGCGGCGGCACCAGCAAGGGCCCCGGTTGCCAGTAGGCGCCGAGATCGTCGGCCGTATAGACGGCGACAACGCCGCGCCGCCGGAGCGCTTTTGAGACGTCGATCTTCGTGATCCTGGCATGCGCGACTTGGCTGCGCAGAAACGCGATATGCAGCATGCCCGGCAGCTCGACGTCGTCGACGAACAGCGCCTGCCCGGTCAGCAGCCGGCGATCCTCATTGCGCTTGACCGGTGCACCGAAGAATTTCGTCGTCATGACGCGTCGTCTCGCATGGCGGCGGCGGCAGCCATCATCGCGTCGACGATGTTCTGATAGCCGGTGCAACGGCACAGATTGCCGGACAACGCCTCCCGGATGTCGTCCTCCGTCGGCGAGGCGTGCTCCTGCAGATAAGCCGTCATCGTCATCAGAATGCCCGGCGTGCAATAGCCGCATTGCAGGCCGTGATGCGCGTGCATCGCCCGCTGTATCGGATGCAGATCGCCGCCCGGCGACGCCAGGCCTTCCACCGTCGTAATATCGTGTGTGTTGGATTGCACAGCCAACATCAGGCACGACCGCACCGGAATGCCGTTCAGCAAGACTGTACAAGCGCCGCACACGCCATGCTCGCAACCGACATGCGTGCCGGCCAGCAGCAGATCGTGGCGGATAAAATCGCTGAGGAGCATGCGTGCTTCAACGCTGCGTCGATAGGCCTGGCCGTTCACGCGCAATTCGATGTCGTGCATCTCAGGCTGCATGGCCGGCTCGCATATGCGCTTGCGCCAGAACGCGCTGCGTCAGAACGCCGGCGACGTGGCGCTGATAATCAGCCGTCGCGTGAACGCTGCCGGCCGGCGTCAATGCGTTGCGCACCTCCGCAACAACCGCTGCGATCGAATCCGCCGTGACGGCTTGCCCGATCAGCGCCTGCGCCACATCGCTGCCATCGACCGGTGTTTCGCCGACGCCGCACAATGCCAGTCGAGCGGCGCGACACATTCCATCGTCATCCAGGGTGAGCGTGGCCGCAACGCCGGCAATCGCGTAGTCGCCGCGCCGCCGCGAAATTTCCATGAAGGCGCTGCCCGTGTTCGGCCTCTGGGCGGGAAACACGATCTCGACCAGCATCTCGGTGTCCTGGATGTCCGTTGTCAGCAGGCCGAGAAAGAAATCCGCCGCCGCGATCTCACGCTCGCTTGTCGCCGACCGCAAACGGAAGCGCGCCTGCATCGCGACCGCCAGCGCCGGCATTTCCGACGCCGGATCGGCATGCGACAGGTTTCCGCCGATCGTGCCGCGATTGCGGATCTGCGGATGCGCGATCAACGGCAAAGCATCGGCGAAAAGAGGACAGCGCCCGAGGAAACGTGCGTCGTGTTCAAGCTGACGATTGCGGGTCAATGCGCCGACGCGGACGTCATCGCCGTCATGATGAACGTAAGCCAGATCAAGCAGCGGATTGAGATCGATCAAAACCGCCGGCCGGGCAAGGCGGAAATTCATCGCCGGCAGCAGGCTCTGGCCGCCAGCGAGAAATTTGGCTTCGTCGCCATAGTCCGCCTTGGCCGCAAGCGCATGCTCAAGCGATGAGGCGACGACATATTTGAATGCGGCAGGTTTCATGAATCTCGCAAGGCCGCGCGTGACACTCGCGGCTTGCCGGAAAGTATCGTTCGCGCGCCCGACCTGTCAAAACGCAAAGAGGCTTTCGGAGACGAGATTGCACCGAAAGGATGCGAAAGTCTGCTTATTATTCTGTCGGGCTGCGCAAACAATAAGCGCGCCAACGATCGCCGGCTTTGTCACACTTGCGGCATGGGTTTAAGCCAACCGACCACATCGATGGTGAGCGAGCCGATCGCGCCCGCACGCGCGGATGACAGCGGGTCGTATCGTGGGCCCACCAATTTTGTGTCGGTCCCGGATACCATGGCCGCAGCCTTGCCGTCGCCGCGCCGCGTCGTCGTCGATGCCAAAGACGTTTCGCTGACATTCGAGACCGCAGACGGCCGCGTTGACGCCCTGTCAAATATCGATCTTCAGGTCGCCGAAGGCGAGTTCGTCTCCTTCATCGGCCCGTCCGGTTGCGGCAAGACGACCATGCTGCGCGTCATCGCCGATCTGCAGCAGCCGACCGGCGGATCGTTGACCGTCAACGGCATGAGCGCCGGGCAGGCGCGGCTGGCCCGCAGCTATGGCTACGTGTTTCAGGCGCCAGCTTTGTTTCCCTGGCGAACGATCGAGAAAAACCTCAAACTGCCGCTCGAAATCATGGGCTTCTCGGAGATCGAGCAGCAGCAGCGCGTTGAGCGCTATCTGGCGCTGGTCAACCTCACCGGCTTCGAGCGCAAGTATCCGTGGCAACTCTCCGGCGGCATGCAGCAGCGAGTCTCGATCGCCCGCGCGCTCTCCTTCGATCCGGCGATGCTGCTGATGGACGAGCCGTTCGGTGCGCTCGACGAGATCGTCCGCGACCATCTTAACGAGCAATTATTGGCGCTATGGCGATCGACCGAGAAGACCGTCCTGTTCGTGACGCATTCGATTCCGGAAGCGGTTTTTCTGTCAAGCAAGATCGTGGTGATGTCGCCACGGCCCGGCCGGATCATCGATGTGATCGACTGCGATTTCCCGCGTGATCGGTCGCTCGACATTCGCGAAACGCCGGAATTTCTGAAGATCGCGCAGCGCGTCCGCAACGGACTGCGCGCAGGCCACGCCTATGACGAATAGCGCCGTCCCGATACCTATGCCGTCGCAGCGAACCGATCATCCGCTGTTGACGCGCTACGCGCCGTTGGCGACGACGGTTCTGGCGCTGATTGCGATCTGGTATGTTGCGGCGATGGCGATGAACGTATCGCTGGTGCGCGGCGCGTTCGAGCGCGCGGAAAATCCCTACACAACCTCTGAATTGCTGGCCGGCACAATGGATGCCGAGCGGCCTTTGCTGCCGGCGCCGCATCAGGTTCTTGCGACGTTCTTCGACGGTGTCTTCGGGTATCCGCCGCTCTCACCGCGCAGCCTGGTCCATCACTCGCTCGTGACGCTATCCGCGACAGCACTCGGCTTCGCGCTCGGAGCGGCCTTCGGGATCATCCTGGCGTTGATGATCGTGCATAGCCGCGTGCTGGAGCGCTCCCTGCTGCCCTGGATCATTTGCTCGCAGATGGTGCCGATTCTGGCGCTCGCGCCGATCTTCATCGTAGTGCTCGGCGCGCTTGGGCTGCAAGGCCTGCTGCCGAAAGCGATCATTTCCGCCTATCTGTGCTTCTTCCCGGTGACGATCGGGATGGTGAAAGGATTCACCTCGCCGGACGTTCTGCAACTGGAATTGATGCAGACCTGGTCGGCGACGCCGCGTCAGGTGCTTTACAAGCTGCGCTGGCCCGCGGCGGTGCCGTATCTCTTCGCGAGCCTGAAGGTCGCCATCACGATCTCGCTGATCGGCGCGATCGTCGCCGAGCTGCCGACCGGTGGCGAAGCCGGCATCGGCGCGCGGCTGCTCGCGGGCTCCTATTATGGCCAGACGATCCAGATCTGGGCGGCGCTGCTGGCGGCGGCCGTCATGGCGTCGGGACTGGTCGGCCTGGTCAGCGCGACCGAACGCTTGGTGGCCTTGCGGATGGGCGCTCGGCCATGAACCCGCGCAAGCTCCGCCTTGGATTTTTGCTGGCGGCCGGCGGGATCAGTCTGTCGCTCGTGTGCCCGCTGTCGCCGCAACAACTATCTCTGCCGGTCATTCCGCCGATCTGGCAGCTCACGACCGCCGCCGGCGTCTTGTTTCTGATCGCCGCATGGCGTCTAGGCCTTGTCGGCATCGCCGTCGGACTGCTTGCGGCCTTGCTCGCCGCCGCGTCGTCGCTGCTGTTGCTGAAGGATCCCGCGATCGCAGGCTCCGCTCGCGTCGGTTTCTGGATGATCGTCGTCGCTGTCTGGTTTTCGACAGCGATCAGCGTGGTCGCGCTTGCGGCCATGAGACCCGTGCGAATGACGTCCAGACGCGCGCTCGATCTCGCGGTGCCGCTGCTATTTGGCGTCGTCGTCTTTTATCTCTGGGAGGTCGGCGTGCGCGGCTTCGGCGTCTCGCCGGTGCTGCTGCCGCCGCCGAGCGCCGCCGCCGCGAAATTCGCATCGTCGCTTCCGATCCTCGGGCAAGACTTCGTCCAGACTTTCATACGCGGCGTGTTGATCGGCTACGCGATCGGCTGCGGTGCGGGCTTGCTTGTCGGCATCCTTGCACATCGCTTCGCCTTTCTCGGACGCGGCCTGTTGCCGCTCGGCAATTTCTTCTCAGCGCTGCCGCTGGTCGGTGTCGCGCCGATCATGGTGATGTGGTTCGGCTTCGACTGGCCCTCGAAGGCCGCCGTCGTGGCCCTCGTTACCTTCTTTCCGATGCTGGTCAACACGCTCGCCGGGCTCTCGGCCTCTGGCCATATCGAGCGCGATCTGATGCGCTCTTACGCGGCGCCCTACGGGAAGAGCCTCACCAAGCTCTATCTGCCGGCAGCGCTTCCCTTCATTTTCAACGCGCTGAAGATTAATGCGACGCTGGCGCTGATCGGCGCGATCGTCGCGGAATTCTTCGGCACGCCGACGCAAGGCATCGGATTCCGCATCTCGACCGAGGCTGGCCGCATGGCGATCGACATGGTCTGGGCCGAGATCGCGCTCGCTGCCCTCGCCGGCATGGCGTTCTACGGACTTGTTGCGCTCGCCGAACGCGCGACGACGTTTTGGCATCCGTCATTTCGGACCTAGATCGGCAAGGTCTCTCACGCATTGGAGTATCGACGATGAACACCAAATCCATACTGGCCGCAGGCGTCGCGATAATGCTGTCGCTCGGTGGCGCTCATGCCGCAGACAAGGTCACGATCCAATTGAAATGGGTGTCGCAGGCCCAGTTCGCCGGTTACTTCGTCGCCAAGGAGAAGGGCTTCTACAAGGATGCCGGACTCGACGTCACCATCAAGCCGGGCGGCCCGGATGTCGCTCCGCCGCAAGTCATTGCCGGCGGCGGCGCGGATGTCGTTGTCGATTGGATGCCGTCCGCGTTGGCATCGCGCGAAAAGGGCGTGCCGCTGGTCAACATCTCGCAGACCTTCAAGAAGTCGGGGCTTGAACTGACCTGCCGCGCCGAAACCGGCATCAAGCAGCCCGCCGATCTGAAGGGCAAGACCGTGGGCGTCTGGTATGGCGGAAACGAGTATCCGTTCCTGTCCTGGATGTCGAAGCTCGGTCTCAAGACCGATGGCTCCGCCTCGGGCGTCAAGATCATCAAGCAGGGCTTCAACGTCGATCCCCTTTTGCAAAAGCAGGCCGATTGCGTTTCCACGATGGCCTACAACGAATATTGGCAGGTCATCGATGGCGGCTATAAGCCGAGCCAATTGACCGTTTTCAAATATGAAGACGAGGGCGTTGCGACGCTTGAAGACGGGCTCTATGTCCTTGAGAAGAATCTGAAAGACCCGGCCTTCGTCGCCAAAATGGCGAAGTTCGTCAGCGCCTCGACGAAGGGCTGGGATTACGCCAGGGCGAATCCGGATGAGGCCGTAAAGATCATTCTCGCCGGCGACTCGACGGGCGCGAAGACCGCCAAAGATCAAAAGCGGATGATGGACGAAGTCGGCAAACTGCTCGGTGCGTCCGAGGGCAAGCTCGACGTCAAGGATTACGACCGCACGGTCGCGACGCTGATGGCCGGCGGCTCCGATCCCGTGATCACGAAGACACCCGATGGAGCTTGGTCGCCGGCAGTTTACGAGGCGATGAAGAAGTAGGCTATCGCCCAATTTCAGGCTCGTCACGACGAGGTGCCGGAAACGCAGCCTTGTGGGGGCTCAACCTCGATGTTTACAATGCCTCGTCATCCGGCTCCGCGCACCGCGAGGTCATCCTGAACGGTGGCTCTCGACAGTTGCTAGCCATGTCTCGATCACGGCAATGTGGCAATTGATGGCCTCGTCGGTGTCGGCCGGAGGTGTGACGCCGTCCGCAGCGAGTGTTGCGTCGATGTCTGTCCATAGCGACACCATCGATCCTGCCGGCATGTCGTCGATAACGCTCCGGCGATCGGCGCGTTTGTCGATTTCAGCGCTATCGATGAATTCGAGCAGATCGAGCATCTTCTGATACAGCGCGCCGTAGCGATCGCTGAGCGCGAAGAAGGGTGCAACGCCTTGCTGGTCGAGATAATCCTGGACGATACCCGCGCGGCCATAAACGCCTTCGGTCTTGGGATGGGGCGAAAGATGGCCGAAGGATTCGGCGCCGTCATGGTCGACCCAGCGCGCCAGCGGATAGATCCGGCACGCCAGCGGCCGCGCCTGATGCACGGTGCAGCCGCGTGGCCCGAGAAAGCCGCAATCGCCATCGTCTTTCGATCGCAACACCGTGCCGCCGGCCTCGGTATGGTCGGCAATGAAATCGGTGGTCGATTGGCCAAGGTGCCGCGCCAGCATAAGGATCTCGTATGGGGTGACGCGGATCGCCTTGTTCCGGCAACAACGGTTGCAGGCATGACAGGCGTAGGAAAATGCGCTGTCACGCTGCATGTCGAAAATGACGCGGGACACCAGATCGCCATAGCTCATAGGTCGGTCCTTTCCAACATCCCGCGCCGTATCCTTGATCAGGGCTTCGGCGTGCTTTTGATGCGGTCGATGATCTCCTTGGTGATATCGGCGCATTCGCGCATCGACTCATCCTCGGCGCATTTCACATCGACCGAGGTTGTCCCGTCGGCATCGACATCGACTTTGATGCGGCCGGCCTTGCCGTCGCGACGGCCTTCCTTGCCGCCATATTTGCCTTCGCCTTTACCCTCAAACTTTCCCTCACCCTTGCCTTCGCCTTTGCCCTCGAATTTTCCTTCTCCCTTGCCCTCAAGTTTACCCTCGCTTTTGGCGTCCATTTTGCCCTCACCCTTGCCTTGAGCAAACGCATTGGAGCGCATACCCAGCGACAGGCCGAGCGCGGCGACCCCGGCCGCGAGCGTCAGCGTCGAGCGGCGCGAGACGCCGTTGGTCTTGGTGTCATCATCCATCGTCGTTCTCTCCTTTATTGGATCGGCCCGGCATGGTCCGATCCGTCACGCCCGGTTCTGCCGGGCGGATTGATCAGGTCGGCGCGACCAGCAACAGGGCCGCGAGCGCCAGTACGAGCGCCGGCGGCATGACCACGAGGCCGACCTTCAAAAACTGCATCGCCGTGACATTTTCGGATTCGCGGCGCAGCGCGATCAGCCACAGGATCGTCGCCAGCGAACCCGTGACCGAGAGATTTGGCCCAAGATCGACGCCGATCAGGAGCGCGGCCGTGACATGCGCCGGCAGGTCAGAGGCCTGATTGACGGTCGCGGCGATGAGGCCCATCGGCAGGTTGTTGACGAGGTTCGATCCGATCGCGACGCCGATACCTGCAAGCCACGACGTCATCTGCGGAGATGCGGCGGCCGAATCTTTTAAGGTTCGCGCCAGTGCGGGCAGCACGCCCGTCTTGTTCAGCCCCTCGACTAAAATGAACAAGCCAGCGACGAGCGGCAGTACCGACCAGGAGACGTCCTTCAGGATCGGCAACGGCGATTGCCGTGCGATCAGCAGCACGAGCATCGTGACGATCGCGCCGGCCACAAAAGTGGGAATGCCGAGATCGCGGCCAAGCGCCGATGCGCCGATCAGCACGATGGCCGTGAGCGCGATTCCGCATGCAGCGAATTTGCCGCCGAGCGACAAAGGATCGATGCTCTCGATCGAAGCGACTTTGCCGGTGAGCGAGTGCCGCTGCGTGAAACGCAAGGCAAGATAAGTCGCGACGATCGCGGCGAGCGACGGCAATGCGAACAGGCGCAGCCAATGCAGCAGCGGCGGCATCTTGTCGCCGAACAGCACGAGATTGGCCGGATTCGAGATCGGCAATACGAAGCTCGCGGCATTGGCGATGAAAGCACAGATGAACAGATACGGCAGCGGCTCGACTTTCGCTGCGCGCGTCGCTGCATAAACGGCCGGCGTCAGGACCACGGCGGTCGCGTCGTTTGAGAGAAATACCGTGACGATCGTGCCGACGACATAGACGATCAGAAACAGTCGCTTTGCGGAGTTCGTCGCCATGCGCACGGCCTGCGCGGCTAACCAGTCGAACAGACCCTCCTTCCGCGCCACTTCCGCCAGCAACATCATGCCGATCAGGAAGAAATAGACGTCGGTGCCTTTCTCGGCGGCGGCGAGCGCATCCGGCCATGGCAGCAATTGCAGAGCCACAAGCAGCGCCGCACCGGCGATCGCCCAGATATATTCTGGCCAGTCGAAGGGCCGTAAAATAACGCCGAAGGTCGCGAGCCCCGCGATCGCCCAGGTCGCAAGGTGAACATTCGTCTCAGTCATCATCATGATGCAGGTTCCGGCCGGAAAACAACGAGACATCGTGCCGCAAAACTTGCCTGATCGGTCACGTCGGAATCCTGCTCATCATCGTTGAAGCTCAAAACCTGGATATCAACGCAATACCTGCGACCATCAGCACAGCGCCGCCGATACGGCCGGCGCTCAACTCATGCACGTCCATGCCGAACCAGCCATACTTGTCGATCAGCAGCGACATCAGGATGTTGGCGGTAATGGTGAGGCCGCCAAACGTGCCGGCGCCGACCTTGCCGACAAATAACAACCCGGCGATGACCGCGAACGAGCCGATGATGCCTCCCAGCGGCGCCCACCACGGCATGTCAGACAAACCCTTTTCGGTCGGCAGCGGATGCGGCAGACACATCAAGAGCACGCCAAGAAGCGCGATGATCGGGAGAAACGAAACCAGGCTTGCAAGCCAGGGATTTTCCATGGCATTGCGGAGCGAATTGTTCATTGGCGGCCCCCAAGCTTGCAATGCGCCGCAAACCAGAATGAGGGGATAGAGCCAGGCGGCGCTGATATTCTGCATGTTCAAAAAACTCCCATTTTCCAAAACCAAGCGCGACAACGTTCCGTCGGAGACGCAACGCTCACCATTTCTTCCCGTTTCGATTGGGTCCGAGTTGCGTGCCAAGGAGGTGCCGCTCGGGCCATGCACCGACGCTGCCGGCATCGGTGCCACCGAACGAGCGGCGTTTGCGGCGGGCGGTCGGATCGATCTCGATTGAGTCCGTATCGGTTGCGCCGTCCTCATCGGTGACGCGAACGCTTAGGCGACAAGGCTTCAATGGGATCGCGATCGTTGCCCGCAGCAAGCCGTCGGCCTCGATCGACATATTCTGCCAGCAACTTCCGTCAATCCGCACGTCGGCCCTGACAACCGGTACTGCGCCCCAGACCGACGCCCTGATGTCGCATTGCGTCGAGGGCTCGGCAGGCGTGTCATCGACAACCAGCCGTCGATCGGCGGGCGAAGTGATCAATACGAACGGCCATGAGGATCGCAGCGTCTTGAAACGCCAACTGACAGCGCCGCCATCGATCGAGATGAAGGCAAATCCCGCGTCGCCTTCTTCGATCTGTCCGGTGGAGCGCGTCGCCGCATAGACCGTACGACCGTCATTCGACAGCTCGTTGTAATGGGTGTGCCCCATATCGACGAGCACCACCGGGCTGTGGTCGATCAGTTTCGCAACCTCGTCAGCTTCGTCGCCGAGATCGGCCGGATAGGTGTGCATGAAGATCGTCGCGACCTTGCCGTCGCGTCGGACACCGGCAAGTTGTTCGCGAAGCCAGTCGATTTGATCGCGGCCTAGTCGAAAATCAGGTCCGCCGGCGCCGGCCGACACGACATCGAGGAACAGGCAGACACAGCCGTTGATGTCCTCCGCGAATGGCAGCCGGCCGCAGGCAAGTATCCTGTAGAAATTGTCGAGGGAGCGCGGCTTGAAGTCATGGTCTCCGGGGATCGTGCGCCACGGCAGCCTCAACCGCGCCAATTCTTCATCGACGAGACGGAATTGTTCGACTGTGCCGTCATCGGCATTGTCGCCGGGTAGAAAAACGAAATCGAGATTGCTGCCGACATTTGCATTCACCTCATCGACGATGCGCTTCAGATCAAGATGATTTTGCAATCCGGTATCGGTGATGTGGAAGTCGCCGATATGCAACAGGCGCATCGGCTTTGAATCAGTGCGGTCGAGCATGTTCGGTCTCGGACAATCGAAAGGGAGAGAAGGACGCTGCGGCGCTATCGTCGCCGCAGCGTGAGATCATTCAGGATGCGTCAACTCATGATGCTTCGGACTGTGCTTCTTTTCATGATGCTTCGGACCGCCGTGTTTCTCGTGGTGTTTGGGACCGTGGTGTTTCGGACCATGGTGTTTCGGGCCATGTTTTGGCCCATGCTTCTTGTCCTCGATCGCTTGCAGCGTCTTCTCGCTCGCGCCGATCTCGCGCGCCTCGACGACAGTGCCGAACGAGGTCATGGCGCCATCGCCCCTGGCTGCGATCTCTTTGCCCGTCTTGAGCAAATCCGCAAAACGCTCGGCCTCGTGCGGCGGCAGCCGGATGATGCGTCCGTCTTCCAGCACCGCGCCGCGTGTCTCGCCTTTGGGCCCGTGGATTGCCTGCTTGACGATGCCCTGCAGACTCATCGGCGCATGCTTGGCGTCCTCGAACGCATCATCCTCCTCGCGCGCATGCGGGCCCTCATCGAGGATACGGCCCTTGGCCGTATCGATCGCGACCGCCGCGATCATGTCGACGCCGCGCGGACGGACGCCGCGGATCTTGACCTTGCTACCGGGACGAACGTTGCGCAGCAGCGCCGGCGACAGATGCGGCGGGACATGGACCTCGCCGCCATCGGTCAGCAGGAAACCGTCGGCTTCGCCATGCTTGTTGACGAGAAACTGGTCCACCGTGCCGGTGGTTTCGGGCAAATGATCGGGGTCGATCCAATGCATGGCAAAGCTCCTTGCGTGCGACTGTCGAGCAGTCCTGCGCAAGGCTTCGCAAGCCTCATGCCAAGTGAGTAATGTCTGATTTTATTGACGTTATCATCATGTTCTCATGAAATTGAGTCCGCATTCAAGACGCTGCGTCGTGAATCACGACGCATCGATCACTCGATCGGGTCGCGGCGACCTAGGCCGTACTTCTCAGCCTTGGTGTGTAACAACTGACGATGAATGCCGAGCCGTCGTGCAGCCTCCGCGCGGTTGCCCTTGGTTTCGTCGAGCGCCTGCGCGATCATACGCTTTTCGAGCTGGGCCAATGCGGATGTCAGTCCCTGTGCCATCCCGGCGCCGGCGGCGTCGCTCTCGGGTGCTCCGGATAGAAAGTCAAGATCGGCCGCCGTAACGACCGAACTCCGGCACATCACGGCCACGCGCTCCATCGCGTTGCGCAACTCGCGGACATTGCCGGGCCATTGATGCAGAGCGAGCCGGGCCATCGCGTCGTCGGCGAGATGTTTGGCGGGTGACGCGGCGAGCGCGAGGAAATGACTCGCCAGAGGGACGATGTCCGCGCTGCGTTTGCGCAAGGGTTGCAACACGACCGGCACGACGTTCAGGCGATAGAACAGATCCTCGCGGAACATCCCCTGCCGCACGCGGGATTCGAGATCGCGATGCGTCGCTGCCACGATACGGACATCGATCCGCTGAGGCTTGCCGCCGACGGGCGTGACAACGCGCTCTTGAATCGCGCGCAGGATTTTGGCTTGCGTCGCCAGATCCATGTCGCCGATCTCGTCGAGAAACAGCGTGCCGCCATCGGCGTCGCGAAACACGCCGCGCCGCTCCATCACCGCGCCAGTGAAGGCCCCTTTGACATGGCCGAACAATTCGCTTTCCAGCAAATCCGGCGGGATGGCCGCGCAATTCAGCGCCATGAAAGGACCATTGGCGCGCGCCCCGACGCGGTGAATGGTCCGCGCCACGACTTCCTTGCCCGTGCCGGTCTCGCCGGTGATCAACACCGTCGCGTCGCTGTCGGCGACGAGGCCGATGGTCTTTTGCACGTCGCGCATGCCGGCGCTCGCGCCAATCAGGCTGTCGTCAGCGCTGTCGGACGGTTGCGGCTGGGTGATCTTTGATGCGCATGCCCGGATCATCCGCTGCAGGAGAGAAGCGAGGTCGTCGCGTCCGACCGGTTTGGTGAGATGGTCGAAAGCGCCAAGCCGCATCGCCTCGATCGTGTTGGCGGCGGTCGCATAAGCGGTGATGATGGCAATTGGCAGCGCCGCGCCGTTGGCCATCTTCCGCAACGTTTTCAGCACGGCCAGGCCGTCCATGTCCGGCATCCGCAAATCAATAAGGATGGCGTCAGGGCGCCGCTCCTTCGTCACCCTCAGCGCCTCCTGCCCGGACGAGGCGGCGATGGCGTCGTAGCCGAGGTCGCTGACGGTTTCGCACAGGCCTTCGCGCAGCGCCTGTTCGTCATCCACGATCAGAACGGTCGTCATGGCGCTTCGCTTTCACTCGCGGGGATGGTCAACGTAAAGGTGGTGCCGTCGGTGCGATGATCGACGGCGATGTGGCCACCATGCGCCTCCGCAGCCTCGCGCACGATCGCAAGCCCAAGGCCGGTGCCATCCGGCCGCCCGGTCGCGAAGGGTTCAAACAGATGCTCGCGGACGTTCGATGGCACGCCGCGTCCGACATCGGCGACCGCGAGATGCAGCACGCCATTCTGCACCGAACCGCTGAGCTTGATCGGCGTGCCGTCATCCGAATTCTGGATCGCGTTGAGAACGAGATTGTCGAGCGCGCGCCCGATCTGGCCCTTGTCGAAGGAGAGCGGATGCGCGATCGCATCAGCGGTCACGCCGATCACGCGCCGGCCGGCCTGCTCGCGAAACAGCGAGGCATGGCTATCAAGAAAGGCGCCGAGATCGGCGACCGGTGCGCGCACGATATCCGAGCGCTGCACGGAGCGCAGCAGATTCTGTAACAATTCATCCATCCGCCCCACCTGATCGACCACGACACGCAGCGCGTCGGATGACCTCTGCCGATCCGCCTCATGGGCGAGCGCGTTCTCGGCCTTTAACCGCATCGCCGTAATCGGGTTCCGGATTTCATGCGCGACGCCGGCCGCGACCCGACCGAGCGTGGCGAGCCGCTCGCTATCGGCAACCTGCTGTTGCATGCTTTCGGTCCGACGGCGCGCGTCCGCTGCTTTGGCGCCGGCGCCATTGATCGCGCCGATGATGCGGTCGAGGTCGCGCTGGCCGGTCAGGCCCAGCACCGGCAGATCGCCGTCCCCTTGCGTCAACGCCGCCTCGACGGCGTTGAGCCGCCGCGACCAGCGCCACAGCACGCGGGCCAAGAAAGCCGCCGAGCCGAGCAGCACAACGAGCAACAAAGCGAGACCTGTGCCGGCGAGTGCATAAGGCCGTCCGCCCGTCGTCGCCACGCGGGTCATCGTCCACGCGGCGATATCCGGACTGCCGGCCAATGGGCAGGCCGTGATCAGCAGCGCCTGCAAGCGCGCGTCACGTTTCCACTCCACGGGGCGTTGCGCCAAACTTGCCGTTTCCGAGACTTGTTTGATGGTCGGCTGTTCGGCCTGCGGCAGATCGGTCTTGAGGCCCGTCCCTTCATAGGTCGGAAAGGCATAGGCCAGCGAACCGACACCGGATCGCCAGAGACCGCCTTCAATCCCCGGAAACGGCTCAAGGGCGTGCATGGTCGCGGTCGCGAAATCATTTTGACTTTGTTCGGTCCGGATTTCGCGGGTGATCGCGTCGCAAGCACGCGCAACACTGGCCACCGCGCGATCGGTCCGTTGCGTTGTCGTCTCGCGGTATAATGCAATCAGCAATGCTCCGACGACCAGAGCGGCAACCAGAAACAAACTCCAGCAAATCGCGAACCAGGCGAAAAGCGAGCGCGGCGCCAAAATCGATGTCTGAGATCTATCCACTGTCGGTACTGAACAATGCGCGCGACCGGCGATCAAGCGGGAGCGTCCATCTTTTCGCAACATGGTGTCGGGACGACGCGTCGTCCTTGGCGTTTCGGGCTTCACTGAATGGTCGGAGGCATCTGCATAGCTACGATCCTTAGAGTGGCGCGAAAACCGGATTGCGCCGCAGCAAACCATCTGCTGCCCTCTTCGCACAATTCGATATTCAGTTTGAATTCGCCGGTTATATCGGGTGCGATGATTGTGAGATCGACTGTTGCCGAGGCGCGTGGCGCGATGGCAGGAAGATCAGTGGTCGAAGCGGCGGTACGGACGATTTGATCAGTGGCGTCAAGCCATCGGCAGCCGAGTACGATCCCCGATTGGTCGGTCGCCCCCCACGACACATCGCTTTCGTTCGTCACAACGGCCGTGATCGTCGCCTTCGCGCCGGCTTGCATCGTTTCAGGCACGTCATAGACCAGAAGATTCGCATGGTAGCCGCTCGACGGCATCAGCGGCAGCGGATTTTGCAAAGCAAGCTGCATCCGGCTCACCAGGCATTCGGCGAGAACCTCGATCGCTCCCGGTTTCAAACCATCGGCGTAGCCACCCGGAATCTCGACGAATTCGTGCGACGCAAAGGCACGCTTCCAAGCCATCTCCGGTTTTGCAAAGAGCCGCATGGCATTGTGGTTCGCATTATCGCGGCCGGCAATCAGTAGCACCGGACCAAGATAAGGCTGCAGCGCAAAAGCCCAATCCATCAGGACAAGCAAGGGTACGTGACGTTTGCGCCGCAGCGCATGCTGGCCGATCGCCAATGCGATGATCGCGCCCTGGCAATTACCGCCGATGAAGAAGGCTCCCGCCGGATGGACGGCGGTGATATCCGCAAGATAGCGCAACGCCAAGGCCTGAATGTCATCTTCGTCATAGTCGCTCACTGCGACGCCGGAGCGAAAAGCATAAAGCGGCTGGTCACGGGCCAATTGAGCGGCGAGCGCCACGGGCTCTTCATGGTCATTAAAGACCCAGAAGATCGGCAGGTTTGTCCCCTCGGCGTTGAACGACAGCATGGTTCGGCCGGGCGTCGGTCGGTCGCCCGGCCAAGTTTCCAGCGCGGCAAGCAGCCTCGTTTCAAGACCTACAGGCAACCGCCACGGGATATCGGCTTCGCGTGCGGGATCGCGCGACGCGGCGGAATCCACACGAATAAGGTCCAGCAGATTCGCGAATGTCGGCCGGGTAAAAAACAGATCGCTCGGAATGTTGACGCCAAAGTTGTCCACGATCTGAAGGTGCATGGTTAGAGAGCGCAGCGAGTCGCCGCCCTGCGCGAAGAAATCGGCATCGGCGGATACAGGCCCGTCGCGGCCAAGCGCAATATTCCAGATGCGGGCAAGTTCGCTGCGATCATTCTTCCATTCAGGATCGGCGTGTTTTTCAGGATTGCAGACAAGCAGCGCACCCAGCAAATGCCGGCGAATCTTCCCGCTCGCTGTTTTCGGAATCTGGCCGGCATCGACGCGAACGAGACGGCTCGGCTGAATGCCGAAACGTCGCGCGAGCGCCTCCTTGATCGTCTGCGAAACGCCGGCCGCCGAAGAGATATCAGCGACGGCAAAAACGACTCCCAGGGCTTCCTGGCCATCGGCGACGACGACGCAGCCATAGCCAGCATCCCCCGAACTTAGCGCATCACGCAACTCGGCGTCGATGTCCACGAGCGAGAATTTCTTTCCGCCGACGATCAGAACATCCTTGACGCGTCCGTGCAGGAAAAGCTGGCCATCGACGATCCGTCCCAGATCTTTTGTCTTCCACCATCCGTCTGCCGTGAATGCGTCGCGCGTCAGCTTTGCATCGCCCCAGTAACCGGAAAATATTTTCTGCGGACAATAGGCCTCCAGCTCGCCGATGTGTCCCTGATCGATGACCGCGCCTTGATCGTTCACGATCCGGATATCAACGCCGTCAGCGGGTCGTCCAAGACAGACGGCATCGTTCGGTTTCGCATCGAGAAAGTTTTGTGATCCGAGAACCAGCGCACCGGTTTCCGTCGTTCCATAGGCCGACGTCAATATGTCGGGCGATGCCCCGTAACGGCACAACAACTCGGAAAATCTTTGCATGAGCTTGATGGCGATTGGCTCGGCCCCGACGCCGACAAATTTCAGGCTGCCCAACTGGCGCGAGCGTTTGCCCCGCTCGTCGGCTGCGAGGATTTGACCTATCATCGAACTGGTCAGGCTGAGAGCGTTGCCACCCAACGCTTCGATGGCGTCCAGGACTGCGCACGGGTCGCGCGTGATCGTTTGCGCGGATATTTGAGTCCAGGAATCGTAAGGGAGATAAATCGCGAACTGACCCGTTACGCCGTCCAGCGGAAACGTGCCGATCCCATGCCAGGACTCAGAACTGTCTCGATGTGAGCCGAGGCGGCTTCGAAATATCATCGCCGCGTGTGAGAGGGCGACGAGCTTGACCGTTCCGGTTGAGCCCGATGTCGCCACGAGGCAGGCCGGATTCGAAACGCCATTGTAATCTGTCCATGACTGGGTCGGGCGAACCGACGAGAGAGGCACGAGAGGTCGAGCAAAAGCCCTGGAAAGCTTGGTCTGCCCTGAGAAAAAGTCGTCGGTCAGAAAGAAAGGGTTGTCGAACAATCCAACCGCGGCCCCGAACGCCGTGTCGTCGCGGAACAGGAAATCCTTGGCGACGTTTGTGAGCGCGACGGCGATAAAACCCCCGCGCAAACATGCCCAGAAGGCCGGAAGAAAATCGACGATGTCCTCGACGAGAATAATCACCTGACAGGACGGCGTGGCGCCAATGGACGTCAGTGCGGCGGCGATATCGCCGGCGCGCCTCCATAACGAAATGTAGTTTTCGGTCCGGTGCGCGCTATCGTCGGCAAAGCTGCGAATGATGCCATTCGGCCTGGCTGAAATGCGCTTCGCTATGCCTTGCGCAACATTGCATAGTTCGGCTTCGACGAAACGACTTTCGTCTCCGGAAGAAACGACACGCGAAGGCGGCGTCGCGTTGCTCACTCAAGCCGCCTTCATATACTCGCAGGTTTCGTTGAGAATCCGCTGCCCCGTCGAAGTCAGCACGCCATATCGCTCGACCGTTTGCAGCCCGCCGGCAAACTAGCCACGCAGGTCGATCAGGCTTTCGTCCAGTTTCCGGACGTCGGACGGCGCAAGGTCGAGCACGTTGGACTGGCGCAGCTTCTGCGTCACATAATGCATCCGCGCCGCGACGAAGGTGGCGTGGAAAACGCCGTCCATCGGGCGCGGATCGTTACGCAAGGGCGAGCTGTAAAGCGCATCGATCGGATTTGTCACGAGGGGTTCGTCGATCGAGTGAGCGAACAGCAGCAAATGAGCAGCCTCGTGAACAAGCGCCGGAATGATGTCCAGAACAGTACGATAACGCTCGACATTAAAGACCACCAGCCCCCACAGCATGAAGGACGACACGCTTCCGAATGACTGCACACCCGCTTGATGGGATGGCGATGCGCCGACGACCTGCATGATGAGGCAACGCAACTCGCGCGCGAGGTGTGGATCGACCGTCTCGATCAGGTCGAACGACGTCATCACATGATCGCTGAAATTGATGTTGTGGCTCGGCGGACCCAGCCACGGCAATTGCGTCGGATCTCGCTCGATCAGGTCGCCATAAAGTTGTCTGTCGTCGCCAAGGGCGCTCTCGGTGTAACCTGCCACCGTGAAAACGGGCGGGCGATCTGCCATCGCAATCAGTTTCCGAAAAGTCAGTCGCGCTTCGTCGTGCTGGTTGGATTCGATGGCCAGCACGAGCTTGTAATAGCGCCCGAAAACCCCCGGTTCTGTTCGCTGCGACCTGATCCGGTCCGCCGCGGTCGTCACATCTGATTCGGATATTCCGAGTTCATGTCCGGCAACCGACTGCAGATAGCATAGGCTATCCGCGAGCGATGTCCGCATCGCAAGGTCCAACTCGGTCGGATCATTGGAGCCGGGAACGAACATCCGATGGATGACGTCGAGTTGAAATTCGCGTTATCGAGGTGGGCCGCCACCACCGGCTTCACCAGCGCCACGCTTGCAGAACGCCAGATCGGCGCTCTCGATCATATCGCTGTCCGGCGTCGTCACCGCTGCAAGATTGCGGAATCCCAACAACTGCTTGCGGTCGAGCTTCGGTTGAGCGGCAATCTTGGAATCGTCTCGCATGGCAATCCTCGTCGCGTGTGAAACTTATGAAACTATTGATAGCTCGAAAACCATAACACATCGCACGTCATGCACAAGTTGAAGCGGCCCATGGCTGTTGAGGAAAGCCGCTTCACACAGCGGCTTGCGCATCAATGGTCACAAGACGAGAGACGATGACGACCGATCGTCGTTTCCCGTCTTGCTCGCGGATGACGGTATCACCGACATCACCACGACGCCCGGAAACCGCCTGCTCCAGCGAGATTGCTCGTCGAGCCGCCGAAATCGCCGTCGAAGCTGACGAAGATTTCAGACGATCTGTCGAACGACAACCGTGCGCCGAGATTGGTTCGCAGCATGTCGCGCTCAGCCCGCGCACCGTTGATGATGAACGAATAACCCGGCGCGGACACGAACGAATTCTCCGTGGTGCGCGATGTCTGGAATTCATGCATCCAGGATGCACGCCCCCAGAACGACAGATCGTATCGGCCATACGTCGTCCGGGTGTCGACCTGCGCACCCAGGAAGATCGGCACAGTCGCGTTGTTGCGCGCCGCGAAGCTCAGGCCGAGTACGCTTGGTGCACCGCTGGTCAAACTCTCGGTGAAGCCGTTCATGAACAGCGAGCCGAACTGAAGCGCCGCGAAGGGCGTGATGTTGAATGCTCCAACCTTGTTTTTGAAACCGACTTCGCCGCGCCCGCTGATCGATTGGCTGCGGAAGCCGCCGGTCAGGAACTCGGCAAAGCCGGGGATGACCTGATTGACGCCGGTTCCCGGCAGAGGCCGCGTCGTTTTGCCCGCGAGTTCGGCATAACGCAATTCGGTGTTGTTGAAGAAGTCGTAGGACAGGATGGCCGTCGCATAAGCGTTGTTCTCGCGAACCGCTCCATAGGCCGCGATATGCCCGGCGTCGACCTCGCCTGTCGTTTGACGATCCGACACTTTGTAGGTCGACGGCCCGCCGCCAGCGGCGATGCCGACGAGTGCATCGGGCGACACCTGATAGTCGAGGCCCCCTGCGAATCCGGCGCCCCGCGTCGATAGCGTCGCGCTGCCAAGTACGCCGTCGGCTGCGTTGCTGCCAGTGCCGCCATAGGCATTGCCCCAGACCCGCCAGGTTCGCGGTGGCGCGACGACAGGACCAATCTTTGCGAAGGCGTCATGGGCCGCTGCAACCGGACCATAGGCGTTCGGGCGCACGGATACGCTGCTGCCGTCATCCGGCGCGTCGGTCATCCAGAATCCCATCTGCCGGCTCACGGACGACAAGAACCGATCGTTCGACGTGAACGCTGTCTGAATTGTGCCCGTGACTCCTTCGCCAGAGAGCGAGTTGTAGGTCTTTCCGAGCGCGGCGACGTCTGGCTGATAGAACAGCGCCGCTGCGATCTTCACGAAATTCGGCGATGTTCTGTCGAGCTGGATCGCGTTGATCGCTGTGCCGACCGAGGTCTGGTTCTCGGTCAGGCCTTTCGGCGCGAAGTCGATGATATAGCGCAGCACCGCATCGGTCGCGTTGGGGTAGCGCAACGAATAGGTGACGACCGCGCTCGGCTCGGCGTCGATCGCGAGGCTGGCGGGCTTTGCGATCCCGTTCAGGGCCTGAACCACGATCACGTCATGCTGGCCTGTTTGCGCGAGGCCCGGATTGAGGACGTTGATCGACAATTTGCCGTCGAGCTTGCCGTTACCGGTTGCGTTGATCCGGTCTGCTGTCTGGTTCGCCAGTTCGAGGTCCGCACCGAAGTAGCCGGAGACATTCTGCGTGAAGCTGCCGGTAACGTTGGTCGTCAGCACGTTGAAGTAATTGCCGGGAATAATGACGCCGGAGTTGGTCAGCAGTCCCGCAACGCCGAGATTGACGACCTTGCCGGACAGGAACACGCCCGCCGTCCGGTTGTCGAACGTGTTGACGCCGCCGTCGAAGTCGACCGAGCCGGTGACGAAGTAATTGTTGATGACGTTGTCGTTGCCGGTGCCGCCGGTGATGACGAAGCCGGGGATGCCATCGACCGTCGCCATGAAGCCGGCATTGGTGATGGTGTTGGTCGCACCGCCGAGCAGGCTGACGGCATGGCCGTCACCGGCGCCGCCGATGATGTTAACGGCGCCGACATTGACCGTGATGTTGCTGGCACCGGTGCCGCCGTCGCTACCGGCGAAGATCGCGGTCGCACTTTGCGCCGGCGTGACGATGTTGGCTGTGACCGCAACATCCACCGTGCCGCCGGTCCCGGCTGCGCCGGCCGTACCGGCGAAGGCGGTCGAGCCAAGCGTTGATTTGAACGCGCCGTTGCCCGCGATGCCGCCGCCGCCGCCGATCGACTGTGCAATGATGCCGTAGGCGCCGACGCCGGTGGTCATGATGCCGGATGTCGTGGTGACGTTGACCGCGCCGCCATTGCCGCCGCCGCCACCGACCGCGCCCGTCACCGGCGCGCCAAGCGACTGGCCGCCGGGCGAATACGCCGCCTGCAAACCGCCGCCGCCGCCGATCGACTGCGCCACGATCGCATGCGCGCCAGTGCCGCTGGTCATGATGACGTTGGTCGATGCAACCTTGACGCTGCTGCCATTGCCGGTGGCGCCACCGCGCGCGCCCAACGAAAGACCCGCATTAGAACCGACGCCGAAAGCCTCGATCACGCCGCCGCCGCCGCCGATCGATTGCGCGAGGATGCCGATTGCGCCCGTTCCCGTGGTCGTGAGCGCCGCCGTCATGGTGACATCGACTGCGCCGCCATTGCCGCCGGCGCCGCGGCCGCCGAGATTGCTGCTCGCAATCGCCGGGTTTTGCGTGCCGCCGCTGGCGAAGCCAGCAAAGCCGCCGCCGCCGCCGATCGACTGCGCGACCAGACCCGCTGCACCGACACCCGTGGTCGCGATCTGGCCCGTCGCCGTGAATGTCACGGCCTGGCCTGCGCCGCCCGCTCCGCCGAGGCCGCCGACATCGAAGGTGAGGCCGTTGGCGCCGACACCGATCCCCGTCGGGGTTGTGAAGCCGACATAACCGCCGCCGCCGCCGATCGATTGCGCCAGAAGGCCGCTGGCCAGCGAACCCGATGTCGAGACCGCGCCCGTCAAGGCGGGAAACGAGACCGTACCGCCATTGCCGGCAACACCTTCCGAGCCGCCGGCGTTGAGCGCGATCCCGAGCGGTGTGCCATTGACGACAGTGACCGCGAACACGGCGTTGCCGCCGCCGCCGCCGATCGATTGCACGATCGCACCAAGCGCGTTGTTGCCGCTGGTCTCGATGTTACCCGTATTGCTGAAAGTGACGACGCCGCCGGAGCCGCCCATCGAGCTTGTACCGCCAGCGATGGCTTTCAGCTCACCTATGCCGGTGCCCACGGTGATGTCACCGGTGACGCCATCGGTGCCGCCGCCGCCGCCGATCGACTGGCCGATCAGGCCGGTGGCCCCTTCACCGGTGGTCTTGGTCGGGTTGCTGTTGGTCGACGTCAGATTATTGCCGCTGCCGCTGATCCCGCCCGTCGCGCCGACCATCGCGGTGATACCGCCGCCAAGCGTCATTAACGGATCGGGCACGGACAATGCACCGTTGCCGCCGCCGGCGCCGATCGATTGCGCGAGCAGGCCGTAGGACAGCGCGCCGGCCGTGCGCAGCGTGCCGCCCTTCACGTCGACAATGACCTGACCCATCGCCCCGCCGATGCCGGATGCCGACGAACCGCCGACATTCACTGAGGCGCCATCGACGGAGCTATCCTGCGCGGAGATTGCGAAGGCCGCATTGCCGCCGCCGCCGCCGATCGATTGCGCCAGCACGCTGACCGAGTCGTCGGAGATTGTCTGGATGCTGCCGGTGCTGATAACAGTGACATTGCCGCCGCTGCCGCCATTGCCGCCGCTGCCGCCGATATTGTTCGTCATGTTGCCGCCGCCGGTAAATGTCAGCGCGCCGGCGAAACCGCCGGAGCCGCCGCCACCGCCGACCGACTGCGCCATGACGCCCACCGAACCGGCGCCCTTGACCAGGATCAGACCCGTATTGTTGACGACGACGTCGCCGCCATTGCCGCCGGCTCCGCCGCTGCCGCCGACATTTGACACCATGCCGCCCGAGCCGTTCGACAGCGTGCCGGCGATCGCGAAGCCGCCATTGCCGCCGCCGCCGCCGACCGACTGGGCATAGACGCCGTAAGACAGCGCGCCTTCGGTGACGATCTGGCCGGAATTCGTGACCTTGACGAGAGCGGCCGATCCGCCGCCTGCGCCGCCGCCGCCGATGCTGGTCGATGAGCCGTTGCCGCTTGAGCCCGACGCCGAAAGCGTGAAGCCGCCATTGCCGCCGCCGCCGCCGATCGATTGCGCCAGCACACCGATCGAATTCGCATTGAACGTATGAATCAATCCGGTGTTCGTGACCTCGACCTGACCACCATTGCCAGCACCCGCGCCCATGCCGCCGACGGTATTGCTCATGGTCGAGCCGCTGCCGACATTCAACGCGCCGGCGAAGCCGCCGGAGCCGCCGCCGCCGCCGACCGACTGCGCGAAGACGCCGATCGACGCCGCGCCGTTGGTGATGATCTGGCCGTCATTGAAGACCTTGACGATATTGGCCGTGCCGCCACCGCCGCCGGCACCGGCGCCGACCATCGACTTGGCGTCACCGCCGAGATTGAGCGTGCCGCCGATCGCAAAGCCGCCATTGCCGCCGCCGCCGCCGATCGACTGCGCCTGGATGCCATGCGCCATGTCGCCTTGCGTGAAGATGAGGCCGGTTGCGGTATTGGTTACGGTGACGTCGAGCGCGACGCCGCCCGCGCTGCCGGTGCCACCGACCGTCGAATTGGCCGATTTGGCCTGCGACAGGCCGGCCCCGATCGCGAACCCGCCATTGCCGCCGCCGCCGCCGACCGACTGCGCGAGGATACCGATCGCGCTCACGCCGCTGGTGTCGATTTGCGATGAATTGGTGACGGTGACGCTGTTGCCTGCGCCGCCAAGCGCACCGGCACCGCCGAGCGTGCTGCCAAGGCTGGCGCCGCTAGCCGACAGGCTGGCGCCGAGGGCAAAGCCACCCGAACCGCCACCGCCACCGACCGATTGCGCGAGGATGCCGATCGCGCCGATGCCGCCGGTCGAAATGCCGGCTCCATTGTTCACCATGACGACGCCCGCGCCGCCGGCCGATCCGCCCGCGCCGGCACCGACTTTCGAACTCGTATCGTCATTTATCGAGAATGCCGCGCCGATCACGAAGGCCCCATTGCCGCCGCCACCGCCGACCGATTGCGCCTCGATGCCGTGCGAGTAGGCACCCAGCGTGATGATCGTGCCGCCGGCGTTGTTGCGGACGGTCACGTCGCCGCCGATACCAGCACCGCCGCCATTGCCGCCGATGCCTTGCGATGTGGATTTCGCCGTCGATCCTGCTGCCGAGATCCCGAACGCGCCATTGCCGCCGCCGCCGCCAATCGATACGGCGAGAATGCCGATCGAGGAATCCTTGTTCGTCGTGATTGCCGCCGAATTGGTGACTTCGACCTTCATCGCGTCGCCGCCGCCGGAGCCGGAGCCGCCGATCGTGTTGTTGAAGGCCGCCCCGCCCGCCGTCGCGGCGGCGCCGATCGCAAATCCACCCGAACCGCCGCCGCCGCCAATTGACTCTGCGAGGATGCCATGAGCGCCCAGTCCGTCGGTCGAGATCGTCGCTGCGTTGGTGACGATGACGATGCCACCCTTGTTGCCCGTCCCGGCGCCGCCGCCGCCGACTGAAGACGTCGCGTCGCCATTGAGCGACAGAGCGCCGCCGATTGCGAAACCTCCATTGCCGCCGCCGCCGCCGATCGACTGGGCTTCGATGCCATGCGCGAATGCGCCTGCCGTCGTGATCGTGCCGCCAATATTGTTGTGGACCTCGACCTGCAGCGCGAATCCGCCATTGCCGCCGCTGCCGCCGACGCCTTGATTGACGCCCTTGGCATTGGAAGCCGCCGCGCCGAGCGAGAAGCCGCCATTGCCGCCGCCGCCGCCGATTGACTGCGCAACGATGCCGCCTGCATTGGCTCCGTTGGCGCTGATCGCAGCGCTGTTGGTGACGGTGACATTATTCGCGCTCGCGCCCGTACCGCCCTTGCCGCCCGTCGTATTGGCGATCGCCTTGCCGTCGGAACTGACCGACGCGCCGCCGGCGAAGCCGCCATTGCCGCCGCCGCCGCCGATCGACTGCGCCAGGATCGCGATGGTGCCGTCGCGCGGCCCAAGCACGCCGACGGAGATCGCGCCGGTATTGGTCACTGCAACGCTGCCGGCCGTATGTCCTGTGCCGCCGCCGCCGCCGATCGTGTTGGCCGCGGAATCCTCGCCGACCGCCAGGCTGCCGCCAATGGCGAAGCCGCCATTGCCGCCGCCGCCGCCGATCGATTGCGCCACGATGCCGTTGGACAAAAGGCCCGTGGTGATGATCGTCGCGGAATTCGTGACAATGACCGTATTGCCGGCTCCGCCGTCACCAGCGCCGCCGCCGGTCGTATTGGTCGAGCTCTTGTTGCTTGATGTGAAGGCTGCGCCGATGCTGAAGCCACCATTGCCGCCACCGCCGCCGATCGATTGCGCCGTCACACCGGTCGAATTGTCGCCCGTGGTGACGATCAGCCCATTGGACCGCACTTCGACGGTCCCGGCATTCGAGCCTATGCCGCCGGTGCCGCCCATTGTGTTGGTCGTGCTGTCGCCGCCAAGACCGAGCGCGAGACCACCCGAGAAGCCGCCGGTGCCGCCGCCGCCGCCGATTGACTGCGCAACGATGCCGCCCGATCCATTCCCAGCGGTGCGGATGTTGCCTGTCGATGTCACGAGGACATTTCCAGAGGCGTCGCCCTTGCCGGCATTGCCGCCGGTTGCATTGGTGACGCCTTCTCCATTGGTCGAGAGCGAGGCGGCCAGCGCGAAGCCGCCATTGCCGCCGCCGCCGCCAATCGACTGCGCAAGGATGCCAAAAGACAGATCCATGCGCGTCGTGATGTTGCCGATATTCAGCACGGTGACGTCACCGCTGGTGTTTCCATTGCTGCCGACGCCTCCGATCGCCTGCGCCGATCCTTTCGCATCCGACACGGTCACGGCCGCCGAGATGGCGAAGCCGCCATTGCCGCCGCCGCCGCCGATCGATTGTGCGACGATGCCGCTCGCGTTGCGGCCATCGGTGTCGATCGCACCGAAATTGCTGACGTCAACCATCAGCGTGCCGGCCGCGCCGGATTTGCCGCCAGCGCCGCCAGCGCCGCCGACCGTGTTGTTCGCGGATTTCGCGCCGGCGGAAATGCTCGCGCCGATGCTGAAACCACCATTGCCGCCGCCGCCGCCGACCGACTGCGCGAGAATGCCGACCGAACCGTCGCCTTCCGTCTTGATCGATTGGCCGGTGAAGTTGGTGCCCGCGGTCTGCTGTGCCAGCACCGTGACCTTGCCGGCATCATTGCCGGAGCCGCCGAGGCCACCGACGGAATTCATGTCGGTCGATCCGCTATACGACAGCGACGCGCCGATCGCGAAGCCGCCATTGCCGCCGCCGCCGCCAAGCGACTGCGCCATGATGCCTGCGGACTGTCGGCCGACCGTGTGAATTTCACCATTGCTGGTCACGGACACGGTGCCGCCGGTGCCGCCCGTCCCGCCGGCGCCGGCCGTGGCTTTGCCGACCGCGTTTTTGTCGAGCGTCGCCGATGCGGTCAGCGAGAATCCGCCATTGCCGCCGCCGCCGCCGATCGATTGCGCGAGGATGCCGATCGAGTTGTCTTTTTTGGTGTCGATATTGCCGGTGCTGGTGACGTCGACCGCGCCGCCGGAGTTGCACTGACCGCCCAGGGTGCAGCCGCCACCCGTGCCGCCGATCGAACTGGCAAATGCAGCGCCATCGGCCAGAGCCATCGACCCGGCGAAACCGCCATTGCCGCCCGAGCCCGCGATCGACTGCGCAATGATGCCGCTCGATCCGAGCCCGGTCGTCAAAATGTTGCCGGTGCTTCCGACATGGACAGCGCCCGAGCGGGCGCCATTGCCACCGTCGCCGCCGAACGAAAACGCCGCCGATCCGCCGCTGCTGATCGTCAGCGTGCCCGCGATCGCGAAGCCGCCATTGCCGCCGCCGCCGCCGATCGATTGCGCGATGATACCTGCCGCCTGCTGGCCATGGGTGGTGATGTTGCCGGTCGAGTCGACGCTCGCCAATTCCGACGTGCCGCCCTTGCCGCCGCTGCCGCCCATCGCCAGCGTCAAGGCGCCGTTTTCCGCGCCAGAGCCAGCGATCGCAAAGCCGCCATTGCCGCCGCCGCCGCCGATCGATTGCGCGACCAGGCCGCTCGCCTGATCCAGTTGCGTGGTGATCGTGCCGCTGCTGGTGATCTTGGCATTCGCGCCATTTCCGGCATTTCCGGCCGCACCGCCGAATGTCAGCGACGCTGCGCCATAGGCGCCGCCGGAGCCGCCGATGGCGAAGCCGCCATTGCCGCCGCCGCCGCCCAGCGATTGCGCGAGCACGCCAACCGATCCCATGCCGTTCGTGCTGATTGCGCCGGTCGACGTCACCGTCACGGCGTCCGCATTGGCGGCCGTGCCACCATCGCCGCCGAGCGTCAGCGTCGCCGAGGCAAGGCCCGCGCCTGCCGCCGCAATCGCGAAGCCGCCATTGCCGCCGCCGCCGCCGATCGATTGCGCGGTCACGCCATTCGAGCGCGCGCCGTTGGTTGTGATCGCACCAAAGCTCGTGACATCGACGGTGCTGCCGGCGCCACCCGTGCCGCCGCCGCCGCCCATCGCGATGGAGACCGCGCCATAACCCGCGCCGCCGCCAGCCAGCGAGAAACCGCCATTGCCGCCTTTGCCGCCGATCGATTGAGCAAGGATGCCCTCGGAGTTCGCACCGTGCGTGGTGATCGCATTGAAAGCCGTCGAGGCATTGTTATTGTTGACGGTCACGGTGCCGCCGTCGCCACCGGTTCCGCCTGACGTCGCGAATGACAGGCTCACGCTCGCGAGACCTGCGCCGCTGAACGACCCGGCGAAGCCGGCATTGCCGCCGCTGCCGCCGATCGATTGCGCGACGATGCCTGCGGATTGCGAGCCGAGGCCGGTGACAGTCCCGGTCGAAATATTGCCGATGCTCGTCACATTCACGGCACGACCCATCGAACCGTTCGCACCTGCACCGCTGGCATTGATTGAGACGGCGCCGCCGATCGCCGCCGAGGCAGCGACGGAGAAGCCACCATTTCCGCCACCGCCGCCGATCGACTGCGCCAAGATGCCGTTCGACAAATCGTTCGTCGTCGTGATGTTCGCCGTGCTGTAAACCGTGACTTTGGCGGCATCATTGCCGGCGCCGCCTTTGCCGCCAAACGCCAGGCCAACCGAGGCATAGGTCGCGCCGCCTGTGGCCGACACGGCGAAGCCACCGTCGCCGCCGCCGCCGCCGATCGCCTGGGCCAGAATGCCGTTTGAACTGGCGCCCGACGTGGTGATCGAGCCGTTTGCCCCGACGAACACATCGGATGCGGCGCCGCCGGCGCCGCCGGCTCCGCCCATGGCAAAGGAGAAACTGCCGAACACGCCGGCTGACGCAGCCACCGAGTAGCCACCGGACCCGCCACCGCCGCCGATCGACTGAGCGACGATGCCTGACGAGCGATCTCCCGACGTTGCGATGTTTGATGCTCCCAGACCGCCGACGACGCCGGTGCATGCCGCATTGGCGTTGACGCAGACATTGCCCGCGCCGCCGCCCGCGCCGCCTTTTCCGCCGATGCCGATGCCGACGAAGATGCCGCCCGAGACGGCGCCCGCCCCATTACCGCCGCCGCCTCCGACCGACTGCGCCAAGATGCCGGCCGAATCGTTGCCGAGCGTCGTAATGGATCCTGTATTGCCGACATTCACTCTTGCACCGGCGCCGCCCAGATTGCCGTTGCCACCCATCGAGAAAAAGACGGAGCCAGCGAAGCCGCCATTGCCGCCGCCGCCGCCGATCGATTGTGCCGCAATGCCGGTCGAGAATTTGTTTTCGGTCGTGATCGTCGCCGAGTTCGTGACTGTGACTGCGGCGCCGTCGAGCCCTGAAATCGAGGGACCGCCGCCGCCGCCGTCGCCGCCGATCGCCGCAAGGCCGCCCGCGCCGCCGCCATTGCCGCCGCCGCCGCCGATCGATTGAGCCAGAATGCCTTGGGAGTTCGTGCCATAGGTATGGATCGAACCGCTGGCTGTCACATCGACCGATCGGCCAATGCCGCCGCCCGCACCATCGCCGCCGATCGCAATCAGGCCGGCGGAAAATCCGCCATTGCCGCCGCCGCCGCCGATCGACTGCGCCAGGATACCTTGCGAAAAATCACCATGCGTGACCAGCGCAGCATTGTTGTCCGACGTCACCGAAACGCTGCCGCCACTGCCGCCGCCGCCACCTTTGCCGCCGATCCCGACGATACCGACGCTGCCACCGCCATTGCCGCCGCCGCCGCCGATCGATTGCGCAAGGATCGCCGGCGCCATCTGGCAGCTTCCCGCGACGCAATTCTGGCTGATATTGGCGTGGTTCTCGACCAGAACGCCGACGCCGTCGCCGCCCGCGCCACCGCGACCGCCGATGCCGATCGCACCGACGCCAAGTCCTCCGTCGCCGCCGCCGCCGCCGATCGATTGGGCGAAAATACCCGCCGCCACTGTTGCCGTCGATATGACGTCGAACGAACCCGTCCCGGTCAGGGTAATGGAGCCAAAATTGCGAACCTCAACAACGCCACCATTGTTGGCGCTTGCTCCCGTACCGCCAATGCCGATCAGACCGCCGGCAACGCCACCGGTGCCGCCGCCGCCGCCAATCGACTGCGCGAAGATGCCGGACGACTGATTGCCGAGAATGGTCATGTCGGCATGATTTTCAATCGACACGTTGTAGCCGTAACCGCCTTGCGCGCCATGGCCGCCCAAAGCCGCGATCAGCCCGAAACCGGAGCTTCCCGTGCCGCCGCCGCCGCCGATGCTCTGGGCGAAGATGCCTGAAGCACCGACGCCGTTGGTCTTGATCGTGCCGGTCCCCGCGTTGATGTTGATGACGCCGCCATTTCCGCCGCTGTCGCCGTCGCCGCCGAAGGACGCCAGAAGGATGCTGCCTGTCCCGCCGCCGCCACCGAAACCACCGACCGATTGCGCGAAAATTCCGAACGACCGGTCGCCGACCGTCTGAATGTTGGTATTTGTCGTGAAGACATTGATCGGACCGCCCGACGCTGCGCCTCCGCCCGTTGAGCCGGTAAAGGCCAGGCCGTCACCGCCATTGCCGCCGCCGCCGCCGAGACTGCGCGCGAAAATGCCCGACGAATCCGGCCCGTTGGTGCTGATTCCGCTGTTAGACTGGATCTCGACCAGTCCCGCCTGACCGCCGGCGCTGCCGTCGCCGGGACTTATGACGAAGCCGCTGCCGCCGTTTCCGCCGCGGCCACCGAAAGCGACGCCAACGATACCGTTTGAATTCGCGCCACTGGTCTGGATACCGCCATTCTGCGTGATAGTGACCGTGCCCGCCGTGCCGCCGCGCCGGCCATCCTGCCCCGTTCCGCCCTTGCCGCCACGGCCGCCGATCGACGCACCATAAATGCCCGTCCCATTGGTGACGAAGACAGAGCCGTCACTTTGAACAACGACGTTGCCGCCATTCCCGCCGCGCGACGGAGTTTCGATGCCTCCCGTTCCGGGGTCGCCCAAACCGCCTTGCGAAATCGCAACGATACCGGACGCATTCGTTGTGGTTATGGAACTTGCCGCACCCTGGAATCGCAAGGTTACGCTTGCGGGATCTTCCGGCGGATCTTCTTCATCCGGACCTATACTGCGGATTGCCGCGCCTTCGTTTCCTGCGGCGGGCGCGATCGTTCCCGAACACGTCGTAATGTTGGCGCTCGGGGTGTTGGCGGCGCATTGCGCCATGGCCTGGTCGGAACTGAAGACGGCAACGGCCGCAAAAATCGTTGCAGCATAAGCGCCTTTTAAAAATGAGGGACAGGTATGAGACGCTGAAATTCCCAAGCTGCACGTTGGTTCGGTCTTGTGTGCCAAATGACTTTTGATGAAATCAGCCATTGCCGCCTCAAAGTTTTAAAAAATTGATCGAATTTTAATCGCTCCTCACGCAATACTGACTTTACAAATGCAACCAGAGGCTAAAACGGTCAATCCATATCCGCGGCCGTAAGTTGGATTCCCGACAATCGGCCGATGAATGCCGTGGCACTGCGACAAATATGTCGCGAATGACTATCTTTTTACCATCGCATCCAGGGCCTGAGCCAAACCTCGAAATGAGAATGGCAACGCCAGGTCACGATTATTTCCGTCCTTGAAAGCGATTCGCCCGCGACCGGTTTGCGAACGCCATTTCGTCAGAATGTCGTCTCTTGCGTCGGTGTCGGCAAAACATCCGGTCGGCAAGCAACGGCGAAATGTCAAATCGGCCCCCTTGTCCTTGTCATCGACCGACATTTGGACAGGTCCGCCAAACGTCACATTGTTCGGCAGCACGACGACGATACGCATGGCGGCGGACGTTGGCGCACCCGGCGGACGTCCGAATGCAATCTCCGCAATCGGTCCCTGCCCCTGGACCTGCAACGTCTGCGCGACCTCGCAAGTTGCGTCTGTCGCGGGCGCATCGGCCCGCCGACAACGCAAAACCCAATCCCCGAATGTCGCCGTGGTATTTTGCGGCGACGAACTGACGGGAGACTGTTCGGGCGACGTTGCGGGCGCAGCAGCAGCCGGGGTGGCCGCGGGGACTGTTGCAGGCTGCGCCGTCACAGTCGGCCGGGGAGTTTTCTGCAGCGGACGCGGCGCCGTCATGGGCGCAGGATCCGGCGCCTGTGACAGTAAAATATTCTTCGCTGCGTGACAGGGAGCGCCCGATGCGATGAGAGCGGCTAGGCATGATCCGGCGAAAGGCATTGCGTTAAAATTCATGATGGCCCCATCTCAAAAATTACTAATGCCGCGAAATCCGGCAAAAAGACCAAGAATCAGCGCCACAATAAGCAGATAAATTGATGATCTCAAATGTCGTAAAATCGGGCTTCGACGTTTTGCACATGCGACGCGCCTGACGCGGCCGCAGCGAAAATTGCTGGTCACGCTCGAGGGACGTCGCGCGCGCATTCAGCGCAAGCCAGTCTGCCGGCCGCCCCGGATTTGCCCTTGCGATGGAAAATCACCGGCTTTATGCCCTGTCATGAGGGAACGAGCGGGCAAGGCTGGGACGCATCAAAATGCGACCATGCGGCAGCGCCGGACACAACGACGGTCACAAATGGCGCTGCGCGGCAAACCGGCGAAGACAAAGGCCAGCCGCGGCGGGCGACCGACGCTCGAACAGACCGAGCAGATGTCCGAGCGCATTCTGGACGCCGCCGCGCATTTCTTTTTCACGATCGGTCTTGACGCCACCACGATCGACCAAATCGTGGCCAAGGCCGGCATGTCGAAGCGCACGCTCTACGTCCGCTTCGGCGGCAAGGAAGATATTTTTGAAGCCGTGGTTCAGCAACGGATCGATGCGTGCCTTGCTCCGATCGCGGCCATCCGCGCCCAGGCGGCTTCGTTGGAAGACTCGTTGGTCCGGCTCGGAATCGAAATGAACCGCGCCGTCGTGCGCCCAGACGTAACGGCGCTGGAGAGAGTCATCATCACAGAGGCCCGGAAATTTCCGGCGCTCGCGCAGTCGATCCATAATTACGGATCGATCGCGGCGCGAAATTTGGTCGCGGAGTTTTTGACCAATGCCTCGGATTCCGAAACGCTCGCCGAACGCGATGTGCAGTTTTTGGCGGATGAGTTCATCCACATCATCATCAGCGGGCCGTCGCGCAATGCATTGTTGGGCATCGAGGGGCCGGCGTCGGATCAGGCGCTGCGCAAATTGGTCAAGAGGCGCGTCCGGCTTTTTCTACGTGGCTGCCTCTCAAGGCTGCCCGAATAACGAGCACATGAAATCCTGCAGGTTGCCTATTGCGCGGGAACGCAACGCGCCCCAGATGCATTGTTGAAAAACGACACGATGTCGTATCGTTTATGAACGAGCAGCCATTCGGGAACCCGCCATGCTTCCACTTCGTCCCTGCTCTGCCATCTGCGCAATCGCTCTCGCGGTTGGGTTCATGCGGGCCGTCCCGGCCCTCGCCGACGTTCATCCGTCCGCCGCGTCGGTTGCGTCACAAGATGACAGCACCGCGTCATTGCAGCGTGAACTGGACGCATTTCCGCGCGCGACCATCTCGGCGGCTGACGGCATCGCTCTCGCGAAAAAGCGCGACGCGGGATCGAACGTTGTCGATATCAGCTTCGATGGCCGCAATGCGCGGCTCGTTTACAACGTGAAGACAGCCCGTAACGGCAGGATCTGGGACGGCCGGATCGACGCAGCGACCGGCGAGATCATCGGTGCTGGCACGGCCACGCCGATCGCTCAGTTTCCGCCCGAAGATCAGCGCAAGATCGCCGACCTCGACGCCGCGAAGATGGGACTCGCCTACGCGATTGAACTTGCCGAGGCCTATGGTGCAGGCAAGGCGATCAGTGCCGGGCTGAGCGATGCGGATGGGCACTTCGCGTTTCTCATCGTCGTCGTCTCGGACGGTCAGTTGAAAGCGGTATCGATCGATCCCACCGACCAACCGACGGCCTCGAAGACTCGGCGTAATATGCAGCCGGTGTCAGCGCGCTAATTCGGGCGTCCTGTTGCGCTTTCTGCGTGGCGCTTTTTCCGATACAGCGTGTGTCGCCGCCGGCGCGCATTCGAGATAGCTTTGATGAATGGCCTGGATGGCGCGGCGCTCGTCGAATCGAATCCGCCAACTGCTCGGCGAGCCTCGCCCAACAATGACGCCCTCGCGACTGCCATAACGCGGATGCCGCTCGCGTCCCAGCGCATTCATCCGAACGCGTAGACCGGGTGCGAGGTCGGCGTCGACCGCCGGCGCGAGGCTCGGCGATGCATTGCGCAAATCGTACATGCGTTTCATTCCTGTCGATCGTCGGCACCAGCGGATAGTTTCTGGCAGAGGTCTCGCGATCTGACAAGGTAATAATGCAACGATCTCGTTTCGTTAAGTCGGTGATTGCCACCAGGCGAATGGCCGCGGTCTTCATGCCGGGGCGAAATCGTTCCGTCACGCTTGAACAATAAAAGAGGAACGATCGCTGACGGCACGCATTGATTGAGCATCGCAATTTGAGGAGAACAGATATGAAGAAGATTATTTTGCTTGCCGTGACAGCGGCTTCCCTGTGCGCCTCATCCGCTTTCGCTCAGGGCGTCAGCGTCGGTGTTCCTGGTGTCGGTGGCGTAACCGTTGGCGAACCAGCCTATCGGGACGGGTATCGCGATCGCGATAATCGCCGCAGTTATAACCGATACGATCGCGATGACCGCCGTGGCGACCGCCGCGACCGTGACTATGATCGCCGCGATCGTCGGGACCGCGTGTACATCGAGCGCGATTAATTCGCTTATTTGTTGTAACAAGAACGGCTCGCTTCAGCGGGCCGTTTTTTGTCAGGCCGACGCCAGCACGAACCGGCGCCGTGCGCGCATCAACAGCCCGATCATGATCATGATGTTGAGCGCATTCCATGCCAGCCCGTTCAAAAACGCGGCGGCATAAGATCCAGTGGCGTCAAAGATAACGCCGGAGATCCAGCCTCCGAGCGACATGCCGGCGACGGACGCTAGGATCACGATTCCGACCCGCGTGGCGGCCTGTGCCGCCGGCATCGCCTCGCGAACGATGATCGCATAGCTCGGCACGATGCCGCCCTGAAACAGGCCGAACATCGCCGAGATGATGTAGAGCGACGTCAGCCCGTCGAAGAACAGATAAAACAACAGCGCCGCGCCCTGCGCGATCGAGCCGATCAGCAGCGTGCGGATGCCGCCGATGCGGTCGGCAAGAAAGCCTGAACCGACCCGGCTGATGATGCCGAAGCCGAGCATCAGCGACAGCATCTCCGCGCCGCGTGTCACGCCATAGCCGAGATCGCCGCAGTACGCGACGATATGGACTTGCGGCATCGCCATCGCCACGCAGCACGCGATCCCGGCGATGCACAGAAGGCCCGTCAACGTATTTGTCGAAATGCGCAGGTCGATCTTCGGCGGCGGAGCGTTGACGTGGCTGCGTCGCGTGCTCGCGCCCATCGTCATCCGCAGCACAGACAGAACGAGCGCCATCGCCACCGCGCAGCCGATGCCGACTGCGATATGGGTCATGCGCCAGCCAAAAGTCTGCATTCCCCAATTGAAGACTGGCGGCCAGATCGTGCCTCCCAGATAATTGCCGCTGGCGGCGATCGCCACCGCGATGCCGCGACGCCGCTCGAACCAGTGCGACGCCTCCGCCATCAGCGGCCCGAAGGTCGCGGATGAGCCGGCGCCGATTGCGATGTGGACGATGATGAACTGCCACATCGACGCGGCGTAACCGGCGCTGAGATAGCCGATCGCCGACAGCGCAATGCCGGAGCCGATCGCCGCGACGATTCCAAACCGATCGGTCAGACGACCGGTGATGACGCCGCCGCCGCCGAAACCGATCATCGTGAAGGTAAAGGCCAGCGACGCCGCGCCGCGTGTTGCGCCGAAATCTGCCTGCACCACCGGCAGCGCGACAACGACCGACCACATGCCGACGCTGCCGATCGCGCCTATCAGCAATGCCAGACCAAGCCGTACCCACGCTGCGCGCGAGTCGGGGACGAATTTTGCAGGAAGTGCGCTGGAATCGGAAGGATATGCCACGCCCCTAATGTCCTCGCGGAATTTGGTCCGGTCAAGCGGCCGGGCCGTTGGATCCGCCATGCGCAAAGCGCTGCAAGTGAGCGGGTTATTGCCTCTCGATAGTCGCACCCTTCACTCAACCGGCCCCCATGCAGAAGGAGCGCTTTGTCGCCGATGCAGGCTCTGCTTTGACATGATGAATCCGGCCTCAAACTCCGCTCGTTAACCGTTTGCTAACCATGCACCCGGCAAAACTTGCCGGGTGAGTTCGCGTCTCGCCGGCCGTTGCGCAACGGCCGGCAGAGCGCCGTGGAAAGCGACCGACATGACTGACGTGACAAGCGGACCGGTTGCGACGCGAGGCGGCTTCAATATTCCGAGCCTCGGGGAAATCGGCACTCTGCTGAAACGCGGCGACCTCGCGCTGGCCTTTGGCGTGCTGACGATCCTCGTCGTCCTGATCATGCCGCTGCCGGCGATCGTGCTCGATCTGTTTCTGGCGATCTCGATCACCCTGTCGATCCTGATCCTGATGACGTCGCTGTTCATCCAGACGCCGCTGGAATTCTCGTCGTTTCCAACCGTGCTGCTGATCTCGACGATGCTGCGGTTGTCGCTCAACCTTGCTTCGACCCGGCTCATCCTGTCCCACGGCCATGAAGGCACGGCCGCCGCCGGCCACGTTATCGAGGCTTTCGGCAACTTCGTGATGGGCGGCAATTTCGTCATCGGCATCATCGTCTTCGCAATTCTGGTGATCGTGAACTTCGTCGTCATCACCAAGGGTTCGGGCCGTATCGCGGAAGTCGCAGCGCGGTTTCACCTCGACGCGATGCCCGGCAAGCAGATGGCGGTCGACGCCGACCTGTCCGCCGGGCTGATCGACGAGGCCACCGCCAAAAAGCGCCGCAAGGATCTGGAAGACGAAAGCGGGTTCTTCGGCGCGATGGACGGCGCCTCGAAATTCGTCCGCGGCGACGCCATTGCCGGCTTGCTCGTTGTCTTCATCAACATTATCGGCGGCATCATCATCGGCGTCGCCCAGCAGGGCCTCGGCTTCGCCGAAGCCGCCCGCACCTACACGCTGCTGACGGTCGGCGACGGCCTCGTCACGCAGGTGCCGGCGCTGATCGTCTCGACGGCGGCCGGCTTGTTGGTGTCCAAGGCCGGCGTCTCGGGCGCGGCCGACAAGGCGCTGATCAAGCAGTTTTCGGGCTATCCGCAGGCGCTCGGCATGTCGGCCGGCGTCATGCTGATGCTGGCGGTGCTGCCGGGCATTCCGATGCTGCCGTTTCTCGTTCTGGGCGGCGGTGCGGCCTTCCTCGCCGTCAATGCCCGCAAGCGCAACGCTGCAACAGCCGTCGCCGATGCGAAGGCCGCGATGGCCACCCCGGCGGCTGCCGCCGCCGCCAGCGCCGCGGCCGACGAACCGATCTCGGCGGCGCTGAAGATCGACGATCTCAAAATCGAACTCGGCTACGCGCTGTTGCCGCTGGTCAATGGACCCGACGGCACCGACCGGCTGACCGACCAGATCAAGGCACTGCGGCGCTCGCTGGCGATCGAGATGGGCTTCGTGATGCCGGCGGTGCGCATTCTCGACAACGTCCAGTTGGAAGCCAACACCTACATCATCAAGATCAAGGAAGTGGACGCCGGCACCGGCCGCATCTGGCCGAGCATGTATATGGTCATGGACCCCGCCGGCGCGCAGGTGCAATTGCCGGGCAATCAAACCACCGAACCGACGTTCGGCCTGCCCGCAACCTGGGTCGACGGCGCCTACAAGGAAGAGGCATCGATGAAGGGCTACACCGTCGTCGATGCGGCGACGGTGCTCTCGACGCATCTGACCGAATTGCTGAAGAACAACCTCTCGGATCTGCTGTCCTACGGCGAAGTTCAGAAGCTGCTAAAGGATCTGCCCAAGGAGCAGGGCGAGTTGGTCAAGGACATCGTGCCGGCCATGGTCACGGTCTCCGGCATCCAGCGCGTGCTGCAATTGCTGCTCGCCGAGCGCATCTCGATCCGCGACCTGTCGACCATCCTCGAAGGGATCGCCGACGCGCTCGCCTTCTCACGCAATCCCGCGACCATGGTCGAGCACGTCCGCGCCCGCCTGGCGCGGCAGATCTGCGCGCACAACACCACGCATAACGGCTACCTGCCGCTGATCGCTCTGTCGGCGCGGTGGGAGCAATCCTTTGCGGAATCGATCATCGGCCAGGGCGACGAGCGCAGCCTTGCGATGCAGCCGTCGAAACTGTCGGAATTCATGACCGCGACGCGCGATGCCTTCGAGCAGGCGGCGCGCGACGGCGAAGCGCCTGTGCTGGTGACGTCGGCGGCGATCCGTCCCTTTGTGCGCTCGCTGGTCGAGCGTTTCCGCTCGCAGACGACGGTGCTGTCGCAGGCCGAAATCCATCCGCGCGCGCGACTCAAGACCGTCGGCAGCGTTTGACATCGACAAGTCGAATGCCGTGTTGTCGCTGCGATTTTGTCACATCCAAGCGGTTTCGCGGAAACCTCGATAAAACCGTTGCCTGCATGAGACACTTGGAACTATAAACAAGTATATGAAATTATTTATTAATTTCATATTTTTGCACCGCACCCTCGCGGACTCTCACGTCTTATCACTCACTTGTGAAGGCCTCTTTGGAACTGAAATCGGAATTGCTACGTTTCTGATGCGTGGTGATTGAACCGGCTGCTAATGCGGGATGACAATCTGTTAGCAGCCGGTCCAACGAGCAGGAGACGTTGATGAACCACTCGATTTACAGTGCGGATCGTATGACCCACCTTAAGATTGTGGTGATCGCTCTTGTTGCCGGAATCATGGTCGCTGGATTTGGTATTTCGGCGCGCCTCAATGGCGACGACGGAACGCAGGTGGCGCGTGTGATCAAAGCGGACAAGCCGATTGCGATCACCAGCAGTTCGATGTCGGTGGTCAGATAACAGGAATTTTGGAATTCACGTAGCGGGTCTCTGCCCCGAACCCGTGGCGTGATGTTGAGAAGGCGTTTCGTCGAGACCATTTCCCCCAGTGGTTCTTGGCAAATGAAATGACCTTCATGGACTGGACTAAAAACGGCCAGACCAAGGAGAACGCCCGCGCCCCACGGGCGTTTTTCTTTTGGGCTACTGCCAACCACTCATCCCGCAGACGCGGGGATCCGGACAGTGTGGAAGATCGTCGCCTCTTGAAACCCGCTCTGCGGCTTTCAGCACAGGGGAGGGTTGGGGTCAGATCGCAACGATGGGCAGACACATAAAATATGCCCGCTCAAACGAACGGGCATATTGTTTTCAAAACGTGCATCGCACCGTCACTTCAATGGAGGGACGGTCTCGATCAGTTTGCCCGTGAACACAATCGCTCCGGTCGCCTGCCCGGTGGGCGAACCGCCTTCAGGTTCGTCGGTGACGGCATAGGTCGCTTGGCTGACCATATCCGGCGCGTAGGATGCCAGGTCCGGGCGAATCGTGAAATCATGCCCGCCGATCACGCCGAGCGACCGCGGCTTCTGCAGCTTGTCCGACACGATCCACAGCTCGTAGCTGCGGCCGGGCTCATTCACGGCATTGACCTTGCGCACGGTGAAGTTCTTCGAGCCGGCATCGACCGTCAGAATAAAGGCCGGCGACGCGCTATCCTTTTGCAGCAGCGCTACGTATTGGCCACCGGCAGCGGCAGTTGCGTTGCCGCCCGCGGGTGCCTGCGCCGTCTGCTGCAACATCGGCTTCGGACGGAAGTTCGCCGGCAGCATGTCAGGACGCGTGGCCTGAACCGCGACAAAGGCGATCAGCACCGCAGCGATCGCCGAGGCGGCCGTCGCGATCGTCCGCCAGCGACGAACCTGTCCAGGAAAATCAATCACGTTTGAATTCGCAGGCGCCGCAACCCCGGCCGAAGCCGCTTCGGCCGTCGGCGCAGGCGCGGCTGGATCGGGCGCCGCCTTGGCGGCGGCGATCATGTCGAGCGCCTCGTTCGGCGTCAGCGACAGCGCCAATTGCGATTGCACCTTGTCGGTCACGTCGACTGAAATAGCCGCCTTGATGCGATCCCAGACTTCCGCCCGAGGCTCCACCGCGCCGACCATCTGGTTCAACACACCGAGTTCGCGCACCCATGCATCGACCACCTGCGCGTAATCCGCGTCGGCCGTCATCATGTTCTCGACATGCATCCGCTCGTCGGCGTCCAGAGTGCCGATCGCATATTCAGCGGCGAGCGCGATATGGTCTTCGCTATACGGCATCATTTCAATCCCAGACACTCCCGAACGTCCATCATGCTGCGTCGCAGCCACGTCTTGACCGTGTTGACCGGCGTATCGAACTTCACCGCCAGTTGCTCGCGGCTCCAGCCGTTGTAATAGGCCAGCAGCACCAGTTTCTGTCGGTCCGGTTCAAGCCGTCCCACGCACTCCAGCAGTCGCTTCAACTCTTCCGTCATTTCCCGACGCGCCAGAGGATCCGGCGTATCTGCGGCCACTTCCATCGCGGCCGGCTCTTCCTCGATCGACGCTTCAACCCGTTTGCGCACCACATCGATCGCGCGGTTACGAGCGATTGACGCCATCCATGTAATCGGAGACGCAAGCCCGGGATTGAACTGCCCGGCGCTATTCCAAATCTTCACATAGGCCTCTTGGATGACTTCTTCCGCGAGATCCTGTCTGCGCAAGATACGGAGGACCACGCCGAAGAGTTTCGCGCGGGTTGCAGCGTAAAGGCGCTCAAATGCAGCCTCGTCGCGCTTTGCAACCGCAGCAATCAGCCAGACCAGCTCAGCCGGCGTCAACATCCGATATCCCCAAACCAACAAAATACCGTTGCGACGGTATCCGGCGCAACCTGTCCTTGTTGTCCTATCATAGCTGACGAAAAACACCCCCACCATGTTGCCGCGCCTGCCGGCTGTGGACAGGCGTTTTGCCAGACTTCAAAGGCAGCGTGCTTTTCTCCGCGTTATGCCGGAAAAAAGATCAGAGTACGCCAACGCGAACGCCCCCAAAACGACAGAACCCGGACCTATCGGCCCGGGTTCTGGATGATCCGCAGAGCAGTCGAAAATCAGGCGACGGCACCAAGACCGCTGCGCATCAAGCCGATGCTGTCGAGGTCGGCCTGTTCGCGGGCGCTTTCCTCGGCGCGGGTGCGGGCGTGATCGCGTTCGTCGAGCAGTTCGACCTTCTTCAGTTCCTCGAACGCATCGCCCAGGGCGCCCTTGGCGTCTTCAAGCTGGATCCGCAATTCATCGGCCGAGCGGGTCAGGTTCTCGCGGCGCTGGATCGCGGCTTTCGCGTAGGTCGGGTAGGCGAAATGCGTCGGATCGTTGATTCCGGCGCGATCCTGTTCGGTTTGAATCTCGCGCTCGAGATCGACCGACATGCGCTGGAAGTCCGCGATCATCCCTTCGATCTGAGAGACCCGTCGGCGTTTTTCATCGACCTGAAACTTTTTCAGGCGGATCAGCGTGTCTCGTGACTTCATCGACTCGTACTCCCCAGAAGTCCCAAACTTGCTTGGCGGCAAAGGGACAGGACCGGCATCCCGAAAAGGCCCCACCGGTGACTCAACTTGTGCGCGGCCGATGATGGCCGCACAAAGTTAGCGTTCCGTTTCCAAATTCCCAACGATTTGACTGAGCTTGGCGTATCCGTCCTGCAAACTGGACACTTCGTCCTTGCGTTGGCGAAGGAAGTCCTCCATCGGCCCGTTGAGCCGGATCGCCTCATCGACGCTGGGGCTCGACCCGGCGCGATACGCCCCGAGCCGAATGAGTTCCTCCATGTCCGAATAGGTCGCCATGATCTGCCGCGCCCGCGTGATGACCGGCAGATAGGCAGGATCGCAGGACTTGGGCATCGTCCGCGACACTGATTTCATGATGTTGATCGCTGGATACCGTCCGCGTTCGGCGATCGCGCGCTGCATCACGATGTGGCCGTCGAGAATGCCGCGCACGGCGTCTGCAACCGGCTCGTTGTGGTCGTCCCCATCGACCAGCACCGTGAAGATGCCGGTGATGGTGCCTTCGTTCATGCCAGGCCCCGCCCGCTCCAGCAGCTTCGGCAATTCGGTGAACACCGTGGGCGTATAGCCCTTCGCGGTTGGTGGTTCGCCGGCGGAGAGCCCGATCTCGCGCTGCGCCATCGCAAATCGCGTGACGGAGTCCATCATGCACATGACGTCCTTGCCCTCGTCCCGGAAGAACTCCGCGATCGAGAGCGTCAGATAGGCCGCCTGCCGCCGCATCAGCGCCGGCTCGTCCGAGGTCGCGATCACGACGACGGAACGCGCCAGCCCTTCCTCGCCGAGATCGTCTTGCAGGAATTCCTGAACCTCTCGGCCGCGCTCGCCGATCAGCCCGATGACGGAGACATCGGCATCGACATTGCGGGCCAGCATCGACAGCAAGACCGATTTCCCGACGCCGGAACCGGCGAAGATGCCCATGCGCTGGCCTTTGCAGCAGGTCAGGAACGTATTCAGCGCCCGGACGCCGAGATCTAGCGGCGGCCCGACCCGTTTGCGGGAATGCGCCGGCGGCGGCGCGTTGCGGAACGGCACCGGCGACGGCCCGACCGGCAGCGGCCCCTTGCCGTCGATCGGCTCACCCATGGCGTTGATGACGCGGCCGAGCCAGGCCGGCGACGGCCTGATCTGACCGGCGGAATTGGCGATCACGGCGCGGCAGCCCCGCCGCACGCCGTCGAGCCGGGCAAACGGCATCACCACGGCATGATTGCCGTTGAAGCCGATCACTTCGGACGGAATGAACCGGTCATGGCCGGTCTCGATGATGATCCGGGCGCCGACCGACATCGCATGGATCGGGCCGGCGATCTCGACCATCAGGCCGCGAACCCCGACCACCCGGCCGTAGATGTTGACCGCGTCGATATCACCGATCTGCTCCGCCAGCGCTTTCACTGAAAACCCGCTTTCACCGAATAACCGCCTTCATTGCGAAACCCTTAAGTTTCAACATGTCCTAACGCCGTCCTTAACTTCGTGTTTACCCGGATCGTTAATCATTGCGTCACTGTCTTAGTGACTGAGACCACTCGCCATCAGAATGAAGGTGCGAGTCAGGAGAGTCGGTTAGGCCCGGCTCTTAATGTGGAACTTGAACGGCTAGGAAAACAAAAAAGCTGCTCTGCTGCAACACGTTAAGGCGATTCGAGAAAAATTGCACTTATTGAGCTTGCGCGCGGGAATCAGGTTTTGTTAACCATATGTCGTCAGGATCCGAATCAGTTGTTCAGGCGTTTTTTGGTGCCGCAGATGTGCGGCCGACCTGACGCCCGGAGCGGCGACAAGAGGGGACTGGCATGCGCGTATTGCTAATTGAAGATGATAGCGCGGTCGCGCAGTCGATTGAGCTGATGCTCAAATCCGAGAGCTTCAACGTCTACACGACGGATCTCGGAGAAGAGGGCGTCGATCTCGGCAAGCTCTACGACTACGACATCATTCTGCTCGATCTCAATCTGCCGGACATGTCCGGTTACGATGTGCTCAAGCAACTCCGCGTCTCGAAGATCAAGACCCCGATCCTGATCCTGTCCGGCCTCGCCGGCATCGAAGACAAGGTCAAGGGTCTCGGCGTCGGCGCCGACGACTACATGACCAAGCCGTTCCACAAGGATGAGCTGGTCGCCCGCATCCATGCGATCGTCCGCCGCTCCAAGGGCCACGCCCAGTCGGTGATCCAGACCGGCGACCTCGTCGTCAATCTCGACACCAAGACGGTCGAAGTCGGCGGACAACGCGTCCACCTGACCGGCAAGGAATACCAGATGCTGGAGCTGCTCTCGCTCCGCAAGGGCACCACCCTCACCAAGGAGATGTTCCTCAATCATCTCTACGGCGGCATGGACGAGCCCGAACTGAAGATCATCGACGTCTTCATTTGCAAGCTCCGCAAGAAGCTGGCCAACGCGTCCGACGGCCGCAATTTCATCGAGACCGTCTGGGGCCGTGGCTACGTGCTGCGCGAACCGCATGAAGAAGAGAACCGCATTCCCGCTTAGAATTCCTGCCTGATCGGATGTACATCAGGTTGCGAACAAGAACCCCGCCGGAAACGGCGGGGTTTTTTCGTCTCCGATGCAGCGGCCCTACGGCGCGACAACCTTGAACGGCATCATGCGCGGAGCGAGCGACGGCGAGCGCAGTTCGCGGCGGTAAATACCGCGGCGATCGGAATGCGGCTTGAACGCTTCGGTCAGGCCCATTACCGTTTCGGCGCCGCCGAGCGCCAGATAGCCATCGGTCTGCAACGCCTGAGCGAGCCGCGTGAACACATTGGTCTTCGTGTCGGGGTCGAAATAGATCAGCACGTTGCGGCAGAAGATCACATCGAACGTGCCGAGCGGCGCGCAATCATGCAGCAGGTTGAACGCCCGGTGCGTCACCATCGCGCGGATCTCGGGATTGACCCGCCAAATCCTGTTGTCCTGCGTCTCGTTGTCCTGTTTGAAATACTTGAGCAGCATGTGGATCGGCAGGCCGCGCTGCACCTCGAACTGGCTGAACAGTCCCGATTGCGATCGCGCCAGCACCGCCTGCGAAATATCGGTCGCGACAATCTCGACGTGCCAGCCTACGAATTGCGCGCCGAGTTCTTTCACGCACATCGCGATCGAGTAGGGCTCCTGCCCGGTCGAACACGCCGCGCTCCAGATTCGCAGACTGCGGCGCGACGCGCGTGCGCGCAACAGCGCCGGAAAGATCATCTCGCGCAGATGATCGAACGGCAACTTGTCGCGGAAGAATGTCGTCTCGTTGGTGGTCATTGCCTCGACCACACAGCCAATCAGGCGCTGATCGCCGGTCCGCAGCAACGTGACGAGTTCGTCGATGCCATCCAAACCTTCGCGGCGCGCCAACGGCACCAGGCGCGCCTCGACGAGATAGGCTTTCTCGGTCGACAGATCGAGGCCCGAACGCTCTTTCAGCAGGCCGCGCAGATAGTCGAAATCGGCCGGAGTCATGCGGGTACTCCGGCAAGCATACGATTGAGCCGGGCAGCGATCTGCGTCAGCGGCAGGACGGCGGCGCACAGTCCCGCCTGCGCCACCGCGCCCGGCATCCCCCAGACCACGCTCGTAGCGTCATCCTGTGCGATGATGTTGCCGCCCGCCGCAACGATGTCACGGCTGCCGCGCAACCCGTCGGTGCCCATGCCGGTCAGTATCACGCCGAGCGTCGCGCACTGCCAGACATCGACGGCAGAGACGAACAGCGGATCGACCGCGGGTCTGCAGAAGTTCACCGGCACGTCGTCACCCAGCGCAATGACGATTTCGCGGCCATGACGCACGACGCGCATGTGACGCTCGCCCGGCGCGAGATAGATCTGTCCGGGCAACACGGCTTCCCCGTCGATGCCTTCGCGCGCCGGCCGGCCGCTGGCCTTGGCCAGATGTTCGGCGAGGATGGTCGTGAATGTCGGTGGCATGTGCTGCGTGATCAGCACCGGCATTCGGTCGATGATCGCGCTGATGCCGCCAACGAGCGTCATCAGCGCCTGCGGGCCGCCGGTCGATGCCCCGATCACCAACGCGCGCGGCACACTCGGCGTAAAGCGCCGCAATTCGACCTTCGCGCAGACACGCGGCGCATCCAAAGCCGGTGCGAGCGGCGGCGCATCGGCCGGGCGCACGCAGCGCCCACCGAGGGCCCGCACCTTGCGCACCAACTCGTTGCGAAACGCATCGGCCGCGTTGCGATCGCGCGTGCTGTCGGGTTTCGGAATGTAGTCCGCCGCGCCGAGCGCCAGCGCGCGAAAGCTCATTTCGGCGTTTCGCCGCGTCAGCGTCGAGGCCATGATGACGACGACATCGGGCTTCTTCGCCAGCAACAGCGGAAGCGCGGAGATGCCGTCGAGATCAGGCATCTCGATGTCGAGCAAAATCACATCGGGATCGACGCGGCCGACCTGGCTTACGGCGTCGCGGCCGGTGCGCAGCGAGGCTGCGACCTCCATATCGATTTCCGCGTCGATCCACCGCGCGATCAAACCGCGGATAATGGCGGAATCATCCACCACCATGACACGAAGCGCGCGATGCTGCGCCGTGTCTCGGCCGAACGGCCTGATTGAACTCATACTCATACTTCACCGAACGCAACGCTACGGACGCAACAGCACAAATTCCGAAGGCATCAAAGCCGCCGGCAGAGATCAGATCAGGCCGACTTCATGAAACTTCGCGGTCATGATGTCCTTGTCAAAGGGCTTCATGATGTATTCGTTGGCGCCGGCATGCAGCGCGCGGGCAATGTGCGCGACATCGTTTTCGGTGGTGCAGAACACCACTTTCGGCGCCTCGCCGCCGGGCAGCCGCCGTAAATTCTGCAGGAATTCAAAGCCATCCATGACCGGCATGTTCCAGTCGAGCAGTACGGCATCCGGCAGGCCGTGACGGCAGGTATCGAGCGCCTTCTGGCCGTCCTCGGCTTCGGTGATCTGGAAGTCCAGACCTTCGAGAATGCGCCGCGCCACCTTTCGGATCACGCTGGAATCATCAACCACAAGACACGTCTTCATGTCGTTCTCCATTTCAAAATCAGGCCCGATGGGCCAGCTACAATAGCATTCAGGTCGGCCGTTACGCGGCCTTGTCCATCACCAGATCGAGCACGCGATCGATGTCGAGCACGATCATCAACTGTCCGTCGAGCCGGTGCACGCCGGCCGCAAAGCCGGCGATCACCGGATCGAGATTGACCGGATTGATGTCGCGCGCTTCATCACCGAGCTTTAGCACCTCGCCGATCGTATCGAACAGCAGCCCGTAGGATTCGCCGCGCAGATCGACGCCGACCGCCATCGGCGCTTCGACCGCCGCGTCACGCGGCAAGCCTAGCCGCGCGCGCATGTCGATCGCGGTAACGACACGGCCGCGCAGATTGAGCACGCCGGCGACATCGCGCGACGCCAATGGCACGCGCGTCAGCCGTTCCGGTCGGAACACATCCTGCACCCGCGAGATCGACAGGCCGAACAGTTGCTCGCCGATTGACGCGGTGACGTATTCAACGTCCTTGATCGCCGTCGCGGTCATGCCGCTTGCCCTGCGGTTTGCTCTTTCAACGCGGCGATCAGACCGGGCCGATCGAACTTGGCGACGTAATCATGAAAGCCCGCCTGGCGTCCGCGCTCGACGGCAGCGGGCGACGCCATCGCCGACAAGGCGATGATCGGTAAATCGACCAGCCGCTTGTCGGCACGGATCGATTCAGCGAATTCAAAGCCGTTCATCTCCGGCATGTCGATGTCGGTGACGACGGCCTGAATGTCCTGCCGCGACCGCAGGATCAGCAAGCCGTCGCGCGCATTGGTGGCGACTTCGACGCGGTAGCCCGCCGCTTTCAGCACCGGCGCCAGCATGTTGCGGAAGAACGCCGAGTCATCGACCAGCAGAAGCGATTGCGCGCGCTGCGACGGCTGCATCTCGCTACGCGCGAACCAGTCGGCGAAAGCCCGCGGCAGATAGTGCGCGATGTCGATGATCTCGGTCGCCTGCCCCTTGATGACGGCGGAGCCGAGGCAGCCATCGCGCTCGCTCATGACTTCGATGGCAAGCCGCTCCTCGACAATGTCGACGATCTCATCGACGGGGAGGCCCATGATGCGGCCCTCGTCCGAGAATACCAGAACCGGCTGCACGCCTGATTGGACCAGAGTCACGCCGTCCATCATGACCAGCGGCATCAACTGCTCGCGGTACTGGACGACATGGCGGCCGTTGGAGCGCTCGATCGTCTCGACCGCGATGTCTTCAAGGCGCTTGATCAGCGCCAGCGGCACCGCCTTCGGCTGCGACGTCCCGGCACGGAACACCAACAGCGACGTCAACGGCTCGCTGATGGCCTCCGCCGCGTTCTTGCGGTCGAGGATGTCGTCGTGCCTGGTCGTCATGCTGCCGATCGCGCGCGCGATCCCGTTCGGATCGACGATCATGATGACGGCGCCGTCGCCGAGGATGGTATTGCCCGCCAGCAGGGCGATGTGACGCAGCCTGCTGGACATCGGCTTGACGACGATCTCCTCGGTGTGAAGCACGCCGTCGACCACGACGCCGAACGTTTGGTTGCCGATCTGCATCACGACAATGAAGCCGTTCTCGGCGTCGGGCACATGGCCGTCGTCGATCTGCAGCAGTGTCGATAGATGCACCAGCGGCAGCAGCCGGCTGCGCAGGCGCAGCACCAGCGTGTCCTTGATCCGCTCGATGCGATGCTCGGTATTGGCTCGCGCCCGCACCAGTTCGATGATTCCGAGTTGCGGGATCGCGAAGCGTTCGCCGGCCGACTCGACGATCAAGGCGGAGACGATCGCGAGCGTCAGCGGAATTTTCACGGTCACGCTGGAGCCTTCGCCGGCGATCGACTTGACGTCGATCGTGCCGCCGATCTGGTCGATATTGGTCCGTACGACATCCATGCCGACGCCGCGCCCGGAGACGCTGGTCACGGCCGCGGCCGTCGAAAAGCCCGGCGCGAAGATGAATTTGTGAATCTGCGCTTCCGTCATGCGGTCGATGTCGGATTCGCTGACCAGACCGTTTGCGATCGCCTTGGCCGCGATGCGATCTGTATCGAGTCCGCGACCATCATCCGCGATGCAGACGATGATGTGGCCGCCTTCGTGATAGGCCGACAGCCGGATCGTGCCCTGTTCCGGCTTGCCGGCGCGCAGGCGTTCCGCGGGTGTCTCGAGGCCGTGATCGGCCGAGTTGCGCACCATATGCGTCAGCGGATCCTTGATGAGGTCGAGCACCTGACGATCGAGTTCGGTATCCGCGCCGTGCAGTTCGAGTTCGATCTGCTTACCGAGTTCTGCAGACAGGTCGCGGACGATGCGCAGCAGCTTCTGCCAGGCATTGCCGATCGGCTGCATCCGCGTTTTCATCACGCTGTCCTGCAACTCGGCGGTCACGCTCGACAGCCGTTGCAAGGGAATCTTGAAATCGGCATCATCGTGGCGGCGATTGATTTCGATGAGTTGGTTGCGTGTCAGCACCAGTTCGGACACCATTGTCATCAGCCTCTCGAGCGTGTCGACATTGACGCGGATCGACTGGTTGGCGACGCGGTCGTTGTCGGCGCTCTCCGGCTCGATCACCACCTTCGTCGGCGCCGACTTTTCGGACGGCGGCGGCTCAACGGCGGTGGCCTGAAAAGCGCGTTCGAGTTCGTCGAGCGAAACCTCTCCGGGCCGCAACGGCCGGCCGAGGCCGCAACTCGGCTCGAGATCCTGCGTGATCGCGAGATCTTGCGTCACCGGAGTTGCCGTGACGCGCGCGACCATGCGGTTGAGATCGCCGATCAGATCGTCGTCGGAGCCCGCGGGTTCGGTCTGCGTTGTTTCCAGCCCTGCGAGGATTTCCTTGATGCGATCGAGCGTGACCAGGATCAGCGTCACGGCGTCGCCAGTCAACAGCATGCCGTCGCGGAACTTGCCCATCAGGGTTTCGGCGGCGTGGGTCAGCGCTTCCAAACGCGGCAGGCCGATGAAGCCGCAAGTGCCTTTGATGGTGTGAACGAGTCGGAAGATGTTGCCGAGAATCTTGGCGTTGTTCGGCTCCTGCTCGAAACGGACGAGCTGGTTATCGACGGTATCCAGGCTTTCCCCCGTTTCCGTCAAAAACTCGCGGAGCAGATCGTCCATGAAACGGGCCCGTGCCTCTTTGAGGCGCGCGGCATCGCACGCCCCTCCAAGCGGGCATCTTCACTGCAAAGCGTTTAATAATGGTTGCGGAAGCGCAAAGGAAGGTCGTTAACGCAACCTTACGCCGCGGCGACGACGATGGTGTCGTTCAGGGCGGTCAGCGTCACGGTCCAGCCGCAGGATGTCGCAAGCAACCGCGTATAATGCGGCTGCACGGCGTGGGCATCGACCGCGCCGGCATGCGCGCCGCTCACGGCATCGAGCACACCTTGCTGCGGCATTCGCGGGTTGGCGCCGGCTACCGTGATCTTGAACGCCAGCGCGTCGCCCTCGCCGACCGGATCGACCGTCAGCATGCCGCCGCGCGGGATCGTCTGTTGCGCGATGACGAGCATGTTGAGCAGCAGCTTGACCTTGTTCTTCGGCAAATACAGGCGCGGCAAGTTCCAGGCGATGCTGGTGCGGTGATCCTCGATGTGGCCCTTGGCCATCGTCAGCGCGTCGCCAAGGTCGATCTGGGCATCGGCCGAACCGGCCGCACCGAAGGCGAGACGGCAGAATTGCAGACGTGCCGATGCGGTCCTGGCGCTCTTGCGAATGAGATCGAGCGCGAATTCGCGATCTTCAGGCTTCGGATTATCGTCGAGCACTTCGAGGCCGTTGACGATCGCACCGACAGGGCTGATCAGATCGTGGCAGACGCGCGAGCACAACAGCGCGGCGAGTTCGAGTTCGTCGGGCGCAGCCAGGCGAACAAGGGGGCGTGTATCGGACATCGGTTCTTCCTGGGTTCTTCCTGAGTGGACCCGACGCGAATCGCGCATAGACTGTGGTTAGATACACCGCAGCGGCCAAAGCTGCCAATCTCCGGGCCGAAGGGTCCGCATCAGGAAAGCTAGCTCCTTGCAGGAGACGTCGACAGCCGGCAGCCTCGATCACGACGCCATCGCTGCGTTGATGGAGCCGTTGACGGACATCATCGCGCAGGCCGGCGCGGCCGTGCTCGCCGTCAATCGCCACAGCATGGCCGTCGACGGAAAATCGGACGGCTCGCCGGTCACGGAGGCCGATCTCGCCGCCGATCGCATCATCGCCAAGGGTCTCAGCCAATTGGCGCCTCACATTCCGGCGCTGTCGGAAGAAAGCGTGCAGGACGCAACGGCGCCCTATCGCGGACTATTTTTCCTGATCGATCCGCTCGACGGCACCAAGGAATTCGTCGCCGGCCGCGACGAATACACCATCAACATCGCGCTGGTCGCCAACGGCGTGCCGGTGCTCGGCCTGGTCAGCGCGCCGGCCCTCGGGCGGATCTGGCGCGGCCATGTCGGGCGCGGCGCGGAGCGGCTGATGGTGACGCAGGACGCGAGCACGCGCACGGCTGAGCCGATCAAGACCCGGCCGACTCCGCGGCGCGGCAGTCCATGGATCGTCGCGGTCAGCCGCTCGCACGGCGATCCGCGCTCGGAACAGTTCATCGCCGCGCGGCCGGGCGCAATCCGGCAGATGCTCGGTTCGGCCGTCAAATTCTGCCGGGTTGCGGAGGGCGGCGCTGATATCTATCCACGACTGTCGCGAACCTGCGAATGGGACGTCGCGGCGGGCCACGCCGTCGTCGTCGCCGCCGGCGGCACCGTGACGGACGGCGATGGCGCGCCGGTCAGTTATGGCGGCGCATATCAGGGATTCGGCGTGCCGGAGTTCATCGCCTGGGGCGATCCCAGCGCGGTCGAGACGTTCTGAATTATTCCGCGAGCGTCGTCAAAAGCGTCGGCCAGCGCGCCTGAGCCTCGTTCAGCGACCTGGTTGGCTCCGCCGCGAAAGCGTCACGATTGCTTTCGCACGAAAACAAATAAAGCCGCTGGCCCAAGATCAACCAGATTTGCGCGCTGCCCGGAGCCGGGACGCCGCGCGCCACATCGACCGGATCATAGCCGCCAAATCGCGGGGCATAGACATCCGGTCGCGCCAGAAACACCGTCAGGTTGCCCGCATTGCGGAACCGCCAGGACGCGCCCACCGCCGACACTTCAAATTCGGGACGCCCCTTGATTGGTGCGCCATCGGTGAAATAACCGACCGGATCAATCCCGCCGATCGCTATGCCGGTATGGCGGTTCTGGACCACCCGTTCGCTGGTCCCGCCCGCGAACGTCACATGCGGCGCCACCATCAGGAGCGCAATCAAGGCAAGTTTTCGAGCCGCAACCAACATTTTATGCCGCTGTACCGTCATTATTGATACCGATAACGGATGAGTCGGGGGACGACGGGCGCAACCTAGACCTTGCTTCTCAGCATCGGGTTAAGGCTGCGCTCGTGAGAGCGAGACCCAGGAATTTTTCGACCCGAAGGGAGACCTAAGGGTTTTGGGACGGGGGGAGGACTTCATGACAATCGTTTCGCGCCTTGCAGCGGTCATGCTTGCTGCGACGACGGCTGGCCCTGGCTGGAGCGCGCCGGCATCGGCGCAGCAGGCTCCGCCCTATCAGCAGCAGCCGGGCCCGGCGCCGTATCAACAGCCGCCGCAGGCCCCCTACCGGCAACCGCCGCCGCCCGCCGCACCGGCGCCCAACACTTACGCGCCGGATGAGTTGGTCGGCGCCGGACATCGCTTCTTCGGCAATGTCTCGCGCGGGCTCGCATCGGTGATCGAACGCGCGGTCAGCCAATGGGGCCTGCCGAACGGCTACATCCTCGGCGAGGAAGGCTCGGGCGCTTTCGTCGCCGGGCTGCGCTATGGCGAAGGTACGCTCTACACCAAGAACGCCGGCGATCTTCGCGTTTACTGGCAGGGTCCATCGGTCGGCTTCGATATGGGTGGCGACGGCGCGCGGACCATGACGCTGGTCTATAATCTGCCGGCGACGCAGGCGATCTATCAGCGCTTCGGCGGCATCGACGGCTCCGCTTATATTATCGGCGGATTCGGCATGACGGCGCTGACCGCCAACAATATCGTGCTAGTGCCGATCCGCTCCGGCCTCGGGCTGCGGCTCGGCGCCAATATCGGCTACCTCAAATACACCCAGAGCGCGACCTGGAATCCGTTCTGATCGCTGCGCCGCCAGGGACGGATTCACGATAACGATTTGTCGCGCTAGCCTATGGCCGCGCGTCCGTGGCATGGTCTGTCGCTAGAATCTGGCTGTGTGGAGTGGGTCGATGGTCGAGCCGATCATGTATCTGGCGATCGGTTTTCTGGTGTCGATGCTGTTCGGCCTGATGATGTTGCCGCTGGTGCATAACCGCGCGGTGCGACTGACGACGCGTCGGCTCGAAGCCGCGACACCGATCTCGATGGCGGAAATCCAGGCCGACAAGGACCAACTTCGCGCCGAATTCGCGATGTCGGCGCGGCGGCTCGAAATGAGCGTCGAGCAACTCAAAAACAAGACCACGAGCCAGCTTGCCGAACTCGGCAAGAAGTCCGACGCGATCAACCGGATGAAGCTGGAGCTTGGCGAAAAATCAGCCACGATCTTCTCGCTCGAAACGCGAGAAAAGACCGTCCGTGAGCAACTGCGCGCCACCGAAGAGGAATTCGCGACTAAAACGGAAGCCTTGCGCACCGCTGAAGCCGCCTTGGCCGAAAAGCAGTCCGAACTGACGCGGCTAGGCACCGCACTCGCCGACCGCTCGATGACCGCCGACACAAGGCAGGTCGAATTGCTCGCGGTCCGCACGCAGGTCGATGCGCTGCGCAACCGCGTCGGCGATGCCGAGCAGGATTTTGCATCGACGCGCGAGAAGCTCGAGTCGCAACGCGGCGAATCCGACTCCGCGACGCGCGATCTGCGCGACGCCCGCCGCCAGATCGATAGCCTGACCCAACGCGTCGGCGATCTCGACCGTCAACTGGCCGATCAATCCGGCGCCGCCGCACAACTCAACCAGCGCGTTCAGGAACTCGAAACGAGCCTTGCCGTGCAAAATAGATTGCTCGCCGATCGCGACGAAGAGAATGCACGGCTGCGCGAAGCTAATGAATCCGCAGTGCGCGTCGCAAATGATGCCCGCGACGAACTTGCCGCGACCGGTACGGGCGCCGCACCCGCGCTCGACCGTATGCGGACGGAAAAGACCGCGATCGAAGAACAATTGCGTTTGATGACCGACGACCGCGGCCGGCTGCAGCGCGAAATCAATGCGATGCAGCAGCAGGCCGAAAGCGCATGGGCGACCGAGCGCATGGAGAATGCGCTGCTGCGCGAGCGCATCAACGACATCGCCGCCGAAGTGGCCAAGCTCGCGATCACGCTGGAAGGCCCGAATTCGACCATCGAAGCGATGCTGGCGGCGACGCCGGCCACCTCTCTGGCGCCGATCGACGACGCCACCGGCGAGCCACGCAGCGAAACACGCGGCACGCTTGCCGATCGCATCCGGGCGCTGCAATCCCATGCCTCGCGCGCCCGCGAAGCGACATAACCGGCCCCAGACCGCGCGATCGTGTGATTGAGCGGTTCTTTTGGCGCGCTTGGCTTGACACCACCGCCCTGCACTTCGTAAATCGCGCACATGATCTTGCCGCGCCGGACTTGTCCGACGGGTATCATCATCCCGGGCGATTAGCTCAGCGGGAGAGCACATCCTTCACACGGATGGGGTCGCAGGTTCGATCCCTGCATCGCCCACCACTTTCGTCGATAATGTCATTGATAAAAACATTAATCGGCACATGTCGCTTACGGCGACGGTATAGGGCGCTGGGGGCAGCATGGACACTGGAGGGGATTGGCGCGTCATCCGATCCCCAACGACGAATTAGCCGGTCGTCGCATTCAAGAATCGCAGCGAGGCAAAACATTCGTTGAAGCGGTCGGATGTCACCCGAAGAATTTGATAAGTGCGGTGACGCACGCGATGACATATTCTTTCGGCATCTTTGATTTCTGCTGTGTCGGCGTTACTGCCGCGGCGCAATGGTTCCGAGCGCCGTAAGAATACGCTCAGGCGTGAACGGCTGTGCGAATACTCTTGTCCCAAACGGTTTGAGGGCATCGTTGATTGCGTTCATGATTGCAGCCGGAGCACCGGCCGTACCGGCCTCGCCTGCGCCTTTTGCTCCAAGCAGACTTTCCTTCGTCGGCGTTTCGACGTGTCCTACCTCGATGTCCGGCATCTCGAAAGCCATCGGAACGAGATAATCGGCCATCGATCCGATCAGAAGCTGACCGTCTGGTGAATAGACGCAGTGTTCATATAATGCGCCGCCGATCCCCTGCACGACGCCGCCGCGTACCTGTTCGTCCACGAGCAGCGGGTTAACAATACGGCCGCAATCCTCAACCACCCAATGTTTCAGGAGATGCACGATGCCGGTCTCGGTGTCGATCTCGAGAAGACAGGCCTGCACACCATTGGTAAACGCGAAAGGATACTGCTTGGTAATGAAATGCCGCGTCTGCATGAGTTCGCGCGGCAGACTCGGCGGAAGCGTGTCGCCACGAAAATAGACGATGCGGCCAAGTTCGGCGAGCGGCATCCGCACCTCGCCGGTGGCCTTTACCACGACATTGCCGTCGATCATATCGAGCGTATCCGGCGACGTTTGCAGCATCGCGCCCGCGACTGTCAGAGCGGCTTCCTTTGTCGCAAGCCCGGCTTGGAGCGCGGCTTCACCGCCGATGCCCGCACCCCGACAGGCCCATGTCCCGCCGCCATAGGGCGTCGTCAACGTATCGCCGGTGATGACGCGCACCTTGTCGAGGGGAACGCCCACCGCTTCCGCGACGATCTGGCGGATAATCGCTTCCGTGCCCTGCCCCTGCTCCGTCACGCCCGTTGCGGCAACGACGGTGCCATCGGGATCGATCCGCACGGTGCAACCGTCCTGAGCGGAAATCTTCGCGCCGCCCATGCCATACATAAAAGGCGAAGGATTCGTGAGTTCGATAAAGCTCGCAAAACCTATGCCGATATGGCGACCTTTTTCCCGTGCCGCCCTCTGCTGCGCGCGAAGCGCCGGATAGTCGATCATCTCAACGAGCTTGTTCAGCGATGCGATATGCGAGAGGCCCTCGAATTTCATTCCGGCCGGCGACGTCTTCGGGTAATTCTCATCCGTCATCAGGTTCTTCAGCCGCATCTCGACCGGATCGATTCCAAGCGCGTCGGCGGCGAGATCGATCAGACCTTCCGTGACCGCGGTCGCGATGGGGTGGCCCACCGCACGGTACTGGCAGGTCGGCGTCTTGTTTTGCAGCACGACGGTCGTCCGCGCTTTGTAAGCGCCGAAATCATAGGGACCGCCAAGCAGATTCACGACCTGATTACCTTCGACCGCGCTCGTGCGCGGATAGACCGAGTACGGGCCGATGCCCGTGATATCATCGGCTTCGATCGCGAGAATTTTGCCGTCGGCATCGACTGCCATGCGGGCGTGAATGCGATGATCGCGGGCGTGAATGTCGCTCGCAAAACTTTCAAGGCGGTCGGCAATGAATTTCACCGGCCGGCCCATGATGCGCGCGATCACGACCGCCGCAACTTCGTCCGGATAGACGTGGACCTTGAGACCGAAGCTGCCGCCGACATCGCCGCAGATAATGCGCACGTCACCCTCGGACAACCGAAGCTGCGTCGCCAGCACGTTCTGGATCATATGCGGCGCCTGCGTCGCGTGATGGACTGTCAACTTGCCCGATGCGCGGTTGAAGTCGGCCAGGATCGAGCGCGGTTCGAGTGTCACGCCGGTGTGACGACCGGTGTGATAGGTGGCTTCGACGATCGTGTGCGCCGCTGCGAAAGCTGCTGTGACGTCACCGCTTTCGTTGACGCGCTGAAACGTCAGATTATCCCCGAGTTCGGGATGGATCACCGTCGTTGCGGCATCCAGGGCGGTTTCCATATCGACGACCGGCGGCAACGGCGCGTACTCAACCACGACATAGGCAAGCGCATCTTCCGCCAGCGCCCGTGAGTCCGCGACGACGGCGACGACGGCTTCACCCGCCCAGGTCGCCTTTTCAAGCGGCAACGGATATTGCGGGGCCGACTTCATGCCCTTGAGGTGGACAAGAATGGAAACCCAGGGGTCGCAATGCTTGGCGAGATCCGCGCCCGTGAACACGCGCAACACGCCGGGCTGCTTCAGCGCTTCGCGCGCATCGATGTTCTCGATACGCGCATGCGCATGAGGCGAGCGCAGAAACGCAACATGCGCCATGCGCGGCAGCATGATGTCATCGACATATTGCCCGCGCCCTTCGACGAGTTTAGCCACGTTGGGACGCGGGATCGATTTGCCGATGTATGAATTTGGCCTGTCGGCGGCTCCGAACGTATCCATCTTGTTCATTGCGTCAGGCCTTCTGGATTCGCGCGGCGGCGACCGTTTCGACGGCGTCGACGATGGCGTGATAGCCTGTGCAACGGCAATAATTGCCCGAGATATGTTCGCGGATTTCATCGCGCGTCGGTGTCGCGTTCTGCGAAAGCAGATCGGCCGCCGTCATCAGCATTCCCGGTGTGCAATAGCCGCATTGTGCGGCGTTGCGCGCGATGAAGGCGTCCTGCAGATCGCGAATTTCGCCCGAATCGGACACGCCTTCGATCGTCTCCACCGCACGGCCGTCGCATTGCACGGCAAGCACGAGGCAGCCGCGCACGATCTCGCCGTCCACCCGCAACGTACAGGCGCCGCACACGCCATGCTCGCAACCCGCATGAGTGCCCATCAGGCCGAGATCGGCGCGCAGGAAATCGACGAGGTGCGTGCGCCCTTCAACACGGCGCATTGCGCGCTCGCCATTGACGGTAAGTGTAATGTCGTAAAGTCCGCTCATGCCGCGACCTCCACCATCGATTTGAGAGCGCGTTCCAGCGCCACCCGCGCAAGGTGGCGCTTCATCTCCGGCCCACCATGCTGATCGCCCTGAGGATCGATATCACCGCCAAGCGCGGCGCCGGCGGCCGCGACGGAGACCGCATCCAGCGGTTTGCCAGCAAGCGCATCGGCAGCTGCTCTTGCGTTGAGGGCTGTGTCGCCCACGCCGAACAGAGCAAGGCTGGCGCGCGATACATTCGGCCCGTTCATCACAATTGAAGCCGCGCATCCCGCCATCGCGTAATCGCCCGACCGGCGCGCAATTTCCATGATCGCCGTTCGCGTATTTGCGTCATGCGCGGGTACGTCGACCGCGACGATCAGTTCGCCGTTATCCAGCGCAGTCGACAGCAGACCGACGAAGAAATCACGCGCAGCGATACGGCGCTCGCCCTTCGCGGACGCGACGATAATATCTGCGCCGAGACAGACCATGCAGGCGGGCAGTTCAGAAGCCGGGTCGGCATAGGCCAGCGAGCCGCCAATCGTGCCGCGATTGCGGATCGCCGGATGTGCGATCAGATGCGAAGCCTTACGCAGGAGAGGCACGCTCTCTGCGATGATCGCGTTGCGGCCAAGCTCTGCATGCGTCGTCAGCGCTCCGATCCGAACGCGATCTCCCGCAAGAGATACGCCTCGCAATTCCGTGAGCGCGCCAATATCGACAAGACGGCTCGGGGCCGACAAACGAAACGCCAGCGCGGCGAGAAGGCTCTGTCCGCCCGCGATGGCCTTTGCCTCCGGATGCGTAAGCAATTCGATCGCATCGGCGAGAGAGACCGCACGCCGGTACTCGAACGATGGAAGTTTCACGCGATACCCCCGAGATACAGTTCCTTGACAATGCTGTTGTTTTTCAACTCATCCACTGTGGCCCGCGATAGGGCGATCTCGCCATGCACGATGATCGAGCCACAATCCGCGATCCGGATGGCCTGATGGAAATTCTGTTCGGCCATGAGGATGGTCAGGCCGAACTTGTTTTTCAGTTCGCCTATTGCCGTGATCGTCTGCGCAATCAGCAGCGGCGACAGACCGACCGATGGCTCATCGACCAGAAGCAGCTTCGGCGACGACATCATCGCGCGTGCAATCGCCAGCATCTGCTGCTGGCCGCCAGACATTGTACCGGCAAGCTGCTTGCGCCGCTCCTTCAAGAGAGGAAACGCTTCATAGGAAAATGCGAGATTCTTCTGGATCGCCCCGCGCGCGCCCTTGCGGAACGCGCCAAGCATCAGGTTTTCCTCGACCGTGAGTTTCGGAAAAAGTCGGCGGCCTTCCGGCACCAGCGACACGCCAAGATCGACGATGACCTCCGTGGGCAGGCGCGTGAGATCGTGAACGACGCCATCCATTTCGAGGGAGACCGTGCCGCGCGTCGGTCGCACCTGACCCGTCACGACCTTCATCAACGTGCTCTTGCCATTGCCGTTGGTGCCGAGCAGCACCACCGTCTCCCCGGAATGAACGTCCAGCGACACATTCTGCAGCGCCCTGACGGGACCGTAACCCGCATCGACGCCGTCAATCCGAAGCTCAAGTGCCAAGATAGGCCTCCTGCACGCGCGCGTTGGCCATGACATCCTTCGGGTCGCCGAGCGCGATGATCCTGCCGGCTTCGAGGCACATGACGCGCTGCGAAAACCGCATCACGGCATGCATGATATGCTCGATCATGATGATCGTGATGCCGTCCGCCGACAGGCCGAGCAGCAAGTCCAGAACCTCGTCCACCTCACCGCTTGACAGTCCCGCCATCGCTTCGTCCGACACTAGCAATTGCGGCTGAGCCGCCATCGCGCGTGCCAGTTCCATCTTGCGCAATTCAACCTGGCTGAGGCTGCCGGCCGAAGTCTCCGCCTGATTGCCTAGTCCCATACGCAGCAGGATCGAATGCGCGTGGTCCCGCGTCTTGTTGGCGGCGCCTGCCGCCGCGAAATCCTGCGCGACCATCAGGTTCTCGATCACGGTCATGGACCGAAACGGACGCGGGATCTGGAAGCTGCGCGCGATGCCGCGCCGGGTCCGCTGATGCGCGGCGACAGTCGTGATATCACTGCTCTGCAAAAAGATTTTGCCGGTATCGGCGCCAAATGCACCCGAGATGATATTGATGAGAGTCGTCTTGCCTGAGCCGTTCGGGCCGATCAGACCGAACCTTTCGCCTTTGGCTATATCGACCGAAATGTTGTCGAGCGCGGTGAATCCGCCAAAGCGTTTGGTGATGCCCTCGACGCGCAGCAGAAAGGTGTCGTCAGCTTCGTTCACGAACGTCCTCCCGCTCGCTTGCGCTGAAAGAAGCCGACGAGACCGCGCGGCGCGGCGACGACGAATACGACGAGCATGACCCCGAGCAGCAGCACGTTCGCCGCGGAGGAAATATTCACCGTCAGCCATTGCTGCGTCACGCCGAGCAGGATTGCGCCGATCACCGGACCTGCCCAATGCGACGTACCGCCGATCAGCGACATCGCCATCGCCGTGACCGAATAATTGAGATCGAATGCAGCGCTCGGAATCGCATATTGAAGATACATCGCGGATGGCGCTCCGGCCGCCGCCATCAACGCGCCTGACAATAAGCAGGCAAGCAGCTTCAGCTTGAGCGTCGGCACGCCGGAGCACTCGGCCGCCAATTCGTCATCGCGCAAGGCCTGCAGTCCACGACCGAACCGCGAATACTGGATGTATCTTGCGGCCGACACCGCGATCACCACGAGAATTGCCTGCACGACGAACAGCATTTTCACATAGCTCTCGAATGGAGCCGTGACTGAAGGACGCGGAACCTGAATGCCGGCCGCGCCGCCGACGAATTTCCAGTTCACGATGAACGTATCGATGATGATCGTGACCGCGATCGTTGCGATCGAAAAGAAGATGCCCTTCATCCGCAACGTCAACAGGCCGACCGAGACGCCGAGCAAGCCGCCCGCCACGGCAGCGACCGCAATCTGCACCACAAGCGGCGCACCGAATGCCTTGACGAGAAAGACCGACGTGTAGACACCAAGACCGAAGAAGGCACTCGCGCCGAAATTCACATAGCCTGCATAACCGCCCAGGATCGTCCAGGCGACGGACAGGACGATGAACTGCAAAATGACGTAGCCGGCAAAAAACGGGTACTCGTTGCCGACGACAAACGTGGCCAGGGCCGCCAGGGCAACGAACGCGACCGCGCCGACCGCAAACGATATGTCGTTCATCCGCGTGCTCATCTTCCGAACAGACCTTGCGGACGCAGTGCGAGCACGGCCAGCAACAGTGAAAACGATATCGCCGGCGCCCAAGACGCGCCAAACATCGTCAGCACGACGGATTCCGCAATGCCGAGGATGATGGCCGCGACAAGCGTCCCGCTCATGCTGCCGAGGCCGGCCATGACGACGACGCAAAACGTGCGGCCGATATAAGCGCGATCGAGCGTGGGTTCGACCGGCGCAACGATGATGAGCAACGCACCGGCGATGCCGAGGATCGCCGTCGCGATGCCGAACGCCCAGGTCTTGATACGGACCGGATCCGCACCGAGCAAGCGGAGAGCGTTTTCGTCCTGTGCCACTGCGCGAATCGCGCGGCCGGTGAAGGTGCGCGACAAATAAAGGGTGAGCGACAGCGTCAAACCGAGCGCGACGCCGAAAGCGATGACCTGGCGGACCGGAAGCCGCATGTCGAGGATGCGCCATGACTGGCCGATATAACTTGCAGTGACCGATCTTTGATCGACCCCGAAAGTCAGAATGATAAGCACTTCGGTGATGAAGGCGATACCGAAGAAAAACGCGATGCCGCGCACGGCTGCGTCCGTACCGCGCTTCTCGAACAGCGCATAATAAAGACGATAGAACACGAGCCCGAGTATAAAGAAAGCCGGCGTTATCATCAGCCCGGCAATCAATGGATCGATACCCCAGACGTCGTTTAGGATATAGACGAAATACGCCGCGAGGACGAGGAAGGCCGGGTGCGCGATATGCGGCACATCGAGCAAACCGAAGGCCACGGACAATCCGACGCTGACGGCCGCATAGAAGCAGCCCAGCAACATTCCGAAAATAATCGCCTCGATCAGTAATTCCACCGAGAACACACTTTAACTCCCCCGAGCCGAGAACCTCTCTAGGATCGCGGCCGGACAGACGGCCTCGTTGCTTTAACGACATGTCCCCGACGGCCGCATATCGCCCGGCGAGGATTGCGCGGGTTACTTTCGTGCGGCCTCGAAGGGCGCGAGCAGTTCGCCGGACTTCAGACGCTCCGGATAAAGGATGGTCTGCTTGCCGACGGTCCGGAACTGTTCGATGTTTTTATCCACCACGCCGCGGAACTGAGCCATCAGCGTGGCCGACTCCTTGCGCTCGCCGTCTTCCGCAAAACTGATCGGACCGACGATCGTTTTCATCTCGTTCGTGTGGAGATATTCCGCGATGGCCTTCTGCTCGAATGACTTCGTCCCGTTCACCGCCAGTTCGATCAACTGGCCCTGCGCATAGCCGAATGGCGCGAGGTAATAGCCGAGCGCATCGACCTTCGCGGCGGCCGCGCGGGCGGAATATTTCTCGAAGAACGCCTTGGTGCCCTCGAAGAACATGCTGGGTTCAGGCAACCACGAATTGAAGTTCGTCACGCCGTTCAGAAGAGACCCCAGATTTTCCATCACGGATGCGAACTGCACGCCGACCATGCCGCCGCCGAAAATCTTCACATTTTCGCCGACGCCGATTTCATTGACGGCGCGCAAGATGCCTGCGGTGTCCGGCGGGTACGAGGTGACATAGACCATGTCCGGCTTGGCTGCTTTAAGCGATCGGATGATGCCGGCGAATTCGACGGTGGACGGAGGATAGTTCTGCTCGAACACGATCGGGATGTTGCGCGAAATCGCCACGTCCTTGGCGGCCTTTGCGACGTTCTGCGAAAACTCCTGATCCGAGGCGAGCACGGCGAGCGTTTTTCCGCCGGCTTTCTGCCCGATGTCCAGAAACGCGTTGCCCCAGCTATCGGCCGGCCCCCAAGGAGCCACGTTGAACCACATGTCGTGGCGGATTTTCGCGTTCACTTGAAAGGCAAAATTGCCGATCATGACCATGCCGCGCTGTTTCGCGACCGGCAGAACGGGCGCGGTCTGCACCGTGCCGTAAGGCGCGAAGATCATGTCGACCTTATCGACATCCAGAAGTTTCGCGTAGATCGCCGGTGATTCAGTCGCGCTCGACTTATCGTCGTAGATGATGAGTTCAACCGGACGGCCAAGCAGGCCACCCTTGGCGTTGATATCGTCGCGCCAGATTTCGAGACCGAGCTGTGACGCCCGCCCGCCAGCTGCAAGTCCGCCGGTCTGCGGCATCGACAGACCAATCTTGAAAGGCTTCTGCTGTTGCGCCCATGCCGACGGCATTGCGGCGCTGGTAGCCGCCATCGCAGCGAGCGACAGAAACGTACGACGTTCCATGATACTCCCCTCCCCTGAACGCGGTTCAAGCTCGAAAAGAGCACTGCCGCTATTTATCATTTGATAGATAGTTGTCATAGTTTGGAAAGCTTGTAAAGTCGTCCGATGAAGGCTCCGAGAAAACAAGTCGCTGCGGCGCAGGCGGCGCACGCGTCACATGACGACGCGGGACGTGCGACGCGACGCCGCATGTCCCCCGGTGCGCGGCGCGAACAGATCGTGACGGAAGCGATTGCATTCTTCACCGAGCACGGATTTACCGGCACGACTCGGCAGCTATCAGAGCAAATCGGTATAACGCAGCCTCTGCTGTACCAGTACTTTCCGACCAAACGCGACGTGATCGATGCAGTGTACGAGCGCATTTATCTGCGCCGACTGAAGCCCCACTGGACCAAGCTGATCATCGACCGCAGCCGCCCGATCAGCGAGCGCATGACCCAGTTCTATATCGAATATGCCGATGCGGTTTTGACGCGCGAATGGGTACGACTTTTCGTCTTTGCGGGTCTTCAGGGCGAAGATATTAATGCTCGATATTTGAAGCAACTCGAGCAAACCATTATCAAGCCGCTGCTGACCGAAATTGCCTTCAGTGCGCGCAAGGTCGGCGGTCAACTAGCAACCGTGCCGACGATCAGCGATCTGTGGGCTCATCACGGAAGCATTTTTTATTTTGGCATCCGCGAGCACATTTACGGCGCTGAAGTTTCTCCCGACCGGCGTGAGACGATCGTCAACATCGTGGAACGCTTTCTCAACGCCTTTATACCTTTAGAACATCAAACCAAACGTCTGCCGGTTGGATAGACAATATGTCGGGCTCATCCCAGCCTCAACGCACGTGAAGCATCCGATCGTCGCATGACGTCGGATCGTGGTGTGAACTTTGATCGACGGCAGTGGCCGTTAGCGCCGCCGTCGCACGCGCCGCTCGATAAAGGGCGGCGGCGCGACTACCGGGGGGCGCGACACAATCGAGCCCGACCGGTTGGTAACATAGCCGCGCGATTCCTGCAGGCGCCGCTGATAACCCGGCGAGTTCATGAAATTCGATCCCCCCCCGCGCGCAGACGCCTCGTGCGGCATCGCCATGTCGCCAAAAGCGATTAAGGCAATTGCGCCGAGCGCGTAAGTAAAACGTCTGGCCATCCATGCCTCCAGTGTTGCGGGCTACGTGATAAGTCGAGAGCACGATGCTCCGTTCCATCCTGCCGATCCGCAACAGCCGATGCGCCGGCCAAACGTTGCGTTCAACTGCTCTTGTTCAACAACTGCCCGATCAAGCGGTCCATCTGCTCGTATTGGCCTTCGCCATCATGCTGGAAGACGATCTTGCCGCGCTGATCGACGATATATTGCGCTGGCCAGTACCGATTGCTGTACGCATTCCACGTGGCTGAGTCGTTGTCCTGCGCCACCGCATAGGTGATGCCGTGCCGCTTCAGCGCCGCCTGTACATTGCTCGAAGATTTCTCGAATGGGAATTCCGGCGTGTGGATGCCTACGATGACAAGGCCCTTGCTGCCATATTTCTCCTGCAGCTTGACGACATGCGGCAACGTATTCACGCAATTGACGCAGCCATAGGTCCAGAAATCCACCAGCACGATCTTGCCGCGCAGATCCGCCATCCGCAGCGGCGCGGAGTTGAACCACGTTTTGAGGCCCGTGAATTCCGGCGCGGTCCTCGTCGCCTCCGCAACGCGAAGCATAGATTCCGGGCTTGAGGCGTCGCCCGCAAACGACGGCCCCGTTACGAACAAGGCGGCCACAAGTGCAACCGATTCAGCGATCTTGGTCAACGACGTCATGTCAAAACCTCCTCCAGGTGGGTGTTCTCAAGATGAAGCGCGGTTCACAGTGTGATGAATCCGGCCGGGTAGAACCGTGTCAGCCACGCCACGACGAGCGTGTCGTATTGCAGAAAGGTGAGGACGGCGAAGCCGATCACGACGACGCCGAAAGCCCGTTGGATGCGCGGCGCGTAGCGCGCCAGGCTGCGCGTGCGTTGTGTCAGCGCCTGCCCGCCATAGGCGATCGCGAGCATCGGAATTGCCGCGCCGATCGCATAGGCCAACAATTGCAGCCCGGCCCAGCTTTGATCGTCCGATGCAGCGATGAGTGTCAGGATCGCGCCGAGCACAGGACCTGCGCACGGCGTCCATACGATTCCGAGCGCCGCGCCGACGACAAAGCCTCCGAGATTGCCGCTGCGATCGGACGGGCCGATCGTCGGTAGCGACGGCAAAACGCCGCGCAACCAGATCATCAGCCGCTCGAATGGCGCAGGCCAGATCATCAGCACGCCGAACAGCACCAGCAGCACCGACGCTCCGTCGCGCAACACATTGGGATCGAAATCGAACGCGGTCGTGATCGCACCGAGCGACAGCGCCACGAACGAAAACGCCAGCACGAAGCCAAGTGCAATGAAGATCGGACGCAGATTATTGGCGCGGCCCATCGAGGCGCCAAGCAAAATCGGCAACACCGGCAACGTGCAGGGCGCGGCGATGGTCACGACGCCGGCGAGAAACGCGAGCAACAGGCTGAACATGGTCGTCACCGTGACAAGATGCGGTAGCGCGGCGACAACCGAGATTGCCGACAGCGCCCTGTGCGTGTCTTCGCTGATGGAAGACCCGCGTTACAGCCTGTGAGTCACGACTACGTGAGCAATGAAGACGCATCTGCCGCCCGCTACTTGCGCAACGTTCATAACCGGACTGCTTCCCTCCGAGTGTCGGGAATAAGCCATGGAAACCCGGACGACCAACCAGCTTCAAGGTCGGGGGCATTGCCACATGCAGCAGGATGGGCGCGGAGCGCTTCTCAACGATGCCGGCCGCGTCGCCAGCGCCAGATTCCGACACTGAGCAGGCACTCTCTTCCCTCTTCGACAAGCGTGCCCGTTCCCGTCTATAAGAGACGGACGACGGTCCGTTCAAGATCAAACGAACGAGACGATCGCATCGGGAGGATCAAAGAATGAAGACTGCTTACGCAGCCCGCCAGACATCCTATGCCCTCACGCCGGGCGACGAATTGAACGATTTGCGCATGTCGGATCAGGTCCGGCCGCTGTTCGATCACGTCCGGAAGTTCATCGCGAGCACCGTGGAACCGATGTCCCACGAATTCTATCGCGCCGGCGAGAAGAAGACAGATCGCTGGTCGTTCACACCGGAGCAATTGGAAATTCTTGGCAAGGCGAAAAACAAGGCCAAGGAAGAAGGTCTATGGAATTTCTTTCTGCCGGATGCCGACACCGGCGAAGGCCTGAAGAATCTCGACTATGCCTATATCGCCGCCGAGCTTGGCAAGAACCCGCTGGCCTCGGAGACGATGAACTGCTCGGCGCCCGACACCGGCAATATGGAAGTGCTTGAGCGCGTCGGCACGGCGGGTCAGAAAGAGAAATGGCTGAAGCCGCTGCTCGCCGGCGAGATTCGATCTGCTTACGCGATGACGGAGCCGAATGTCGCCTCGTCGGACGCGAAGAACGTCTCGACCAGCGCAGTCCTCGACGGCGACGAATGGGTCATCAACGGCGAAAAGTATTACATCTCGGGGCTTGGCGATCCGCGCTGCAAGATCATGATCGTGATGGTCAAGACCAATCCCGACGCCGCGCCGAGCAAGCAGCAGTCGCAAATTCTCGTTCCGGTCGAAACGCCCGGCGTCGAGATCATCGGTCCGATGCATGTCTTCGGCCACGATCACGCGCCGCGCGGCCACATGCATATGCGGTTCAACAATGTGCGGGTGCCGAAAGCGAATATCCTGCTGGGCGAAGGACGTGGCTTTGAAATCTCGCAGGTGCGTCTCGGTCCCGGCCGTATTCATCATTGCATGCGCACCATCGGCAAGGCCGAAAAGGCGCTCGATCTGATGGTGCAGCGCGGCCTCACGCGCGAAGCCTTCGGCAAGCAAATCGCCCATCTCGGCGGCAATCTACAGATCATCGCTCAGGCGCGCTGCGAGATCGAGGCGATGCGGCTGATGGTTCTGAAAGCCGCCAAGGCGATGGATGTGCTCGGCAACAAGGAGGCACGTATCTGGGTCAGCATGGTGAAGGCCATGATCCCGGAACGCGCCTGCAAGATCATCGACCAGTCGATCCAGATGCACGGCGCGACAGGCATCTCGAACTGGACGCCGCTGGCCGAGATGTACACCGACGTCCGCCATCTGCGCTTTGCGGACGGGCCAGACGAAGTCCATTGGATGGTCGTCGGCCGCCATGAACTGACGATGCAGTAAATCATGCGATGCGGCGGACAGTCTCATGTCCGCCGCATCGGCTCAGCTTTACGACAAGCTTGAGTGGCCGCATTAACCTTTCTTAAAGAACCCGCTCGCCTGCGTTAACGCGCATGCTAAACGAGGAACGGACCACCGCGGTGATTTGCGCGCCGCCATTCTCAAGCCGTCGAGATTCCTCATGAGCCATCCGTCGTCCTACGCCACCGCCCGCGGCCCGTTGCCCGCTCACGAACAGAAGCAGGCGGCGCTCAGCTATCTTAACGAAGCATGGGCGGAAGCGCGGCACGAAGGCGTGGACGGCGATTGTCTGGCGCAGGCAAGCCTGTTTGCGGCTTTTGCCGAGTTGGTCGGCACCTACGGTGAGGAAGCCGTCGCGACGTTCGTGGAGGGACTTGCGGGGCGCGTCCGCAACGGCGAGTTCTCGATCGTGCTGGCAAAGCAATAAAGCCGAACACGCAACGCGACCGTCATCCCCGGCAAGGGCGCTCTTGCGCACGCGACCGGGGATCCAGTACGCCGCGGCGCCTCGTCCATCCATCAACATCTCGGAATATTGGGCCATCCGCTGTCGCGAGTGGTGACGGCTGCGTTTCGGATCAGACCCGCAACGTCTCCAGAAACCGCACGGCTTCGCCGGCGCCGGGGGATATCAGCTCGCCCTGCCACATCACGCGGTGGCCGCGCACGAATGTGCCGACAGGCCAGCCTGTCACCTCGACGCCGTCATAGGGCGTCCAGCCGGCCTTCGAGGCCACCCAATCATTTGTGACGGTATTGCGGCGCTTCAGATCGACCACTGTGAAATCGGCGTCGTAGCCGGCGGCGATCCGGCCCTTGCCCGCTATGTTGAAAAGTCTGGCCGGACCGGCGCTGGTAAGGTCGACGAACCGCGCCAGCGATAGCCGGCCGGCATTGACATGGTCGAGCATCATCGGAACCAGCGTCTGCACCCCGGTCATGCCGGACGGCGACGCCGGATAGGTCTTGGATTTCTCCTCGAGCGTATGCGGCGCGTGATCCGACCCGAGCACATCGACGATGCCCTGTTCGATGCCGCGCCAGATGCCGTCGCGATGGCTGGCGTCGCGCACCGGCGGGTTCATCTGCGCGCGCGTGCCGAGCCGTTCGTAGCATTCGGGTGCTGCGAGCGTCAGATGATGCGGCGTGGCCTCGCAGGACGCGACGTCCTTGTGGTCGCGCAGATATTCGATCTCTTCTTTCGTGGAGATATGCAGCACATGGATGCGTTTGCCGGTCTCGCGCGCCAGCGTCACCAGCCGCTGCGTCGCCAGCAGCGCCGCCGCCTCGTCGCGCCACACCGGATGCGAGCGCGGATCGCCCTCGATGCGCAGGGGCTTGCGCTCGTTCAATCGATACTCGTCCTCGGCATGGAACGCGGCGCGGCGGCGGATAACGTTGAAAATCTTGCGCAGGCTGTCGTCGTCCTCCACCAGCAGCGCGCCGGTCGAGGAACCGATGAACACCTTGACGCCGGCGCAGCCCGGCATCCGCTCCAGTTCCGGCAAATCCTGAACATTCTCCCGCGTTCCGCCGATGAAGAACGCGAAGTCGCAATGCATGCGATGGTGCGCGCGCGATACCTTGTCGGCGAACGTCTCGGCGTTGATCGTCAGCGGATTGGTGTTCGGCATCTCGAACACGGCAGTGACGCCGCCCATCACGGCGCTGCGCGATCCGGTTTCCAGATCCTCTTTGTGCATCAGCCCCGGTTCGCGGAAATGCACTTGCGTATCCATCACGCCGGGCAGAATGTGAAGCCCCTTGCAGTCGATCACCTCGCCGGCGTCGGCGTGCCCGAGTGCGCCGAGCGCACGAATCCGGCCATTGACGATGCCGATATCGCCGAGGCCCTCGCCGTCCTGATTGACGATGGTGCCGCCTTTTAGAATTGTGTCGAACGTGATCGTCATGCATCCTCGCAGCGGGCCAAATCTTGGCAAGACCTTGTCGGGCCCACTCTAGCGTCATACCTTAGCGCGATGAAACCCCGCTTCGCGCAATTCACCACTTCACTGCGAGACGTCCGATGAAGGCAGTTGTTCTGGCCGATCGCGGCATCGTCAAACTGACCGGCGACGACGCCAAATCGTTTCTCAACGGACTCGTAACGACAGACCTGACGAAGCTGATCGCGGGCGATGCCCGATTCGCCGCGTTGCTGACGCCGCAGGGCAAGATCGTGACGGATTTTATTATCACGGAATCCGCAGGCGCATTGTACCTCGATTGCCCGCGCGCGCTGGCGGCACCGCTGGCGACCAAACTCGGTTTCTACAAATTGCGCGCCAAGGTCACGGTCGAGAACCTGTCGGACCGTTATGATGTGATCGCCATCTGGGACGGCGAGCCCGCCGCCACATCCCTCATCGTCTTCGCCGATCCGCGTGACGCCCGTCTCGGGCATCGCATGATCGTGCCGATTGACGCCGTCGATATGCCGACGGTCGATAGGACCGCTTACGACGCGCACCGCATCGCGCTCGGCGTGCCGAACGGCGGCGTCGATTTCGGTTACGGCGATGCGTTTCCGCACGAAGCCAACATGGATCGGCTGCACGGCGTCGATTTCGACAAGGGCTGCTATGTCGGACAGGAGGTGGTGTCGCGCATGCAGCATCGCGGCACCGCGCGCACGCGCATCGTCCGCGTCACTTTAGATGGCCCCGCCCCCGCACCGGGTGTTGCAATCATTGCTGGCGACAAAACCATCGGCACGCTCGGTTCGTCGGCGAAGCAGGCCGCCTTGGCGCTGTTGCGGCTCGATCGTGCCGCCGATGCACTCGATAGCGGCGCGGCATTCAGCGTCGATGGCGTCTCGCTGACGATCACCGACGCAAATGATTTGCGCCTGCCGCCGAAACATCAGACCGTTGCATGAGCGCGGCGCGCGAACATCCCGACGGCAAGAACCGCTGCCCGTGGCCGGGCGATGATCCCGTCTATGTTGCCTATCACGACACCGAATGGGGTGTGCCGGAGTATGACGACCGTGCGTTGTATGAAAAACTGATCCTCGACGGCTTTCAGGCCGGACTGTCGTGGATCACCATTTTGCGCAAGCGCGACAACTTCCGCAAAGCCTTCGACGATTTCCAGCCGGAAAAAATCGCGCGCTATGACGACGCCAAGGTTCACGCGCTGATGAACGACGCCGGCATCGTCCGCAATCGCGCAAAGATCGTCGGCGCGATCAACAGCGCCAAGAGCTATCTCGACATGATGGAGAAAGGCCCCGGCTTCTCGGCCTATCTGTGGGATTTCGTCGGCGGTCAGCCGAAGGTCAACCATTTCAGGACCACCGCCAGCGTGCCGGCCTCGACACCGCTCTCCACGAAAATATCAAAAGACCTCGCCGCGCGCGGATTCAAGTTCGTCGGGCCGACAATCGTCTATGCCTTCATGGAAGCGACCGGGCTCGTCAACGATCATCTCGTGACGTGCCATTGCCACGCGACATGCGGGGCGGTACCGAAAAAGATGCGGGTGAAGGGGACGTAGAGCGTCTGTCATTCCGGGCTCACTCCTGTCGCGCATTCTTGCACGACAGGAGTGAGCCCGGAATCCATGACCACGACAGGGAATATGAATTCCGGGCCTTTGCCACGGCCGGCAAAAGCCGCCCGAGGCAAATCCCGGAATGACGAACGTTAGCGATTGACTTTGCGTTTTTTCGGACGTGGCACAGGCAATTCGGCCGCCGTGATCCTTATCAACTCGGACAACCACTCGGCATCGTCCCATTTCATAGCGGAAACGAGCAGGCTCGATTTCGCGCCAGGATAAGGGGATGCTTCAACGACGTCGCCAACGAACGCTCTCGATGCAGAAGTCGGTTTTACGAAAAGCTGGTCGTCGCACACCAGCGCAACCAATTTGCCGCCGCAATAGATGCCGTACTCGCCGAACATTTTTCTGGCAGTGACAACGCCCGCATCCGCCGCCTGCTCAACGATGAAATCGACTGTGGTTTGGCTGGACGACATCTGTGTCTACGCAGACGCTGGAGAACATATCTCGACGAGGCAACCGTTGAGATCGCTGACGTAACCCACGGTTTGTCCCCACGGCTTCAAGGCCGGCGGCTTCACGGCGACAGCACCGGCGGCCACGGCTTTGTTGAAGTCCTCGTCGGGAGTGTCCGTGACAAAGACGATTTCAATACCGGCAGCGACATCGCTTGTCCGATTGGGGCGAATGGCGACACCGTTCATCTTCGCCATCGCGTCTCCGGCAAACGCCAGCGTGGTGCTGCCGGTTTCCATCTCGGCATAAAGATTGCTGTCGTGGACGAAACGGCGGGTGAGCCCGAAGGCCTCCTCATAAAAGGCAACGGTCGCAGGCACATCCGCGACGTAGACAATGGTGTATCCAAACTTCATCGAAATAACCGGAGGGTCTGAGGGAATAACCGATCACGTGTTCCATTGAACCACCGATACGTCTAAATTCAAACGGCATGATCTCAAAAAGACCACCTTCGCCGACATCATCGCCCCGCGTCTGGCAGCGCATGCTGTCGGGCCGCCGGCTCGATCTGCTCGATCCCTCGCCGCTCGATGTCGAGATCGCCGACATCGCGCATGGCCTGGCGCGGGTTGCGCGCTGGAATGGGCAGACCCACGGCGCGCATATCTTTTCGGTGGCGCAGCACACGCTGCTGGTCGAGGCTGTGTTGCGCGAGCAAGCCCCTCGCGTCGATCATCAGGTTCGGCTGGCAGCCTTGCTGCACGACGCGCCGGAATATGTCGTCGGCGACATGATCTCGCCGTTCAAGGCGGTGATCGGCGAATCCTACAAGGGCGTGGAGAAACGCCTGCTGGCCGCGATCCATATCCGCTTCGGCCTGCCGGCGGTGTTGCCCGACGCCATTGCACGCCAGATCAAGACGGCGGACAGAGCCGCGGCCTATCTCGAAGCCACATTGCTCGCTGGCTTCAAGCAGCCCGAGGCGCGGCAACTGTTCGGCCGCGATCCCTGTTTGCCCGAGGCCGTGCAGGCGGATTATTTGTCGCCGTGGCCGGCGAGCAAGGCCGAGAAGCGATTTCTGGCAAGGTTCAAGGTGGTGAGTTAAGGCGTGATCCGCACTGGGCCTGGCGTCACGTTTGGCCGTCATCCCCGCCAAGCACGTTCAGCCGGATGCGCAGCTTCGCACCGCCGGCTGTGTGCGCGAGCGGGGATCCAGTACGCAGCAGCGTTGCCGTTTCAGGTGAGACCCTGGAATACCGGGTCATCCGCCTTCGCGGATGATGACGCTGTGCCCCGCCTAAATACGGCACACGACGCCTTTGCCCACGCTACGACTCCATTTATAATGTACCCATGATTCATGTCTGCTCGCTCGCCGATCTGCACCCGACCGTTGAGGCCACGGGAGCGAGCCATATCCTGACCGTGATGGCCAATGTCGCGCAGGTGCAGCGCCCGGCCTCGGTGGCGGCGGCCAATCATCTGCGGATCCAGATGGACGACATCACCGAAACGATGGATGGTTTCACCGCGCCGTCGGAAAGCCATGTCGAGCAGGTGCTGGGCTTCGTCCGCAATTGGGACCGCAAGGCCCCGCTGGTGATCCACTGCTATGCCGGCATCAGCCGCTCGACCGCGAGCGCTTTCGCCGCGATCTGTGCGCTCAATCCTGGTCGCGACGAAGGATCGATCGCGCGCCAGATCCGCGCGCTGTCGCCCAGCGCCTATCCGAACCGGCTGATCGTCACGCTGGCCGACAAGGCGCTGAACCGCAGCGGCCGGATGGTGCGCGCGCTTGACGAGATCGGCCCCGGCAGCATGACGATCGACGGTCGACCGTTCCGGCTCGATCTCGATTGACCGACAGCGATTGAACGCGATCGCCCCATCGCGCGCACTCACGCTGGCGTCACACCTCTGAGGCTTCGAGGGGCAAAAACACTGAGGTCCGAATCACGATGTTCGATGATTTCAGCTTTCTTTCGCTGGCGGTCGCCATTGCCGCGCTTATCTTCGCGCGCAAAGCACTGAACGAAACCGGCATCCTGCGCGCGCGATTGACTGCACTTGAGTCGTCGGAACCGGTTGCGTCGAGTGAGCGGGTCGCGTCGGCGCCGGCGCCGAAACCCTCGCCTCCAGTCGCAGCTCCGCTGCCCGACATCGATACGCCGCTCACGGCACCGGATATCGCGACGTTGCCACCCTTGCTGCCGGCCGAACCGCGGCAGCAGCAACCTGGCTTCGAGGAGCGCGTGGGCACGCGTTGGGCGGTGTGGGTCGGCGGCCTGACGCTGGCGCTCGGCGGCTTCTTCATGGTGCGCTTCTCCATCGAACAGGGCTTGCTCGGGCCCGGCGTCCGCACGCTGCTGGGCGGCGCTTTCGCGCTGGCGCTGCTTGCGGCCGGCGAATGGTCCCGCCGCAAGGAAAGCGTGTCGTCGATCGCGGCGCTGCCGATCGCCAACATCCCGGCCATCCTCACCGCCGCCGGCACGGCGACGGCCTTTGCCACCGTTTACGCCGCCTATGCGCTGTATGAGTTTCTCGGACCGCCCACGGCCTTCGTTCTGCTCGGCATTGTTGCGCTTGGCACGCTCGCGGCTGCGTTGCTGCATGGCCCGGCGCTGGCCGGACTGGGTATCGCCGCCGCGTTCGTAACGCCGATCCTCGTCTCGTCTGAAAGGCCCGACTACTGGGCGCTTTACGTCTATCTCGCCATCGTGACAGCAGCCGCGTTTGGGCTCGCGCGCGCACGGCTGTGGCGCTGGCTTGCGATCACGACCGTCGTTTTCGCTCTGGCCTGGACGCTGCCTTGCCTCGACTGCGGACCAGCCTTCGTGGCCCCGCATGTCTTTCACGTCGTCGCAGGCTTCGTGCTGGCGGCGCTGCTCGTCGCCTGCGGATTCCTGTTCGGGCCGCCGGCCAAGGACGACCGCGTCGAGCGGATCTCGTCGGTGTCGCTCGGGGCCTATTTGCTGGCGGCCATGGGGATCGTCGTCAGTAGCGGACACAGCGACATCTCGATGGTCGCGTTCACGCTGTTGACAGCCGCGACGATCGGCATCGCCTGGCGCGCCCCGAGTGCAACTCTCGCGGTCGGCCTCGCCGGCAGTTATGTCGCGCTGGTTTTCGTGTCATGGGTCGTGCGCGGCGATCCGGATATGCTGGTGTTGACGGGGCCACTGCCCGGCATCGGCCCCGATGCGACCGACGGATCGGTGTCGATGCATCTGACGACGGCCGCGATCTTCGCGGTCGGCTTCGGCATCGCCGGATTTCTGGCGCAAGGGCGCTCGGCAAATGCATTGGTGCCGGTAATCTGGGCAGCCTCCGCCGTGTTCACACCAACCGCATTGCTGATCGCGCTCTATGCCCGTATCGCCCACCTCGACCGTTCGATCCCCTTCGCCATTCTCGCGGTGTGCCTTGCGGCGGCTTTCGCGGCTGCGACTGAAACACTGAGCCGGCGCGAGACCCGGCCGGGACAGCCGATCGCGATCGCCTTGTTTGCGACCGGCGCGCTGGCCGCACTGGCGCTGGCGCTGACGTTCGCGCTGGAAAAAGGCTGGCTCACGATTGCGCTGGCGCTGATGGCGCTCGGCACGGCGTGGATCGCCAGCCAACGTCCGATCCCGTTCCTGCGCTGGCTCGCGGCGATCCTCGCCGGCATCGTCGTGGCGCGGATCGGCTACGAGCCGCGCATCGTCGGCGATGCGGTCGGCACGATGCCCATCGTCAACTGGCTGCTGTGGGCTTACGGCATCCCGGCGCTGTCGTTCTGGAGCGCGAGTGCCCTGATGCGGCGACGCGGCGACGATGTGCCTCTGCGCATGGTCGAATCCGCAGCGATCCTGTTCACGGTGCTGCTGGCCTTCATGGAAATCCGCCACGCGGTGAACGGCGGCAATGTCTACCGCGCCGATGCGGGGCTGACCGAAGTCGCGTTGCAGGTCTGCGTCGCGCTGGCGATGGCGATCGGGCTGGAGCGGCTGCGCATCCGCACCGGCAGCGTCGTGCACAATGCTGGCGCGGTCGTGCTCGCGGCCTATGCCGGTCTCATGACGCTGGGCGGACTGCTGCTGGTGTATTCGCCGCTGCTGCGCTCGGCCGAGGTGAGCGGCGTTTTCATCAATACGCTGCTGCTTGCCTACGCGCTGCCTGGGATGCTGGCGCTGCTGTTGTCTTACGCCGTCGCGGGCCATCGTCGCCCAGGCTATGCCAACACTATCGCGGCGGTCGCGCTCGTGCTGGTGCTGGCCTATGTATCGCTTGAAATCCGCCGCATCTATCACGGCCCGGTGCTCAGCCGCGGCATCACTTACGACGCCGAACAATATACCTATTCGGTGGCGTGGCTGGCGGTTGGCGTGCTGCTGCTGGCCATCGGCGTCGTGTTCGATTCGCAGCGGGCGCGGCTGGCGTCGGCCGTCGTCATCGCGCTGACGATCGTCAAGGCGTTCTTGATCGACATGTCGACGCTGACCGGCGTCTATCGCGCGCTGTCATTCATGTGTCTCGGTCTGGTGTTGGTGGGGATCGGCTGGCTGTACCAGCGGATCCTGTTCAAGCGGCCGGCTGCGCCGCCGCCGGCGACCGCGACAACAAGCAGCTAACTCAATCGGTCGAGGGCCGCAGCACGGGCGCGGCCTCGACGGCCGCCGGTGCCGTCATCACCGGCGCAGGCGCGGGCTTCACCGGCGCGATGGCAGCGCTTTCGACGCGCGGCGTTTCGATCTTGGAGGTCACGTCGGCGCGGGTGGCGTCGGCCTGGCGGCTCATGCCGGGAGCCGGCGGCGCGAGCGAACGCGGGCCGCGCTGCGGCCTGGAATTGGCGCGCGCCATCAACATCTGCGCGGCGCCCTGATGATTGAAATCGCAATAGGCGAAGCCCATGCCGGACACTGCCCCACGGAAGCTCGCTTCCGTGGTCTTGTTGAGATTGAAGCACGGCTCGAAGGGAATGCCCTTCAGCGAGGCACAGATCGCCTGTCCGCGCACCTGCAGCGTATTGCCCGGCAGGCGCATGTAGCGCGTCGGGCCGGAGCCCGAGAACTGCACCGAACCGGTCGCGCCGCCGTCGTCGAGAATGCGACCCGCGCCGCGCGTGCCGTCAAAGCAGGTAAAGGCAAACACCTTGCCGGAGACGAAGCGACGCGCTTCCTCGGCATTCATCGACCCGGCCACAGCGGGGACCACGACCGACAGGCCCAGCAGGGCTCCGAACACAACACGCGCAAGCATACGAGCACTCCAACAAGAACAGAGGGTCCGGCCTTTTATGCCTTAACCCGCTGCTTACCATACCAACCATGGCAACATTGGAGCAGCATGGTTGGTAAAGTCTAAACGCGCTCAGGAAATCTTCACGACCAGGCGGCCGCGGACCTGACCAGCAAGCACTTTCGCGCCGGCCTCGATAACCTGGTCGAGCGGAATTTCCTGAGTGATGTCAGCGAGTTTGGCCGGGTCCAGATCGCTGGCGAGGCGATCCCAGGCGGTTCGGCGCAATGCGATCGGACACATCACGGAATCGATGCCGAGAAGACACACGCCGCGCAAAATGAAGGGCGCGACCGACGACGGCAAGTCCATGCCAGCGGCGAGACCGCAGGCGGCGATCGCGCCGCGATACCTGGTCATCGACAACAGATTCGCCAACGTCGTCGAGCCGACGCTGTCGATGCCGCCGGCCCAGCGCTCCTTGGCGATCGGCTTGGCGGGGCCGGCGAGTTCGGCTCGGTCGACGATCTCGGCCGCGCCGAGCTTTTTCAGATAATCGGATTCGGCCACGCGTCCCGTCGAGGCGATGACGTGATAGCCGAGCTTCGACAGAACGGCGATCGCGACCGAGCCGACGCCGCCGACGGCGCCTGTGACAACGATCGGCCCATCCTTCGATGTGAGGCCGTGCTTTTCGAGCGCGAGCACCGCGAGCATCGCGGTGTAACCGGCGGTGCCGATCGCCATCGCGTCGCGTGCGGAAATACCGTGCGGCAGCTTCACCAGCCAGTCGCCCTTGACGCGCGCGGTCTGCGCATAAGCGCCGAGATGGGTTTCGCCCATGCCCCAGCCGTTGCAGACGACCTTGTCGCCGGCCTTCCAGTCTGGATGCGAGGATTCAGAAACCGTGCCGGCGAAGTCGATGCCCGCGATCATCGGAAAGCGCCGCACCACAGGGGCTTTTCCGGTTAAAGCGAGGCCGTCTTTGTAGTTCACGGTGGACCATTCGACATCGACGGTAACGTCGCCGTCCATCAGCTCGGCCTCGTCGAACTGCGTCAGCGCAACGCTCGTGCCCTTGTCGGCCTTGTCGATCCGAATTGCCTTGAACGTAGTCATATCCGCACTCCAGCGATTGTCTTTTCTGCGGGAGGTGATGGCGGAAAATGGCGGGGGCGTAAAGCCGCCTAAGGCTTGACTGCCGCGAGCGTCGCGGAAATCTCCGCCGTTTGAGCCTGCGTGCCCCAACTCGGCGCGTCGGAGCCGTCGCCCCATTTGCGCGGGCGGTAGAACGAATGCACGCCGAATTTGTAGTTCTTTTTCATCTCGCGCACCCAGGACGGATGCACCCAATACGCATGATAATGCGTGGACTTCGCGACTTCGGGCAACCACAGGCGGCCGTCGAGCGTTTCCTTGGCGATCTTGCGCGCGCGGTCATACATGTCGGGCTCCTTGACGACATCGCGGATGCCGTCGCAAGCAAACGTGAACTGGCACGACAAATGGCGGTGCGCGTTCTGATAGACGACGCCGCAGGGCGTGTTCGGATAATAGCCTGAGAAAACCCGGTTCATGACGACCTGGGCGACCGCGATCTGGCCGCGCACGGCTTCGCCGCGGGCCTCGAAATAGACCGCCTCCGCGAGGCATTTCTCCTGCTTTTCCCGGCCGTTACCGGCAAAAAGCCCGAGTCGTTCGGCCGGCGTCATGACTTTCAGATTGCCGGCCGTGACTTCGCCCTTGCTGGCGACGCTTTCGCCAGCGTTTCCAACGTCTTGAACGGGATCGACCGCAACCGGCCGAATTATGGCGGTATCGCGGCCGACGATGGTCGGCTCTTCGCCGGGCTGCCAGCGCTCCATCGCCTCGATCGACGCGCCCAGCGACGACGATCCGAAGAACAGATTCGCCGTCTGGTAGGAGAACGCATCGCGCGGCGGCACCGGGGCGGTCCCGGCGGCCACGCCTTCAAGTCCGGTCTTGGCGTCGTTGAGCGGATCGGCTTCGAGCGACAGCGATATGTCGAGCGGCGACAGCGGCGGCGCGTTCAGCGCGGCCTCCAATTCCGGATCGAGCGGAGCGGCGTCGGCGGTTTTCGCGCCCTTCACCGACGCGTTGTTCTCAAAACTGTCGGCGGCCGGCGGCCCGTCGCTCGGCTTCACCAAAGCGAGGCGATCGCCCTTCAGCTTGCGATCGACGGTCGGAAATTCGGAGGCCTTGAAACGCTGCGGCGGCTGCGCGAGCGGATGGCGTGGCAGACTGCCCGTGACGTCGATGCCCTGCTGGCCGAGGCTGACGAGCCGCACATCAGCCGTCTCCGGCATCGAGGTGCCGATCGGACGGCCGAACGAAAACGTCGCGACCTGAATGCTTGAAGCGGCGGAGGCGATGACACGGGTCTGCCAGCGTTCGGCGACGCCGGGCTGGCGCGCAAGCAGCGATCCGATGTCCTGATAGCCGATCTGCTTCGGCATCACCGCGAAAATTGCGAGACCCAGACCGAAGGACGCGAACCGCGCGCCCTTCGGTCTGTTACGCAACACAACGCTACTCGATACACTGACGCAACGCATACTCACACCCAATCGAGGCGCACAACCCGGTGCGGTTCGATTGATCAAAGTAATAGCGAGGTAAGGTTGCGAGGGAGTTAATCGGTGACACCGTTTCGCCACATGCAAGCATTTCGGCGCTGCAGCACAAGGACTTCTGAAACGCTGGTAAATGCAGCGTTCTCTGAAATAGTAAAGAATGCGTTGATGGAAGGACGTCAGTTATTTTGAAGAATGAGGCAAAAGGAGCCGTCACCCTGAGGTGCTCGCCCTTTTCAGGCGAGCCTCGAAGGGCGACGGCATTCAAAACTCAATCCTTCCGCTCGGGCGCTCCATCACCGCATGCAGCCGCCATCAGTGGATCAGCCCTCGTACCTCAGGATGGCGCAGAGCGCGTAGCAACCCGGATAAAAACGCCCGGCTCTCGCCGGGCGTTTTGCTTTAGCGCTTCCTTGATCACTCACGCCTGGCTGGCGATCGCCTTGCCCAAGGCCGCCTGCGCGGCGGAGAGGCGCGCGATCGGCACGCGATAGGGCGAGCACGACACATAGTCGAGCCCGATCTCGTGGCAGAACGCGACCGAGGCCGGATCGCCGCCATGCTCGCCGCAGATGCCGAGCTTCAACCCGGCGCGCGTCTTGCGGCCGCGCTCCGCGCCGATCTTCACCAACTCGCCGACGCCGCCGCGGTCCACCGTCACGAACGGATCGACCGCGAAGATGCCCTTGGCGACGTAGGTGCCGAGGAAGCTCGCGGCGTCGTCGCGGCTGATGCCGAACACCGTCTGCGTCAGGTCGTTGGTGCCGAACGAGAAGAACTCCGCGGTCTCCGCGATCTCGCCGGCCATCAGGCACGCGCGAGGCAGCTCGATCATGGTGCCCACCTGATAGTCGAACTTGGCGCGAGTCTCGCGCGTCACCGCCTGCGCGATGGCGTCGATGCGCGCCTTGATGAGGTCGAACTCCATCTTGGTCGCGATCAGCGGCACCATCACTTCGAGGCCGACCGCTTGGCCGGTTCGCTTCTGCGCCTCGACGGCGGCCTCGAAGATGGCGCGGGCCTGCATCTCGGCGATCTCCGGATAGGCGATCGCAAGACGACAGCCGCGGAAGCCGAGCATCGGATTGAACTCGGCGAGATCGCGCGCGCGATCCGCAAGCTTGCGCGGATCGGTGTTCATCGCGCGCGCGACTTCCTCGATCTCGCTTTGCGTGTGCGGCAGGAATTCATGCAGCGGCGGATCGAGCAGACGGATGGTGACTGGAAGGCCTTTCATGATCTCGAACAGTTCGACGAAGTCCGCGCGCTGCATCGGCAACAGCTTCGCCAGTGCCTGCCGGCGGGCCTGTTCGTCCTCGGCCAGAATCATTTCGCGCACCGTGCGGATGCGCGTCTCCTCGAAGAACATGTGCTCGGTCCGACACAGGCCGATGCCTTCCGCGCCGAACTTGATCGCGGTGCGCGCATCGGCCGGCGTGTCGCCGTTGACGCGGACGCGGAGCTTGCGAACGGCGTCGGCCCAGCCCATCAGCGTGTTGAATTCGCCGGACAGCTCCGGCTCGATCATCGGCATGCGGCCGGCGAGCACCTGCCCCATCGAGCCGTCGATGGTGATGACGTCGCCGGTCTTGAACACGCGCGATCCGATCGTCATCGTGCCGCGCCCGTAATCGACGCGGATGGTGCCGACGCCGGAGACGCAGGGCTTGCCCATGCCGCGCGCCACCACGGCGGCGTGCGAGGTCATGCCGCCGCGCGTGGTGAGAATGCCTTCGGCCGCGTGCATGCCGTGAATATCTTCCGGCGAGGTCTCGATGCGAACGAGAATGACCTTGTGGCCATCGGCCTGCAATTTCGCGGCTTCGTCCGACGAGAACACGATCTCGCCCGACGCGGCGCCCGGCGACGCCGGAAGCCCTGTGGCGACGACGTCGCGCTTGGCGGCGGGATCGATGGTCGGATGCAGCAACTGGTCGAGCGACGCGGGATCGATCCGCGTCACCGCGTCGTCCTTGCTGATGAGGCCTTCACTGGCGAGTTCGACGGCGATGCGCAAGGCGGCCTTGGCGGTGCGCTTGCCGCCGCGCGTCTGCAGCATCCACAATTTGCCCTGCTCGACCGTGAACTCCATGTCCTGCATGTCGCGGTAGTGCTTCTCGAGCAGCGTGTAGATGCGCGTCAACTCGGCATAGGCCTCGGGCAAGGCGGCTTCCATCGACGGCTTGTCGGAGCCCGATTCCTTGCGCGCATCCTCGGTGATGTCCTGCGGCGTCCGGATGCCGGCGACGACGTCCTCGCCCTGCGCGTTGATGAGGAATTCGCCGTACAGCTTGCTCTCGCCGGTCGAGGGGTTGCGCGTGAAAGCGACGCCCGTCGCCGACGTGTCGCCCATATTGCCGAACACCATCGCCTGAATGTTGACGGCGGTGCCCCACGACTCCGGAATGTCGTGCAGGCGGCGATACGTCACCGCGCGGGCGTTCATCCACGACGAAAACACGGCGCCGATCGCGCCCCATAGCTGGGCATGCGGATCCTGCGGGAAATCATGGCCGGTCTCGTGCGCCACCGCTTCCTTGTAGCGCCTGACCAGTTCGATCCAGTCGTCGCCTTCGAGATCGGTGTCGAGCGAATAGCCCTTCGAGTCCTTGTAGGTGTCGAGGATGTCCTCGAAATGGTGGTGCTCGAAGCCGAGCACGACGTCCGAATACATCGTGATGAAGCGGCGATAGCTGTCATAGGCGAAGCGCTTGTCGCCGGAGAGCGTTGCCAGCGCCTCGACGGTCTGGTCGTTGAGGCCGAGATTGAGCACCGTATCCATCATGCCCGGCATCGAGGCGCGGCCGCCGGACCGCACCGAAACCAGCAGCGGGTTTCTGGCGTCGCCAAAGCCCTTGCCCGCGATCTGGCCGACGACGCCCAGCGCCGCTTCGACCTGCGCTTTCAGTTCGGCCGGATAGGTTTTGTCGTGGGCGTAGAAATACGTGCAGACCGAGGTCGGCAGCGTGAAGCCGGGCGGCACCGGCAGGCCGAGATTGGCCATTTCGGCCAGATTGGCGCCCTTGCCGCCGAGCAGGTTGCGCATCGCGGCGTCGCCTTCGGCCTTGCCGTCGCCAAAGGGAAACACCCATTTCCCGTCCGGCGCGGTTGCGGATGTGGCGGAGGTTTTCACTGCGGTTTCGGCCATGGCGTCCAACGGGTTGTCGTGAAAGTGGCCTGCGCCTTACACCACTTTGACCGGACCGGCGCAAGGCGAGGTTACTGCTCTCCCCGCCCTGTCTTCGGCGGGGCGCGGTCGGGTGGGGGTCAGAACTTCAGCATCCTGAAAACGCCGAGCCCGACCAGACCGATAAAAATAAGATAGATCGCGACGACGAAATTCAGCAGCCGCGGCATCAGCAGAATCAGGATGCCGGCGAGCAAAGCGACGATTGCCGGAACGTTGGCCATTGTGATGGTCATGGGGGCTCCATAAGGATGGTGGAGGGGTTGCGAAGGGACCGGATACGGGAGACGGCGCGAAGCGGATTTGGTTCCAGTGTTGTCATTCCGGGATGGGTCACGAGGTCGGCGAAGCCGACTCGTGGCCCAGACCCGGAATCCATACGCCGGGCGGGGGTTATGGATTCCGGGCCTGCATTCCGACCGGCTAACGCCGGCGGACATGCATCCCGGAATGACGAACTCAATCCTGTATCTTCGAGAAATCCGCCACCGCCCGCGTCGCGGCGCGGATTTCGTTCAATAGCTTCAGGCGATTTTCGCGCACGGCCGCGTCGTCGTCATTGACCTTGACGTGCTCGAAAAACGCATCGACCACCGGGCGCAGTTTCGCCATCGCGGTCATGGCGGCGGCGAAGTCTTCCTTGGCGACGGCCGCTGTGGCTTCGGGCTGCACCTGCGCGATGGCTTTGGCGAGGGCCTTCTCCGCGTCGAGCCTGAACAGCGCTGCGTCCGGCGCGCCGTCATAGAGGCGCTTGTCCTTCTTCTCCTCGATGGCGAGGATGTTCGACGCCCGCTTGACGCCGGCGCGGAGCGTCTTGCCGTCGTCGGTGTCGAGAAATTTGCCGAGCGCCTCGACCGTAAGAGCTAATGCAACCAAATCGTCCTGCACCTCAACATTTTCGCCGCTGGTCTCTATAGCCATGACAGAATCAATAAGGTCATGTCGCGCACCCTGCTCACGCAACTGCACTTTCAGTCGGTCAAAAATAAAGAATAGAAGGTCTCCTACATATTCATCTATCTTCTGTCGCGATAGTTGAGAGCTATGAACACCGTAGCTGCGTCGGACCATTCTTTCTCGAATACGTTTATATTCACTTCGATCAAGTACATCCTCTTCGAAATGAAGGTTTTGCAATCGATCGACCGTGCCTTCGAGCTTTTTGAATTCACGATCTGTCTCAATCTGAACCGCAGCTTCGTCCAATAAGTCATCGAGATTAATTCTGAGCTTGCCATTGAGTATGATTCTCGTCACACCCAGCGCCGCGCGCCTTAACGCGAACGGATCCTTCGATCCAGTCGGCTTCTCGTCGATCGCCCAGAAGCCGACCAGCGTGTCGATCTTGTCGGCGAGCGCGACGGCGATCGACACCGGATCGGTCGGGACGCGATCGGTCGGCCCCTGCGGCTTGTAGTGATCCTCGCTGGCGGCGGCAACGGACGCATCCGCTTCCTTGTCGTCGCTCTGGGCAAGAATGTAGTACTTGCCCATCAGGCCCTGCAATTCGGGGAATTCACCGACCACTTCGGTCAGCAGATCTGCCTTGCACAGCTTCGCGGCGCGCTTGGTCTTTTCGACGTCTGCCCCGACCAGCGGCGCGATCTCGGCGGCGAGCCGTTCGATGCGCGCGATGCGCTCGGCCTGCGATCCGAGCTTCTCGTGAAACACGATGTTTGCGAATTTCGGCAGCCGGTCTTCGAGCTTCGTTTTCAGGTCGGTCTCGTAGAAGAACTTCGCATCCGACAGCCGCGCGCGGATCACGCGCTCATTGCCGGCGACGATCGCGGCGCCGCCATCGCTGGCCTCGATATTCGCGGTGAGGATGAACTTGTTCGTGAGCTTCCCGGTTGCGGGATCGCTGACGACGAAGCATTTCTGGTTGGTGCGGATCGTGGCGCGGATCACTTCGCCGGGAATCGTCAGGAAGGATTCGTCGAATGATCCCATCAGCACGACCGGCCATTCGACCAGCCCCGCGACCTCGTCAAGCAGCCCCTGATCCTCGACCAGTTCGAAGCCCTGCGCCTGCGCCAGTGTTTTCGCATCCGCTAAAATAATGTCGCGGCGGCGCTGCGGATCGAGCACCACTTTTGCGTCGAACAGCTTCGCCTCGTAATCGGCGAAGCGGCGCACGGCGAACGCATCGGGCGCCATGAAGCGATGGCCGCGCGTCGTCTGCCCGGCTTTGATGCCGGCGATGTCGAAGGCGACCACCTCCGGGTCTTCGGTGTCGATGCCGAAGGTCGCGACGATGGAATGCAGCGGCCGCACCCAGGACAGCGCGCCTGCCCTGCCTGAGCGCTCGCCCCAGCGCATCGATTTCGGCCACGGAAAGGTGCGGATGATCAGCGGCAGCATCTCGGCCAGCACGTCGAGCGTGGCGCGGCCGGGTTTCTCGATCAGCGCGATGTAGAAGTCGCCCTTCTTCGGGTCGTGCTGGATTTTCGCCTCGTTGAGGGACGCGAGCCCGGTGGCCTTGAGGAAGCCCTGCACGGCGGCGTCCGGCCCGCCGACGCGCGGACCCTTGCGTTCTTCTTTCAGATCGGATTGCCGCGACGGAATGCCGTGCACGGTCAACGCCAGCCGGCGCGGCGTCGCGAACGCCTTCGCGCCTTCATAGACCAGGCCCTCGGCGACAAGCCTGTCCGTCACCATGCGGCGCAGATCCTCGGCGGCCTTGGCCTGCATCCGCGCCGGGATTTCTTCGGAGAACAATTCGAGAAGGAGATCAGGCATGTTAATCGCGTTCTTTGCGTGAAAGGTCTTGCGGCTGCATCGGCGGTAGGGACTCCCCTCCCCCTTGCGGGGAGGGGTCGGGGGTGGGGGTCAGCGCATTCTGAATTTCCATCAGGACGCCGTCGATATTTCCTAGCACGTCGTTGTTCCAGAAGCGGAGCACGCGATAGCCGGACGCCTCGATCTGTCGCGTGCGAAGCGCGTCGATGGCCTCGCGCTCATTGTGTTGGCCGCCGTCCAATTCGATCGCCAATCGGGCCTTGCGACTTGCAAAATCCACTATGTAGGGACCAATCACCGCTTGTCTGCGGAAATGCGATCCACTCAACGCAATATCGTACCGCAAACGTCGCCATAATTTGCGCTCGGCGTCGGTTGGTTGCGCGCGCATCTTCCGAGCGAAATGTTTCTGGCGGTCGTCGGACATCATCAGAGCCGCGTTTTGTTGAACCCCCACCCCCGACCCCTCCCCGCAAGGGGGAGGGGAGCAGAGGCGCACCATGCATTGTCACCCCACCCGCTCGCTCGACGATGCCTCGCATTGCCTTCAAGCGCCCGTCCCCCTCAAGGCGAGGCTGAAGCTCGTCCCCCTCAAGGCGAGGCTGAAGCTCGTCCCGCCTCCGTCTTCATCCATGCTTCGCCGCAGGCCTTGGCGAGGTCGCGGACGCGGCCGATATAGCTCTGGCGCTCCGTCACCGAGATCACGCCGCGGGCGTCGAGCAGGTTGAAGACGTGGCTCGCCTTGATGCACTGGTCATAAGCAGGCAGCGCCATCAGATGCGCCTCGCGCTTGCCGGTCTCCCAGCCGGCGTCGAGATACTTTTTGCAAGCCTCCTCGGCCATGGAAAACTGCTTGAACAGCATGTCGGCGTCGGAGTGCTCGAAATTGTGCCGGGAGTATTCCTTCTCGGCCTGCAGGAAGACGTCGCCGTAAGTGACCTTCTCAGCGCCGTCGCGGCCGTTGAAGTTCAGGTCGTAGACCCGATCGACGCCCTGCACATACATCGCGAGACGTTCCAGCCCATAGGTCAACTCGCCCGCCACCGGCGCGCATTCGACGCCCGCGACCTGCTGGAAATAGGTGAACTGCGACACCTCCATGCCGTCGCACCAGCACTCCCAGCCAAGGCCCCACGCGCCGAGCGTCGGGCTCTCCCAGTCGTCCTCGACGAAACGGATGTCGTGCAGCGCCGCATCGACGCCGATCGCCGCCATCGATTGCAGATACAGATCCTGCAAATTCGGCGGCGACGGCTTCAGGATCACCTGGAACTGATAATAATGCTGGAGCCGGTTCGGGTTTTCGCCGTAGCGGCCGTCCTTGGGACGACGCGACGGCTGCACATAAGCGGCATTCCAGGGCCTCGGGCCGAGCGCGCGCAAGGTCGTCGCGGGATGAAACGTGCCGGCGCCGACCTCCATGTCGTAAGGCTGCAGAATGACGCAGCCGTGATCCGCCCAAAACCGTTGCAGCGTCAGGATCAAGCCCTGGAACGAGCGTTCCGGGCGCATATGCGGCGGCAAGGAATCCATTGAAGCCATTCAGGTTTTGTTAAGCATGAGGGGACGTATCGGGCGCGCGCGGACCGTATCGACGGCGGTTTGCGGAATCAAGGCAAGGTCCGAAGAAACCAATACCACCAACGCGCGTCATCCTTCCGACCAGCGGGGCTTCCAGCCATCGTCAGCGGCGTTTGCCAACGACCCAACCGAGGAGGCCTTGATGCTTCTTGAGTATATTCTTGTGAGTTCATGCTGCCTGATTGCGGCCAGCCCTTTGTTGCTGGCCCAACGGGAACAGGTGAAGCGCGTCCGCACGTGCAAGTGATTTGAACGTGATCGGGCGTGCTGGCATTCAACTCGCGCCGTCATCCAGATTTAACACGGATGCGGCAAACAATTTGAAAATCGGCGGGAACGAATTCCACGGTTGAGAATTGGTAGTTTGAGGCCGGCGTTATCGGCTTCGATGATCTCCAAGTCTTCCGGGACGCGTTTATTTGGAAGATGTCATGAACTACAGCTTGCTCGCCGGTCTTCAGAGGATGCCCCCTCTAAGGCCGGCGCAAGTCGTTTTGGGGTCTCGTTTTACCTTTACCAGCGTCAGCGCCCCGGCCGATACGCCCCTGTCGTGGGGTCGCGGCGCAAGGTCGGAATGTCGCCCGGCGGCTTCTGTTCGGCAACTCGGCGCAGCCGCGCTTCTTCCAGTTCGACATTGATCTTCTTCGCGGTCCTGTAAGCCCAGCGAATGATGGCGGCGCTGCCCAAAGCGCCTGCGAGTGCGACCAGCGGCGGCATTTGTCGGTCCTTGTCTGTCATGTCCGTCTGCCTCTTTCGCGCAGTCTCGCGCAATGCCGCGCCGCCCGCAACTCAGAAGCCATAACGCGCCCAGATCGCGCGCGTTTCCAGCGCCGACATCAACTCCTCCGACAGGCCGGCGAAACCGATCGCGCCGGCGGATTTGCGGCCGAGCAAACCCGACAACAGGCCGGTCGGCTGCGCGATCACCGGCATCGACACCTTGTCGCCGTAGCGCGCTTTCAGCACCGAGCGCAGATCACCGATGCCGTCGGCGAGGCCCATCTGCACGGAGGTCTCGCCCGCCCAGTATTCGCCGGAAAATAATTTGGATTCGTCGCCCTTCAGACGGCCGGTGCGGCCCTGTTTCACCAGCGCGATGAAGATCGCGTGGATCTCGCGCTGCAAGGATTTCAGCCGTGCGACATCCTCCGGGTCTTCCGGCAAAAACGGATCGAGCGAGGCCTTGTGGTCGCCCGCCGTGTAGAGCCTTCGCTCGACGCCGATCTTTTTGATCAATTCGCTGAAGCCGAAAGTGCCGCCGACCACGCCGATCGAGCCCAGGATCGACGACGGATCGCAGAAGATTTCGTCGCCCGCGCAGGCGATCATATAGCCGCCCGAGGCTGCGACATCTTCGACGAACACCAGCACCCGCAGTTCCTTCTCGGCGGCCAACTGGCGGATGCGCAGATAAATCTGCCGAGACTGCACCGGCGAGCCGCCGGGTGAATTGATCACCAGCGCGACAGCCTTGGCGTTCCGCGTCGAAAAGGCGCGGTCGAGAATTTTCGCGACGCTCGCAAGCGTCATGCCGGGCCGCAGCGGCGTCACCGCGCCGATCACGCCGGACAGCCGCACCACCGGCACGACATTGCCGCCGCGCCGCCATTTCGCAGGCAGAAACTGCATCATACGGTCGAGCGGCGAAGACGTCGCGGAAGTCTGTTGACTCATTTCATTTCCTTGCCGTTTACCGAAACTTATCACGCGCCTGTCATTGAACAGGGGCGGCGCTTTTGCGTTGCACAGGCATCGATAGTAACGCGCGCCACGGTGAGACTCCCATGAAAATCTATCTTCTCATGATGTTGATCGCCACATTGCTGATCGCGATCCATTACACCAGCGCCCCGGCGAAGCAGGCCGAGACAATCCCGCAGTAAGATGCATTCCGTCATTCCGGAATTCGTCACCGGCGCTTGCCGGTGGCGGATATCCGGAATGACGGATTAATCGCGCCCCAGCGGCAGGGCGTCTGCCTTGGCCAGCGCCGCGATCACCGCGTCCGACGTCAGAACCAGCCCCGGCAACAGCTTCAGCGGCGCGCGGCCGCCCTTGACGGCGCGCAGCAAAATGCGGATTGCGGCTGCATCCGGCGTCGCATGGACCGGCTGAACCATCAGGCTGCCGAAACCGCGCTCCAGCGCCGCCAGCACCTCGGCCAGACCATCCGCACGCCAGATCAGCGTCAGCGATCCACCCGGCCTCAAGACGCGCCGCGCCGCATGACCCCAATCCGCCAGCGTGGTCGCCGTCGCGACATGAGCCGTGGCGCGGCCCGCATCGGGCGAGGCGCGATGCTGCGACGGATCATTGAAGGGCGGGTTCATCAGCACGACGTCGGCATGGTCCGGTGGCAGACCGGCCGCAAGAAACGCGTCCGCACCGGCCGCGACATCGAGCGCGACCGCACGCGCGGCCAAGCCGTTCGATGCGGCGTTGCTGTGAGCCAGTTCAGCCAATGCCGGATCGATCTCGATCAGCGCCAGATCGAGGCCCGGCACCCGCCGCGCCAGCGCCAGCCCGGCCGCGCCGACGCCCGAGCCGAATTCGACCACGCGGTCGCCGGGCTTGGCGGCGGTCGAGGCCGCCAGCAGCATCGCGTCATGACCGGCGCGGTGGCCCTTGCGCGGCTGCCGCAGCGTCAGCCGGCCGCCGAGAAACTGGTCCAGGCTGAACCGGTCGTCCGCGACATCAGCCATCGGCGCGGAGTTCATGGCCCAGCCCGGCATCGATCATCACCTGCCGCGCTTCGCGATTGTCGTCGTCATGGACGAGAATCCGGCGCGGAATGACGCCGATCGAGCCTTCGATGATGCTCATATTCTGGTCCAGCACCAGATGGTGGATGTTGGCGCCGTCCAGCAGCGCGCCGATCGCCGACACCAGCACCACGTCGTTGGTCCGAACAAGTTCGCGCACGCTTTTTGATCCTTTCGGCGTCATCGGCAGACCTTGCCGCGTTCATCGTCAGTTTCTATTGTCTGGAGAGGCGGGTAAACGGAACCGGACGACCCGGCAAACGTGAATTCGCCGCAAGTCGACGTCAAACAAGCATGACGGCGGTCCGACCCGCCGCGATGTCCGATCTGGAGAGTTCTGCGTGGCGGTGATTGTTCCCTTCGAGAGCCCGGCCGCATCGATCGACCAACTGGTCGATCTTGTCGCCCCGGACATGGCGCGCGTCAACGCCACCATTCTGTCGCGCACCGGCTCCGACGTCACCATGATCCCGGAAGTCGCCAATCATCTGATCTCGTCGGGCGGCAAGCGGCTGCGGCCGATGCTGACCTTGGCGATGGCGCATCTCGCCGGCTACGCCGGCGACGGCCATATCAAGCTCGCGGCCTCCGTCGAGTTCATGCACACCGCGACGCTGCTGCACGACGACGTTGTGGACGAGAGCGAATTGCGCCGCGGCAAGTTGTCGGCGCGGATGCTGTGGGGCAACGAGGCCAGCGTGCTGGTCGGCGATTTTCTGCTCGGACAAGCCTTCCGCATGATGGTCGAAGTGGGCTCGCTCCGCGCGCTCGATATTCTGTCGTCCGCCGCCGCCACCATCGCCGAGGGCGAGGTGATGCAACTGGCGGCCGCCAAGAACACGGCCACCACCGAGGACGAATACCTCGCGGTGATCCGTGGCAAGACGGCGGAATTGTTCGCCGCCGCCTGCGAGGTCGGCCCCGTCATCGCCAACCGCCCGAAGGCCGAACAGACCGCGTGCCGCTCGGTCGGCATGAATCTCGGCATCGCGTTTCAACTGGTCGACGACGTGCTGGATTACGGCGGCAAGGCCGCCAAGCTCGGCAAGAATGTCGGCGACGATTTCCGCGAAGGCAAGATCACGCTGCCTGTCGTGCTGGCGTTCCGGCGCGGCAACGATGCCGAGCGCGCCTTCTGGATCAAGGCGCTGGAAAAAGGCGAGATCGACGACGGCGATCTCGATCATGCGATCGGCCTGATGACCAAGCACCGCGCGCTGGAAGACACCGTCAGCCGCGCCCATCACTACGGCGCGATGGCTGTCGATGCGCTGGCGCTGTTTCCGTCGTCGCCGATGAAACTGGCGTTGGAGCAGGTGGTCGCGTTCTGTCTGGCGCGGTCGCATTAGAATTGGCATGGTCATTCCGGGGCGCATTCCGTCGGCGTAGCCGATGAGTGCGAACCCGGAACCTCGTCATGTTATCTCGACCAGATTCCGGGTTCTCGTCCGGCAAGAGCCGTCCGAGCCCCGCAATGACGGAGTGATTACCCCACCGTCCCCGCATGGACCCACCAGCCCGGCTGCGCCGCCGACACCGCCGCCGCCGCGGCCTGCGCAGATGCGCCGTCATCGAACAGCGCAAAGCACGTCGCGCCGGAGCCCGACATCCGCGCCAACAACACGCCGTCCGTCGCCCGCAGGGCGGCCAGCACGTCGGCAATGATCGGCTCGATCGCGAGAGCCGGAGCCTCGAGATCGTTGGTGCCTTTGTCGAGGGATCGCAACCAGTCCGCGCGCGAGGCGTTCGCCGATGGCCAGGCCATGCCCTTCAACACATCGGCGATGCCGACGCGCAACCGCCCGGCCTTGAGGCCCAATTCATCGAACACGTCCCTGGTCGCGACGGCGACGCGCGGATTGACCATCACGCAGGCCATTTCCGGCAAGGTCAGCGGCAGCAGCGTGTCGCCGACGCCGGTCATCACGCAGGCCTTCGAATCGAGGCACACCGGCACATCGGCGCCGGTCAGTTTCGCCACGTCGACCAGACGCGGATCGTCGGGGCCGATGACATTGGCGCGGGCAAGCAGACGCAACGCCGCCGCCGCATCGGCCGAGCCGCCGCCGATGCCGGCCGCGACCGGCAGATGCTTGTCGAGGGTGAAATGCCCGGTACGCAGATTGTCGACGCGCTCGGCCAGCAGACGCGCGGCCTTCAGCACGAGATTGTCGGCGTCGTCGCCGCATGCGGCAGCCCCCGGCCCGGTCGTCGTCAGCGACAAGCGGTCGCCGACGTCGAGCGTCAGCGTATCGGCGCAATCGGCAAAGGCCACGACGCTTTCGAGGTCGTGATAGCCGTCCACCCGCCGTCCCACCACGCGCAAAGTCAGATTGACCTTGGCGCGCGCCTGTTCAGTCAACGCCGTCATCGGCGATCAGCCCTGTATCAACGGTTACGCCGGCGCGATCGTCCGCGCCTGCCCTTCCGTCTATATGTCAGCCGCCTTTGCCGTCGTCTTCTTTTTTCTTGTCGGAGCCGGCCGGGTCGGCGGCCGCCGAAGCCGGCGCCGGATCGCTCGGCAGGCCGTTGGCGATCTTGGCTTCGATTTTCGGCAGTTCCTCGGCTTCCGGCTTGAGGTCGCGGGCATGCGCCCACTGGAAGTTGGCTTCCAGCGTGCGGCCGATGCGCCAATAGGCGTCGCCGAGATGGTCGTTGATGGTCGGGTCTTCCGGCTTGAGATCGATCGCACGCTCCAGCGTCTTCACCGCCTCATCGTAATTGCCGGTGCGGTAATAGGCCCAGCCGAGAGAATCGACGATGTAGCCGTCGTCCGGGCGCTGATCGACGGCGCGCTTGATCATCTTCATCGCGGCGTCGAGATTGATGCCCTGATCGATCCAGGAATAACCCAAGTAATTCAGCACATGCGGCTGCTCGGGCTGCAGGTCGAGCGCCTTCTTCATGTCGGCCTCGGCCTTGGCCCACTGCTTGGAGCGCTCCAGGCAGATGCCCCGGAAGTAGAAATACACCCAGCTCGATTTCTCGACCGCCGGCAGCGCGTCGATGCCCTGCGTGTAGGTCTGCGCGCAATCGGCGAACTTCTTCCTGCCGCGCTCGATATTGCCGAGCGCCATGATGGCTTCGAGATCCTTGGGATCGTCGGCCGTCACGGTCTTGAGAATCTTGATCGCCTCCTCGCCGCGGTCGGCGGCGTCGAGATCGGTCGCCTGCTGGATTTGCGCGTTGCGCTTCAGCGGAGAATTCTCCGGCACCTTCTCGTAGATCTTGATCGCCATCGCCGGCTTCTTGACGGACTCATAGAGGTCCGCGAGCGACAGCAGCGCCAGCGAATGATTCGGCGCGAGATAGAGCGAGAGCTGCAGATAGACCAGCGCCAGATCCTCGCCGCCGCGCCGTGTCAGCGACGCGCCGATGCCGTAAAGCGCTTCTGCGGCGCCGGTCTGGACCGAATCAACCAAGGGCGCGAGCTTCTTGCCGGCCTTGGTCTCCTTGATGCCGTCGAGGATCAAAGGATGCCGCGCCAGCTTCTGGTTGAACGCCTCATAGACGCCGAGCGCCGCCTGGTCGCTCTGGTTGCGCGACAGCCAGCGCGCATAGGAATCAGCGACGCGCAGCGCCGTCTCGTCGAGCTTGTAGGCCCGCTCGAATCGCGCGCCGGCCTCCTTCGGCTTGTTGGCCAAGTCGTAGATCATGCCGGCATGCAGATCCTTGAAGATCGGATACCATTCCGGGCCGGCCAGCTTGTCGATATTGGCGATGGCCGCCTTGCTGTCGCCGGCGCCCGTGGTGGCCCAGGCGGCCAGCAGCGTCGCGACGAGATCGGTGATCGGCCCGCGCACCGACTGATTAATGTTGGTCTGGGCGGCCGTGTATTTCTTCATCTTGAGATCGCGCACGCCGACGACGAGGCGGGCGACGCGGTTGGTCTTGTCGATCGCCAGCACGCGGTCGGCGAGCTTGACAGCTTCCTCGATATTGCCCTCGGCCAGCGACGAGATGAACGCGCGGTCGAGCAGCTCGTTGTTTTTCGGATCGCTGCGCAGCGCCGAGCGATAGAACGCGGCGGCGTTGGTGGCGTCGCGCTCGACGCTGGCATGGCGCGCGGCAAGGTAGCTGCCGGCGGTGGTCAGCGATTTCAGATCGCGCGCGCTCGGGAAGGCCGAGTTATCGCTCTGATGGTCCGGGGTCTGGGCCAGCGCGGCCATCGGTCCCGCGGACAGAGCGAGAGCAAGAGCGGCGATCTTCAGGCGCTTGGATTGAATGGACAGCATCGGGGTTTGCTAGCTCCAGAAAGGGCAAAAGCTTGAATCAACGGCTGGACGAGCGAGATGCGACGAACGGCGATTCGCTGTCCGCAGGACGGCTGACGAACGGCTGATTGCAACGAAATCGCGCGACAATGACGTCTTCGCCGCCTCGCCGCAAGCCGACGCCGGGCGACCCACGATCAACAGCGCGTGGGGCGATCCGTGCTAGGTACAGTGGGAACGGCAAACAAGGCAGCTTCGTGACGGGAGCAACTCGTCGTCATTCCGGGGCGCGGACGCCTCTTGGCGAACGCGACCCGGAATGACATTGTCGATGATCACATCGCCTCGTAATTCGGGCCGCCGCCGCCTTCGGGCGGAACCCAGGTGATGTTGCCGTTCGGGTCCTTGACGTCGCAGCTTTTGCAGTGAACGCAATTCTGGGCGTTGATCTGGAACCGTGGCCCGGCGCTTTCCTGCACCCATTCATAGACGCCGGCCGGGCAGTAGCGATTCGACGGCCCGGCGAAGACGTCCAGTTCGGACTCCTTCTGCAACTTGAGATCGGCGACCTTGAGATGGACCGGCTGGTCTTCCTCATGATTGGTGTTCGACATGAACACCGAGGACAGCCGGTCGAAGGTGATCTTGCCGTCCGGCTTCGGATAGGCGATCGGCTGATACTCCTTGGCGGGCTTCAGCGACTTGCTGTCGGTCTTGGCGTGCGACTGGGTGCCGAACAGCGAGAAGCCGAGCGTGTTGCACCACATGTCGAAGCCGCCGAGCGCGTTGCCGAGCAGCGTGCCGAATTTCGACCATAGCGGCTTGGCGTTGCGGACCGGCCACAAATCCCTGCCGATCGAGGACTCCCGCCAGCCGTTCTCGTAATCGACCAGTTCGTCGTTGGCGCGGCCGGCGGCCAAAGCGCTCGCGACGTTCTCGGCGGCGAGCATGCCGCTGGCCATCGCATTGTGCACGCCCTTGATGCGCGGCACGTTGACGAAGCCCGCCGCGCAGCCGATCAGCGCGCCGCCCTTGAACGTCAGGCGCGGCACCGACTGGTAGCCGCCCTCGGTGATCGCGCGCGACCCGTAGGCCAGGCGCTTGCCGCCGACGAAGGTGTCCTTGATCTTCGGATGGGTCTTGAAGCGCTGGAATTCCTCGAACGGATAGATATACGGATTGTCGTAGTTCAGATGCACGACGAAGCCGACAGCGACGAGATTGTCGTCGTAGTGATAGAGAAACGAGCCGCCGCCGGTCTGGTTGTTCAGCGGCCAGCCGAACGAATGCTGCACCATGCCGTTCTTGTGCTTGGCCGGATCGACCTGCCAGATTTCCTTGAGGCCGATGCCGAACTTGCCGGGCTCCGAATCCTTGTCGAGCGAAAACTTGGCGATCAACTGCTTGGTGAGGCTGCCGCGCGCACCCTCGGCGAACAGCGTGTATTTGCCAAGCAACTCCATGCCGCGCGTGAAGGAGTCCTTCGGCTTGCCGTCGCGGCCGACGCCCATGTCGCCGGTGGCGATGCCCCGCACCGCGCCGTTGTCGTCATACAGCGTCTCGACGGCCGCGAAGCCCGGATAGATCTCGACGCCGAGCGCTTCAGCTTTCGCGCCGAGCCAACGGCAGACCATGCCGAGCGAGGTGATGTAGCAGTGATGATTGTTCATCAGCGGCGGCAACAGAAAGTTCGGCAGGCGGAAGCCGCCGGTCGCGGTCATGAAATAGAACTGGTCGTCCTGGACTTTGGTTTTCAGCGGGCAATCCGCATCGTCGCGCCAGTCGGGAACGAGCTTGTCCAGACCCGACGGATCGATGACCGCGCCGGACAGGATGTGCGCGCCGACTTCCGAGCCCTTTTCGACCACGACGATCGACAACTCCGCATTGAGCTGTTTCAGCCGGATCGCGGCCGACAGGCCGGACGGTCCGGAGCCCACGATGACGACGTCGAACTCCATCGACTCGCGGGGCGGCAATTCGTCATGCGCTTCGGGCGCGGTATCCTGGTCGCTCATGGGGGATGTGCTCGTGCTGTCGTGTCGGGGCGATTGAGAACGCTTCTAAAGGCTGTTGTTTCCGATTTTTGGGCCGAGAACAACCCTCGCCGTCATTCCGGGGCTCGGACGGCTCTTGCCGGACGAGACCCCGGAATCGGTTCAAGTTGAACTTGGTGAGATTCCGGGTTCGCCCGCACCAAGAGGTGCGTCCGCCCCGGAAAGACGAGTTCAGTTCGATCGACAGTCCGGCTATAAGACGGCAATGAATTCCCCCTCCGACATCACCCGCGATCCTGCCCCGAGCCTGCGCGAGCTTCTGGCGTTTTATGTCGAGGCCGGCGTCGATTGCGCGCTCATGGACGAGCCGGTCAACCGGCTCGACGACGACGGGCCGGAACCGGCAACGGCGACGGCGGCGCCCGAGCGCAAGCCGCTGCAGCGCGCCGCCGAGATGCCGAAGCCGGCCCTCAAGCCCGACGCGACGACGGCGCCGGAGATCGCCATTGCCGCCGCCCGCGACTCCGCCGCGACCGCACCCGATCTTGCAACGCTGCGCGCGTTGATGGAGCGTTTCGACGGCTGCGCGCTCAAGGCCACGGCGACGCGGATGGTGTTCGCCGACGGCAACCCGCAGGCGAAGATCATGTTCGTCGGCGAAGCGCCCGGCCGCGACGAGGACATCGAGGGGCTGCCGTTTATCGGCCGCTCGGGGAAATTGCTCGACCTGATGCTGGCCGCGATCGGCCTCAATCGCGGCAATTGCTACATCGCCAATGTGATTCCGTGGCGTCCGCCGGGCAACCGCGATCCGTCGCCGCAGGAGACGCAGATCTGCCTGCCCTTCATCAAGCGCCATATCGAACTGGTGAACCCCGACATTCTGGTGACGCTCGGCAACCCTTCGACGCAATGCCTGATGCAGAGCCGCGAGGGCATCATGAAGACGCGCGGCCGCTGGCGCGATTACGACACCGGCACGCGGACGATCCGCGCGCTGGCGACGTTCCATCCGGCCTATTTGCTGCGGCAGCCGTCCTACAAGCGGATGGCGTGGCTCGATTTGCGCAGCATCGCGGTGGCGTTGAAGAGCCCTTCGTAGGTGGGTCAGGCGGCGCGTCGCGCGCGAGCGCAAGGCCGTAACCCACCCGACAGGCGGACTTACTTCCCTCGTAGAATCGCCCAGCCGATCCGCAGCGGCGGCTGGCGGCCGTTGATGAGACGATCGAAACCGCGCGGCACCTCCGGCACCAGCCCCGGAAAGCGCTGCGCGATGTCGGGCGGCGGCGCGCCCAACGCGTCTGTCGCGCGCCACAGCACGATGCCGCCGCGCGCGATCAGCGCCTGCGGCGTCAGCCACGGTGTCCGTTCGGGTTGCGCGTCGCGCAGCAGATGCGGCCGCGACGCACCCATCGCGACGACGGCCGCGAGTTGCGGATCGCCCGCCACCGCCGGCAGCGGCCTGCCGGTGCGGCGCGCGTAGCTGTCGCCGAAAAAGGCTGCGATCTGTTTTGCCGGAATCGTCGTGTCGCTCTCCGTGTCGCCGATCCAGGGCAGCACCAGCACGACCGCCGCAGCGAACACCGCCGGCGCAATCACCGCCAGCGACCAGATTTTCCGCAGCAGGCGTTGCTGGCGCAGCGCGATCACATCGCCGGACAGCACCACGATCGCGAGGCCGGACAGCAGCAGCGCGATCGCCGGACCGCCGGCGACCGCGGGCTTGCCATACAGGCCCGACAGCAGACAGCCGACGACCGCCGGCGCCAGCGCAAAGATCAGCACGAAGGTCTTGCCGAGCGGATCGAGGCCGGCGCGCGCGATCTCCGGCGCGTTTTCGCGCAGGTTCACCAATCGCCGCGTCGTCATCATCGTCAGCACGATCATGCCCGTCATGGCGAACAGCAGTCCACCGACCAAAGCCAGCGCCGCGAGGCCGCTGGCGCCGAGCCGATCAGGCGCCGGCCAGGCGAAAGCGACGCCGTCATTGCGCGCCAGCCAGATCGCGACGGGCAGCACGATCGCGCCGAACACCAGCAGCGCGTAGAGCGGATCAAGCGCGACGAGGCTGCGCCGCCCGTGCGGCAGCGCCAGCAGCACGATCAGCACCAGTGCCAGCAACGCCGGCGCGGCCGATGTCGTCAGCACCAGGAGACCGGCATTGAGCGCCACGCCGAACCACGCTTTGCGGCGATTCTGGCCGATCACGCGCCAGAGCTGAAGCACGAGACAGCTCCAGATCGGCAGCGCCAGCACGTCGGGGCCGAATTCGACGTTCGCGATGCTGAACGCCGTCACCGTCATCGTCAGCAGCACTGTGAGCACGGCATGCGGGCCGCCGACGATGGCGCGGCCGAGTTGATAGAGCGCCCAGAACGCCGCCATGAAACAGAGCTGCGCCAGCAGATAGATGCCCGCGACATGATGGCCGGCGGCGCGAAATGCGATGTCGGCGAGCCAGAACGCCAGCGGCGGCCCGTCAAGCGTGCCGACGCGATATTCGCGGCCGATCGCCAGCACGGTGGCGACATCGCCGGGCGGGCCGCCATAAAGGATGGTCGGCAACAGCCACCAGATCGCGGCCTGCACCGTGAGCACGACCCAGATCACCAGCCGCGGCCGGGCGCGGATCAGTTCGACGATCAGAGAGGTGAAACGCATCAACGCCCTGTGCCCGCGGAAACCTTGTCAGGTGATAGAGGGCGGGGGCGAGACAGGCAACTCAGCTTGCAGCGGCGGTGAACATATCGGCCACCGGCGGCAGTGCAACGACGCCCTCGAAGCGCTGGCGTGCAGCGACGACCGGCGCGAACAGCGCCCGGTGATGCCGGCTCGGGCCGAGCCGCTGCAACGCGGCCAGATGCTCCGGCACGCCGTAGCCCTTGTGATTCTCGAAGCCGTAACCGGGGCAGTCCTGCGCCAGCGCGCGCATCAGCCGGTCGCGCGTGACTTTCGCCACGATCGAGGCGGCCGCGATCGACAGCACCAGCGCGTCGCCGCCGATCACGGCGCGACACTCGCAGCCGGACGGCGTGAGGATTTTGTCGCGGCCATCGACCAGCACATGGCGCGGCGTCTGCGGCAACGCATGGACCGCGCGCGACAGCGCCCACAGCGAGGCGCGCAAAATATTATCGCGATCGATTCGCGCCGGTGACGCGAAGGCCAGTGCGAAGGACGACGTCGCGCAAATCTGGATGAACAGCGCCTCGCGATGCTCCGCGGTGAGCTTCTTGGAATCGTCGAGACCCTTGGGGATGCGTTTCGGGTCCAGCACCACCGCGGCGGCGACCACCGGCCCGGCCAGCGGGCCGCGTCCCGCCTCGTCGCAGCCGGCGACCGGCCCGGCGCCCGACTTCATCAGCGCGCGCTCGCGCTTGAAGGTCGGCGGCGCGAGCGCGATCACGCCCTTTTTGAACTTGGACGGCTGGGTCTTGGCGGTATCGCGAATCATGACCGCAGGATTGCGGATCGCCGCCGTCGCGCGCAACCGGGAATTCCACGTCATGCCCGTTATTCGTCGGGTGGGGGCGACGGCAAATCTGGGGTCCGCGTCGCCCCCACCCTGCGCCCTCTCCCGGAGGCAGGAGAGGGGATGCAGCGCATCCGGTCGTCACGTCGATTTCAGCGTTTCCGCCTCAAAACAAACTCAACTGCTCGCCGTTGCGCTTCGGGCGCGCGAAATGGTCCGTCGTCAATCTGGTCCGGCGCTTGTTCAGGCCGAGCCTGGCGCAGGCGATCTCGAAACGGCGGCCGATCATCCACGCCATCGGCCCGGTGCCCTTCATGCGCGTCTCCCATTGCGAATCGTAATCGCGGCCGCCGCGCATATCGCGGATCAGCGTGAAGACATGCCGGTAGCGGTCCGGGTAATTCGCCATCAGCCATTCGCGGAACAGGTCGCGCACCTCGAGCGGCAGCCGCAGCAGCACGTAACTGGCTTCGCGCACGCCGGCATGCGCCGCCGCGTCCAGAATGCGCTCGATCTCCATATCGTTGAGCGCCGGGATCACCGGCGCGACCATCACCGTGGTCGGGATGCCGGCGTCCGCCAACTGCCGCAACGCTTCGAGCCGTTTGGAGGGCGTCGAGGCGCGCGGCTCCATGCTGCGCGCCAGTTTCGCGTCCAGCGTCGTCACGGAGATCGCGACCTTGGCGAGATTGCGTTTCGCCATCCGCGCCAGAATGTCGATGTCGCGCGTCACCAAAGCCGATTTCGTGACGATGCCGACCGGGTGCGACGTGCGTTCCAGCACTTCAAGAAGGCCGCGCATGATCCTGCTGTCGCGTTCGATCGGCTGGTACGGATCGGTGTTGGTGCCGATCGCGATCGTCTTCGGCTCGTAATTCGCCGCCGCCAGTTCTTTTTCAAGAAGTGCCGGCGCATCGGGCTTGGCGAACAGCCTGGATTCGAAATCGAGCCCCGGCGAGAGGCCGAGAAACGCATGGGTCGGACGTGCGAAGCAATAGGTGCAGCCGTGCTCGCAGCCGCGATAGGGGTTGATCGAGCGGTCGAAACCGATATCGGGCGATTCGTTGCGCGTGATGACCTTGCGCGCGGTGTCGACGCCGAGCGTGGTCTTGAACGGCGGCAATTCGTCGAGGCTCTGCCAGCCGTCGTCGAAGGCGACGCGCGCCTCGGCCTCGAAACGGCCGGACGCATTGGACTGCGCGCCGCGGCCCCGCCGCCGTTCACGATCGATCGCGACCGCGATTTCGGTGAACGGCGACGGCGCACCCGCCGGGTCGGAGGGCGCCGTGTCCGGCGGGTGCTTGAGGGCAGATGCAGCGCGTCTCATGCCGTCAAGATAACCGATTAAAAGAACAAATCAAGAACACACTTTCTCGTGTTCACGATCATTTTTGCGAATCCGGCACGTATCTTGATCGGAGCTTTTTCCGGGAGGTTGCCAATGACACATCTTGCTCGCGTAGTTTTCGCAACATCGCTGGTCGCGGCCGCAATTGGCCTGGCCGGAACCCCCGATGCCGAGGCCGGCGCCAATGCGGCGGTCTGCGCATTGGGTTACGGCAAGGCCGACGGCCTCAACTGCGATTACGCCACCTACGACCAGTGCCGCGCCGCGATCAGCGGGACGCCCGCCAGTTGCATGGACAATCCGCATTTGCGCGCGGCGCAGAACCAGATCACACGGCCGCGCGAGCAGCGGCGATAACCGCGAACGACGGCCGTCCGTCCGAAAAAGCGACCGTTTGGCTGATTTGATGATGACAAAACGGTACCACGGCGTTCTATGGGACTGAACGCAGTGAGATCCGTTTATGCTGAGCGTCATCATCGCCACCGATGGTCTTGAGCAACCAGCCGTCGCCACTCTGGCGGCGCTGGTGCCGGGTGCGGCTGCGGGTGTGATCCGCGAGGTGCTGCTGGTGGATCGCCCCGGCAGCGAGGCCATGGCCCGCGTCGCCGATGTCGCGGGTTGCAACTATATCGCGACCGACGGGTCGCGGGCCGCGGCGCTTGCGGCGGGTGCAGCGGCGGCACGGTCGTCCTGGTTGATGTTCATTCATGCCGGCGCCGTACTCGACGCGGGATGGATCGACGAGGCCGCGCAGTTCGTCCACAGCGTCGCCAGCAGCGGCCAACCGCGCGCGGGCATTTTCCGCTACGCACGCTCGCCCTATGCGGTGACGGGATGGCGCGAACGCATCCACGCAGTGGCGCGGATGCTCGGTTTGCCCTCGGCCGATCAAGGCCTGCTGATTTCGCGCGAACATTACGAGCGGCTCGGCGGTTACGCGGCAGATTCACGCCGCCCGGAGACGCGGCTGCTGCGCCAGCTTGGGCGTTCGTCGCGGACGCTGCTGCGCAGCCGGATCGTAGTGGCTTGAATTCGGTCACGGCATCCGCCTCGATACTTGCCATCGTCAACTAAATGACTGACGATAGCAAGTATCGAGGTGGACGCCATGATGCAGCAACATCCCAAAGACCCCGTCGCCGCGGTGCGGGCCTTCAACCGGCTCTATACCCGCAAACTCGGCGTGCTCGATCAGCAATTGTTCGACAGCCCCTATTCGCTGACGGAAGCGCGGGTGCTGTACGAACTGGCCGACCGGCCCGGACGATCGGCCAAGGAGATCGCGACCGAACTGGGCCTCGACGGCGGCTATTTCAGCCGCATCGTGCAGGGTTTCACGGACAAGGCCCTGATCGCGCGGAAGCCGTCAGCGACCGACCGGCGGCAATATCAACTCAGCCTGACGGCCAAGGGCCGCCTCGCGATAGGTCGGCTCGCGCGCGGCTCGCACGACCACGTTCAGGCCATGCTGACGGCGCTCGGCCCGCAGGCGGACCGACTGGTGCGGGCGATGACGACGATCGAGCATCTGCTCGGCGATGACGGCGCGACCAAGCCCGCCGCGACGTTGCGCAACCCGCGGCCGGGCGACATGGGCTGGGTGGTGCAAAGCCACGGCGCGCTCTATGCCGCCGAATACGGCTTCGATTCCGCGTTCGAGGGGCTGGTCGCTGAAATCGTCGCCAAGTTCATCGCCTCGTGCGATGCCTCGCGCGAGCGCTGCTGGATCGCCGATCTCGACGGCGCGCCGGTCGGCTCGCTGTTTGTGGTCAGGGGTTCGGACGACGTCGCAAAGCTGCGCCTGTTGCTCATCGATCCGGCCGGGCGCGGACAAGGCCTCGGCCGCCGCATGGTTTCGGAGGCGATCACGTTCGCCCGGCAGTGCGGGTATCGCAAGATCGCGCTGTGGACGCAGAGCAATCTCGGCGCCGCCCGCAAACTCTACCAGCAAGCGGGGTTTGCGCTCGTCGCGAGCGAACCGCATCGCAGCTTCGGGCAGAACCTGATCGGCGAGACCTGGGAGTTGGAATTGTAACCATCCGTCCCCGGAATGACGGATGGTTATCTAAATCGCTTTCCCCGCCGCAGATGCTCGTCCAGGCGCGGCATGATCTCGACGAAATTGCACGGCGTCGACCGGTAATCGAGTTGGTGCGCGAGGATGCCGTCCCAGCCGTCGCGGCAGGCGCCGGGCGACCCCGGCAGGCAGAAGATGAAGGTCGCGCCCGCCGTGCCGGCCGTGGCGCGGCTCTGGATCGTCGACATCCCGATCTTGGCGTGGCTCAGCATGTGAAAGGCGATCGAGAATCCATCCATGCGCTTTTCAAATAGCGGCTCGATCGCCTCCGGCGTCACGTCGCGGCCGGTGAAGCCGGTGCCGCCGGTGGTGATGATCACATCGATCGCTGGATCGACGATCCAGCCTTTCACCATTTCGCGAATTGAGTCGACATCGTCCGGCACGATTTCGCGCGCGGCGAGCGCGTGACCGGCGGCGGTGAGGCGATCGGCAAGCGTCGCGCCGGATTTATCGTCGGCGAGCGTGCGCGTGTCCGAGACGGTCAGCACGGCGATCGAGAGCGGGATGAAGGCGCGCGTGTCGGGCATTTATGCTAAAACCTCCGCAACCTTTTTGACCGTCGTCACCCGGCAAAGGCGCCTTGGCGCCTGCAGACCGGGTGATCCAGTATTCCGCGCAGTCGATGGCTCAACCTCAACGTCGCGAAATACTGGATCACCCGCCTCCGCGGGTGACGACGGCCGTGTTCGCGGGTGACGACGGCCGTGCCTGACGCGCGCCAATCCGTAACAGCGGCCCCAAATCACAACCGATCGCTGGCGAACGTGTTGCACGCCTGCACGGTGCCCTGCTGATAGCCGGTCATGAACCAGCGCTTGCGCTGCTCGGCCGAGCCGTGCGTGAACGAATCCGGCACCACGCGGCCCTGCGCCTGCCGCTGCAGCGTGTCGTCGCCGATCGCCGTCGCAGTCTGCAACGCCGCGTCGATGTCGCCCTGCTCCAGAAAGCCCGGACGTTTTTTCGATTCGCGGTTGACCCACACACCCGACAGGCAATCGGCCTGCAACTCGACCTTGACCTGCAACTGATTGGCTTCTGCCTTGCTGCCGGCCTGCTGCTGCAACCGCGTCACGCGCGGCAGAATGCCGAGCAGATTCTGGATGTGATGGCCGGCTTCATGCGCGATGATATAGGCCGCGGTGAACTTGCACGCATTGCCCGAGCAGCCGCGAAACTTGGTCTCGACCTGACGGAAGAAATTCGTGTCGAGGAAGATCTGCTTGTCGGGCGGACAATAAAACGGCCCCATCGCCGATTCGGCCATGCCGCAGCGTCCGCCATTCGTCGCGTTCTTGAACAGCACGATGCGCGGGCCGGAATAGTTCTGCCCGCTCTCCTTGAAAATCTCGTTCCAGCGATCGTCGATCTCGCCGAGAACGCCGGAAATCATGTTGCCCATGTCGTCGGACGGCGCGCCCTTTTTGGGCGGCTCGGATGTGCGGCGATCGGTTTGATAGGTCGGGTCTTGCTCGCGTCCGCCCATTGCGATTTCAGCGCCGCTGATCAGGATGCGCGGATCGATGCCGAAAGCCCAGCCGACGAGGCCGAGCACGACCATCGCGCCTATGCCGAGACCGCCGCCGCCGCCGGGAATGCCGAAGCCGCCGCCACCGCCCATGCCGCCGCCGTCATCGTCGCGGCGATCGTCGATATTATCGCTGCGGCGGAAATCATCATAACGCATGGCATTCATCCCCTGCAGCCGACGGCTTTCGGCTAACCCGCACAACAGAACGCGGCGAAGCGAAAATCGTTTCCATTCCGTTAAGCCATATCGCGCCGGCGCGCGCTTTGCCAGCGCCTCGCCGTCATTGCGAGCGGGCATCAAATGGGCCTTCCGATTTAATGCCGAGCGAGGCAATCCAGTCTTGCTTGCGATGAAGCAAGACTGGATTGCTTCGTCGCAAGGTCGCTCGAAGGCGAGCAACCTCGCTTCTCGCAACGACGCATTTCAACGCAAGCCATTATTCGGGCCGCTCGGACTCGTCATGTTTTCCAATTAAGTCGATTTTTACTTTGGCCGGTCATGGTGTGGACAGTCGGTTGTTTAGTCCCGCGTCGCCGGCTGCGTCGCCTGAGTCAGAGTAGTTGAGTCATGGGTATGTCGCGTCGCGGGGCGTCTGCAAGGACGCCCCGCACCCACTTTGAAGCCGAGTCCACGTCACGGATCGTCATCGGCGATTGCGTGGCCGAGATGTCGAAACTGCCCGCTGCGTCGGTCGATCTGGTGTTCGCAGATCCGCCCTACAATCTGCAGCTCAAGGGCGACCTCAAACGTCCCGATGAATCGCATGTCGATGCGGTCAACAACGACTGGGACAAGTTCTCGTCGTTCGCGGCCTATGACGATTTCACGCGCGCCTGGCTGCTCGCCTGCCGCCGCATCATGAAGCCGTCGGCGACATTGTGGGTGATCGGCTCGTATCACAACATCTTTCGCGTCGGATCGATCATGCAGGATCTTGGATTCTGGGTGCTCAACGATATCGTCTGGCGCAAATCGAATCCGATGCCGAATTTCCGCGGCCGTCGTTTCACCAATGCGCATGAGACCATGATCTGGGCCGCGCGCGACGAAAAGGCCAAGGGCTACACGTTCAATTACGAAGCGTTGAAGGCGTCGAACGAAGACGTGCAGGCGCGCTCCGACTGGCTGATTCCCCTGTGCACCGGCGAAGAACGCCTCAAGGGCGGTGACGGCAAGAAGGTGCATCCGACGCAGAAGCCGGAAGGACTTCTGGCGCGCGTGATCCTGTCGTCGTCGAAGCCCGGTGACATGATCGTCGATCCGTTCAACGGCACCGGCACCACCGGCGCGGTCGCCAAGCGGCTCGGCCGCTCCTATATCGGCTTCGAGCGCGACCAGACCTATGCGGCGGCGGCGCAAGCCCGCATCGCACAAATTCTGCCGCTGCCCGGCGCCACGCTGGCGCCGTTCATGACGGCACGCGAAGCCCCGCGCGTCGCGTTTTCTGAGCTGATCGAGCGCGGCATGATCTCGCCGGGTGCGATCTTGATGGATGCGCGCAAGAAGCACAACGCGCTGGTCCGTGCCGACGGCGCGATCATGCTCGGCGACAAGGTCGGCTCGATCCACCGCATCGGCGCCGCCGCGCAAGGCTCCGGCGCCTGCAACGGCTGGACCTACTGGCACATCGAGACCCCGAAAGGCCTGCGCCTGATCGACGAATTGCGCGCCGAAATCCGGTCGAGCATGTCGATGGCGTGACGCCGGTCGCCGCCGGAATAGGCGATCTCGGTCGCTGGCTTGATCTTAGCCAAAAACGTCGACGATCTCGATGGCCTGACCCGTGGGCAACGCGCGGCTCAAATCCCGTTTTCGCCCCGATTGACGCCTATAACGCACGCATTGCATCGCACATTCCGTGCCGCTTCACTTTCGAGACGCCTCCATGCGGTCCCTTCGATCCGAATCCCTTCTCGTCCTCCCGCTGTTTCCGATTTTACTCGTCGGCGCTTTTCCGTTCCTGCTGATGGGATTTCTCGGTTTTGCCGGTATCGGCATGCTCGGTATCCTGATGATGTCCGTGGCGCTGACCGTCGCACTCGACGCCGACGCTGAATTCAACGCCCAGAACTCGGCCGCGCGCTTCGCCGGCCGTGGCGTCAGCATGACGCAGTCCTCGACCCGCGACGCGATGGTGCGCTTTTCCAAACTCGTCGGCCTTGCCGGCGCGGCTTTGATCGCCATCGCCGGCGCCGGTCTCGCGTTCGGCGGCTGATCGATCCCGCCCGCGATCGCAAATCGGAGTACGATAGTCAGCACGGCCGTAACAACGGCCGTGCATTTTGCGTAGGATAACGACGTTCGTATCGCATCAACGCTTCACAGGGAGACGCCGCGTGATCAAATTCTATTTCAACGGTTCGCCGAATCCGACCAAGGTCGCTCTGTTTCTGGAGGAGGCCGGACTGCCTTATGAGCCGGTCGCGGTCGATACCCGTATCGGCGATCAGTTCAAGCCGGCGTTTCTTGCGATCAATCCGAACGCCAAGGTGCCGGCGATCGACGACGACGGGGCGATCGTCTTCGACAGCAACGCGATCCTGTTGTATCTCGCCGAAAAGACGGGCCAGTTTCTTCCGTCCGACTCGGCGAAGAACCGCGCCGATTTGTTGTCCTGGCTGATGTTCGTGGCAACCGGCGTCGGGCCTTTCTTCGGTCAGGCCGTTCACTTCAAGCACTTTGCGCCGGAGAAGGTCGCCTATGCGAATCAGCGTTACCAGTTCGAGGCCGACCGCCATCTGACCGTGCTCGAGCAGCGCCTTACCGGCCGAAAATACATGGTCGGCGACAGCTACACGATCGTCGACATGGACGTCTGGGGCTGGGCGCGCATGGCGCCGTTCGTGCTCGGCGACGAGGCGTTCGCGAAATTTCCCAACGTCAAACGCCTGCACGACGAAATCTCGGCCCGCCCCGCCGCCGCAAAGGCCGTCGCGCTGAAAGACAAGTTCAAGTGGAAGGCGGAGATGGACGACGAGGCCCGCGCCAACATGTTCAAGCATCTGGCGACGAAGGCGGCGTGATCTGATCGAGCGGCGGATCGATCCGCCGCTCGACGTCACGGCGCGGCGGGTTTTGCCAGCGGCGCGGCCGCGGCGAAATAGGCCGCAAGATCGGCGCGCTCGGTGTCGGTGAGCTTGTCCGCGATCGCCGGCATCGGATTGAGTGCGCTGATGCGGCTTTCGCGCCAGTTCGCGAACAGGTCGAGTCGGTTCTTGAGATACGGCGCATTCTGTCCCTGCAGACGCGGAATGAGTTGCAGCGACGCGATGCCCTCGGCATTGTGGCAATTCGTGCAGGCCGGAATGTTGCGCCCGCTATCGCCCGTCTCGGCGAGCTTCGCGGCCCGCGCGGCAGCCGCCTGATCCGGCGGCAGCAGCGTTTTCTGGGGCGCAATGGTGTTGAGATAGGCGGCAACGCTGGCCATGTCGGCGTAGTTCAGGCTCTGCGTCGTCTCCAGCATCTTGTTGCTGACGCGGGCGCGGGTGCGGAAACTGTGAAGCTGCTGCGCGACATAAGGCGAGCCGTGCAGCGTGATGTCGGGCGTCATGCCGGCCTCGTCGCCGCGACCGCCATTGAGATGGCATGTGCTGCAATAGGTCTCGAACAGATATTTGCCGCGCGCCAGATCGCCCTTTGGCCATGACGCCGCGGCGATCGGCGCGTCATTGCCCTTGGTCGGTTTCTGCGTGGCGTAGAACGCGGCGAGACCGGCGATATCGCTGTCGCCAAGATCATGCGCTTCGGCAGACATCGGATTCCAGACGCCGGTGCTGCCGCGCCCGCCATGGCGCATGGCCGTCAATTGACGGCGCAGGAATATCTCGGTCTGGCCGGCAATGCGCGGCGCGCCGCTGATCTTGCTGCCGGCGCTTTCATGGCAATTCGAGCAGGCGGCGATGGCGCTTTCCCTGATGCCGTTGCGGGCGATGTCTTCGCCGCGCGCCACGAGTTTGGCATCCGGCGCGACTGACGCCTCCGTCATGCGTACGGGAAGCTGCGCGTAGTAGTCCGCGAGTTGCTTGATCTGCTCCGACGACAGTTGCGACGCGATCTCCTGCATGAAGCCGCTTTTGCGCTCGCCCTTGGAATAGGCGTCGAGCGCGCGGCGCAGATAGGACGCATCGTGGATTGTCAGATTCGGCGCCTCCCCATTTGTCGCCGCCCCGTCGCCGTTGACGCCGTGGCAGCCGGCGCAGGCCGCCAGCGGATGGGTGCGCAAGGTGCGGTCGCTGAAGCCGATCGCAGGGGCCGCATAGAGAAATTCATTTACCGGCGGCGCATTGCGTTCGGTGTCCGACGGCCGCAACGCGACGACGTTGCCAAGCGGAAATTCAGGCGTCTTTTCCGGCGGCTCGCGCACCGCCGTCAGGTCGAGATAGGTTGCGGCGTCCATCTTCGGGACTTGCTTGAGAAACGCGACCATCGACCAGACTTCGTCCCCGCGCGTGTCGTTCGGCCAGGACGGCATCGCCGAGAATTTCACGCCGCGCTGGACGATCTGGTACAACTCCGCATCGGTGAACTGATCCAGCACGCGCGGCAGATGCTGCGGGCGCGGGCTCATCGACAGCGCCACCGCCGACTGGCCGAGGCCCGGCGCGCCGTGGCAGTTGGCGCAGACCATGTCGTATTGCCGCGCCCCGAGCTTGATGCGGCCTTCGCTCGCCAAATCCTTCGGCGGGTCGATCTCGCGCGCGCTCGCGGCGATGCTGCGCTTGAAGGTGAAATGCAGAACCTGCCGCGTCAGCCAGCCATCCGGCTCATCGGCGGCGATCGGGACGCCGCCGGCGGTGACGAACAGCCCGCCCAGAATGGCGACGACCACGGCCGCAACGAGCAGCGCCTTGACGGTGATGGAGCGATTGAGCCAGCTCAGATCGGGAAGGATCAGCCAACCGAACAGACGACGCTTTGCCAAAACGGCCTCATCACCACACGAGCCGGATATCCCATCGTCATCCGGTGCGACAAAATGTCTGGAACGACTCCAATCCTTTCAAAATGTTCCCGAGGCGCGTTGAAGCGAACGCGGTCGCGACAGGAGCTGGAAGAGATCGCGGCAAATGACAAGCGCGTCGCCGGATTTCAGGTCGAGGGCTCAACGCAAGCCGCCGATCGTGCCGCCGGCTCCGGTTGCGATGATATCCCGCGCGACCGACAAACAGGCTGATTCGCAAGCGAAAAATCCTCCGGGGAAAAGCCCGCGCCAACGGTTGCCCTGCTCCGTCCGTCTGGCCATTGTCCCGTCACGAGCGTCCTCGGGTCCGCACGATCATGCCTGTCATGGTATGATACGGCCCGAGAGATTCGCTGAAAGCCTCACGGGTCCTTGTCGATGAAACTCACGCGCCTCCGCCTGCATGGATTCAAGTCGTTCGTCGAACCGACCGACTTCCATATCGAACCGGGTCTCACCGGCGTCGTCGGTCCGAACGGCTGCGGCAAGTCCAATCTGGTGGAAGCGCTGCGCTGGGCGATGGGCGAGACCTCGCACAAATCGCTGCGCGCGACCGACATGGACGCGGTGATCTTCGCGGGCTCCGGCAATCGCCCGTCGCGCAACCATGCCGAAGTGATGATGACGATCGACAACGCCGATCGCTCCGCGCCGGCTGCGATGAACGAGCACGAAATCCTGGAAATCTCGCGCCGCATCGAGCGCGAATCCGGCTCCGTTTATCGCATCAACGGCCGCGACGTCCGCGCTCGTGACGTGCAAATCCTGTTCGCGGACGCCGCCACCGGCGCGCGCTCGCCGGCCCTCGTCCACCAGGGCAAGATCGGCGAGATCATTCAGGCCAAGCCCGAAGCGCGCCGCCGCGTGCTGGAGGACGCCGCCGGCGTCGCAGGCCTGCACGCCCGCCGCCATGAGGCCGAATTGCGGCTGCGCGCCGCGGAAACCAACCTGACCCGCGTCGAGGATGTGATCGGTCAGTTGGCCGCTCAGGTCGACGGCTTGAAAAAGCAGGCGCGGCAGGCGATTCGCTATCGCGAGGTCGCCGCCAAGGTCCGCAAGGCCGAGGCGACATTGTTTCATCTGCGCTGGCTTCAGGCGCATACGGACGTTGCGGAGTCCGCACGCGTCCACGACCTCAACGTCCGCGACCTGGCCGAGCGCACGCGGGAGCAGGCCGAATCGGCGCGCATTCAGGCGATCCGCGCCTCCGAACTGCCGGCGCTGCGCGAGGCCGAGGCCGCCGCCGCCGCTGGTTTGCAGCGCCTCACCAATGCGCGCGACATGCTCGACCGCGAGGAGGTCCGCGCCAAGGAGCGCGTCGCCGAACTCGATCGCCGCCTCACGCAATTCGTGGCCGATATCACGCGCGAACAGCGCCAGGCCGCCGACGCCGATGTCGCGTTGCAACGCCTTGAGGCCGAAGACGTCGAACTCAAGGACGAGATCAGGTCGCGCGTCGAGCGCCGCAGCGGCGTCGATGAGCGTGTCGCGGCCGCCGAGGAAATTCTCTCAGACGCGGAATTCACCTTCGCTGAGTTGACCACGGCGCTGGCCGACCTCACCGCCAAGCGCAACCAGTTGCAGAACGGCGTTCGCGGCCACCGCGATCGCCTGACCCGGCTCGATCAGGAGATCGGCAATGTCGAGCGCGAGATCGACGCGCTGACGCAGCAAACCCAAGGCTTCGGCGATCTCGACATGCTGGCCGCCGTGATGGAGACGACGCAGCAGAATTTGCTCGACTCCGAGGCCGCCGTCGCCGGCGGTGAGACCGCGCATGTCGTGGCGCGGCAGACGTTGGAAGCCTCGCGCGGCCCGCTGGTCGAGGCCGACAAGCGCGTGCAGCGGCTGGAGACCGAAGCCCGCACCATTTCCAAGATTCTCAACGGCGAGACCAAGAACCTGTGGCCGCCGATCATCGACGGCGTGCAATGCGCCAAGGGCTACGAAAAAGCGCTGGGCGCGGCGCTCGGCGACGATCTCGACGCGCCGGTCGACCCGAGCGCGCCGATGCGCTGGACGGCATCCGGCTTCGCCGATGCCGATCCCAATCTGCCCGAAGGCGTCGAACGCCTCATCGATCACGTCGAAGCGCCGGTCGAGTTGCGGCGTCGTCTCGCCCAGATCGGCGTCGTCGCAAAAGAGCGCGGCGCGGAGCTGGTGTCGCAACTCAAGACCGGACAGCGGCTGGTGTCGCGCGACGGCGATGTCTGGCGCTGGGACGGCTTCATCGCCGCCGCCCATGCGCCGTCCGGCGCAGCGCGGCGGCTCGCCGAGCGCGCGCGCCTGGGCGACATCGAGACCGAACTGGACCAGGCCCGCATCGAGGCCGCCGCGCGCCGCGAGGCGCTGGATCATGCCGACCTCGAATTGAAGACGGCGTCATCGACGGAAGCCGCATCGCGCGAGGCGCTCCGCGCCGCCCGCCGTGAGGTCGATGCCGCGCGCGAGCGTCACGCCCATGCCGAGCGCGAGATCAACCGCCACGCCGCGCGGCGCTCCGCGCTGACCGAAGCGCAGACCCGTCTGGCGGCCGATCGCGCCGAAGCCGAAGCCGCGCATGAAAGCGCCGAAAGCGCGCTCGCCGAATTGCCGCCGTCCGGCGACGGCGAGGACCGCATCGCCGCCGTGCGCGGCGAGATCGACGGCCATCGCCGGCTCGCAGCCCAGGTCCGCGCCGAGGCGCAGGCGCTGGCGCGCGAGGCTGAACTCGCCGACAAGCGACTCCAGGCGATCATCGCCGAGCGCAACGAATGGCAGACCCGCAAAGGCGGGGCCGGCGGCCAGATCGCAACCATCGAGGCCCGCATTACGGATGTCACCGCCGAGCGCGCCGAACTCGACGACGCGCCGGCCGTGTTCGCGCAGAAGCGCCGCGCGATCATCTCCGAAATCGAGGAGGCCGAGACCGGCCGCCGCGCCGCCGCCGATGCTTTGGCCTCGGCCGAACAGGCGATGGCGCAGACCGACCGCGAGGCCAAGCACTCGCTCGAAGCCCTGTCCGCCGCGCGCGAGGCCTGCGCCCGCGCCGACGAGCGCATGGAAAGCGCGCGCCGCCGTCTGGAGGACATCGAGCGCGAAATTCGCGACATGCTCGAAGCCGAGCCAGAGGCCGTCGGCGCGATGGCCGAGATCAAGCACGGCGACGAATTGCCGGACCTGCATGCGGTCGAGAGCGATCTCGACCGGCTGCGCCGCGACCGCGAGCGCTTGGGCGCGGTCAACCTGCGCGCCGAGGAAGAATTGCGCGAGGTCGAGGCGACGCACACCACGCTGACCACCGAGCGCGACGACCTCGTCGAGGCGATCAAGAAGCTGCGCACCGGCATCCAGAGCCTCAACAAGGAAGCCCGCGAACGACTGCTGACCTCGTTCGAGATCGTCAACGGCCACTTCAAGCGGCTGTTCACCGAATTGTTCGGCGGCGGCGAAGCAGCCTTGCATCTGATCGAAAGCGACGATCCGCTCGAGGCCGGGCTTGAGATCATCGCCAAGCCGCCCGGCAAGAAGCCGCAATCGCTGTCGCTGCTGTCCGGCGGCGAGCAGGCGCTGACGGCGCTGGCGCTGATCTTTGCGGTGTTTCTGACCAACCCGTCGCCGATCTGCGTGCTCGACGAAGTCGATGCGCCGCTCGACGACCACAACGTCGAACGGTTCTGCAACCTGCTGCACGAAATGACCGCGACCACCGATACGCGCTTCATCATCATCACGCATAATCCGATCACGATGGCGCGGATGAACCGGCTCTACGGCGTGACGATGGCCGAACGCGGCGTCTCGCAGCTCGTGTCGGTCGATCTCGACGACGCGGTCAAGATCATCGATCAGCAGGTGGCGTGATTTCTGTCGTCATTCCGGGGCGGGCGCGGTGATAGCTGCGAGCGAACCCGGAATGACGGTGCGGATCAAAACGCCGTCCCCGCCCGCGGTGCCTTGCCGCCGGACGAGACAACCGGATCTGTCGCGATCGGCCCGATCCGCAGCGCGGTGATGCGGTTGCGTTCGCGGCGCAGGACGCGAAACCGGAAGCCGTGAAAGGTGAAGCTCTGGCCCTTTTCAGGGATCGAGCGCGCCTCGTGGATCACCAGCCCCGCCACCGTGGTCGCTTCCTCGTCCGGCAGCCGCCAGTCCATCGCGCGGTTGAGATCACGGATCGGCACCGAGCCATCGACCACGACCGAGCCGTCCGGCTGGGCGCGAACGCCGGCTACGGCGACGTCGTGCTCGTCTGAAATGTCGCCGACGATTTCCTCGAGGATGTCTTCCAGCGTGACCATGCCTTCGACTTCGCCATATTCGTCGACGACCAGCGCGAAATGCGTCTTGCGGCGGCGGAACGCCTTCAACTGATCCGACACCGGCCGCATCTCCGGCACGAACCATGGCGGCAGCGCGATCGTGCTGACGTCGATTTTGGCGATGTCGCCGTCATGGGCGCGGATCGCGCGCAACAAGTCCTTGGCGTGCAGCACGCCAACGATGTTTTCCGTCTTGTCGCGCCAGAGCGGAATCCGGGTGTATTCGGTCGCCAGCACCTCGCGCACCAATTCTTCGGCCGGCAGATCGGCATTGATCATCACCATTTCCGTGCGGTGAACCATCACGTCCGACACCTGCAATTCGCGCAAATCCAGAAGTCCGCCGAGCATGTCGCGGTCGAGCTTCTCGACGCCGCCTTCGTGATGGATCAGATCGACCGCGCTGCGCAGCCGCTCGGTCGGCGACAGCAGCGGCTGGTTGGCGCCGATCTTGATGCCGAGGAAAAACATCAGCCCGCGCACAATCGCCTCGATGATGACGAGCAGCGGCCGGAACAACAGCACCACGAGTTTCATCGGCCGCGCCACCGCGAGCGAAACGCGATCCGGCGCGTTGATCGCGATCGTCTTCGGCAAGACTTCGGCGAAGATCACCACAAGCCCGGTCATGACGGCGGTGGCATAGAGCACGCCGACATCGCCGAACCACGCCGTCAATACGCCGGTCGCGAGCGCGGATGCGGCGATGTTGGCGATGTTGTTGCCCAGAAGAAGCGCGCCGAGCATCCGTTCGCGCATTGCGAACAGGCTCGCGACCACGCCTGCGTCGCGATTGCCCTGCGTCGAGAGCCGCAACATGCTGGCGCGCGACGCGCCGGTCAGCGCCGTCTCGCTTGCGGAGAAGAACGCCGACACCAGCAGGCAGGCGATGACGATGGCGAATGAGAGCCAGTCCATGGAGAGGTCCGATCAGGTTCAAACGTCATTCCGGGGCGGTCGCACCTCGTGGTGCGAGCGAACCCGGAATCTCGTCAAGATGACCATGATGAGATTCCGGGTTCGATGCGCGAAGACGCGCACCGCCCCGGAATGACGAGCTACGCTTTCGCCGCCAGCTTCCTTGCCATGAAATCACGCACCAGCGCGCCGTCGACATCCCTGGCGATCACCGCGCAGCCAACCGCTTCGAGCAGAATGAAAGTCAGCCTGCCGCGCGAGACCTTCTTGTCCTGCGCCATCAGCGTCATCAGGGCATCGGCATCGGCGAGGCCTTCCTGGGCGAAGCCGGCAATGTCCTGCAACGCCGTCGGAAGGCCCACATCCGCGAGGTGGTGCTTGACGCGCAGCGCATCGTCGGCCGCGATCATGCCGCGCTCGGCGGAGAATTCCGCCGCCAGCACCATGCCGACCGAGACGCCCTCGCCATGAAACAGCCGGTCGGAAAACCCGGTCGCGGCTTCCAGCGCATGGCCGAACGTATGGCCAAGATTGAGCAAGGCGCGTTCGCCGGTTTCGCGTTCGTCGCGCGCCACGATCGCCGCTTTGGCGCGGCAGGAGGTGGCGATGGCGTGCTCGCGCGCGGCCCCGCCGCTCATGATGCCGGCATGATTGGCTTCGAGCCACGCGAAAAACCCTTCGTCGCCGAGCACGCCGTATTTCGCGACCTCGGCATAGCCGGCGCGAAACTGGCGCGGCGACAGCGTATCGAGCACCGCGGTGTCGGCGACCACCAGAACCGGCTGGTGAAAGGCGCCGACCAGGTTCTTGCCCTGCGGCGAGTTGATTCCCGTCTTGCCGCCGACCGAGGAGTCCACTTGTGCCAGCAGCGATGTCGGCACCTGCACGAAATCGACCCCGCGCCGCACGATCGCCGCGGCGAAGCCCGCGAGATCGCCGACCACGCCGCCGCCGAGCGCGACGACAAGATCGTTGCGCTCGATCTTCGCCGCGATCAGCGCCTCGCAGACATGTTCCAGGCCTGCATAGCTTTTCGACGACTCGCCTTCGCCGACGACGATCCGCGACGACGCGACGCCGGCCTCCGCCAGCGATGCCTCGGTCTTTTCCAGCCAGTGTTTGGCGACCGTGCGGTCCGTCACGATCGCGGTGCGCGCGCCGGGCCGCAACGCCGCGACACGGCGGCCGAGATCGCCGAGGACGTCACGGCCGATCACGATCTCATAAGCGCGATCGCCGAGCGCGACATCGACGATCACGGGACTGGCGATCTGAGAAAAGACTCGGGTCAACGGCGCGGTCATTGCGAGGAATCCATCGAGAAGGGGGACGGCGTCGCGCGCATGTCGAAGAGATGCGCGTGCAAGGCCGCGACGCTCTCATCGACGATGGTCTCGTGCGGCACGTCGCGGGAATCGATCATGATATCGGACTGCTCATAGAGCGGATGCCTTTCGCCGATCAATCTGGCGATAACGGCAGCGGGATCGGCCGTCTGCAGCAGCGGGCGATCGGCGCGGCGCTTGACCCGGCGCAGGATGACGTCGGCCTCGGCCTTCAGCCACATCGACACACCCGACGCCGCGATACGCTGCCGCGTCGAGTCGCGCAGATAGGCTCCGCCGCCGGTTGCCAGCACCAGCGGCCCGCTGGCCAGCAGCCGGGAGATCACGCGGGCTTCGCCGTCACGGAAATGCGGCTCGCCATGCGTCTCGAAGATCTCGGGGATCGTCATCGCCGCCGCGGTCTCGATCTCCGTATCGGCGTCGATGAAGGGCAACCGCAGCCGCAGCGCCAGCCGCCGGCCAACAGCGGATTTGCCGGCCCCCATCATGCCGATGAGCACGACCGAGCGCGGCCCCAGCGCCGCCACAATGGCGGCCTCCGGGGACGTGCTCGCGCCGATCTGCGCATGAGGCTCGGGCATGACGGTTCCGTAGCACGGCGCGCCCCGAACGGGCTGCCTGCGCCACCTATACTACCCCCGCGCGGGGCCTTGCCAGACCCCATTGCGGCCTGTCCGCCGCCGGCTTGCGCTGCATATGCGAACGTGGTGGTAGTTTGCCGAAACGATCACTCCATTTCGGCGGTTGCGCCGCCCGAGATCGCCCGATGCCGAGCCTGCTGCGTTTCCTGACCGTCGTCGCCGTGATCGGCGCGATCGGTTACGGCGCGCTCTATGCGCTGGCGAACTTCGTCACGCCGAAGCCGCGCGAAATGACGGTCACGATCCCGCCGGACAAGTTCTTGAAGCGGTAGGTGTGAGGCAGGGGGCCGTCGGGATGACGGCATTCCCGCCAGGTGCGTTCTTACGCACGCGAGCGGGGATCCAGTATTCCGCGACGCCAAGACAGATCATCACCGCCTCGGAATACTGGTTCACCCGCCTTCGCGGGCGATGACGCCCCCGTCTTAGCTGAACACACGCGCACCTCAGGATGACGATTCACCAAGCCGCACCGCATCCCCCCAATCGAGTTTCTTGAACCGCCGATAGGCGTCCTTGTCGCGCTTCGGGGCCGCAGCGATCTGCAATCCATCACGCGTGCAAAGTTTTGCCGTCACCGCGATCTTCGTGACGTTCGGCTGCGCCAGGACGCGCGAGGCCCGATGCGCGACAGGCGCGCGCGACAGCGCCACATAGGAGAATTTCTCATCCTCGAACGGCAGTTCGGCGGATTTCAACGCCATGTGCGCGCGCGAGCGCGGCAGCCGCTGCACGAAGTGACACCAGTCCGGCGACGTCAGCGGGAAGGCATTATCATGCGGACAGGGCGCGATCACATGCGCGCCTTGCCCGATCAGGCGTTGGCGCAGTGCAAGGATGCGCGCGTAACCGGCCGGCGTGCCGGGCTCGACGACGAGCAGCGTGTCCTGCGTCTTTGACCAGAGCGCATCCGCCAAATACCCCTGCTTTGCGGGCGGCCATTCGTTGATGACGTAGCTTGCGACAACCAGATCGGCCGCATCGGCTTTGGCGAGTGTCGTGACCAGATCGCCAAGCACATAATCGAGCACCAACGCGGTCTCGTCGGCAAGGTGCAGCGCCAGCTTTCGCAACGCCAAATTGGCATCAAGCAATGTGATGTCGTGGAGCGCAAACGCCTGCGTCACGGCCCAAGTCGCAGTGCCCGGCCCCGCGCCGCAATCGAGCAGGCTTTTCGGCGCAAACGCCGGTACGCTTCCGGCCATCGCATTCAGACACGCGACGACCGCCGCATAGGTCGCGGGCATTCGCGCCAGCGCATAGGCCAGCGCATCGGCCTCGGTGGTGATCGCGGTCGATCCGCCGCCGCCGCGATAGGTCTGTGAGATCGCGGCCGATCGTTTCGATGCGTCAATGCGCGAAAGCCCCTGCGCTTTCGCGGCAAGGGCTTCCGAAAGATGAGACGGTAGCGCGGGCGAGAGAGTCACATCAGGCGTAGCGGCCGTGGCAGTGCTTGTACTTCTTGCCGGAGCCGCACGGGCAATCCTCGTTGCGGCCGACCTTGCCCCAGGTCTCGGGGCGGTCCTTGTCGCGCGGCTGCGCAGCCTCGTCGGCGGGCGCCAGGGCCGCGCGGGCGTAGCGCATCTCGTCCTCGCCGGTGGTCGGGTCGAGCTTGTGCGCTTCCATCGCCGGCAGTTCGGGCTGCACGTCCGGCGGCACGATCTCGACGCGCATCAACTGCGCCGTGACGGCCTCGCGCAGATGCGCGGTCATCGCCTCGTAGAGATTGAACGCCTCGGACTTGTATTCCTGCAGCGGATCGCGCTGGCCGTAGCCGCGCAGGCCGATGACCTGCCGCAAATGGTCGAGCATCACGAGATGCTCGCGCCACAGATGGTCCAGCGTCTGCAGCAGGATCGTCTTCTCGACGTAGCGCATCACGTCGGGGCCCCATTGCGCCGATTTGGCCGCCATATGCTCGTCGACGCGGCCCTCGATGCGCGCCAGCAATTCCTCGTCGGCGATGCCCTCTTCCTTGGCCCAGTCGTCGACCGGCAGGTCCATGTCGAGCACGCGCTTGAGTTCTTCGCGCAGGCCCGCGGTGTCCCATTGTTCAGGATAGGCATTCGCAGGCACATGCTTGGTGACAAGGTCGTCGACAAAGTCCCGGCGCATGTCCGTCACCATCTCGACGACGCTGTCGTTCTGCATCAGATCGACGCGCTGGTCGAAGATCACCTTGCGCTGGTCGTTCTGCACGTCATCGTATTTCAGCAAGTTCTTGCGGATGTCGAAGTTGCGCGCCTCGACCTTCTGCTGCGCCTTTTCGAGCGCCTTGTTGATCCACGGATGGATGATCGCCTCGCCCTCTTTCAGGCCGAGGCGCGTCAGCATCGAATCCAGACGGTCCGAACCGAAGATGCGCATCAGATCGTCTTCGAGCGACAGATAGAATTTGGAGCGGCCGGGGTCGCCCTGACGGCCCGAGCGGCCGCGCAACTGGTTGTCGATGCGGCGGGATTCGTGGCGCTCCGAGCCGATGATGTAGAGGCCGCCGGGGCGCGTGATCGTCTTGGCGGGCTTGGAGCCTTTCGCCGGCTCGATCTCGATGACGTCCTCCGCCTTCAGCACCGTCTCGCGGAAGCGTTCGATATCGGCCTTGATCTCCTCGATCTTGGCGGCCTTCGCCGCCTCGTCGGTGATGTCGGCGGTCTCGAACGCGGCGCGCATCTCCAGCGAACCGCCGAGTTTGATGTCGGTGCCGCGGCCGGCCATGTTGGTGGCGATGGTGATCGCGCCGGGCACGCCGGCTTCCGCGACGATATAGGCTTCCTGCTCGTGGAAGCGCGCATTCAGCACCGCGAAGAGTTTCGCCGGCTTGCCGGAGCGCGCCGCGGCGTAGAGCTTCTGCATGCCCTTGGAGTCGCCGAAGTCGATCTGCTTGTAGCCGTTCTTGAGCAGGTACTCGCCGAGCACTTCGGACTTCTCGATCGACGCGGTGCCGACCAGCACCGGCTGCATCCGCGCATTGGCGCGTTCGACCTCGGCCAGAATGGCGGCGTGCTTCTCGGCCTGCGTGCGGTAGACCTCGTCGTCCTCGTCCAGACGCGCGATGCCCTTGTTGGTCGGAATTTCGACGACTTCGAGCTTGTAGATGTCGAACAATTCGTCGGCTTCGGTCAACGCCGTGCCGGTCATGCCCGCGAGCTTGTCGTACATGCGAAAATAGTTCTGGAAGGTGATCGAGGCCAGCGTCTGGTTTTCCGGCTGGACCGTGACGTGCTCCTTGGCTTCCAGCGCCTGGTGCAGGCCTTCCGAGTAACGCCGGCCCTGCATCATGCGGCCGGTGAATTCGTCGATGATGATGACCTCGTCGTCGCGGACGATGTAATCCTTGTCGCGGGTGAACAGCGAATGCGCGCGCAGCGCCTGGTTGATGTGATGCACGACGGAGACGTTCTCGACGTCGTAGAGCGACTCGCCCTTGAGCTGGTCGGCCTCGCGCAGCAGCGTCTCGATGTTCTCCATGCCGGCTTCGGTCAGCGTCACGGTGCGCTGCTTCTCGTCGACCTCGAAGTCGGTGAGCTTTGTCAGCTTCGGCAGAAACGTATCGATGGTGTTGTAAAATTCCGAGCGATCGTCGAGCGGACCGGAGATGATCAGCGGCGTGCGCGCCTCGTCGATCAGGATCGAATCGACCTCGTCGACGATGGCGAAGAAGTGCTTGCGCTGGACCATGTCCTCCAGCCGGTACTTCATATTGTCGCGGAGATAGTCGAAGCCGTATTCGTTGTTGGTGCCATAGGTGATGTCGCAGGCATAGGCGCGCTGGCGCTCACTGTCGTCGAGGCCGTGGACGATGACGCCGGTGGTCATGCCGAGGAAACTGTAGATCTGCCCCATCCAGTCGGAGTCGCGTTTGGCGAGGTAATCGTTGACCGTCACGACATGGACGCCCTGGCCGGCGAGCGCGTTGAGATACACCGCGAGCGTCGCGACGAGGGTCTTGCCTTCGCCGGTCTTCATTTCGGCGATGTCGCCTTCGTGCAGCACCATGCCGCCGATCAACTGAACGTCGAAATGGCGCTGGCCGAGCGTCCGCTTGGCGGCCTCGCGCACAGTCGCGAAGGCCGGCACCAGGAGATCGTCGAGCGTCTTGCCCTCGGCGATCTCCTTGCGGAACGCGTCGGTGCGGGCCTTCAGCGCGTCGTCGGCGAGGGCCGCGACCTCCGGCTCCAGCGCGTTGATGGCGGCGACGCGCGCGGCATAGCCCTTGACGCGGCGATCATTGGGTGAGCCGAAAAGCTTGCGGGCGAGCGCGCCGATCATACGAAAAATCCTGTCATTGTCGTCCGGCGTTGCAGCCTGCGTCTGGGTGTCCCTGCCGCGGCGGTCCGTCATCAACTCGTCGTGACGCCTGTCTGGCTACAGACATCGCGTGTCGAAACGAGGTTCAGCGATCCCGTGTTGTCGCGTGCAGCAATGCCGTCAAAGCAGGCCGAACGCGACAATAATATGCGAAGAGGCGCGATTTTGCAGAGATATGGCCGGCTCCGGGGGATGTCAACGTGCCGAACCGGTCGAGGAATTCATGATTTTGACAGAGTTTTCGCGTTGCCATCAAGGATCGATTGGGCGAGTGTCCCGCCGCCCCGACAGACTTTTCCGCTTTCATACAAGGATTTTACATGACCGCTTCGTCGCCCGCGACCACATCCGGCCTGCGCCTCCAAGCCGCGATCGCCGCCGTCGTTGTTGCCCTGTTGGCAGGCTCGACCGCATACGCCCAGACCACAGCGCCCGCCGCCGATCCGGTGCTGGCCAAGGTGAACGGCTCCGACATCCGCCAGAGCGACGTCGCCATCGCCGAGGAAGAGCTGGCCCCCAGCCTCGCCCAGATGGATCCCGCAACCAAGAAGGACAATGTGCTGTCCTTCCTGATCGACATGAAGATCGTCGCAAAGGCCGCCGAGGACAAGAAGATCGCCGATCGCGACGACTTCAAGACCCGGCTGGCTTTCGCGCGCAACCGCCTCCTGATGGACAATTTGCTGGCGGTCGAGGGCAAAGCCGCGACCAACGACGAAGCGGCGATGAAGAAGGTCTATGACGACGCCGCCAAGCAGATTACCGGCGAACAGGAAGTTCGCGCGCGGCACATTCTGGTCGAGACCGAAGCCGAGGCCAAGACGGTCGAGGACGAGTTGAAGAAGGGCGCGGATTTCGCCGAACTGGCAAAGAAGAAGTCCAAGGATCCGGGCGCATCGGATGGTGGCGACCTCGGTTTCTTCACCAAGGACCAGATGGTGCCGGAATTCTCCGCGGTCGCCTTCGCAATGGAGCCCGGCAAGGTGTCGGATCCGGTGAAGTCGCAGTTCGGCTGGCACGTCATCAAGGTCGAGGAGAAGCGCAGCCGACAGGCGCCGGATTTCGCGCAGGTCAAGCCGCAGATCGAAACCTACGTGACCCGCAAGGCCCAGGCCGACTACGTGACCAAGCTGCGCGCCGAAGCCAAGGTCGAACGCATGGACCAGCCGACGGCTCCGGCGATGCCTGCGCCGCCAGCGCCTGCCGCTCCGGCTCCGGCTCCGGCGAAGAAATAAGCGCCAACCGCACGCACGGCCGTCATCCCCGCGCAGGCGGGGCGGTGGATTCACGTTTGAAGTGCAACGGTTGATTTGAGCTGAGAGAATGCCTCGG
>CAXTJT010000009.1:0-214273 GCA_964244735.1 uncultured Tardiphaga sp.
GCCGAAGACGGCATCGGCGTCCGGGCCATGGGTGCATCGGGCGCCCGGCGTTCCGCACGCCCTCTCGGTTTTGAGGGCGATGGAATGCTCACACCTCGGGCGCGAACGCGCCGCGAGAACGCGAAGGCGTGGGTGATTATGAGGCTATTTGAAATTCGAATCCGAAACGACGCAATGCGCATCGACACGCACGGCCGTCGTCCCCGCGCAGGCGGGGAACCAGTACGCTCATCATTCATGCTCTGGAATACTGGTTCCCCGCTCGCGTGCGTGCAGCGCAATGGCGCTGCTTGACGCACTTGGCGGGGATGACGGCGGCATCTGTTGCACGCATTTGACATCCCCCATCGCCGTTTCATAACTGCCGCGACAGAACGGACAAAGGACACGCCATGGCCGACGGGCTTCGCAAGGGATTGACCAGCTATGGCGATGCGGGCTTCTCGCTGTTTCTGCGCAAGGCCTTCATCAAGGCGATGGGCTATTCCGACGATGCGCTGGACCGGCCGATCGTCGGCATCACCAACACCTTCAGCGACTACAATCCGTGCCACGGCAACGTGCCGCAGATCATCGAGGCGGTGAAGCGCGGCGTCATGCTTGCGGGCGCGATGCCGATGGTGTTTCCGACGATTTCGATCGCGGAGAGTTTTTCATTTCCGACCTCGATGTATCTGCGCAACCTGATGGCGATGGACACCGAGGAGATGATCCGCGCGCAGCCGATGGATTCCGTGATCGTGATCGGCGGCTGCGACAAGACCCTGCCGGCGCAGATCATGGCGGCGGTCTCGGCCGATCTGCCGACGGTCGTCATTCCGGTCGGGCCGATGGTTGTCGGCCATCACAAGGGCGAGGTGCTGGGCGCCTGCACCGATTGCCGGCGGCTGTGGGGCACGCATCGCGCCGGCGAGATGGACGCAATCGAGATCGAGGCGGTCAACGGTCGGCTCGCGCCGTCGGTCGGCACCTGTATGGTGATGGGGACGGCCTCGACCATGGCCTGCATCACCGAAGCGTTGGGATTGTCGCTGCCGATGAGCGCGACGATCCCCGCGCCGCACGCCGAACGCTTTCGTTCGGCCGAAGCCAGCGGTCGTGTTGCAGCGGAGATGGCGAAAACCAAAGGTCCGCGCCCCAGCGAATTGCTGACGCCGGCCGCGTTCATGAATGCGCAGACCGTGTTGCAGGCGATCGGCGGCTCGACCAACGGGCTCATCCATTTGACCGCCATCGCGAATCGCACGACCCACAAGATCGATCTCGCGGCTTTCGATCAATTGAGCCGCGACGTGCCGGTGCTGATCGATCTGAAACCGTCCGGCTCGCATTACATGGAGCATTTCCATCACGCCGGCGGCGTGCCGAAACTGCTGGCGCAACTCGGCGATCTGATCGACCTCAATGCCAAGACGATCGAGGGCAAGACGCTGCGCGATGTCGTCGCCGAGGCCGAAGACGTGCCCGGACAAGATGTTATTCGTGCGCGGAAGAATCCGATCAAGCCGGAAGGCGCGATGGCGGTGCTGCACGGCAATCTCGCGCCGCGGGGCGCGGTGATCAAGCACGCCGCAGCCAGCCCGGTCCTGTTGCAGCATACGGGCCGCGCGGTGGTGTTCGAGTCGGTCGAGGACATGACCAACCGCGTCGATGATCCCGATCTCGATGTCACAGCCGACGACGTGCTGGTGCTGCGCAATGCCGGGCCGAAAGGCGCACCGGGCATGCCGGAAGCGGGCTATCTGCCGATTCCGACGAAGCTGGGGCGTGCCGGCGTGAAGGACATGGTGCGGATTTCCGATGCGCGCATGAGCGGCACGGCGTTCGGCACGATCGTGCTGCACATCACGCCGGAGAGCGCGGTGGGCGGCCCGCTCGCATTGGTGCGAAATGGCGACATGATCAGGCTTGATGTCGCGGCGCGCCGCATCGATCTGCTCGTCGACGAGGTCGAACTCGCGACCCGTCGCGCGTCACTCCCGCCCGCGACGACGCCCGACTGGGCTGTGCGCGGCTATGCGCATTTGTTTCATGAGACGATCTTGCAAGCCGACCAAGGCTGCGATTTCGATTTCATGACAAGTGAGGGGAAGGGGTCGTGACGAAATCCTCACGCCGCTGCGACGGCAAGCCCGTCGAACGCGTTGGATGCGCAGAGCGCTGGCCTCGTCGCTTTCGCCATCTCGTTCGCGGCGGCAATCGCCACCGGAAGCGCATCGACCGCGCAAGGCCGTGCGAACAGATAGCCCTGGCCCTTGGCGCAACCTTCGCGAAGCAGAAGAGTCCATTGCGCCTGGGTCTCGATGCCTTCGGCGAGCACTGGCACGTTCAGGCTGCGGCCCAGCGCGATCACCGTGCTGACGATCGCGGCGGCGGCCTTGTCATCGGGAATGCGTTTCACGAAGGACTGGTCGAGCTTGATCTTGTCGAACGGAAACGCATGAAGCGTCGCCAGCGACGAGTGCCCTGTGCCGAAATCGTCCATCGCGATCGAAATGCCCATGCTTTTCAGCTTGCGCAGAATATGAAGCCCGCGCGTCGGGTCCGACATCACGGTCGATTCCGTGACTTCAATCTCAAGCCGGTGCGGCGACAGACCGGTCTCGATCAGGATGCCGTGGATGGTCTCGGCGAGATCGTCGCGATTCAATTGCTTCGGCGAAATATTGACGGCGACCGTTCCCGGAATGTGTCCCGCGGCGGCATCGCTGCAGGCCTGACGAAGCGCCCAGACGCCCATCGCGTTGATCGCATCGGTTTCTTCCGCGAGCGGAATGAACTCTCCCGGCGAGACCATGCCGCGCGTGGGATGCCGCCAGCGCATCAAGGCTTCCGCGCCGGTCAACGCGCCATCGGCGAGGCGCGTCTGCAACTGGTAATGGAGCATCAATTCGCCGCGGTCGCAGGCGCCCTGCAAGTCGCGCGACAGCGCGCGGCGCGATCGGGCGGCGTCTTCCATCTCGCGCTGATAGGCGCAAATGCCGCCGCGCTGGCTGCTCTTGCTGCGCTGCATGGCGAGCTTGGCGTTGCTGAGCACCTGATCGCGTTCCGGCGTATCGATCGGGAAGATCGAATAGCCGATCGACGCCGTCAGCGTCACCGGATGGCCTTGCACGTCGAACGGCGCCGCGAAAGTGTCGGCGAGCCGTTTCGCAAAGGCGGCGGCGTCATGCGGATGGTTTCCCGACATCTGCAACGCAAGAAATTCGTCGCCACTTTGCCGGGCCAGAAACTCGCCGGGGCCGACGGTGCGGCGCATCCGGTCCGCGACCGCGATCAGCAGCATATCGCCGGCGCTATGGCCGTAAAGATCGTTGATGTCCTTGAAGCCGTCGACGTCGATGGCGAAGGCCGCGAGCTTGTGGGCGAGTTCGTGGGCCTCGGCTGCGCTGAACGACAGTCGCTCGTTGAAGGCAATCCGGTTCGGCAGTCCGGTCATCGTGTCGTTGAACGACAATTGATGAATGCGGTTGGCGGATTCGGTGCGGGTGCGCAGATCGATGATGTAGGACGAGAAGCCCGAGCCGATCACCAGCAGCACCGCGCCGACGAGGCCGACGCTGAGCATCCGTGCCGGCATCAGGTCGGCGGACAGAGCCAACGGCACATCCTGCTCCACGGTCATGGTGCCGGCCATCGAATAATGCATCGCGCAGATCATTACGGTCATCACGATCGCCGCACCATGGCGGCAATAGCGCGTCACCGGCCGGTTGGCGCGGTTGACCGACAGCGCGCTGAGGCCGAGGCCGACGACAAGCGTGATCGAGATGCCGACCCAGTTCCAACTGATCGTGCCGGCGACATGCCAGGCTTTGAGCCCAACATAATGCATGGCCAGAATGCCGACGCCCATCACGAGGCCGCCGAGTTCGGGAGCCAGCGCCGGGCGCGGCCGGCTGCCGATCTCGAAGCCTGCGAGGCAGGCGGCGATGCCGATCGCCAGAACGGCGGCAGTCGGCGCGATCTCGAACGCGCTGTCGAGAGACGGATCGAGCGCCAGAATGGAAATGAAGGTCGCCGCCCACAACGCTGCGCCGGTGCCGACCGAGGCCATGAACAGCCAGCCATAGCGGATCGGCCCGGCTGTGGCGCGGGCGCGGGCAAAATGGCGCATGCCGACCCAAGTGCCGAACAGGCACACCGCCGCCGCCAGCAGGATCAGCGACTGGTGATAGGCAAATATAAGGGCAGGTGGATTCGGCATCGCGGATCGGCGTCCTGGTTGCGGTATAAGGCTACGATGTCTTGCGTTAATCGATTGCAGTTTGCGGCGGCTTGGGCCGAATCGATCGTCAAACAGCGTTGAAACTTTGTAACCGGCTACCGTGAATGGTGCGTCGGGATGCGAACCAATGCGTTGAGCTTTTGTTGACCAAGATCGCCGCGCCGACGGCGGAATGGGAGACGCAGCATGCGATACGAACTGTATTACTGGCCGACGATTCAGGGCCGCGGCGAATTCGTCCGGCTCGCGCTGGAGGAGGCAAAGGCGGCCTATGTCGACGTCTGCCGCCGCGGCAACTCCGGCGTGCCCGTCATGCTGAAAATGATGAACGTCAAATCCGGCAGGCCATCCTTCGCGCCGCCGTTTCTGAAATCGGGCAAGCTCGTGATCGGCCAGACCGCCAACATTCTCTTCTATCTCGGTAGCCGCCACGGACTGGCGCCGGCGACGGAGGCCGGGCAGCTTTGGGTCCATGAAATGCAACTCACGATCGCGGATTTCGTCACGGAGGTTCACGACACCCACCATCCGATTGGCGTGTCCTTGTATTACGAAGACCAGAAGGCAGCCGCGAAAACGCGCACCAAGGACTTCTGGAACGAGCGTGTGCCGAAATATCTCGGTTATTTCGAGCGATTGCTGGCGGCGTCCGGCGGCAGTTGCATCACTGGACGCAAGGCAACCTATGTCGATCTGTCGCTCTTCCAGATTGTCGACGGCCTGCGTTATGCCTTTCCGAAACGGATGAAGAGGTTCGAGCGCAAGATCCCGAAACTCGTCGCGCTGCATGATCGCGTCGCCGAGCGCCCGAACATCGCGGCCTACCTAGCCAGCGACCGCCGGATCCCGTTCAACGAAGATGGCATTTTCCGGCACTACAAAGCGCTTGATAAGAACTGATCGCGTGCAACCGGACCATGCGAAGGACGTTAGCGGAGCAGCCAACTCAGAAGCAGGAGAAGATCACATGACAAAATTTGCGCTCTACGTTCCGCTCGAGGCCAAACCCGGCAAGGAGAAGGACGTCGCAGCTTTCCTCGCGTCCGCGCTGCCTTTGGTCGAAGCCGAGCCTGGCACGCGGACATGGTACGCCATTCAGGAAGGCCCGACGTCCTTCGCGATTTTCGACACTTTCGATGACGAGTCCGGCCGCGACGCCCATCTGAGCGGCAAAGTTGCGGCAGCGTTGATGGCGAAGGCCGATGAATTACTGGCGAAGCCACCGGCGATCCACAAACTTTCCCTTTTAGCGACCAAGATCCCGAAATAAGTTCGATCCAAGCGGCCGTCATCGCGGCACGCCTGTTCATCGCGCGTTCAGCGCGACAAAGCCACGCTGGCCTGTATCGTCAAGGAGCCTTTCATGCGATCTCTTGTTCTCGCTGCCGCCGTGATCTCGATGGGCGCGCTGTCGTCCGCTAGCGCCCAAACCCCGCCCGCCGCTCCGGCTGCGCCATCCGCGGCGCCCGCGACCGCTGCACCGGCGCCGGCGGACGCCGGCAAGCGCATCGTCTGTCGGCAGGACGTCACCGCGAAGGGTCTGCGCGGACAGGATGGCCGCGACGCGATGCAACTGTGCATGGCGGAAGGGCAGGTCGATTGCATCAAGCAGGCCATCAGCCAGAAAGTCGCCGGCGCGCAGCGTAAGGATTTCTTAAAGACGTGCATGGGCCGCAAGGTCGGCGGCGACCGATAGTGTCGTCCGGCGGTCTTCGCGTCGTGTTGATTCCGTGGTAAACGAGACCATGACCGACGATAAGATGAAGGCCGTGTTGGATCGGGTCCTGACGTGGTCGCCCGAGCGGCAAGGCGATGCTGCGCGTCTCCTTGCGTCAATGGAGTCGCAGGATGAGAGCCTGTATGGCCTGTCCGACGATCAGGTCGCAGAGGTTCAGCGTCGCCGATCTGACACGATGGCGCAAACATTGCCCCTCGCTCAATTCAATGAACGGTTCGGTCGGCCCCGCTAGGCCATGAAGGTGATTGTCGGAGAGGCTGCTGCGGCTGATCTCGAAGCGGCCATCTCGTGGATTTCCAAGGACAGTCCCGGCGCGGCGGCGAAGTTTCGCGAGAAAATCGTCGCGCGTATCAACAATCTGGCAATACCCGGGCTCGCTCATGTCGGCCGACGCGGCCGCGTGTCCGGCACACGCGAACTGATCGTGCCGCCGTTCATCATCGTCTATGAAACGAACATCGACATTGGCGAAACGACAGTGCTCGCGATCTTTCACGCCGCGCGAGACCGGGATCGGCCAGCCTGATCGTCGGTCTTGCACGCCGGCCGCGTGTTTTGAACGCTTCAAACCTTCGGAGAAACCGCCTAAACAGGCGGTCAATCTCCCAATTCTTTGAGGCCGCCATGAACGCCCCCACCGCCATCCCGACGCCGCAAGCCGTTCCGCCCTACAAGCACACGCCGCTGTTTCCGCTTGGCGCCGACACCGCGCCGTATCGCAAGATCTCGAGCGACGGCGTGCGGGTCGAGGCGGTGCTGGGCCGCGAGATGCTGGTGGTGTCGCGCGAGGCGCTGAAACAGTTGAGCGAGGCCGCGTTCGGCGACATCAACCATTATCTGCGCCCCGGCCATCTGCAGCAGCTCCGCAACATCCTCGACGACAGCGAAGCCAGCCCGAACGACAAATTCGTCGCCTTCGATTTTCTGAAGAATGCCAACATCGCCGCCGGCGGCGTGCTGCCGATGTGTCAGGACACCGGCACGGCGATCATCATGGGAAAGAAAGGCTGCAACGTCATCACCGAAGGCGACGACGAGGCGGCGCTGTCCGAGGGCGCGCGCGACGCTTACCTCAGGCGCAATCTGCGCTATTCGCAGGTCGCGCCCTTGTCGATGTTCGAGGAGAAGAACACCGCCAACAATATGCCGGCGCAGTGCGAGATCTATGCCGAGGGCGAGAACGCCTACAAGTTTATGTTCATGGCCAAGGGCGGCGGCTCCGCCAACAAGAGCTTCCTGTTTCAGGCGACGCCGTCGGTGCTGACGCGCGACCGTCTTCTAGCGTTTTTGAAAGAGAAGGTGCTGACGCTCGGCACGGCCGCGTGCCCGCCGTATCATCTGGCCATCGTCATCGGCGGCACCTCGGCCGAACTTTGCATGAAGACGGTCAAGCTCGCCTCCGCGCGTTATCTCGACGCGCTGCCGACCCAAGGCTCGGCGGACGGCAACGCGTTCCGTGACCTGGAGATGGAGCAGGAAATCCTGAAGATGACGCAGTCGCTCGGGGTCGGCGCGCAGTTCGGCGGCAAATATTTCTGCCATGACGTGCGCGTGATCCGGCTGCCGCGCCACGGAGCATCGCTGCCGATCGGTTTGGGCGTATCGTGCTCGGCGGATCGTCAGGTGCTCGGCAAGATCACCAGGGATGGCGTCTATCTGGAAGAACTCGAACACAATCCGGCACAGTTTCTGCCGGCTGTGGAAACCGCGCTCGGCGGCGAGGTCGTGAAGATCGATCTCAACCAGCCGATGGCCGACATTCTCAAGATGCTTGCGCAGTACCCGATCAAGACGCGCCTGTCGCTCTCCGGCACGATGATCGTCGCGCGCGATTCAGCCCATGCGAAACTGCGCGAGCGGCTGGAGAAGGGCGAGCCGCTGCCGGATTATTTCAAGAATCATCCGGTCTATTACGCCGGCCCGGCCAAGACGCCGGACGGCTATGCCTCCGGCGCGTTCGGGCCGACTACCGCTGGCCGCATGGATTCGTTCGTCGATCAGTTTCAGGCGGCCGGCGGTTCGATGGTGATGGTCGCCAAGGGCAATCGCGCGGTTGCTGTACGCGACGCGTGCAAGACACATGGCGGCTTCTATCTCGGCTCGGTCGGCGGCTCCGCCGCGAATCTCGCCCAGCACTGCATCAAGAAGGTCGAAGTGGTGGAATATCCCGAACTCGGCATGGAAGCGATCTGGCGCATCGAGGTCGAGGATTTCCCGGCCTTCATCATCATCGACGACAAGGGCAATGACTTCTTCAAGGAATTGAACTTGGGGTAGGGGCGCAGCCTCTCCACGTTATTGCGAGCGCGCGGCGGGTCGGCTCCCGGCCGACCGCGAAGCAATCCAGTTCTCCCCTGATCGCCCGCAAGCGACCGATCGAGGCTCTTCGCAATGACGGCGTCGACCGACCGGCCTACGCCTTCGCCCCCGTGAACGGGAAACTGCCCATCGGGCCGATGCCCATGTCGCCGCTCATCGTGTCACCGTCCACCATGCCGGTGTAAGCAAGCGTCAACGCCATCGGATGGGTGATGTCGATTTTCCACGCGACGTGATTGCCATCGACGCGTCCGTCAAAAATTTCACCGGAATCGCCGTCGGCGGCTTGCGTACCGGTCAGCACACCGCCCTCTGTCTTGAGCACGAGAGAGGCGATGCGTTCGCCCATTGGCGTGGTCATGGTGATGGTCCAGTTGCCGTCGATAGCCATAAATCCTCCGTTCCGTTAGACCTCTTCTTTATCAGCTTGAATGCCGGGCGTCAGGTGAGCTTGTCGCGACCGGCGATTGAAAGGTCGTGGACTCGATTCTGTCGAAACCGGCAAGACGGCCCGCGAAAAATAAAGCCGGTGACGGCGGAGCCGGCTCTGTTTCAATGGGGTCCATGAGCGCTTCGATTCGGAAATTGTGCGTGATTTGCGATGCGGTGTCGCTGGATGCGGCGCTTGTCGCATTTCTGATGCTCGCCAGCATCGTCAATGCCGTGATCCTGTATGCGTACCTTTAGGCGATCGCTCGCGCCGCCCGCATGCGCCGCGTCACGATAATCCGCGTGACGACATACTGCACGGCGAAGGCCGCGACCTTTGCGCCGATGGCCACGAACGAGACGTAGAGCGCCCACAGCTTGACGTCGCCGGTCATGGCCACGGCAATGACGCCGAAGCCGAGCACGACCATGAGCGCGGCCCAGCAATAGCCCGCGATCGTGATGACATCCGGCGCGTTCTGTTTCACGATCTCCGGCATGTAGCGCAGCATCCAACCGCGTTTCAGCATGATCGCGCCGATCGCGAAATGGGCGATGCTCGGCTTCGCCAGCACGAAGCGCGGGTCATTCGTCAACAGCGTCGCCGCGCCGAGCACGATGACCAGCGCGATGCTCGCATAGGTCATATAACCGAGGTGCTTGCCCGTCACCTGTGCATGGATCAGCTGCGCGACGGCGCCGGCGATCCCGACGCCGGTGGCAATCAGCACATCGCCGCTCGCGGCGTAAACGATCAAAAAAATGATCGTGGAGAGAAAGTCCGATGCGAGCTTGGCGAAGACGTCCGTCATGGCGCAACCTCCGGGGCAGGCGTCAGATCGCAGCGGCCTCACGGGCCATTCTGGCCCGGTGATGCTGCGGATACCAATGCGTGAAATAGGCTGCGGAATTCCGCGCGGCGAAGGCGATCCCGACGCCCACCCACAGCGGCAGGCTCGGCACGTAGATCATCAGCACGTTTGCGACCAGCATCAGGACGAACGCCCCGGTCCAGGCCAGGGTCAGAATGTAGTTCACACGGCGAAAGCCCGGAGATCGGGCGGTTTCGGCATCAACAATCTCTCGCGCATATTGCAGTGTGAAGGGCGCGCGCATGATGAGCGACGCCAACCCGATCGCCAGCACGCCGGCATCGACGGCGATCCGCACCGTTATCGGGCTCACATGCGGATCGATCAGCGTGACGTAGCCGGCGATCGCCAGGAACAGGACGGCGCTGCCTGCGGCCAGCATTTTGAGCGATCGGCCGGCGATCAGATCGCGCATCACGACCGCCAAGGCCATGGTTGCGGCTGCAAACAGGCTGGCCGGTGACGACGTCACCATCATGAGGAGAGTGAAGGTGGCGAAAGGCAGCAGAATCAGGAACAGGGTCATCGCGAGCGCCTCGCTGTCGTATCTTTACGACGTAAAGATATCGGTATTCCCGATCGCTCCGTTCGTCAAGCATAATCTTTACACTGTAAATATGAGGCGCTATGGTCGCCCGATGGTATCCAGACCTACCTCCCGCAAGTCGTCACCTGCGAAAGCAAAACCGGCGGCAAAATCACGACCGCGCAAGGCAGCGGCGCGCGAGGCGCCGCGGTACCATCATGGCGCGCTTGATCAGGCATTGTTGCAGGCCGCCGAGATCGTGCTTGAGCGCGACGGGCTGCAGGGGTTGACGTTGCGCGCGGTCGCGCGCGAGGCAGGTGTGTCGCATGCCGCCCCGACTCATCATTTCGGCGACCTCACCGGTTTGCTCAGCGAACTCGCCGCGATCGGCTTTCAGCGGTTCGGACGAACGATGGGCGAGGCCGGCGCGATTGACGGCACGCCGAGCGGGAAGGCGATGGCGCGCGCGCAAGCCTATGTCGGCTATGCCAAGGCGAAGCCAGGCATGTATGGGCTGATGTTTCGCACCGAGCGGCTCGACATGACCCGCCCGGCTTTGAACGAGGCGGCCAATGCGTCCTTCGCCGGTCTCACGCGGGCCATCGGTGCGAAGCGTCAGGAGGAAATCGCCGAGGATCGCCTCTCGATGGACCAGGCGGCCGACATCGCGCGTGCCTGGTCGCTGGTGCATGGCTTTACGATGCTGATGCTGGATGGCCGGCTCAAGGACATTCTCGAACGACTGCCGGAAGGCACTGACGCAGAGACTCTGCTCGTCGCGATGCTGAAATCAACTGTTGCGCAGGGCTAGGCGCGTGAAGCAACTCTTGCGGTTGGTCAGCGTTGGCGTGCATGGCAAAAAAATCGAGCAAGGCCACGACCAAGGCTCCGTGGACAAAATCCAACCCGCGCAAGACATCGGGAAAGGTGTCGACTCACCTGACGCCAGCCAAGAAAGCGGCGGCGAAAAAGAGTGCCAAAAAGGCCGGGCGGCCTTATCCGAATCTGATCGACAATATGGAGGTCGCCAAGAAGGCACCGAAGAAATCGACCAAAAAGGCGGCGAGGAAAAAGACTGCAAGGAAAGCGGCGAAAAAAACCGTCAAAAAATCGAAGGCGGCGGTCAAGAGATCCCCCGCTCGGCGGATCGGGAAAGACCCGAAGGGCGGCCTGACCGCCGCTGGCCGCCGCGCCTTCGCCGAGAAGCAAGGCTCGCATCTCAAGCCCGGCGTGATGAAATCCGAATCCGAGATGACGCCGACCGAGATGCGGCGCAAGGGCAGTTGGGCGACGCGATTTTACGGCCGCGCAACACTGCCGCCTTTGGTCGACAAAAATGGCAAGCCGACGCGGCTGGCACTGTCGGCACATGCCTGGGGCGAACCGGTTCCCAAGACCGTCGCCGCCGCGCGCCGCATCGCTGCCAAAGGCGAGCGGCTTTTGAAGACATATCACAAGCTGAAGAGCCGCTAAGCTGGGGACGGGCATCGCGAAGCCGCTGACAGCGAAGCGCCTTTCGCGGTATGAAGCGTATCGACCCGCAGTCCAACCCAGCGTGCCTTATGCCTTCGATTTCTGACAGCAAGCCCTATCGCATCGGTCGGTCGAAAACCGGTCTCGGTCTTTTCGCGACCAGGCCGATCAAGAAGGGCGCCAAGATCATCCGCTACATCGGGCCGATGCTGGATTGCCGGAAGAAGAAGGACGACGCGGTCAACAACAGGTATCTGTTTCAGATCACCAAGCGCTGGACGGTCGATGGATCGGTACGCAAGAACATCGCGCGCTACATCAACCACGCCTGCAAGCCGAATGCGGAATCCGACGTCAGCAAGAAAAAGCTGAAGATCGTGATCCGCGCGATCAAGGACATCGCGGCCGGCGAGGAGATCAATTACGACTACGGCACGGAATACTATAAGGAGTTTCTCAAGCCGATCGGCTGCAAGTGCGACTCCTGCGAGGCAAAACGCAAGAAGAAGCGCGCCGCGTTGCGCGCCGCCAAAATTGCACTGAAGGCGAAGGCCGCGCAGAAGGCGGAACGGCAGAATGCCAAGGCGAAGGCCGCCAAGATGGCTGACAAGACGAAGAAGGTGAAACCTGGTAAGGCGTCGTCACGCAAAATGGCCGCCGCGCCGAGCGCGACGGTCATTGAACTCAAGGCGGCGGCCTAGGCGTTTGCAGTCGCAGCGCTTTTGCGCAGTCCAATAAATTGCAACTCCGCGAAGACGCCGACGGCGACCGCCTGAAGCGCAACGAACGCAGTGCCAAGCAGATTCGGCGCGACAGGGCCGACCGAGATCAGCGCGATACTGCCGATCGTCCAGGCGGCGTTGCCGGTGATGACCGCCCAGATTAACGGCTTCGGCGCGGCGTCGCGGCTGCAGAGCCAGCCGACGAAGGCCGCATAGGCAATCAGCAAAAGCCCGGATTCGAGCAGCAGCGATTGCGGCAAAGCGAGCAGCGATGCCAGCGGTCCGGCGGCGACGGTCAGCAGCAGAGCCATCGCGCCGGATACGAGCGCATCGGCAAGCAAAGCGCGGCGCAAAAACAAGGATGAATGGATCATGAGTGTCTCCTGTTCGCGGAAGACGACCGCGGATCGATCGCCTGACGCCGAAAATGGGGGCGCGAGAACTGAAATCGATTACGTGCGAGGTCATGGACTGACGTCTTCGCCGTGATAGGTTTTTGTCATGACCGCACAGTCCGCAACGCTTCGCAAACCCGCTCATGTCGGCGACCATCTGCGCGAGTGGCGGCAGCGCCGCCATCTCAGCCAACTCGATCTCGCCGGTGACGCGGAGATTTCCGCGCGGCATCTTTCGTTTGTCGAGACCGGCCGCTCCGCGCCGTCGCGCGAGATGGTGCTGCGCCTCGCCGAGCGTCTCGATGTGCCGCTGCGCGAACGCAATGTGCTGCTGGTGGCGGCGGGTTTTGCGCCGATATTCGCGCAGCGCCTGCTAGACGATCCGGCTCTGGCGCAGGCGAAGCGCGCGATCGAACAGGTGCTGACCGCGCATGAGCCAAACCCTGCACTGGCGATCGATCGGCTCTGGAATTTGACGTCCGCGAACCGCCTGGTCGCGCCGTTGCTCGCGGGCGTGTCAGCGGAATTGCTCAGGCCGCCGGTCAATGTGCTGCGGCTGGCATTTCATCCCCACGGACTGGCGGAACGTACGGTCAATCTCGGCGAATGGTGTGCACATCTGCTGGAGCGGCTGCACCGGCAATGCGAGGCGACGGCGGATGCGCAGTTGCTTGAACTTTACGGCGAGTTGAAGTCCTATCCGGTACCGGCGCGATCCGCGCCGCTTGCGACGAATGCCGTCGCAGTGCCGTTTCGCCTGCGCGTCGGTGACGACGTGCTGAGCTTCCTCTCGACCACGATGATTTTCGGCACGCCGGTCGATGTCACGCTGTCTGAACTGGCGATCGAAAGTTTCTTCCCGGCCGACGAGACGACTGCAAACCGTCTGCGGGCGATGGCCGCGCATCTGTAGCCGGCTTGTGAGGGCCGCAGGGCGGGCTTATCTTCGGGTTCAAATGCGAGGATTTCCCATGACCACCATCAAGCCGCTGCAAATCGATATCGTCTCCGACGTGGTGTGCCCTTGGTGCTATATCGGCAAGAAGCGCATCGAAAATGCGCTGGCGCTGACCCCGGAAATCGCGGTCGAGGTGCGCTGGCGGCCATTTTTTCTGAATCCCTGGGTTCCGCGCGACGGCATCTCGCGCGATCAGTATCTCGAGACGAAGTTCGGCTCGGTGGACGCCTATAAAGGCATCGCGCAGCGCGTCGTCGCGGCGGCCTCGGAGGAGGGGCTGATCTATCGGCCCGACCTGGTGCAGCGCCAGCCCAACACGATCGATTGCCATCGGCTGATCCATTGGGCGCAGCACGATGCCGGCGGCGACAAGTCGGCCGCGATGAAGCAGCGGCTGATGGAGTTGTACTTCCGCGACGGCGGCGACCTCACCCGGACCGACGTGCTGGTGCAGGCGGCCGCCGATGTCGACATGGAATCCGAGGCGACGCGTGCGCGTCTGGCCAGCGACGAGGATGTCGAATTGATTTCGGCATGGGCGAAAGACGCCAGCGACAAAGGCATTTCCGGCGTTCCGACTTTTGTCTTCGCGGACAAATACGCGGTGTCGGGAGCGCAGGAAGCGGTAAAACTGGCGCGTGCGATCCGGCAGATTTCGGCGGAGATCAACGCGCAGGCGGCGGAGTAGGAGCCGTCATTCCGGGGCGCGAAGCGCGACAGCGCAAGCGAACCCGGAATCTTATCGTGTTCATCTCGACCAGATTCCGGTTTCTCGTCCGGCGGAAGCCGTCCGAGCCCCGGAATGAAACTTACGCCCGCTCCACGAATGTCCGCGAGGTCGCGAGTTTGAGCACGTCGAGATAGCCGGGGCAGACATCGATGCGCTGGATGTAGCCCTTCTCGGTCAACATGCGATGCGCGTCTGGCAGACGGTAGCACGGCAGATACATGAACAGATGGTGCTCGGCGTGGTAATTGACCCAATAGGGCGCGATCAGCGCGCGCTCGATCCCATTGGCGCGCGTCGTGCGGGCATGGCTGAACGGGTCCGGACCGGTCGAGGTGCAGGCATGCTCGGCGATGTTGCGGATGCGCGTCACGAACGGCAGCCACGTCGCCATCGCAAACAGCCAGACACCAAAATACCAGATCCCCGCACCGGCAATCCAGCACAGCGCGAACAGCAGCAGATTCGCGCCGAGGAAACGAAGCGTCTTGTCCGCGCCGGATGATATGAAACTGACGTTTGAATTCCCATCCGTTGCACGCGAGCGATCAAACAAGGCACGCAGCAACGGCATGCGTTGCTTGTAGAAGGTCTGCCCCGTCAGATCGCGGATCGCCTTGCGATAAAAACTGTCCTTCGCGATCGGAAACGGCGCGGACAGTGTGAGGTCCGGGTCTTCCGGCTGCTGCGTGAATTTGTGATGCTTGAGATGATAGGCGCGGTAGCTGGCCAGATCCGCACCGACCGGCACGGCACAGATCCACTGGCCGAGAAATTCGTTGACCTTTTGATGGGCGTGGAGGCCGCCATGCGCCGCCTCATGCATCAGGATCGCAAGGCCGAGTTGCCGGGTGCCGACGATCATTACCGCGAGCAGCCATGTGAGTGGATTTGGCCAGATCGTCACCAGCGCGATGGCGGCGGCGATCGTTCCCCAGGCATGAACGACCAGCCAGACGCCGCGCCACGACGAACGGCTGGTCAGGTGCTTCCATTCGTCGGCGGAGAAGATCGTTTTCGGATCGACACGATTGACGGCAGGCATGGCGTTTCCTGTTTTGCTTTTAGCATCGTTGAATCACTATACCTGCAAAATCGGCGGCGCGCTCCTCCCCCGATGGGAGAGGTCGCAGCACTCTGATGCCTTTTACTCGTGCCGGTGCATCGCCGAGGCATGCTTGGTGTCACGCATGGTCAGATAGATCAGCAGCGACAGGAATATCATGCCGGTGAGGTAATAATAGAACCATTCCTCATGGCCGAGACTCTTGAAATACAGCGCGATCGCCGGCGCGGTGCCGCCGAACACCGAGACCGTAATGGCATAGGGCAGGCCGACGCCGAGCGCGCGGATATTGGTCGGAAACAGTTCCGCCTTTACGATGGCATTGATCGACGTATAACCGGCCGTGAAAATCCACGCGCCGCAGATCAGCAGGAACGCGACGAAAGGCGATTTGGTGTCCTTCAGCGTGGTCAGGATCGGGATCGTCGCCAGCGTGCCGGCGACGCCGAAGAAGATCAGCAGCGGCTTGCGCCCGATGCGATCGCTGAGCGCGCCGTAGATCGGCTGCAAGACTGTCGCGAATATGAGTGATCCGAAGATCACGGTCGTGGTCTGATCTTCCGTCAGACCCACGGAAAGCTTCACGAAGGTCTGCATATAGGTCGTGAAGGTATAGAACGCCGCCGTGCCGCCGGCGGTGAGGCCAACCACAAGCAACAGCTCGCGTGGATATTGCAGCAGCGTCAGCAGCGAGCTTTTCGGTTTCGCCAGCTTCCTGGCTTCAAGGAATTGCTCGGTCTCATGCAGGTCGCGCCGCATCACGGCGGCAAAGATCGCCAGCAACGCACCGATGACGAAGGGAATCCGCCAGCCCCAGTCCTTCAACTCCTGCGTCGTCAGGAATACCTTTTGCAAAAGGAGTAGCACGATGATCGCGGTCAACTGCCCGCCGATCAGCGTGACGTACTGGAAGCTCGAATAGAAGCCGCGATGTTTCGGGTCCGCGACCTCCGACAGATAGGTGGCGCTGGCGCCGTATTCGCCGCCGAGGCTCAGGCCTTCGATCATGCGCGCGAAAGCGAGCAGGATGGGCGCGGCGATACCGATCGTCGCATAGGTCGGCGTCGCAGCAATGATGAGCGAGCCGAAGCACATGCAGACGACGGAGAGCGTCAGCGACAGCCGGCGGCCGTATTTGTCGGCGATGGTTCCGAACAGCCAGCCGCCGAACGGGCGCATCAGGAAGGTCGCGGCGAACAGAACGGCGACATTGAGTTGCTGCACCACCGGATCGGAATTCGGAAAGAAAGCCGGTGCGAAATACAGCGCAAAGGCCGTGTAAGCGTAGAAATCATACCATTCGACGAGGTTGCCGATCGAGCCGATGAAGATTGCCTTGATGCGGCGGCGGGCATCGGCGAAATCGATGTGGTCGTCAGTGGTTGTGGTCCGGTCGGTCACGCTGCGCTCCGTCTGCGACGAGTATTGACAGTTTGTCGCAGGTGGGGCCGGACGGTGCAAGGGCCGGGAGCCGTCATTGCGAGGAGCAGTCGGTCCTTGCCTTCAAGGATCGACCGCGACGAAGCAATCAAGTCTTTCTTGATGCACAAGAATGCCTGGTTTGCTTCGCTTGCTGATGGTTGGCGAGGCCAACCATCAGCGTCGCTCGCAATGACGGGACTGGCGTTTCTACGCTCCCCTCCGCGGATCGATCGGCGTGGTGCCGCGCAGTCCCAGAATATCCTCCAGCACTTTCGCGCCGGCGAGCAGGCGCGCTTCGGCGCGCGGGGCCGCGACGACCTGCACCCCGACCGGCAGGCCGGTGGATGTGAACCCGCACGGCATCGACAGCGCCGGACAGCATGTCAGCGTGATCGCATAGACGATGCCGAGCCACTGGACGTAGTTGTCGAACGTCACGCCGGCGCATTCGGCGAGATAACGTTGCTCGATCGGGAACGGCGGCGTGATGGTGGCCGGGCATAGCAAGAGGTCGTAGCTCTGGAAGAATGTCAGCGTACGCTGCATCAATGTCACGCGCTGCGCCTGTGCGCGTTCTATATCCTCGACCTTGAGCGCGAGGCCCTGTTCGATGTTCCAGATCACTTCGGGCTTGAGCAGGTCGCGCTTGTCGCGCAAAAGCGCCGCCTTGGTGAGCGCGAAGTCCAGCGCGCGCAGCACATGAAAGCACTCATGCGCTTCGGACAGATCGGGATGGGCCTCCTCGACGGTCGCGCCCGCTTCGGCAAAACGCAATGCCGCCTTGCGGGTGAGGGCGATCACTTCCGGATCGACGGGCGTGATGCCGAGGTCGGCGGAATAGGCGACGCGCAGTGGCCTGCCACTGCCGCGCAAGGCGTCGCGGAACGAGGTCGGCAATGCGGGCAGCGACAGCGGATCGGCGGGATGCTCGCCGCTCATGGCGTCGAGCATCAGCGCGAGGTCCGCGATATTGCGCGCCATCGGGCCTTGGACTTCCACCGTACGATCAACCTGAGCGGCCGGCGTACGAGCGACGCGGCCGATGCTCGGTCGCATCCCGACCACGCCGCAGAAGCTGGCGGGATTGCGCAGCGAACCGCCCATGTCCGATCCATGCGCCAGCCATGCCGTGCCCGAGGCCAGCGCCGCCGCCGCACCGCCCGACGATCCGGCGGCGGATTTCGACAGGTCCCACGGATTCAGCGTCGCACCGAACACCTCGTTGAAGGTGTTGGCGCCGGCACCGAATTCCGGCGTGTTGGATTTCGCGTAGATGATTGCGCCATTGGCTTCAAGCATATCAACGGAAATGTCGGATTTTGTCGGGATCACGTCCCGATAGATCGGCGATCCCTGCGTCGTCAGCACGCCCTTGACTGCTGTGAGATCCTTGATCGGCACCGGCAGGCCGGCAAGAATTCCGCGCTGGCCGAGTGGCTTGTTCATGAGGTCGCGCGCCGCGGCGCGGGCGCGGTCGAAACACAGTGTCGGCAGCGCGTTCACCGCGCCATCGACCTTGGCGATGCGGGCTTCGAGCGCATCGAGCAAATCAAGCGGCGTCACGTCTCCTGCATTCAGCCGGTCGACGATGTCGCAGGCGGTCGCCTGCACGAGTTCCTGATTGTCGGCCATGTCTGCTCTCCCTGCGCCCGATCTGTCTTGGCCGTTTAGCCCATTTCAGGGCAAGGTGAAATTGCACGCGCCTCGCGCCGCATTCTGGAGCAACTTTTCCATGACACCGAATGATGCGCCTGACTGGCGCGGGATGACGCAAGAGCAGCGCGATGCGGGTCTGAACAATGTCAATGCCGTCCCGGACGCGCTCGACATCGTCGCCGGATGGGAGCAGCGCGCCACCGCGATGCGCGCGGCCCATCCGGATCATCTCGACCTGCGATATGGGCCGCGCCCGCGCAACCGAATGGACCTGTTCAAGGTCGCGGACGGCGCGCCGACACTCGTTTTCATTCATGGCGGCTACTGGCAGACCCGCGCCAAAGAGAGCTTTTCGCATTTCGCGGCGGGGCCGATGGCGCATGGCATCAATGTCATTCTGCTGGGCTATACGCTTGCACCCGATGCGACGCTCGACGAGATCGTCGCCGAAATTCACGCCGGCCTCGATGCGTTGATCGCGCAGTCGCCTTCGCTGGGGCTCGACGTCGCGCGGCTCGTCGTGTCCGGCTGGTCCGCCGGCGGGCACTTGACTGCGATGGCGCTGGCGCATCCACATGTGAAAGCCGGTATGGCGATCAGCGGCATCTACGATCTGGAACCGATCCGGCATTCTTACCTGAACGAGAAACTGCGCCTCGACGAGGCGATGTCGCTGCGCAATTCGCCGATGCTGCAAAAGGCCGGTGCGAAGAAGCGGCTATCGCTTGTATGCGGTGACGACGAACTGCCGTTGCTGCGCAAGCAGAGCGCTGGCTTCGCCAGCCATCGCGCGGCTTACGGCCTGCCCGTGACCTATGAGGAAATGTCCGGCGCGAACCATTTCTCGATCATGGATGGACTGGAAAAGCCGGACGGGCGGGTAACGGGGTTGATACGGGAATTGTTTGAGAGGATGGGGTAGCCGCTACCCCGAGGGGCTCGCCCTCTTCAGGCGAACCTCGAAGGGCGACGGCGGTGGTCGCAGCCATCCTTCGCGGCTTGCGTCACCGCGCAAGTACGCAATGACGCAAGCGTCTCAGGATGACGCTTCGTTGTATCTCACCATCCCGACGTATAGCCGCCGTCGACCGTGACGATGATGCCCGAGGTGTAGCCCGAGCGATCCGACGCAAGGAACGCCATCAGGTCGGCAATTTCGCGCGGATGCGCCGGACGATTCAGCGGCAAGCCTTGCTGCAATTCCCTGTAGCGGTTTTCGTCGCCGAGTTGCGTCGCGGCGCGTGTCTTCATCAGCGTAACATGGCGATCGGTGCCGACCGGGCCAGGATTGATGCCGACGACGCGGATATTGTCCTTGAGGCTCTTGCCGCCGAGCGCGCGGGTGAAGGCCATCAGCGCCGCATTGCCGGTCGAGCCGGTGATGTAATTCGCATCAAACTTTTCGCCGGCCGCGCCGATGTCGTTGACGATGACGCCATGGCCGCGCGCCTTCATCTGCCCGTAGATGATACGCGTGAGATTGATATAGCCGAACACCTTCAATTCCCAGGCATGCCGCCATTTCTCCTCATCGATCTCATCGAGCGATCCGCCGGGAATGTCGCCGGCATTGTTGACGAGTATGTCGATGTCAGCAGCGACGCGCGCCAGCCCCGCGAGGTGATCGGCGTTCCGCAGATCGCAGGGATGCGACACGGCGTTGATCTGATGCGTGCTGCGCAGTTTGCCGGCGAGGGCATCTAGCATGTCGGCGTTGCGCGCGGCGAGGATGAGATCGCAGCCTTCTTCTGCGAGGGCCTCGGCGGCGGCCGCGCCGATGCCCTTCGATGCGCCGGTGATGAGCACGCGCTTGCCGCGAAGGTGAAGGTCCATGGGTAGCTCCTGTCTGGTATGTCGTCATTCCGGGCTCGCTTGCCTGCTCAACATCGAAGCGATGGGTCGATGTTGTCGCGGGCGAGCGCGGAATGACAGGCTCACAAATACCCTTCGCCGGCTTCCGCCGCGAAGCGACCGGGATCGCCCTCCCAGACGATGCGGGCATGTTCGAGCACATAGACGCGGTCGGCATGGGGCAGCGCGAAGGTGACGTTCTGCTCGCCGAGCAGCACGGAGATATCGGTGGTCTGGCGCAATTTCTCCAACGCCTTCGACAGCGTTTCGAGAATGACGGGCGCAAGACCCAGCGTCGGCTCGTCGAGAATGAGAATTTTCGGCTGCATCATCAGAGCGCGTCCGATGGCGAGCATCTGCTGTTCGCCGCCGGAGAGCGTCTGCGCCATCTGGCTTTGACGGTCTTTCAGGATCGGGAACAGGCCGAACAGCCAGTCCATCTGCTTGGCACGCTCGTCATCGGTCAAATGCTGGCCGCCGAGATCGAGGTTTTCGCGCACGCTCATCTCGCCGAACAATTCGCGGCTTTCCGGGCATTGCACGAGACCGCTGCGCGCGATCTTCGCCGGCGTGACGCCACGCAATTTGTCGCCACCGCGAACGATCTCGCCGGTATAGGGCAGGAAGCCCGAAATCGTATTGAACAACGTGGTCTTGCCCGCGCCGTTCAAACCGACGACGGACACGAACTCGCCCTGATGGACATGGATCGAGACGTTGTCCAGCGCCTGCGCCTTGCCGTAGAACACGCTGATATTGTCCACTTGCAGCAACGGCGCCTTGTCGGCGAAATCAACCTCACGACGCGCGGCGGTCTCGATCGCGCCGCCGAGATAGACGCGACGCACGGTTTCGTTTTTCATCACCTCGCTGGCCGCGCCCGTGACGATCTCCTCGCCGAGATACATCGCCAGCACGCGATCGACCAAAGCCGCGACGCTCTTGACGTTGTGATCGACCAGCAGCACGGCGCGGCCTTCATCGCGGAAGGACCGTATCAATTCGGAGAAGGCGCCGACCTCCGCCATCGTGAGACCGGCGAAAGGCTCGTCGACCAGCACGACCTTCGGATCGCGCGCGATCGCCTTGGCCAGTTCAAGCCGCCGCAGATCGGCGAACGGCAGCGTCGGCGGCCGGCGATTCATCACGTCCTTGAGCCCGACGCGCTCGGCGATCCACTTCGCGCGCTCGGTCAGCGCCTTGTCGGCGAACAGCATGAACAGGCTGTCCGGCAATAGCGCGACCATGATGTTTTCCAGCACGGTCTGTCGGTTCAGCGGCCGGGAATGCTGGAACACCATGCCGAAGCCCTTGCGCGCGATCTTGTGTGCGGGCAGGCCGGCGACATTGTCGCCCTCGAACAGCACCTCGCCGGAGGTCGGCCGCTCGATGCCCATGATCGATTTCATCGCGGTCGATTTGCCGGAGCCGTTCGGGCCGATCAGCCCGAAGATTTCGCCGGCTTTCAGATCGAAGGACAGGTTCTTCACAGCGGTCAGGCCACCGAAGCGTTTGGTCAGACCGCGAACCTGCAACACGGGCGTCATTGTCGTGCCGACGTTGTCCTTCATGGGCGAGCCTCCCGCTGCAAGGCTGCGCCGAGGAAGCCACTGGGAAAGAACAGGATGGCGAGGAGCGCGACCGCCGAGACGATGAAGGTCGCAAGCTCACCTGTGGGTCGGAGGAATTCGCCGGCGACGATCAGGAAGATCGCGCCGAGCGCCGCGCCGAGCACCGTACGCCGGCCGCCGAGCACGGCCGCGACGATGACCTGCACACCGACCGCGACGTCGATGACGGTTCCGACCGAGGCGGTGCCGAAATAGAAGACCAGCAACGCGCCGGACAGGCCTGAGAAGAACGCCGAGACGATGAACGCCGCGAGCTTGTGTTTGACGATGTTGAAGCCGAGCGCGCCGGCCTGCACGGGGTCTTGTCCTGACGCTTGCAACACCAGCCCGACCGGCGATTGCGACAGGCCGAACAGGATCACCGCCGAGATCGTCATGAAGCCGAGCGCGATCCAGTAATTGACGCCGGCGTCGATCGACAGCACGTCAGGAATGGTGAGGCCGATCTCGCCGCCGGTGAGTTCTGCGAACACCACGACGAAGTTCTGCAACATCAGCACAGCGACGAGCGTTGTGAGGCCGAAATAGGGGCCGCGGACCCGCAATGCCGGCAGCGCCAGGATGAAGCCCGCCAGCACCGACGCCATCGCGCCGATCAGGATGCAAAGATAGACGGATGTGCCGAACTGGTTGTTGATGATGCCGGCCGTATAGGCCCCGGTGCCGATCAGGAATGTCGGTCCGAAATTCACCTCGCCGGCGAAGCCAAACAGCAGATCCCACGACATCGCGAAAACGCCGAAGTAGTAGGCGACTGTGAGCAGCCCGAGGATATAGCCGGAGACGTACCACGGCAGCGTCGCGGCGATGACGATGAGGCCGAGCGAAATCCAGAACAGGCGGGTTTTGAAAAACGACACGCTCAACGCCTCCCGAGCAGGCCCTGCGGGCGGATATACATGACGAAGACCAGCAGCAGCAGCGCGGGAATGGTGCGATAGGCCGGCGAGACGAGGTAGGCCGTCAGCGTTTCAAGATAACCGACGACGAAGGCCGCGATCAGCGAACCGGAGACGCTGCCGAGACCGCCGAGCACGACGATCGAGAACGCGCTCGCGGTGAGCGGGCCGACGCTGTAGGACGACACGCCGAGAAACATGCCGAGCAGCACGCCGGCGATGCCCGCCAGCACGCCATAGATGGCCCACACAACGATGTAGATGTTGTTCAGCTCCAATCCGAGCAGGGTCACGCCACGCGGATTCATCGACGCCGCGAGCACGGCCTTGCCAGTGCGGGTGCGGTTAACTAGCAGCCACAGCAGACCGATGACGACGCAGCAGACGGCGGCGGTGAACAGTTCGTTCTTGGGCGTGCGGACGCCCATGATGTTGACCACGCCTTCGATGATCGGCAGCACGGTCTTGGCGTTGTTCGTGAAGAGATACGCGATCACTTCCTGGATCATGATGCCCCAGAGCAGAGTTCCGGTGAGGACGAAGATCTCCTTTTCCTCATTGGGAATGCGGCGCGAGCGCTGGATCGGCTGCACCACCGCAAAGTAGGTGAGAAGCGATGCGAGCAGCGCCACGCCGACGCCGATCAGCGCGCCGCTATAGTGGTCGGCCTGCAGCGTGCTGCCCGCCCACCACGCGGCGACGGCGGCGAGCACCATGATCGCGCCGTGCGACAGGTTGAGGACGCCGGACACGCCGAAGATGAGGGTGAAGCCGGTCGCGCCGAGAGCATAGAGCGCGCTGATGGCAAAGCCGTCGATCAGGATCTGGAGGGGAAGCATGCGTGAGGACCAGTGCGGAGAAGGCGTCAGGATGGCTACGCGCCCGTCATTCCGGGGCGCGATCGCCGCTTGGCGAGCGCGAACCCGGAATCTTCAGGAGATTCCGGGTCTGCGTCGCCGCCGGCTGGAGCCGGCGTCGCGCATCCCGGAATGACGGGCGCGGCTTGGCGTCACGAACTCAATTCGCCGTCAGCTTGATAAAGCTCGGAAACTTCAACTCGCCTTTGGCGACGTCCTTGGGCCACACCGCGACCTGCGCGCCGTCCTGCCATTGCAGCATCAGCCCGGTGATGAGGCCCTTGCCGTATTTCAGACCATGCGTGAACGGCTCGTCTTTGCCGTAGAACTGCGTGCGGCCGATCGTGCCTTCCCAGTCGGTCGCCTCCAGCGCCGTAACGAGCTTGTCGGCATCGGTCGAGCCCGCACGCTTGACGGCGTCGGCGATGAAATAGACCTCGTCATAGGCGGTGTAGCCGGCATAGGACGGAAAGTTGCCGAACTTCGCCTTGAAGTTATCGGCGAACGGCACGGACTTGGGTGTCACCGCGACGCCGGGGCCGGAGACGCCCTGATACAGCACGCCGGACGCGGCGTTGTTGGTATCCTTGCCGAAGGTCGAGTTGGTCGCCTGCGAGGAAATGCCGAGCATCGGGATCGGCACCTGCTGGTTCTTCCACTGCACGGTCGGCTGCACGCCGACATGCGAAATGCCGGTGATGATGACGTCCGGCTTGGCGCCCTCGATCTTGTTAAAAATGGGCGTGAAGTCTGTCGTATCCGGCGAGAAGCGGATGTGGTCGAGCACTTTTAGCCCGATTTTCGGCAGGCATTCATTGTAACCGACGTCGAGCGGCTTGGTCCACGCCGCGTCCTCGCTCATGATGACGGCGGTCTTCATCTTTTTGGCATCGACCAGCAAGTCCTTCGCGGCGTCGCACACGGAGGTCGCGAGTTCGCCCGAGGTCAGATAGCCGTGAAAGGTGTATTTGTTCTTTTCGTAGTCCTTGTTGATCGCCTTGGTGATCTCGTTCGATGCCGCACCCGGCGTGATGAACGGCGTCTTCAGACGTGACGCCCACGGCATCAGAGCCAGCACCACTTCGCTGATATAACTGCCGATCACGACATTGACCTTGTCCTCATTCACCGCGCGCTGGAAGGCACGAACGGAGTCCGCCGAAGACGAATGGTTATCGTAGGTGACGATCTCGATCATACGGCCATCGACACCGCCTTTGGCGTTGATTTCGTCCGCCGCCAATTGTGCCGCTTGCGGGATAGAGGCCCCGGCGATCGCCTGCGCCTCGGCGATGACGCCGATCTTGACCGGGTCGGCGGCTTGCGCGGGAATGGCGAGTAGGCTGATCGCCGCAGCAGCCGTCGCTCTCAGAAGCCGCGTGCGCGAAATTTCAATCGTCATCGGGGGACGTTCCTCATTTGTTGTCGGCCTGCGACCGGGGCATTGTTGATCAGCCTCTGCGGCAGAGTGTAGCGCAGCCATCCGTCGCGGCAAGCGAAAGCGCGCTGGGCTTCGATTAACTTTCGGACAGTGCGTCGCGTTGCAGTGCAACGTTGATCGCAGCGCGGCTTTGGTTCACATCTGCGGCCAATTAGCAACGCAAGAGGTGACGATCATGAGCAAAACCAAAAAAGAATATCGAATCGCGGTGATCGCCGGCGACGGCATCGGCAAGGAAGTGATGCCGGAGGGCTTGCGCGTGCTCGAAGCTGCGTCGAAAGCGCATCGCGTCAAGCTGCATTTCGACCACTACGATTTCTCGTCCTATGATTATTATGAAAAGCACGGGCAGATGATGCCGGACGACTGGAAGCAGCAGATCGGCAAGCATGACGCGATCTATTTCGGCGCGGTCGGTCTGCCCGCCAAGATTCCCGATCACATTTCGCTGTGGGGATCGCTGATCAAGTTCCGTCGCGAGTTCGATCAATACGTCAATCTGCGCCCCGTGCGGCTTATGCCTGGCGTGCCGTCGCCATTGGCGAGCCGCAAACCCGGCGATATCGATTTCTGGGTGGTGCGCGAAAACACCGAAGGCGAGTATTCGAGCGTCGGCGGCCGGATGTTTCCCGATACCGAACGCGAATTCGTCACGCAACAGACCGTGATGACGCGGATCGGCGTCGATCGCATTCTGAAATTCGCCTTCGATCTCGCGCAGTCGCGGCCGAAGAGGCATCTGACTTCGGCGACGAAGTCCAACGGCATATCGATTACGATGCCGTATTGGGACGAGCGCGTCGAGGCGATGGCCAAGATCTATCCGGACGTCAAGTGGGACAAGTACCATATCGATATTCTCACCGCGCATTTCGTGCTGCATCCCGACTGGTTCGACGTCGTCGTCGGCTCGAACCTGTTCGGCGATATTCTTTCTGATCTGGGACCGGCCTGTACCGGCACGATCGGCATCGCGCCGTCCGGCAATATCAATCCGGCCGGAGATCATCCGTCGGTATTCGAGCCGGTGCATGGCTCGGCGCCGGACATTGCCGGGCAGGGCATCGCGAATCCGATCGGGATGATCTGGTCCGGCGCGATGATGCTGGAGCATCTCGGCGAGATGCAGGCGGCGGCCTCGATCGTCAAGGCGATCGAGCGCACGCTGGAAGAACGCATGCTGCGAACGCGCGATCTCGGCGGTCAGGCCGACACATCCGCCTGCGGCAAGGGCGTCGCTGAAATGGTGGAGTAGTTCCAGCGCGTCGTTCCCGCCTGATGCGCAACTTGCGCATCAGGCGGGAACGACGCCTTGCTTGCGGCGGCGTTGCCCTACGCCCACTCGCCTTTGCGGAACACCGGCACGCGGCGTCCGTCGGCGTGAATGCCGTCGATGTCGATCTCGCCCGAACCGATCATCCAATCGATGTGGATCAAACTAGAGTTGCCGCCTTGCGCCGCGATCTGCTCAGGCGTGAGATCGCCGCCGTCGACGAAGCATTTGGAATAGCACTGGCCGAGAGCGATATGGCAGGCCGCGTTCTCGTCGAACAGCGTGTTGTAGAACAGCAATCCGCTGGCCGAAATCGGCGACGAATGCGGCACCAGCGCCACCTCGCCGAGCCGCCGCGCGCCCGCGTCGGTGTCGAGCACCTTGTTGAGGACGGCTTCGCCCCGGCCGGCCTGGGCCGCGACGATGCGACCGCGATCGAATGTCACCGCCATGTCCGTGATCAGCGTGCCCTGATAGGACAGCGGCTTGGTGCTGCGCACATAGCCATCGACGCGCTCGGCATGCGGCGTCGTGAACACCTCCTCGGTCGGAATGTTCGGATTGCAGGTGATGCCGATCTTCGAGGTCGATGCACCGCCCTGCCATTCGTGACCGAGTGCCAGGCCGACCATCAGATCGGTGCCGGGGCCGGTGAAATGCAGCGCATGAAAGCGCTGGTCGTTGAGCCACTGCGTTCGGCTGCGCAGCATCGCGTTATGCGCCTGCCAGGCGGGAACGGCATCGTCGCGTTCGACCCGTGACGCCTTGAAGATCGCATCGGCCAGTTTGACGACCGCGACATCCTCCGCATCGTCGGGAAACATCTGCTTCGCCCACGCCGCGCCGGGATAGGAGACGATATTCCAGTTGGTCTCGAAGTTGACGATGCGCTGCAGCGCGGGCTGATAGGCGATCGAGTTCGCCTTGTTGGCGCGCGCGACCTTCGCCGGGTCTTCATTGGCGAGCAGCATCGGGTTGTCGCCGACGACCGCAAGGCGCGCGGTGTTGGCGCCGAACGCCGTCGCCATGCCCTGATAGAGCCAGCCGGCGGCGCGATCGAAACTGTCGTCGGGCGCGTGGCGATAGCGCGACAGCGTGATCTCCTCGTCGGAAAAGAACGGCGTCACGATGCCGGCCCCGGCCTTGTAGGCGTGCGCCGCGATCCGTCGGACCAAGGGCAGCGCAACCATCGGCGCGGTGACGAGCAGATCCTGCCCCGGTGCGAGATTGAGGCCGACGCGAACCGCGACCTCGGCAAGGCGATCGAGCTTGACCGGATCGATGACAGCCGAAACATTGCGTGCGAGTTCGTTCATGCTTCACCTTTGGTGTTGGCAATCCTGCGGCAATGATCCAGCGCGGCCGCGACGAGATTCTCGCTCGCTTCGGGTGTCCTGAATGCCGAATGCGCGGACAGCGTGACATTGTCGAGCGCGGTCAGCGGATGGTCCTGCGGCAGCGGTTCGATGTCGAACACATCGAGCCCGGCGTGGCGCAGATGGCCTGATTTCAGCGCATCGATCATCGCGCCCTCATCGACGACCGCACCGCGCGCAGTGTTGACGAGGATCGCGCCGGGCTTGATCTTGGCAATCCTGCTGCGCGACAAAAATCCGCGGGTCTCGTCGTTCAGCAGCAGATGCACTGACACGATATCGCTGCGCGCCAGCAGGTCGTCGATCTCCACGAATGCGACGCCGGGACAAGATTTCTCGCTTCGATTCCAGGCGAGAACTTTCATCCCGGCGCCGAGTGCGATGCGCGCGACTTCGGCCGCAATGCCGCCGAAACCGACAAGGCCGAGCGTCTTGCCGGTGAGTTGCATGCCGTCGTTACGCAGCCATCTGCCGGATCGAATGGCACGATCCATCAAAGCGAGATCGCGCGCGCCGGCCCACATCAACGCGATGGCGCATTCGGCGACCGCCGTGTCGCCATAGCCGCGGATCAGATGAACCTCCACGCCGAGATCGGCCAGTTCCTCGATGTTCATATAGCTGCGCGCGCCGGTGCCCATGAACACGACGTGCCCGAGGCCTTTGCACCGCCTGGCGATGTCGGTCGGAAAATAAGTGTGGTCGATGATGACGATCTGCGCATCACCGACCAGGCCGGGGATTTTTTCCGGCACGAGATCAGGATCGCGATGAAGCGTGACCTGCGGATCGCCTGCGCGCGCCTGTGCCTCGCAGATATCCGCGAGCGAGTCTCCGGCATCGACAAAGACGGCCTTCGTCATTTGGCGACTCCGGCGAGCGACAGCACGGTGTGCAGCAGCACATTGGCGCCGGCCGTGCAGTCGGCCTGCGTCGCGTCTTCCAACTCATTATGGCTGACGCCGTCCTTGCATGGCACGAAGATCATCGCCGCCGGCATTCTGGTGTTGAGATTGCAGGCATCATGGCCCGCGCCCGACGTGATGCGGCGATGCGAATAGCCGAGTGCCTTGGTTGCTGTTTCGACGGCCGCGATGATCTCCGGATTGAAATGCGTCGGCGGCTTGTGCCACACCTTATCGAGCGCGATGTCGACGCCCGTGCGGCGCGATGCGATATCGGCGATGGCCTCGCGCAGTTGGGTGTCGAGCGCGGTCATGGTGTCGGCGCTGGCGCTGCGCATGTCGACGGTAAAGGCGATCTCGCCGGGAATGACGTTGCGCGACGGCGAGGCGATAACGGCTTCGCCGACGGTGGCGACGGCGCCCGGCAGGTTGCGCGCGTTGCGCTCCACCGCCAGTACGATCTCCGACAGCGTCGCCAGCGCATCGCGGCGCAGGCTCATCGGCGTCGAGCCGGCATGGCTCTCGAAGCCGGTTATCCTGCCGTCATACCACAGCACGCCCTGGCCGGAATCGACCACGCCGATGGTCTTGTTCTCGGCCTCCAGCAGCGGCCCCTGTTCGATATGCAATTCGACAAAGGACGAGAACTTCTGCGTCCCGACTTGCGCGTCGCCGCGATAGCCGATCTCGTCGAGGGCGTTCGCCACAGTCATGCCGTCGCTATCCGTGCGCGACAGAATGTCGTCGACCGTGAAGTCGCCGACATAAGCGGCGGAAGCCATCATCGCCGGCGCGAAGCGCGAGCCTTCTTCATTGGTCCAGTTGACGATGCAGATCGGCGCGTCGGTCTCGATGCCCGCGTCGTTCAGGGCCCGCACCACTTCGAGCGCGGCCAGCGTGCCGAGCACGCCGTCGAACTTTCCGCCGGTCGGCTGCGTGTCGAGATGGGAGCCGAGTCCGATCGGCAGTTTCGCCATGTCGCGACCTTTGCGCAAGGCGAACATCGATCCCAGCGTATCGACTTGCACCTCGCAGCCGGCGGCCTCGCAGGCGTCACGGAACCAGTCGCGCACCTGCTTGTCTTCCGCACCCAATGTCAGCCGCCGAACGCCGCCTTTTTTCGTAGCTCCGAATTTCGCGGTGTCGTGGATCGTGTCCCACAAGCGTGCGGAATCGATCTGCAGATTTGACGTGCTGGTGGCCATGCGGTGTTCCTTGTCTGAAACGACGATGCCTAGCGGCACGCGATGCGTCAATGTCTGGTCCGTCAAGCATTTTCGCCGCACCCCGCTTTCGCGGAGTGACGGCGTTACGTGATGCGAGGCAACACAAAATCATGCCTCCCTGCAATCTCGCTCGCCAGTGTGGCCACTGTTTCGATCGCGACGGTATCCGGCGAGTCCAGCCAGCTCGCAGAAAATGTCAGCGGCGGAATCGCAAGGTCAGTCGCGAGCTTGCACAAGCGGCCGTCGCGTAACTGATCCTCGACGATCGCCATTGGAATCACCGCGATGCCGAGACCTTCGATGGCCATGTGAATGACGGTGGCAAGCGATGCCGAGGCATGCAGCCGGCTCGGCGGCAGATCGTGGCGATTGAAAAGCGCGCGGACGTTTTCATACGGCTGCGTCTTTCGCGGGAATGTGATGATGGGATGTTTGGCGAGATCTTCGACATGCAGTCTCTTGCGACCGAGTTTCAACGACGGACTGGCGAGAAAACCGACTGGATAATCACACAGCAGGCGATTGCGCACGGTCGAAGCGGCGAGCGGGCCGATCAGGAACGCCAGTTCGATTTCCTGCGCCAGCAGCCGCGCACGCAGGTTCGGCGTGATATCGACCTCAATTTCGAGAGACAAGTTGGGGTATGCGGCGTTGACGCGTTCGATCAGGCGCGGCAGCCAGGTGTGAACGATGGTCTCGGCGACGCCGAGTCGCAGCACACCGCGCATTGCGGACCGATCGCCGATCGCCGACATCATGTCGGCACGCAGACCGATCAGTTTTTCAGCATAGACCATCAATTGTCGCCCGCTCGGCGTGGGCGTCGCCATCGGGCGCTCGCGCTGCAAGAGCTTGATGCCGAATTCGCGCTCCAACTGCGCGATTCGTTGTGAAATGGCCGGCTGGGTGGTGTTGAGTTTTTGCGCCGCGCCGCGAAAGCTGCCGAGCGTCACAACCCAGAGGAATGTCTCCAGCGCCTTGAAGTCTGCCATTCGTCATCTCGCAGCATAAATGGAATTTATCGTAATCAATCAAAAAACACGATTAGACATTATTTTAGGCCTGCGATTGACTGAATGTCGAGAAATTAGGCGAGCACATTAAATGACCAGCTTGGCCAAGATCGACCGATTTCCCGATTCAAAGACGACGCAGCCCGGCGTCGGCGCACGCCTCGCCTGTCGCAATGGCTATGTCGGCTCCACCGCCGGGTTCGCGCCAGGCCATGTGCAAGGCAATCTTGCGGTCCTGCCGGAAAAGCTGGCAAGCGCCTTCCATCGATTTTGTCAGCTCAATCCGAAACCATGCCCGATCATCGGCATGTCCGATGTTGGGGATCCCCGCATTCCGTCGCTCGGCCTCGATCTCGACATCCGGACCGATATTCCACGCTACCGCGTCTGGCATGATGGCGAGCCGACGAGCGAGCCCACCGACATCATGAGCCTGTGGCGCGACGATCTCGTCGCCTTCGTGCTCGGCTGCTCGTTCTCCTTTGAAGAGGCGTTGCTCGCGGATGACATCTCGATCCGCCACATCGAGGAGAACGTCCGCGTGCCGATGTATCGCACCAACATCACCTGCGCGGAGGCCGCGCCGTTCGCCGGGCCGATGGTCGTGTCGATGCGGCCGATGAAGCCGAAGGATGCGATCCGCGCCGTGCAGATCACGTCGCGCTTTCCGTCGGTACACGGCGCGCCGGTGCATCTCGGCCTGCCGCAGTCGATCGGCATCACCGATCTCACCAAACCCGATTACGGCGATCCCGTTTCGATCGCACCCGATGAAATCCCGGTATTCTGGGCCTGTGGTGTGACGCCGCAATCCGTTATCGCCGCAGCCAAAGTGCCATTCGCTATCACACATGCGCCAGGAATGATGCTGGTGACGGACCTCAAGAATAAGCAGCTTGCCGTTCTTTGAGGCTTTACCGTAGCCTTCTTTCTTTCAACATGCCGCCGACAACAAAGGACGACAACATGACCGTTTCACGCCGTACCGTAATGCTTGGTGGCGCCGCTTCGGCGGCTCTCCTGCCTTCGATCATCAAGGCTCAGGCGCAGGCGCCGACCGAAGTGGTAATGGGGATGCTGTTTCCGCTGTCGGGCGCGAGCGCGCAAATCGGCGTCGATGCGCAGCACGCGCTCGGGACCGCGGTGGACATCATCAACACCAAGCACGATCTTGCACTGCCGCTGGCGAAGGGCGAGGGTCTTCCGGGTCTCGGCGGCGCAAAAATCCGTCTGGTGTTCGCCGATCACCAAGGCGATCCGCAGAAGGGCCGTGCCGAGGCCGAACGTCTGATCACGCAGGAAAAAGTGTGCGCCATCATCGGCACCTATCAGAGCGCGGTCGCCGTGACCGCCAGCCAGATCTGCGAGCGCTACCAGATTCCGTTTTTGTCGGCCGACAACTCGTCGCCGAGCCTGCACCGTCGTGGCTTGAAATTCTACTTCCGCGCCGCCGCCCATGACGAAATGTTCTCGACCGCAATGTTCGATTTCTTCGATGCGCTGCGAAAAAAGGGCCAGAAGATCGAGACGCTGGCGCTGTTCCACGAAGACACGATCTTCGGCACCGACTCCGCGACCGCGCAAATCGCGCTTGCCAAGGATCGCGGCTACAAGATCGTCGCCGACATCAAGTATCGCGCCAATTCGCCGTCGCTCACGGCCGAAGTGCAGCAGCTCAAGGCCGCCGACGCGGACGTCCTGATGCCGTCGAGCTACACCACCGACGCGATCCTGCTGGTCAAGACGATGGCCGAACTCGGCTACAAGCCGAAGAACATCATGGCGCAGGACGCCGGCTTCTCCGAGAAGGCGACTTACGACGCCGTCGGCGACAAGCTCGAAGGCGTAATCTCACGCGGCTCCTTCTCGCTCGATTTGGCGCAGAAGCGGCCGATGGTCGGCACCGTCAACGCGATGTACAAGGCCAAGTCGGGCAAGGACTTCAACGATCTGACCTCGCGGGAATTCATGGCCGTGATCGTCATGGCCGAGGCGATCAACCGCGCCAAGTCCACCGACGGCGAGAAGATCCGCGAGGCGCTCGTCGCCACCGGCATCCCCGGCGAGGATACCATCATGCCGTGGAAGGACGTGAAATTCGACGCGATGGGCCAGAACAACGACGCCGATCCGGTGCTGTTGCAATATACCGGCGGCAAATTCGTCACGATCGCGCCGCCGCAGGCCGCCGTCGCCGAGGCGATCTGGCCGATGACGAAGTGATTTAAGGAAACGCTCAAGTCGTCATTGCGAGAAGGCCGGTTTCTCGTCTTCGAGAAACGGGCCGACGAAGCAATCCAGTCTCTCGAATTAAGAGCTGGATTGCTTCGCGCGCAGCAAATTGGCTTTGCCAATTTGTCGCTCGCTCGCAATGACGGTGTGCAATCGTTTTGCTTTGATCACGCCCACAACCTTGCGGATAGGACAGGCGAGTGACCGCACAAACCATCATCCAAACGCTCGCCAGCGGTCTGCTGATGGGACTGCTCTACGGCCTCATCGCCGTTGGCCTCGCATTGATTTTCGGCCTTATGGACGTAACAAATTTCGCCCATGGCGAATTCCTCATGCTGGCGATGTATCTCACCTTCTTCCTGTTCGCCTTTTTTGCGGTCGATCCATTGCTGGCCGCGCCGTTGGCGGCGGCGGCCTTGTTCGTCTTCGGCGCAGTGATCTATCTCGTCATCATCAGGTTCGCGATGCGGGCCAAGACCAATGTCGGCATGGTGCAGATTTTCGCGACCTTCGGTCTGGCGATCCTGATCCGCGGTCTGGCGCAGTATTTCTTCACGCCGGACTACCGCAGCATTCCGACCTCGATGCTCGGCGGCAAAACGGTTTCGGTGTTCGGCATCTTCCTGCCCGCACCCCAACTGATGGGCGCGCTGGTGTCGATCGCCGCCTTCGGCGCGTTGTATTTCTTCATCAAGAAGACCGATTTCGGCCGCGCGCTTGAAGCGACCCGCGAGGACGCCGGTGCGGTGGCGCTGGTCGGTATCGACAAGAACCGCGTCTTCGCGCTCGGCTGGGGTCTCGGCAGCGCGCTGGTCGGTCTCGCCGGCGCGATCATGGCGAGCTTCTTCTACATTTATCCCGACGTCGGCGCGTCCTTCGCACTGATTGCTTACGTTACGGTGGCGCTCGGCGGCTTCGGTAGCGTGTTCGGCGCGTTCGCCGGCGGCATCATCGTCGGTTTGGTCGAAGCCTCGACGGCGCTGATCCTGCCGCCGTCGCTGAAATCGGTCGGCATCTATGCGGTGTATCTGCTGGTCGTCTTCATTCGCCCGCGCGGCCTGTTCGGATCGATCTGATGGACATTTCATTCGCCCAGCGTCGCCGCAACGATCTCATCATGGCGGCCGTTCTGACCGCCGCCGCCGCCTGCATGCCGCTCCTGATCAAGGACGTCTACGTCCAGAACATCATGGTGCTGACCCTGATGTATGCGGCGCTGTCGCAGAGCTGGAACATCCTGTCCGGCTATTGCGGCCAGATATCGCTGGGCCATGCCCTGTATTTCGGGCTCGGCGCCTACACCACCGTGTTGCTGTTCACCAAGCTCGGCGTGGTGCCGTGGGTCGGTATGATCGCCGGCGGGCTGATCTCGGCGGCGATCGCGCTGGCGTTGGGCTATCCGACGTTCCGGCTTGGCGGACACTATTTCGTCATCGCCACGATCGTGATTGCAGAGATTGGTCTGCTGCTGTTCCACAACTGGGATTTCGCCGGAGCGGCGCTCGGCATCGATATTCCGGTGCGCGGCGACAGTTGGCTGAAATTCCAGTTCACGCGCAGCAAGCTGCCGTACTTTTATTTCGCGCTCGCTTTCTGCCTCGTCGCCTGGCTGATCACATGGTGGCTGGAAGATTCGAAGTGGGGCTATTGGTGGCGCGCGGTGAAGGACAATCCGGAGGCCGCGCAGAGCCTTGGTGTCGTGGTGTTCAATTCCAAGATGGGCGCTGCGGCCGTCTCGGCGTTCCTCACCGCGATCGGGGGCGCCTTCTACGCGATGTTCGTGTCTTACATTGACCCGGAAAGCGTGATGAGCTTCCAGTTCTCGCTGCTGATGGCGCTGCCGGCGGTGCTCGGCGGCATCGGCACGCTGTGGGGCCCGGTGCTGGGTGCTGCGATCCTGATTCCGCTGACCGAAGTAACGCGCTCCTATATCGGCGGCTCCGGCCGCGGCGTCGATCTCATTCTCTACGGCGCGCTGATTGTCGCGATCTCGCTCGCAAAACCGGAAGGGCTGGTCGGCCTGTTCTCGCGGCGCAAGAAGGAGGTCACGCGATGAGCGACGTGCCCCTTCTGGAAGTGCGCGGCGTCTGGCAGCGCTTCGGCGGCTTGATCGCCAATTCCGATATTTCGATGTCGGTCGGACGCGGCGAGATCGTCGGGCTGATCGGTCCCAACGGCGCCGGTAAATCGACGCTTTTCAACCTCATCGCCGGCGTCTTGCCGCCGACGCAAGGTTCAATCTGGTTCAAGGGCGAGGACGTCACGCGGCTGCCGGCCGCCGAACGCTGCCAGCGCGGCATCGCGCGCACCTTTCAGGTCGTCAAGAGTTTCGAGACCATGAGCGTGATCGACAACGTCATCGTCGGCGCGCTGATCCGCACCACGGTGATGCGCGAGGCCCGCCGCAAGGCCCATGAGGTTCTGGATTTCGCCGGCATCGCGCACCGCGCCGACAAGCTGGCGCGCGATCTCATTCCGTCCGAAAAGCGCCGTCTCGAAGTCGCGCGCGCGCTCGCGACCGAACCGCAACTGCTATTGCTCGACGAGTGCCTCACGGGCCTCACGCCGATCGAGGCGCAGACGGGCGTCGAACTGGTGCGCAAGGTGCGCGCCACCGGCGTCACCGTGCTGATGGTCGAGCACGTCATGGAGATCGTAATGCCGCTGGTCGATCGGGCGATCGTGCTCGATCTCGGCAAGGTGCTGGTCGAGGGCAAGCCCAAGGACATCGTGCGCGATCCGCGCGTCATCAAGGCCTATCTTGGGGATCGCCATGTTGTCGGTTGAGAATGTCACGACCGCCTATCGCGGGCTGATCGCGATCTCCGAGGTGTCGATCGCCATCGCCAGGGGCGAGATCGTCGCCGTTTGCGGCGCCAATGGCGCTGGCAAATCGACGCTGATCAAGACGATTGCCGGTGCGGAGAAGCCGCGCTCGGGCTCCGTCACCTTCGACGGCATGCGTATCGACGGCACGCCACAGCATCTCATCACCGCACGCGGCGTCGCCTATGTGCCGGAAAACCGCCGGCTGTTTCCGCGGCTGTCCGTTCAGGACAACCTGCGGCTCGGCAGCTACATGTATCGCAGCGAGAAAGATCGCGACCATCCGCTGGAACTGATTTTCTCGTTGTTTCCGCGCCTGAAGGAGCGCCTCGAACAGCGCGCCGAAACGCTGTCCGGCGGCGAACAGCAGATGCTGGCAATCGGCCGCGCACTGATGACGCGTCCGCGCCTATTGATGCTCGACGAGCCGTCGCAGGGTATTATGCCGAAGCTGGTCGATGAAATCTTTCAGGCGGTGAAGACGATCCGCGACACCGGCATGACCGTGCTGATCGTCGAACAACGCATGGCCGAGGTGCTGGAGATCGCCGACCGCGCCTATATCCTGCAAACCGGGCGCGTGCTGATGCAGGGGACCGCGGCGGAGATCAGCGGCAATCCTGATGTGCGCAGAGCGTATCTGGGGCTGTAAATTATTTGAGAGCGTAAAAATTCGTCATTGCGGGGAGCCGGACCGTCTCGCTTGCGAGACGTGACGGCGACGAAGCAGTCCAGTCTTTCCTGGTGGTGCGACAAAGCAAGGTCCGGATTGCTTCGTCGCATGCGCCTCTCGAAGACGAGGGACATTGCGTCTCGCAACGACGATGAACTTTAATCCAGCGTCGCCAGCAGCCCCGCCATCAGCCGTCCGCGTTCGACCAGGCTGTCGATCTCGATGTGCTCGTTCAGCGTATGCGCATCCGCACCACGCACCCCGAGGCCGTCAAGCGTCGGAATGCCCATTGCGCCGGTGAAATTGCCGTCGGAGCCGCCGCCGGCGCTGCCATGCGTGAGATCGATGTCGAGCATCTTGGCGAGACCCTTCGCCCTTTCAAACAGCGCCAGGGTGCCGGCATCCGGCTCCCAGACTGGCCGCGTCACGCCGCGCGTGACCGTGAACGTGACGCCGTCCGACGCGTGTGACAGCGCCAGCATTCGCTCGACGCCGTGGTCGAGATCGTCTTGCCGCTTCGCCATGCTGAGCGCTTCGCCTGAGCAGGTCGTCGCGACGCAATTGACCCATTGGCCGCCATGCACGATGCCGACGCTGAAGGTGCAGTCGTCGCCCGTCATCGCATCAATGGCGATGATCTGCTTGGCCATCTCGCGAATGGCCGAGCGTCCCGACGACAAGGTCGCGCCGGCGTGACTCGGTTGACCGATTGCTTCGAGATTGAAGCGTGCGATCGCATAGCGTCCGGTGACGACGCCGTTATTGGGACGGCCCGGCTCCGGCACCAGTACATATTTGTTGCGCGCCGCTTCAGCCTCGATGATGTCTCGTGTTGATGGAGTGCCGACTTCCTCATCGGGCGTAAACAGCACCGTGATCGGCAGCGGCGTCGTGATCGCTGCGCGCGCCAGTTGCCGGATCGCCTCAAGCGACAAATAGTTGCCGCCCTTCATGTCGAAAATGCCGGGGCCGAAGCATTTGCTGCCGTCGCGTCGCCACGGCAGGTTTTTCAGAGTCCCGACGGGATGAACGGTGTCGAGATGACCCGCGATCAGAACGCCGGGTTCGCCGAATTTTTGATGCGGAAAACGCGCGCGGATAACCCCTCCGAAGCCTTGGCGTCCTGCGATGCGTTCGATGGTCGCACCCATGATTGCCATTTCGCGCGCGGCGAGATCGAGCATCGCATTGACGGCTGCGGTGTCCCAGGTCGGACTTTCCTGTTCGACCCAGACGCGCAGGCCTTGCAACATTGCTTCGGTATCGAACGGCAGATCAGCGGGAATCATCGTGTACTCTTCTCGAGATGGATTTGATCGCGCGCGCCATCATGCAAGGTGTCCGTCAACAAGCAAGCTGCGCGCGTGCAACTCCGCTCCGCACGCCGCAGTGCAATAGCGCATTGACGCGCTGCGACGTTGGTGCAAGTCTTTTCGCGCAATCATCACGTTGCATCTGGGAAACGGGCGTTTGTCACGACCCGCTCGCCTAAAAAACATTCGTGATGCATAATCGATAACCGGCCGCTGGTCCGTTTCAAGTCAGGAGTCACATCGCATGTCAGAGATTTTGCATTGGCGTCGTTCTGCCACACTGTCGAAAGGCGCTCTGCGCGGCGCGCTGGTGGCCGCGATGCTTGCGTTGCCGGCAGTGGCGGAAGCCAAGACGCTGACAGCGGTGATGCATTCGGATCTGCGCGTCATCGATCCAGGCCTGACGACGGCCTACATCACGCGCGATCACGGCTACATGGTCTATGACGTGCTGCTGGCGATCGATGCGGACTTCAAGGTTCAGCCGCAGATGGCCGAATATAAGGTCTCCGATGACAAGTTGACGTACACGTTCACGCTGCGCGACGGCTTGAAGTGGCATGACGGCGCAGCCGTGACATCGGAGGATTGCATCGCGTCGCTGAAACGCTGGGGCCGCAATGACGGCATGGGCCAGAAGCTGATGGATTTCGTCGCATCGATGGATGCGGTCGATGACAAGACATTTGCGCTGAAACTGAAAGAGCCCTACGGCCTCGTGCTGGAGTCGATTTCCAAGCCGTCGTCGCTGGTGCCGTTCATGATGCCGAAGCGGATGGCGGAGACGCCGGCCGGCAAGGCGATCTCCGAGCAGATCGGCTCCGGCCCGTTCAAATTCGTGACCGCCGAATTCCAGCCGGGCGTCAAGGCGGTCTACGTCAAGAATAACGATTATGTGCCGCGCAAGGAGCCCTCGAGCTGGACTGCCGGCGGCAAGGTGGTGAAGGTCGATCGCGTTGAGTGGATCACCATGCCGGACGCGCAGACGCAGGTGAATGCGATCCAGTCCGGCGACATCGACTTCATCGAGAACCCGTCTTTCGACCTGCTGCCGAGCTTGAAGACCGATAAGGAGCTGCAGGTCAGCACGCTCAACACGCTCGGCTTCCAGACGCTCGGCCGGATGAATTTCCTGTTTCCGCCCTTTGACAACGTGAAGGTTCGTCGCGCGGCATTTCTGGCGATGAATCAGAAGCCGGTGCTCGATGCGCTGATAGGCAATCCCGAATATTACAAGATTTGCGGCGCGGTGTTCGGTTGCGGCACGCCGCTCGCGACCGATGTCGGTTCGGACACCCTGACCAAGGGCAGCGGTATGGCCGAAGCCAAGAAGGCGCTCACCGAGTCGGGTTATGACGGCACGCCTGTTGTCGTGATGGCGCCGACGGACGTGGTGACGCTGAAGGCGCAACCCATCGTCGCGGCGCAATTGTTGCGTGATGCCGGCTTCAAGGTGGAGGTCCAGGCAACCGACTGGCAAACAGTCGTGACGCGTCGTGCGTCGCAGAAGTCGCCGAAGGAGGGCGGCTGGAACATGTTCTTCACCAACTGGGTCGGTGCAGATATTCTTAACCCGATCGCCAACGTCTCGATCTCGGGCAAGGGCACCAAGGGCGGTTGGTTCGGCTGGTTTGACGATCCGAAGATGGAAGAACTGCGCGACAAGTTCGCTCGCGCGACAACCGACGATGACAAGAAGAAAATCGCAGCCGACATTCAGACCCAGGCCTACGAGCAGGTCGCCTACATTCCACTGGGCCAATACACCGCGCCGAGCGTCTGGCGGAAAACGATCACCGGTATCCTGCCGGGTCCGGCAACGCCTGTATTTTGGAATGTCGAGAAAAAGGACTGACCCTAACCATCCTGATGGTCGCCGCAACGAGACCTAAATCCGGCGCAGCGATGCCGCTGCGCCGGATTTTCTGCGAAATGCAGCGCGAATTGCCAGCATCTTGGAGGAGCGAGCTTCCGGCTTGGCGATGCAAGCGGACCGGTCTATGAAGACGTCGGTATGCGGGCGTGGCGAAACTGGTAGACGCAGCGGACTTAAGACACTTGAGTGCTCCAGGGGAAACCTTGGATGCAGAACTGCTCAAATTCGGGGAAGCCTTCGCTGGTAATCCCGAGCCAAGCCTCCGCCGGGAGGAAGGTGTAGAGACTAGACGGGCAGCACCTGTAGCGGCGACGCCATGGTGAAGGGATAGTCCAGACCACAAACGTCATGAAAGTGGCGGCGGTGAAAACCGTAGCGGGTAAGAAAATCCGTAGGGCCGAAAGGTCTGTGCCGGTTCGACTCCGGCCGCCCGCACCATTTGCTCACAAGCGATGCCTCAATCCGGACACCCGCCGATGATTTACGCAGCTTCAACGTTCCAGATCTAGACTGAGGCCATGATCGCTCGTTCTTGTCATATTCGTCTGGTCGCGGCGGCGTTGTTAATCGCCAGCGGCTTGGTGCTCGGCAATTGCGCCGGCGTCGGCGACAGTTTTGCATCCGGTGCGTTCGTTGATCCCGCCAAATACAATCAGTACGATTGCAAGCAGCTTGAAAACGAACGCAAGGCGCTCACTGCCCGGACAGCCGAGTTGCAGGGTCTGATTCTGAAGGCGCAAACCGGGACCGGCGGTGCGGTCGTTGGCGAGATCGTCTATCGCAACGATTACATCTCCGCGCGCGCTTCGGCCAAACAGGTCGACGAGTATTTCCAGCGCAACAAATGCGTCGCCACGGAAGCTGCCGCGGCCACGCCGATCGCGCCGCCACCACCGTTACCGTCCGCCGCGCGCGGCAAACGCTAAGGTTGGATCGACTTTCGTTGAAAAAACCTCCGCTTATTCCCGCGCAAGCTGGAATCCAGAGCGACGCGGTTTGCTTAGCAAGGTCCGGGGCCCCGCATCCGCGCGGACGAGCGGAGTTTTAGGCGCGATTCTCCTGAACTGGATCAACTTCTTCAGCCGTTTGTTTAAGATCGAACGGCATCGCGGGCAGCGTTACCTCTCGCCATGGGCGAGGCGGTACGCACTGCCTTGAGGCGAGCGTTTACTATAGAAAATGCTCAAGACGGATGCCGCGACTGTTACACCTGCCAATCATAGATCCAGTCCTGCCGCGCCAGCAATCGCTGACCGCCGAACAGGCGGATGGTCAGGTCGCGCGCCAGCGCCATCGGTCCGCGCAAATGATAGATTTGGCCCGATTGCCGCGCGGTGCGTTGAATACGTGCGACCCGGCTGCTGCGCTGCCCCGCGTAGGCGGCCAGTCCGGCCGCAACCGATGTCGGGGTTGTTTCTGGTGCGAAAGCGCCGACGCATTTCGCCAACACAGCAGCGTCCTCGATTGCCATGCCGGCCCCTTGCGCAGCGAACGGCAGCATCGCGTGCGATGCGTCGCCGAGAAGCGCGATCGATCCCGATGTCCAGACGCCGCCGTCCGGCATGGTAAACAGCGCATAACGTGTGAACTGATCGACGGCATTGACCGTCATCCGCGCTGCTGCGGGCCAGCCCGACCCCATCAGCGCGCGAATCTCGCTGGCATCGCCGGGCGCATTCCAGCCTGGACGATTCCACTCGCCGCGCACGATCGCCGCGATGTTGATCCTGCGCCCGCCCGAGATCGGATAGATCACGACATGCGCATCGGGGCCCATCCAGACCTGCACGCGCTTCGGAGTCATCTCGCGCGGCAGTTGCCGCGCATCGACCGTGCCACGCCAGGCGATCAGCCCGGAAAATGTCGGCTGCGCCTTCGGAAAGGCGCGGTGCCGGACCGACGACCAGACGCCGTCCGCGCCGATCAGCGCCAAAGCCGTGATGTTCTCGCGATCGAAATCATGCCGCGCGCTGACAGTGATGCCGTTGGCGTGCGGGGCGGCGTCCTCGAAGGGATGGCCGAGCCGCAATTCGATGTCGCCATGAGCGTCGATGGCGTTGCGTAAAACAGCCTGCAGATCGGCGCGGTGGATCACCCAGTAGGGGGCGCCGGCGCGAAAGCCTGCGGCGTCTCCCAACGGCAATCGGGCGACTTCTCCGCCGGCGCGCGCGCTCATCAGGCTGACGGCGTCAGGCGCGATCGCGCGGGCGGCAATGGCGTCATGCAGTCCGATTTTTGTCAGAATGCGGCTGGCGTTCGGCGAGAGCTGAATGCCGGCGCCGATCTCGTCGAGTCGCTCGGCCTTTTCCAGGACGACGACCCGATAACCCTGGGCCGCGAGCGCAAGCGCCGCCGTTAGTCCGCCGATCCCGGCCCCCGCAACGACGATGGTGCGGGTGGTCGTCATGCTGTGATCAGGCGGCCTTGTCCTTTACGACACATTCCGGGGGCTTGGCTTCGCCGGGGCCGAGGTCGGCGCTGTAGCGGTACAAAGTCGAGCAATAGGGGCAGATGATCTCGTGATCGTCGCCGAGATCGAGAAAGACATGCGGATGGTCGAAGGGCGGATTGGCGCCCACACACATGAATTCGTGCGAGCCGATTTCGATGATCGGGACGCCGGCATCATTTTGGAAGTGCGGAACGATGTGATCGGCCATGTTGTCTCCTCGAAGCGGCGGCGGATGTGGGTCGCCGCCGCCTGATTGCATCGCACCATAAATGCCGTTGCGGCCGATTTCCAGCATCATCGACGAGGCAGCAGGCATCTAAATTCGACACAATCCTGCCGTCCGAGAGAAGCCCTCCTTTGGTTTATGCAGCTTTCGGCTGAGGGTCGGTTGTGCCGCTGTCGCGGCCCCCCATTTGATAGAGAACGATGCTTGGATGTTCGGCTGATGCGACGGCGCACGGAAATCTCGCTAGCGATGATCGCGATCTGCGCGAGCCTCGGCTTTGCCGTGTGGCCGCACGCTCGCGACGCGGGCCTTGTCCTTGCCTCGCAGGACGATCCGGCGGCGCTGGCGGATGCGCAACTCGCCGTAAAATTGCGCGATGACCGCCAGCTTCTTCGGCGCAACATCGAGGCCGCTTTGGCCGACAAGGACTCGGATCTTGCCGCGAGTTTGCTGGCGATTGCCGCTGACAAGTCCATCGCTGTTCCCGACGAATTGAGTGCGCGCGTCGCTGCGGCTGTTGCCGAGGATAATTCCGCCGGCCAGATCGCAAAACGTTTCGCGACTGGGCTTGTCACGGGCGAGGCCGATGACGTTGCAAGTCTGTCGGGTACGGTCGCCGGCGATCTGTTCGTGTTCGGCGACATTCGCGACGCGGTGCGTGAAGGCAAGCGGATGGCGATGGGCGAAGAAGTCGATAATGTTGTCCTCGGCCTCGCCGCTGCCGGTATTGCGATTACCGCAGCCACCTATGTCAGTATGGGCAGCGTAGCGCCGGTGCGCGCCGGGCTGACCCTGGTGAAGGACGCGCGAAAAGTCGGACGGCTGGGTGAAGGGCTGGCGCTGTGGGCCGGGCGCTCCGCGCGTGGCGTGATCGATGCGCCTGTCTTGCAGAACGCAATGTCGACGGCATCGCTCGCACGCCCCGGCGCGAGCCTCGCCGGCATCAAGGCCGCGTTCAAAACCGAAAAGGCCGGCGGTTTGATGCGTCTGGCGAAAGACGTCGGTCGCGTTAGCGAAAAAGCCGGCACCAGAGGCGCGCTCGACACGCTGCGAATTTCACAGGGGCCCAAGGATGTCGCACGCGCCGCAAGGCTCGCGGAGTTGAAAGGCACTCAGACCCGCGGTTTCTTCAAAATCCTCGGCCGCGGTGCGCTGTTGCTGGTGGCCGGTGCCTTCAATTTGGCTTGGTGGATATTCGGCGCGCTGATGATGCTGATTGGCTTTCTTAGCGCGATTAAATCGGCAGCAGAGCGCGCGACTCAATCGTGGCTGTATCGTGGCAAAGCGAAACGTGCGCGGCGAGCGCTGGCGGTAGCCGATGCCGGTCGAAATCCGGCTCTGGTCGCAGCGACCGTGCCGGTGTAAACACCGCCTTCAAAAAAATCTCCCGAACAAATCTGCAAACTGGACTGGTGAATGCCGAGCTTCACACACGGCGACGTTGAACTTGCATATCTGGATGAAGGCGAGGGTGATCCGATCATTCTCGTGCACGGCTTCGCATCGAGCAAGGCTGTCAACTGGGTCTACCCGACCTGGGTCTCCGAACTGAAAAAAAATGAGCGCCGCGTCATTGCGATCGACAATCGCGGCCATGGCGAGTCGCAGAAACTCTACGATCCCGAAGATTATCATATCGGCACGATGGCGGCTGACGTTCGCGCGCTGATGGATCATCTGGCCATCGAACGCGCCGACATGATGGGCTACTCGATGGGGTCGCGGATCACAGCGTTCATTGCGCAGACGCATCCCGAACGCTTGCGTTCCGCAATTCTCGGCGGTCTCGGTATCGGCCTCGTCAAAGGTGGCGGCCCCGGCGAAAACGTCGCCAAAGCCCTCGAAGCGCCCGATCTTTCGGATGTAACCGATCCGGTCGGCCGGACCTTTCGCGCCTTCGCTGATCAGACCCGCTCGGATCACCGCGCGCTGGCGGCCTGCTTGCGCGGATCGCGGCGGCTGATGTCGGCGGAGGATGCATCCAGCATCACTGTCCCGATGTTGATCGCGGTCGGCACGACCGACGAAATTGCAGGCTCCGCCAAGGACTTGCAGGAACTGGTCAAAGGCTCGGAGGTGCTGGATATTCCGAACCGCGACCACATGCGAGCGGTCGGCGACAAGGTTTACAAGGACGGGGTGCTGGAATTTCTGGCCAAGCAGGGATGATCCGCAAGATTGCGCACCTTGTTTCGGCCGGAAATCTGACCACGTCTTCCAGACGCAGCAGTTGCAGCCCCGCGGAGCGCCGCGACAGGCGCAATCGGGGCATGCTATACCGCGCGCCAGTCCATCAGGAAGTCGACCGCCATGGCGATATCACAGATCAATCCGCAAGGCGGTGTCATCTCGACGCTCGATCCGATCTGGGATCGCCTGCGCAGCGAGGCCGAAGACATCACCCGCCGCGAACCGGAATTGGCGACTTTCATCTATGCGTCGGTGCTGAATCACACGCGGCTCGACGATGCGGTGATTCACCGCGTCGCCGAACGGCTCGACCACACGGCGGTCTCGGGCGATCTCATTCGCCAGACCTTCGAGGACGCGCTGCGCGACGAGCCTGATCTGGGCAATGCCTTCCGCGCCGATCTCGTCGCCGTCTATGATCGCGATCCGGCGACGTCGCGCTTCATTGATCCTCTGCTGTACTTCAAGGGCTTCCACGCAATCCAGACGCACCGGCTCGCGCACTGGCTCTATCACAAAGGCCGGAAGGATTTTGCCTATTACCTGCAGAGCCGGGCCTCGGCCGTATTTCAGACCGACATCAATCCGGCCGCAAAATTCGGCCGTGGCATTTTCCTCGATCACGCGACGGGCTTCGTCGTCGGCGAGACAGCCGTGATCGAAGACGACGTCTCGATTCTGCATGGCGTGACGCTTGGCGGAACCGGCAAGGAAAACGAAGATCGCCATCCCAAGATTCGTCATGGCGTTTTGATCGGCGCGGGCGCGAAAATTCTCGGGAATATCGAAGTCGGCCACTGCGCGCGCATTGCGTCGGGCTCCGTCGTGCTGAAGGCCGTTCCGCATAACACCACGGTGGCCGGCGTGCCCGCCCGCGTCGTTGGCACGGCCGGCTGCAATGAGCCGTCGCGCACGATGGATCACATGATCAGCGGTGCGAGCGACGCGCAACTCTGACAGGCTTCCTTCGCAACGCACCGCCGCGGAAAATCTTGCCGCTGGCGGGTAGCCGCGCGCCGATTTGCGCATTACAGTCGCCGCCGAATTCACCCCCATCGTATCCCTGAATTGGAGACGCCCTGTGAACGTTCAGGAAGTCAGAAAGCTCGACGCCTATCTCAAGAAGGTTTTCGGAAACCAGAAGCTGCGCGTCGTGCCGCGTCCGAAAAAGGATGATTCGGCCGAGGTTTATATCGGCGAGGAATTCATCGGCGTGCTGTTCGTCGATGACGAGGATGACGATCGCTCGTTTCAATTCCAGATGGCGATCTTGGAGGAAGATCTGATCGACGACGAGGCGTGATCCGTGTCATATCCCGGAATGACGAAACTCTGTTAACTCCTCCCACCCCTTAACTGCATCGCCAGGCGATCCATCGACATTGCGACGTTGCGCCAGTCCGACAACCACTGCCGGGGAAATCGGAACGTCAGGTCCGCGCCGTCGATGCGGCGTTCGCTGAGGCACATTCCCGGCGTATCGCCTTCGCGCGTGCAGCGCGCCACCAGAGGCGGCGCGTTGCCGACGAGAAGATCGTCCCCGAGATAGGGCGAGGTGTCGCGAAATGCCCGCGTGGTGAGGCCGTCCTGCGCAGGCGGTGCGGCGCCGTCGACATAACGGGGGTAGATTGTGCGAACGCGTTGATCCGGCGACAGCGCATTGTTGTGCGCAACAATCGTCAGAAACATCCGGTCGATCTGTTGCGTGCCGGGATCGTAGGTCGAGGCGCTGACACGGCGCGGCGCATCCGGCGGCGACAGGGACGGATACTCAAAAGCCAGGTCGACGCGCTCTTGCGGCCCGGAATGCTTTTGCACCTTCATGCGGAACGCCGCCGGCGGCACGTTGAACACCGTTGCGCCGACGCTGACCGGAATGCGGCCGGGATTGTTGGCGGCGCGCTGCGTCCACGTCGGCCACAACAAGTAACCGACGGCCGCCACGGCACCGCCGCCGATCACGCAGGCGATCAGGATCGGAATCAGATAACTGCGGCGTCGGCTGCGTCGCCATCCGCGCCGCACGAAGCGGGCTGTCAGCATGGTCATTAAGGCAAAAGTCTTTTCACGAAGCGAGTACGCGAATCACTTGCGAATATGCCACGCGAAAAGCCGATGCGATCTGTTCCATCATGAAATATCGCCGCCGGGCAGGACCGTTGCGTTAACCTTTTATTAAACATGTCGTGGCGCGCGAGGCGGCGGTTTGCGAAGGTAGGGCGGCCGCAGCCGGAGACCCGCCGATGACGCTCGATGCCTTCAACTCCCTGATGTCGTTGCTGATCGGCTTTGCGCTTGCGGGTGCGCTGACAAGCGGCTTTCAGGCTCTCACGCAGCGGCCCGCGGGGCTAGCCTTGCTGCAGCAAGGTGCGGTCACAAAGGCGTTCGCGTCAGTGCCGTTCCTGGTGTTCGCCGCGCCTTTTATCATCATGCGCAACACGCTGATGGTTCGCCGCGCGCAAAGCCGCCGCACCGAATTCGTGATGATGGCGACGATCCTGTCGGGCGTCTGGAGCATGATGTCGGGCACCTTCGTGCTGATGTCGCTGCGCGCGGTTGGCGTGCTGGCCTGAGCCTCGCCTTTCGTGCCATGAAGGTCTGAACATCAGGCCGAGGACGCGTTCATGGCACTCTACGAACTCGACGGGCGTGCGCCCGAGCTGCCCGCCGATGGCAGATATTTCATCGCCGAGACTGCCGATGTGATCGGCAACATCCGCCTGAAATCCGGTGCGACGGTCTGGTTCGGCGCAGTCCTGCGCGGCGACAACGAACTGATCGAGATCGGCGAAAACTCAAACGTACAGGACAATTGCACCTGCCATACCGACAAGGGATTTCCGCTCACGATCGGCGACAATTGCACGGTCGGCCATAACGTCATTTTGCACGGTTGCACGATCGGCGACGACGTGCTGATCGGCATGGGATCGATCGTCATGAACGGCGCGGTGATCGGCAAAGGCAGCGTCGTCGGCGCCGGGGCGATCGTCACGGAGGGCAAGGAGTTTCCGGAGAACTCGCTGATCCTCGGCACGCCTGCCAAAGTGGTCCGCACGCTGACGCCGGAACAGGTCGCGGCGATGGGCGGGGCGGCGCGATTCTACGTGTCGAACGGACCGCGTTTTGCCAAGGGCATGAAGAAGATCGGGTGAAAGTCTCGCGCTTAAAGGCTTGCTCAGACTCGGCGTTCGCCCGACACCTCGCAGGTGTGCAGCGACGGCTGGACTACGTCCCTTCGCCTTCGCTCGCCTCGACGGCCGCCGCAACGCTCTCGTGGCCTTCGGCCCATCGAGCGTACTCCGGGCTGCCGTCCTTGTAGGGATTGCCATCGGCCGGGATGTTCTTGGCGGCCGCCTGCTTTCCCTCGATGAATGCATCCGTGGTCATCTTGTCCCCTTCACTTTTCCGGCCGTTGCGCGCGAGCTTTTGCGCAACGCGTCTTTCAGATCGATTGGCTCGCCGTGCTTCTTGAGAAGATCTGCGAAGGCTTCGTCGGCCAATTCCTGCCATGTCGCCATGCGATCGCGACCAAGCTGCGTGAGCTTGTCGGCGGTATCGTCGTCGAACGCGATCAGCTTGCGCATCGGTCTCTTTCGTCGTCGGTCAAAGCCCGATCGCAGCGAATGTTCCCGCCGGAACGCCTCGCGCGACCGGCCGTTGCCTTTGCGAAACCAATCACGATGCGAAGGACGTAACATGACGACTAGAATCATCATTTCCAAACTGACATTGGCCACGGCCGCGCTGCTGGTGTTCACGGCGGCTGCGGGTGCCCAAAGCGGCGGCGGGGGAGCAGGCGGTGGCAGCGCCGGCGGCGGTGCGGCAGGCGCGGGCGGCGGCACGGCAGGTTCGACAGGCGCTGCGCCCGGCACCAACTCGCTCGGCACGGCGCAGTCCAGCGGCGGTGGCGGCACCAGCGGATCGGCCGCGACGGGTACCGGCAATCCTCAGATCGATGCGCAGGACCGTGCGGTCGACAAGAAAGTGAAGAGCATCTGCAAAGGCTGCTGATACCGCGTTCCGATCGCTTGTCGCGTTCGCTGCTGATGTCGCAAACGTGTCCAACCTCGCCGTTCCCTGCTGCGACAAAATGAAACAAATCGGCTCCGGCGGAGTCGTCTTCGCGGGAGCGATCAGTTCTTTGGAGGTTGTGATGGTACTTCGTAAAACTCTTCTGGCGGTAGCCGCCGTGGCAATGGCGGCGGTCGCCGTACCGGACATGGCCTCTGCGCGCGGCGGCGGATTTCATGGCGGCGGATTTGGCGGTGGTTTCCGCGGCGGCGGGTTTGGTGGCGGTTATCGCGGCGGTGGCTTTGGTGGCGGTTATCGCGGCGGCTTCGGCGGATATCGAGGCGGCTATGGCGGGTACCGGGGCGGTTATCGCGGCGTAGGCTTGGGCCTTGTCGGGGCTGGAATTGGTCTTGGTCTGGCCGGCGCCTATGGCGGTTACGGCTATGGTTATGGCGGCGGCTATCCCTATGCCTATTCTGGCTACGGCTATGGCGATGGCGGCTGCTACGTTGTTCAGCGTCGCGTCTGGGGCCCGTACGGTTGGACCGTTCGTCCGGTTCAGGTCTGCAACTAAGCTGTCATGTCAGCATTCGATCAAAGCCCCGGCCGATAGCCGGGGCTTTTCCATGCGGGTCTGGCGTATTTGTTGCATCGCACAATAAGCCGAGCAACCAATGGAGTGACGATGGCAATGTTCATCGAGACCGGTACGCCGGGTTTAACTCTGCTGCTTCTGTGCGTGATCGCGGCATTGACAACCGCACTGGTGGGATTGTTCTGGGTTCTGGAGCAATCCAAGCCATTGGCACGTTTGCGGACCGGCCTGATCCGGCAGGTTGATCGCCAGATGCGGCGGCCTTGATCAACTTCGACAATCGATCGAAGTTGATCCGCCTTTGCCCTTCGGCTCTCAGCCGAGCACGCCGTTTGTCTTGAACCAAGCCGTTGCCTTCGCCCAGGCGTCGTCGGCCGCCTCCTTGCGGTAACTCGGCCGGTAATCGGCGTGGAAGCCGTGCGGTGCGCCGGGATAGATCTTAAACTCGGCGGTCTTCTTGGCATCGGCCAGCGCCGATTTCATCGCCTCGACCTGCGCCACCGAGATGCCGGTGTCGGCCTCGCCATAGAGCCCGAGAACCGGCGCTTTCATATCGGGGGCGAGCTGCATCGGGCTCTTCGGCCACGCCGGGTTCGGCGGATCGATCAGCGAGCCATAGAATGCGACGCCGGCCTTGAGCTGGTCGTTATGCGCGGCGTATTCCCACACGGTGCGGCCGCCACGGCAAAACCCGATGATGCCGAGTTTTGCGGTGTTGCCGCCCTGCGACTTGGCGAAGTCTACCGTTGCATCGACATCCGACAGCAGTTCGGCATCCGGCTTGGAATTGACCAGCGGCATTAGTTGGGGGATGTCGCTGACCTTGGCGAGATCGCCCTTGCGGAAGTAATAGTCCGGCGCGATGGCGTAGGCGCCAAGCTTAGCAAGACGTCGCGTCACGTCCTTAATGTATTCGTGCAGGCCGAAGATTTCCATCGCCACCACGATGACCGGCGGATTGCTGACGCCCGCGGGTTTGGCGGCATAAGCCAGCATCTCGCCGTCGGCGAGCTTGATCTTCACCTCGCCGGCCTCGATGCCCGACATATCGGTCTTGATCGCGTCGGCCCGCACCGGGCCTGCGGCGAGCGTGTAGCCCGCCGCCGTGGCGGCGGTCGCGCTCATGAAGACGCGGCGCGACAAAGGTGCGGTCTTGGTCAGGCCGACGATGTCGTCGGTGAAAATCGGGGCGTCGGTCATACGAAATGGCTCCTGGGTCAAAGGTGGCGCATTCAGCAGGCCAAGCGTGGCGAGAGCAAGTCACGCTATTGTGGGAAGTCAATTCCAAAAAGTTGCGGCCAGCTCCTGGGGAAGAGCTGGCCGCGCGCGATCCGGTCAGGGACGGGGAGGGGTGTGGATATAACCGGCTCGCGATTCGAATTCCTTGTCTTGCGATCGATCAGCGCTGACGGGCGCTCGCGGTGGAAATCGAAGCCTTGCCGTCGCCGACCGACACCCAGACGTTCGGATCGGTCTGCGACTGGCGCTTGACGAAGCGGTACCCGGTCTCGGTCCATGCGACGACGCTCTCGTTCTGGTTGTCGAGCACGAACTCGCCCTTGTCGGTCTTGACGGTGAGAACGGCGTGGCCTTCGCCCTTCTTGTCGCGCACGACCGTGATCAGCAGCGCCTCGCGCGGCCAGCCGGCATCGATCAGCATCTTGCGCTTGAGCAGCACGTAATCCTCGCAGTCGCCGTAGCCGTCGGTCGGCAGCGACCATTTCTCGACAACGCCCCAATGGTCGGCGTCGGTCAGCGGCTTAATGGTTTCGTTGACCCATTTGTTGACCCGCAAAAGGTCTTTCCACGCGGTCTGCGTCATCACGATGTCGCGGGCCTGGGTCGCGGCGCCGCGGCACTCGCCGGGATTGTCGTTGCAGAATTCGACCCAGCCGATCGGCGCCCGCGTGGTGTCGCCAAGACTTGCATAAACGACGTCGCTGGCTGCCTGTGCCGAAGTTGCGAGTCCCAGAAACATCGCAGCCGCACCAACGATCCCCAACCCCTTGATACCAAACATTGTGGCCCCCGTTTCTTGTTGGGACCACAATTCGCACAGAGGTTTTGCCTCGCGAATAAGTTGCGCAAGTACAATTTAGACGAATACAAGTAATCGAAATAGAGCTTTTGTAACTATACTTGTCCGGCAATTGATTCAAATTTTAGCGAAATCGATTTGATTCAAATTTGACGGATTAAGCAGATTTTGCGTGCCGCCAGTTGAGCGCCGCATGTCTTTGACGGCGGAATTAACCGCATCCGGGCCGCCGCCAAACGTCAAAAGGCGGCCCCGTTGCCACGGGCGCCGCCTTCAAACCATGGAGATTTCGGAATTTGGTAAGCGTGCGGGTTTACCGCGCGCTAATGCTGTCTTCCAGCGTGTCGGCGGGTTGCTCGTGAACGAACTCCAGCGCGAAGCCGTCTTCGAGGTTTCGCACCACGCGCGCTTGCACCCGGCCGAGCGTCACCAGCGAGCGCAAAGGCGGACGATATTCGGCGGCAATCGCGGCGCCGGACATCGAGACGTCGGTGACGCGGCAGGTCATTTTCCGGCCGTCTTCGAGCGTGAGCAGCGCAATCGGGTTGCGCGGCACGATACGGTCGTGGCGGCGATCTTCCGGCAGATTGAGGATGTCGCGATTGGCGAGCCAGGTGAGCTGCGCCGCCAGCTTGTCGCGCTTGCGGGCGGTTGCGCCGACTGTCATCGCGAATCCATTGTCGATGACGCGGGCGATCTTGCCCTCGACCCGGCCGATATGGTCGAGATAGGCAATCACGCGATCGCCGACATTGCCGATTCCCGGCGCCAGCATCGCAAGGCCGCCCGGCGACATATTGATGACCTGGCACGGAAACTCGCGGCGATCCGGCAGCATGTAGCGGCCCAGAAGATGGACCTTCACGCGCTGGAAGCGCCGCCGTTCATCGGCGACAGGGAGGAAAGACTTGTGCTGCGCCAACGCCATCTGATCTGCCGAAACTGGATCGGTAGCATGAACCATAGAATAGTCAGGGTTAACGCGACGTTAGCGGTGGGCTAGCGCAAACCTTCATAGACCACGAGACCGCGCGCGATCGCGAGTTTCTTCAAGGATCGCGGACGGAATCGCTGCGGCGGGTGCGCGAGATAACGATACGAGGTCAGCGTCAGTTCGCCGACCGGCCGGTGGCCCGGCAGCAGCGGAATCAGCAGTCCGGTGAGGCTGAGCGGCGAAAGCGCCCGCGTCTTGAACGGAAGCAGCAACAGTTCGAGCGAGATCTTTGTGCCGTCTGTCGTGACAGCGCTGACGCCGGCGACGGCGACGAGCAACTCGTCGGCAACGACGCCGAGCAAATTCGACATGTCCGCGCGACTTTCGGTCGAGAACAGGTCCGTGAAGCTGTCGCCCTTGCGGTCGCCGCCGAGCAGAGCGCAGACCCGCGTGCCGGCGACCCGGACCGGAAAGCCAGCCTCCGGCGCGTACGACAGGACGAAAATATCACCGAGCAGTTCCCGCACCCGGCCGGGTTCGAGCGCGCTGCGATGGGGGGCGCGGGCATCGCCGCGCTGGCGGTCCCAATAGGCAAAAAACGCGCGGCTCGATGGATGCTTCATACGTCAAACCTGTCCTGACGCGACGCCTTCGGGACACATCTGTGCCGGTCCCGGGCGTCGCGTGCCCCTGTCCTGTTGTGCAAGACGGACGTTGCAGCGTCCATGCCGAAAATGGAGTTTCCCACTGCGGCAGAGGCGTTTGTCGCGTTAACGTTAAATTAAGCATGTTGTTTTCTTCGTGTGGAAAGCCGCTATGGTGACGTCATTCCACGGCCATCCGCTGTCTCCAGCAGTTGACAGCCGCGTTGCACTGAAGGCGTCGAACCAACAAGCGGTCAGCGTGCGGGGAGGGGTGGGGATCCACCGCGCGACATGATCTCAAAGACCCGAAGGAGCAGGTTTCTCAGACCTGCTCCTTTTCATTTGGCCTCCGAACCGGTTGCCGTGCTTGCCTCGTTTGGCCAAGCCTTCTATGCCAGCCGCATCGCCGCCGCCGCTGCGATTGTAGCTTGGGTCTAGATATTGCTATCCCCCACCGAAACGCCGTCCGACGAAGCGCCGCCGCGCGAACCGATCCTCACACTACCGGGCGCCCTGACCGCCTATGTGGCGCTGATCGCAACCATTCACGGCGTTCGGATGCTGCTGCCGCTCGATCTCGACTATTGGAGCACGCTGGCCTTCGGCTTCATCCCCGGCCGCTATGACCAGACCCTGCTGGCGACGCCGTTTCCCGGCGGCGCGGGCGCGAAGGTATGGAGCTTCGTCACGTACTCGCTGTTGCACGCGAACCTCACGCATATCGGTTTCAATGTGTTGTGGCTGCTGCCATTCGGCAGCGCGCTGGCGCGGCGCTTCGGCGCGACGCGGTTTTTTTTGTTTATGGCGGTGACGGCGGTGGCCGGCGCGCTCGCGCATCTCGTCACGCATCAGCACGCGCTGGCGCCAATGATCGGCGCATCGGCCTCGGTATCCGGCGCGATGGCGGCCGCGATCCGCTTTGCCTTCGTGCAGGGCAGCTTTCTGTCGTTCGGGCGCGGCGATGCCGACGCGGCGGCGCGGGTGCCGGCTTTGCCGCTGCTGGCATCGCTGCGCGATCCGCGCGTGCTCGGCTTCCTTGGCGTGTGGTTCGGCGTCAACATCATCTTCGGCGTCGGTTCGATCGCGATCGGCAGCGACGGCGCCAGCGTCGCCTGGCAGGCGCATATAGGCGGGTTTTTCGCGGGACTTTTGCTGTTCTCGCTGTTCGACCCTATCCCGCGGCGCAAGGCAGGCATGACTGCCTAGAAACCTGCCTTCAACGCGCCTTGCGGGCCGCAGCCAATTGATCCATCATTCCGCCCCCGATGCGTCTCAACGCAGTCGGCGCAAAGCTGTTGATTGATAACGCGCAAGAACAAGAGGCGACGTCCGGTCAAGGACGCGTTTATTTTCGGAGGCGACAATGACGGTTCAATCGATTCTCGATTCAAAGGGTCATCACATCATCCATGTCACGCCGGAGGTCTCGCTCGCGACGGCGGTGAAGCTGTTGTCCGAGCGGCGCATCGGTGCAGTGCTCGTGATGAGCGGACAGACCCTCGACGGCATCCTGTCGGAGCGCGACATCGTGCGCGTGATCGGCGAGCGCGGCGCGGCCGCGCTGTCAGAGCCCGTTGCAAATGTGATGACGCGCAAGGTGGTGAGCTGCAAGCCATCCGACACGGTCGGCGCGCTGATGGAAAAGATGACGTCGGGAAAATTCCGTCATCTGCCGGTGATGCACGAGGACAAGATCGTCGGGCTGATCTCGATCGGCGACGTCGTCAAAACGCGCGTCGCGGAATTCGAGCACGAGCAGGAAGCGCTGCGCGATTACATCGCGACGGCGTGACGGCCGCGCGCGTTCGGCGTCGCCGCATCACGAGGCCGGCAGCGTTGCCTTGCGACGCGCCGGAATGGTCATGGCCGCGACGCCGACGATGACGAAGGCCAGTCCGGCCCATGCCGTCGAACTCAATGTTTCGCCCATGGCCACGATGCCGATCGCAACGCCGATCGGCACGCGCAAATAGGCCTGAGCTGTCGCACCGATCGAGCCAAGTGTTTGCACGAGTCGGAAATAGATCACGAAAGCGAGCGCCGTTGAGAATACGGAGAGCGCGAGCAACGCCGTGATCGACGGACCCGACGGGCTGAGCAGCCAAGGGCGGTCGAATAAAAGGCTGATGGGCGTGAGGATCGTCGCGCCGCAGAGCAGCGATCCGGCGGCCGGCACCATCGGATCCAGATCCCTGAAGCCGCGGCCGACGATGGCCGCACCGGCATAGCAGATCGTCGCGACGATGATGGCGAGTTGCGCTGTCAGATCGTGACCGAGCCCGTCGAACGCCTGCACGCCGACAATGAGGCTGATGCCGATCAATCCAAAGACGACGCCAAGCAACTTCTGCAAACTGATGCCATCGCGCCCGGTCATGATCACCGTTAGCAGGAAGGCGAAGATGGGCGACGTCGAGTTGAGAATCGTGGCCAATCCGGCATCGACGCTGCGTTCGGCCCAGGCGATCAGCGTGAACGGGACGACGCTGTTGAGGCAGGACTGGACCAGAAATCTCCGCCATGTCGCGGCGTCGGTCTGCAGCCGGAGGCCTCGCCATTGCAGGATCGCCAGCAACAATCCGCCGGCGATGATCGTCCGCGCCGCGATCAGCGTCACCGGCGGGATCGTCTCGACGCCGATCTTGATGAAGGTATAGGACGCACCCCATAGGGTTGCGAGAATGAGCAAAAGCGCGAATTCGATCGTCGCGTTCGGTTGCGGTGTCGACATCGGCGCCTCGCATGACAGGTGTGAGTGATACTCGACCCTAATGCGATACGATCCCATGATGCTTCGGCGGCGGCCGAAACGTCCGACGCGATATCGGATGACGCGATATCGGATGTCGGCGGTTAGACTTTCTTCTCGACTGCCTTCGGCATCTCCTTCCTTGCGTCGGGCGCAAGAATCTCAATCGCTTCCTGGATCGATTCGATCGCGCGCTCGGCGGAGCGCACGCCATGGGCGATCATTTCCTGGGCGCGGTGAAAATCGAACCAGCCGATCTGGCCGACCCGCGGCGAAATCAGGAGGTCCGGCGGATCGCCAGCGAGACGCGCGCGGGTGATGCGATCCTGCATGATGTTGAACGCATCCACCATCACGGTGGAGATGCCGGGCCGCCCGCCACCGCCGAAGAATTCGCGCTTTACCGCGCGTTCGGCCGAAAAGAATCGCCCGAAACCGCGCTTGGCCGGCTCCGGCGAAACCTCGATGACCGGCTCCGGCGCGTCGGCGGCCGGACCGTGCGCGAAGATCGTGGTCGAATGGCCGAACACGTCGCTCGATAGGTTGGCGGCGATGACGATCTCCGCGCCGAGCGCGCGCGCCGCCGACACCGGCACCGGATTGACCAGCGCGCCGTCGACCAGCCAGCGATCGCCGATCAGAACCGGGGCGAAGATGCCGGGCAGGGCATAGGACGCACGCATCGCATCGACGAGGCGACCATGCGTCAGCCAGATTTCATGGCCGGTGCGCACTTCGGTTGCGACGCTGGCGAATTTCACGGGTAAAGCCTCGATCAGCGTGCCGCCGATCGACGCTTCGAGCTGGGCGGCGAGCTTGTCGCCGCCAATCAGCCCCGAGCCGTTGAGGCGAATGTCGAGATAGCCGAGAACGTTGCGCGGCTGCAGACTCAGGGCCCACTGCTCCAGCGTCTCGAGGTGGCCGGCGGCGTAGGAGCCGCCGACGACCGCGCCGATCGAGGTGCCGACCACGACGTTCGGCACGATGCCATGCGCCAGCAGTGTCTTCAGGATGCCGATATGGGCGAAGCCGCGTGCGGCGCCGCCGCCGAGCGCAAGCCCGATCACCGGCCGGCGCGTGCTGCCGAGCCCGACCTTGTCCTTGCCGCCCGCGCCTCCATTGGCACCGCGCTTGATGAGATGCTCCAGCACGCAACCACTCCGATCCGCGCCTTGACGCGTGGTGCCCGGCGGCCTTTCCTGCCAGACACCATCGGCATTTTATATGGTGCAGCGCGGTCGTGCCAGTGCGTCACGCGCGCATGGTTTATGCGGTGCCACGCAAAGCGCCGGTGCTGGCTTGAATTTGCCGCGTTTTCGGTGAAAAGCATGGCGATGGTCGCGCGGGGGTGTCACGACAAATCGGCAGGAACCGGCAGGCGCATGGCGCCGCTGACAGCTTTGCTGTGCCTGTCTGTGCTCGTGGCGGCGCAACCGGCCGCGGCTCAGATGTTTCAGGAACGACCGGCTCCGGTGCCGCCGGGGTCGATTCCCGAGCCGCGATCCGGCCCCGCCATCAGCCTTGCGCCGCCCTCAGGCCCCTCCCTGCCGCCGTCGCTGCCATCGCCGATCACGCAGCCGCCGGTCGCCGCGATACCGCCGCCGGCGACACCTGCACCAGCGCTGTCGCCACAGGGCATTCTGGCGTTGACCGCGCGCTACGGCAAGGATCTGCCGGCGATCAATGGCGGGTTGATCTGGCGGGTCTATTCGGACCGGCCGGACGAGAGCGGCGCGTTCAAGCTCATTCGCGAAGACCGCACCCCCGCGCCGAACATCGCGCTGCCGCCCGGCAGCTATGTCGTTCATGTTTCGCTCGGTCTTGTCAGCGCGGTGCGGCCGGTGACGCTGAAAACCGAAACCGATCGCGAGGCGTTTCTGCTGCCGGCCGGGGGCTTGCGGATCGAGGGACGGGTCGGCACCAGCAAAATTCCGTCGAACCAGATATCGTTCAACATCTACAAGGGCAGCCAGTTCGAATCGGGCGACCGCGCGTCGCTGGTGCCGAACGTCGCAGCGAGCGACGTCGTGCTGTTGCCGGAAGGCAGCTACTACATCACGTCGAATTACGGCGACGCGAATTCGGTGGTGCGCTCAGACATCCGCGTGCAGGCCGGCAAGCTGACCGATGTGACGATCAGCCATCGCGCCGCGATCATCACGCTGAAGTTGGTCGGCGACAAAGGCGGCGAGGCGCTCGCCAACACCGCATGGTCGATCATCACGCCGGCCGGCGACGTCATCAAGGAATCGGTCGGCGCGTTTCCGCGCATGGTGCTGTCGGAGGGCGAGTACCGCGCCATCGCCAAGAACGAAGGCAAAGTTTTCGAGCGGCCGTTCAATGTCGTCAACGGCGTCGACGGCGAGGTCGAGGTCGTCGCGCGGTGAGGCGCGGCGAGCTGTTCAATCGCCGAACGGCAGAACGCGGCGGGTCTGTACCAACTCGCCATAGGGCTCCGCCGCGCCCTGGGGCTGCGTGACCAGCCAAAGCAGATGCTCGGCGGCCTGTTCGGGCGTCTGCGCCGACCGGCCCCTGAAGACATTGTCCATCAATGAGGCCGTGGCGTCGGTCAGTGTCAGGCCGGGGCAGGCAGCGTTGATCAGGAGGCCCGGCTTGCGGTCGGCGCGCTCGGCATAACGTCGCGCAAATGCGCGCGTGACGGCGACCTGACCGACCTTGGAGGGAATGTTGATCCAGGCTGGCCAGCCAACGGTATCGAGGCGGCCAGCCTCGGCATCCGCGACATCATCGTCCATCGCACGATCGATGTCCTCGGGCGATTGCGTATGGGTGTCGAAGCGCGGGCGAAGATGTTCCGGCAGATTTTTCAGCAAGCCCAGTCCGCTGGCGATAATGACGAGATGGCCGTTGTCGCGCATCGCCGGCAGCATCGCATTCAAATAGTGCAGCGAACCGTGATTGTTGGTCTGTATCATCGGTCGGGCGTCGCGCTCCGGCGGCGCGTCATGCGCCGGGGCGAAGCCGCCATTCATCACGGAGACATCGATGCCGCCATGGCGTGCGACCAAGGTTGCCGCGAGGCTTTGCGGCGACGTTGCATCGGTCAGATCGAACGGCAACCAGTCAACCGTGGCGCCCGATGTGGCGACGGTCTCCAGCACGCGGATGCCGTCATCTGTCTTCCGTGCCGTAAGATAGACGTGATCGTTCGGCGTCCAATGCGCCGCCAGCGCCTTGACGAGCGCCAGCCCGATGCCGCGTGTCGAACCCGCAACCACTGCAACGCGCGCACTCATTGCGATAATCCCCGAGGGCGGAACGCCAGCGCTAGAACCTCGTAACGATCTGCTTGAGGTCTGGTCGCGGGCGATCCTCGACGACGGATTGCGCCGTGCCGATGTGAATGAAGCCTGCAAGCTTTTCGGTCGACGCTACACCTAAACCGTGCAGCACGTCGCGATCATATGAGAACCATCCCGTCAGCCAGTTCGCGGCATAGCCGAGCGCGCTCGCCGCCGTGACGATGTTCATCGCGCTGGCGCCGGCCGACAATTCCTGCTCCCATGGCGGCACTTTCGGATGCGGCTTGACGTGGCTCACGACGGCAATCACCAAGGGGGCGTCCATCAAGCGGCGCGTTTCGGTCTCGATCGCGGCAACATCGGCGGAGGGATTCTTCGCGGCGAAGACATCCGCGATAATGTTGCCGGCGCGCTGACGCGCATCGCCCTCGAACACGATGAAGCGCCATGGCGCCAGCTTGCCGTGATCCGGCACCCGCGCGCCGATGGTCAGGATGGCATCGAGTTCGGCCGACGAGGGGCCGGGCGCCATCATGTCGCGCGGTTTGACGGAGCGGCGGGTGGCAAGCAGTCGGATGGCTTCGGGCATGATGTCTCGATGATCTGGGGGCGTCTTTCCAATAGCACGGGCCGCGTTTCACCACGAGTATCGGTTCGCGGGTTTAGATCGATTGTGAACGGCTGAAACACCGGCCAGCCGGCCCCAACCGACGGCGTCACTGATTTTCAGCTTCGTTTTGGTCGACGCTCATTGTGCAGGGCGGTCTGGTTTGACATTTTGGGGTCGTTGATGCGGTTTCCGCAGCGCGTTTGTTGTAACCGATTTTATCAAGGATTTATGGGATGGCTTCCGAAGCCGCCGCTTTGTCTCGGGTGATCTGCGACATCTATGACGCCGCTGTGGATGCGACGTTGTGGCCAAAGGCGATGCAATCGTCGTGCGAATTTATCGGTGCCGCCCAATCGTTGATGTTTTGGCACGATGCCGTCATCGAGGCTGCGAATGCGATGTACGAATATCGAATGGACCCGCATTTCACGCGGCTCTACATCGAAAAGTACGTGACGCTGAATCCGATTTTTCCGGCAGCGCTGTTTTCAGACGTGTCGGCGGTTGGAAGGGTTCATTCCGCGACGGATATCGTGCCGCAAGTTGAACTGGAAGAGACGCGCTTTTTCAAGGAGTGGGTGGTGCCGCAGGGCATTACCGATACGTTGGCGGTGACGCTGGAAAAGGACATGCTGCGCGGGGCGTTCTACGCGATCCATTGGTGTGGTGGCCTTGTCGATGACGGTGCGCGAACGCGGTTCGCCTTGCTGGTGCCGCATCTGCAGCGGGCGGTCGCGATCGGACGGCTGTTCGTGCGGCAGGAATCGATGGAGAAAGGCTTCACTAACACGCTCAATCGACTCGACGCTGCGGTGTTTCTCCTCGCCGGCAAAGGCGACGTAACATTCGCCAACACGGCCGGCCGCGCGATGATTGCGACGAATAAACTTCTCACCATGAAGGCCAACTCGCTTAGTGCGACCGAACCGGCTGCCGATCGCGCTCTCAAGGATGGTCTGCGAGCGATCGAGAATGGCGATCCTCTGATCACGGCACGCGGCGTGACCATTGCGCTGTCGGAAGCGCCGGATCATCGCTGGATCGCTCATGTTTTGCCGCTCGTCGACGGCATGCGTCGGCGCACCGGCAAAAGCCACGATGCGGTTGCGGCTGTCTTCGTCCGCAATTCCTTGTTCGCGACGCCGACGCCGCTCGAGACACTGGCCAATCTGTACAAATTGACCGCCAGCGAAATCCGCGTCGTCGATGCCATCATCAGGGTCAGCGGCATCGATGCGATTGCGGAGGTGTTAGGTATCCTGCCTTCGACCGTGAAAACGCATCTCAACCACATTTTCCGCAAATGCGGCGCCAAGAGCCAAATCGGATTGATCAAGCTGATTGCCGGCATCGGACGCTAGCCCGACGCCATCGCTCGCTTCACGTCCGGCGGCGTCGCTTCCTCGACCAATGCGGCGAGGGCCTCTACCAGCGGCATCACCTTTTGGCCATCGCTGCCGAGCCGGCGGATCGACACGCTGCCGGTTTCGGCTTCCTTCTTGCCGACCACGAGCAACGCCGGGATTTTCATCAGCGAATGTTCGCGGACCTTATAGTTGATCTTCTCGTTGCGCAGGTCGATCTCGACGCGCAACCCGGCTTTGCGCGCAGCGGCCAGAACCTGCGTCGCGTAGTCGTCGCCTTCCTGGGTAATGGTGGTGACGACCGCCTGCACGGGCGCCAGCCAGAGCGGGAAACTGCCGGCGAAATGCTCGATCAGGATTCCCGTGAAACGCTCCATCGAGCCGCAGATCGCACGATGCACCATGACCGGCGCTTTCTTCGACCCGTCGGCGTCGATGTAGAACGCGCCGAAGCGTTCCGGCAGGTTGAAGTCGACCTGCGTGGTGCCGCACTGCCAGTCGCGGCCGATGGCGTCGCGCAGCACATACTCGAACTTCGGCCCATAGAACGCGCCTTCGCCGGGATTGATCGCGGTCTTGATGCGGCCGCCCGACTGCGCCTCGATGGTCGAGAGCACCGTGGCCATCACGCGCTCGGCGTGATCCCACATCTCGTCGGTGCCGACGCGCTTTTCGGGGCGGGTCGAGAGCTTCACCACGATGTCGCCGAAGCCGAAATCCGAATAGGTCGAGAGGATCAATTCGTTGATCTTCAGACACTCGTCGGCGAGCTGCTGTTCGGTGCAGAACACATGCGCGTCATCCTGCGTGAAGCCGCGCACGCGCATCAGTCCATGCATTGCGCCCGACGGTTCATAACGATGCACGACGCCGAATTCGGCCATGCGTAGCGGCAGGTCGCGATAGCTCTTGAGACCGTGCTTGAAGATCTGCACATGGCCGGGGCAATTCATCGGCTTCAGCGCGAACCAGCGCTTGTCCTCGGCCTCGTCGCCGGCGGATTGCGCAGCGAACATGTTCTCGCGATACCAGTCCCAGTGGCCGGAGGTCTCCCACAGCGACTTGTCGAGGATCTGCGGCGCGTTGACTTCGGCGTAGTCGCCGGCGAGGCGGCGGCGCATATAGGAGATCAACGCCTGGAAAATGGTCCAGCCTTTCGCGTGCCAGAACACGACGCCGGGGCCTTCTTCCTGGAAGTGAAACAAATCGAGTTCGCGGCCAAGCTTGCGATGGTCGCGCTTCTCGGCCTCTTCGATCTGCTTCAGGTAAAAATCCAGGTCGTCCTGCTTCGCGAAGGCGGTGCCGTAGATGCGCGTCAGCATCGGATTATTTGAGTCGCCGCGCCAATAAGCGCCGGCGACCTTCATCAGCCTGAACGCACTGCCGACCTTGCCCGTCGAGGTCATATGCGGCCCGCGACACAGATCGAACCAGTCGCCCTGCTTGTAAATCTTGATCGTCTGGTCGTCCGGGATCGCGTCGAGCAACTCGACCTTGAACATCTCGCCTTTGTCGGCGAACACTTTCCTGGTGTCGTCGCGCGTCCACACCTCTTTAGTGAAGGGTTTGTCGCGCGCGATGATCTCGCGCATCTTCTTTTCGATCGCGGAGAAATCTTCCGGCGTGAACGGCTCGTTGCGGAAGAAGTCGTAATAGAAGCCGTTTTCGATGACGGGGCCGATCGTGACCTGCGTGCCCGGCCACAAATCCTGCACGGCTTCGGCAAGCACATGCGCGCAATCGTGCCGGATCAATTCCAGCGCGCGCGGATCGTCGCGGTTGATGAAGTCGATCTTGGAATCACGCGCGATCGGATCGCCGAGATCGGTGACGACGCCGTCGAGCGCCATCGCGACGGTGCGCTTGGCGAGCGACGGCGAGATGCCCTTGGCGATGTCGAGGCCGGTGATGTTTTTCGGGAATTCGCGCCTGGCGCCGTCCGGGAAGGTGATTGCGATCATGCTGGACTCGACTGGCTTGAGGTTGGACAGGCCAAAGACGAATCCGGACGGGGGCTGAGAATTGCCTGGCATCTTGATCTCCTCTGGCTCACTCCTGCGAACGGACGCAGGTAAGCGTGGAGCAGGGGTTATAACGACGAGGCAGGGCTCCGCAACAGCGTTCATCACCGACACTCAGGTTTCGCATTGGGCGTTTAGGCTCACCGATCTAGCTGGAATTCTGGTTGTGTCTTCATAGACTCACATCTTCGGGTTATCTGTCATGGATTCTCGCGCCGTCCTATTCATCGCGCTCGCAGCGGGCTTCAGCTTCGCGTCGTGGGTTGCCCTGGCCGCGCCATCACCGCCGGATACGCCCGGATACGCGTCAAAACTCACAATCTACCTTGCGAAGGGCGCTGAAAATTCCTGCGGGCAGGGCTGCGACCGCTGGATCGCGGTCGAAGGGTCGGTCGATGTCGAGGCCGCCGCGCGTGTGGAACAGTTTTTGAGCGGCGTGAAGGACTTTCAACGGCCGATCTTTTTTAATTCGCCGGGTGGCGAGGTTCGGCAGGCGCTTACGATTGGGCGGCTGCTGCGCTCCCGGAAGGCGATTGCCCGCATCGGACGAACGGTGGTCGCCCGCTGCGATGCGGGACCGCAGATCGACGTGGTGTGTCTCAAGATGAAAAATGCCGGCGGCGAGATGGAGGCCGTCATCGACACCCGCCAGGCGATTTGCAATTCCGCCTGCGGCTATCTTTTCTTGGGAGCTACAACGCGCGAAGTCGCTCCCAATGCGACGTTCGGTGTCCATAGCGGGAAGCTGACGATCGACACCAAGGCAACGCTCTCGTTTCGTCAGCATGAGCAGGTCATGGCCTCACTCCACCAGAAGGCGCATCGCGATACCTTGTCGTTCGTCGAAGCGATGGGGATCAAACGCGATCTTATCGATCTGATCGAAACCGTTCCTTACGAAAAGATGCACGCTCTCACCCGTCAGGAATTGTATCGGTTTCGGATCGACACGCGCAGCTTTGCCGAAACGACATGGACACTCGAGTCAGGCCCGCGTCCGTTCATCCGCAAATTGGTCTTTGCCCGAAAGGACGACAACGATTCATTTCGTATCTTCGAGTTCATGCTGTCGTGCGAGGACAACAACAAGGATCGGGTGCGGCTTCTTCTCGTACGCGAAGCCGACAAAAGCGAAGGCGCTTCTCGCATCTCTATGGCCATGTCCGCAGGTTCGGATAAACCATTGAGATTTTTTGCCTTTCCAGCCCGGAAGGACGGATTTGACGTATGGACCGCCACAATCGCCATCGATGCACTCAAGACCTGGTTCGCGACTCCGATCGTCAAGGTTGGGGAGAGCGCCTCGATGCAGGATGGCAAAGCGCCGCAGGCAATTTTCGACATTGAGACCCGCGATCTTGAAAGGGCATGGGCTCAGCTCGCTAAGTCATGCGCGTTGCTTCCGCCCGCGTCGGCCCGTGCGACAGTCAATTCTTGGCAAACTCCATCGCCGCGCTGGCCCGCGCCCTCGGCAGTGCCGGTCCTGCCTCCATGGCGTTCGCCGCCAATCACGCCGGCGCGGTAATTGCGCGCGACCGTCGGAGCTTGCGTCATATGTAGATGCAGTTGCATCAAACCTCGTGCCTCTGTTAATAAGGCGCCGTGTCCCGCCCCTTCGCTCCCACCTCATTGATGCTCGGCAACGTCGTCACCGGACTATCGGTGCTGGCGCCGGCCGGCATGTTGCTGCAACTGTCCGATGCCTTTGCCGTCAGCGTCCGCGATGCCGGGCTGCTGATCACGGTCGGTGCGGTCGTCCTCTGCGTGGGCTCGCCGCTGACGGCGTGGCTGACGAGTCGGATCGATCGCCGGACGCTTCTGACCTTCACGCTGGCGGTGATGGCGCTGACCAATCTCGCCTCGGCCCTTGCGCCGAACTACATCACGCTGATGCTGGTCCGCGTCGTGATGCTCGGCGTCGGCGTGATTTATACGCCGCAGGCCGCCGGAACCGCCGCCATGATCGTGCCCGAGGCGAAACGCGGCAGCGGCATCGCTTACGTCTTTCTCGGCTGGTCGGTCGCGGCCGCGGTCGGATTGCCGCTGGTGACGATTGTTGCCAGCAGTTTCGGCTGGCGCATCGCCTATGCCGGCATCGGCGTGCTCGGCTGCGTCAGCACGCTGCTGCTGGCGTGGCGGCTGCCGCGCGGGCTGTTCGGTACGCCCGTCGATCTCAAGACCTGGAGCGACCTTGCGCATAACCGGCTGATTCTGATGCTGATGGCCGTCACCGTGCTGCAGATGTCCGGGCAGTTCGTTGTGTTCACCTATATCGGACCGCTGCTTGCGCGATTGACCCAGGCCAGCCCGCAAGCGATCGGCCTCGTCTTCGCGATTTACGGCATCTTCGGTTTTATCGGCATCGCGATCGCGACGCGGATCGTCGATGGCTGGGGCGCGTTCCGGACGTCGCTGCTGGCGACCACGACGGTGTGCGTCGGCCTTGCGATCTGGGCCGTCAGCGCCGGGAATTACACCGCCATGGCCTTCGGCATGGCGGTGTGGGGGCTCGGCTTCGCGTCGACCAATTCGATGCAGCAGGTGCGGCTGGTCGGTGCGGCGCCGACGATGGCGGGCGCGTCGGTCGCGCTGAACACGTCGGCGCTGTATGTCGGGCAGGCGATCGGCTCCGCGATCGGCGGTGTCCTGGTGGCCGGCGAATCCTATATCGCGCCGGGTTATGTCGGCGCGGCGCTCGCAGCATTGGCCGTGCTGGTTGTGATCGCCACGCGCCCCGTCAGTCCCCGGCATTGACGCCGCGCCAGCGCGCATAGCGCCACGGCAGATACCAGCGCGCGGCAGCCGGCGTCCGGGCCGGCACATTGTCGATGCCAGACGTGCCCCAAGGCTGACAGCGCAGCAGCCGCGCCAAGGTCATCCAGCCGCCGGCCCATAGCCCGAACCGGCCGATCGCTTCATCGCCATAGGCCGAACATGTCGGCATATGGCGGCAATGGAAGCCGACAAGAGGCGACAGGGTATGACGATAGGCCCAAATCACCCCGCGTCCGGCCTTGCGCGGCGCGTGCCGCAAAGCGTCGCCGCATGCACATCCGCGAAATGAAAGTTTCATAGGCACTTTGCCAAATCTGCGCGCAGCTTTTTGCTCAATCATTATGCGACGATTCGATGCATGGCGGTAAATGCGCCACAGGTCAGCAAATATCATCCGATTTCGGCCGCACTGCAGCAAATTGCCGATAGACGACCGCAAATTCGACGGTTAGTTTTTTGATAACACGCGTGTGACAGACTCATGCTTGTTAAGTGACGTGCGTGTTCGGTGCCATTGCCAATGCTCGATTGATGAGCGCGGGGAAGGAACCAACTTGAGGCTCGTGACGACGCTTCGATCCTGCGGATTGGCGATCTTCGCCGCCGCCTTTTTCGTCGGCCCGCCGGGCGCACTCGCGCCGGACCATGGTCGCGCTCACGCCAACGGCGTTCTCGAAGAACGCAAGATGCCGATGCGCTTCGTCTGGAACGAATGCGGCGCCGACTGCAAGGGCTGGATCTCCGCCGTTGGGATCGTCACCTCGGACACGCCCAAGGATTTCGACGAGTTCGCGCGCAGCCGCAATCTGACGAGTATTCCGATCGTGCTGGATTCCAGCGGTGGTTCGGTCAATGACGCGATCGCGCTCGGCCGACGCTGGCGCAAATTAGGCCTGCTCACCACTGTCGGGACGACTGTTGAAATTCGCACCGATAAGGGCGAACGTCCGGCTGTCGTGCCCGGCGCATATTGTGAATCGATGTGCGTGTTTTTGCTGCTGTCCGGCAAGACGCGTTACGTTCCGGACGGCGTCTATATCCGCGTTCACCAGATCTGGATGGGCGACAGGGCCGACAATGCGCGGGCCTCGACCTATTCGGCTCAGGACATGATGATCGTCGAGCGCGATATCGGGCGGCTGGCGAAGTTCACCTTCGACATGGGTGGCACCGGCGATCTGCTGTCGCTCGCGCTCAACGTGCCGCCATGGGAAGAACTGCACACGCTGTCGCGCGCCGAATTGCAGGTCAGCAATCTCTACACGACGGAAACCGCGCCGGACGTTCTGCTCGCGCTGGAGCCGCAGGCAGTCTCGAACGCCGCCAGAGCCAAACCTTTCATCGACAAGCCGCTGCAGGACAGGCTGATGAGCGAAGCGTCGTCTCTGGTGCCGGAGAGCCTGCCCGCCGGCACCCAGAAGACCGCCGAAGCTATGCCGACGGGCGGCACGGCGCCGCAGAAATAGCGGATTCGTCATTGCTTCGGACCAATCGTTTCTCGTCTTCGAGAAACGATTGGTCCGAAGCAATCCAGTTCTTTTCTATTTGCTTCTCAAAAGATGGGACTGGATTGCTTCGCTCAATGAACCATCGGCTAACGCCGATTGTTCATTGGCTCGCAATGACAGGTTTCGCCGCCTTCGCTTCGATCTGGCCAATCGCATCGACCACCGCATCGAACGTCAACAGGGTCGAGGCGTGCCGGGCCTTGTATTCGCGCACCGGCTCGAGCAGCGCAATGTCGGCCCATTTTCCGTTGGGCGGTGCGCCGTTCTCCTTCAGCATCTTGCGAACGGTCTCGCGCAACTCGCGCAACTCGCCCGCCGTCGAGCCGACGACATGTGCAGCCATGATCGAGGACGATGCTTGCCCCAAGGCGCAGGCCTTCACGTCATGGCCGAAATCGATGACGGTATCGCCGTCCATCGACAGATCGACTTTCACCGTCGAGCCGCACAGTTTGGAATGTGCCGTGGCGCTGGCGTCCGGCGTGGGGAGGCGCCCGAGCCGGGGGATATTGCCCGCCAATTCGATGATGCGCTTGTTGTAGATGTCGTTCAGCATGTGTCGGAGACTTTACTTATTCCACCGGACGGTCTCTTGGCGCGCCCAGAACCCAACCTTATATAGACACCAATTCCGGACACGGAAGTCCGGCAGCAGATTGGGACGCAGGCGTCTGGCAGCTCGTCTTGGCCGCGCCGTCCGCCCGGTGACACTCCGGCCTCCTGATGAGGCCGGTCGAACGGAGTGAAGATGGACGCGAAGATCAAGACGCTGCACGCCGGCAAGGCCACCGAGTCCTTTCGCCCGGCCGAACTCGATCCTTCGGAATTTCTCGCCGCTGCGATCCGGCCCGACCAGCAACGGCCGTCGCGGGACGAGGCCGAGCAGGCCGTGAAGACTTTGATCGCCTATATCGGCGAGGATGTTGCCCGCGAGGGCCTGCTCGATACGCCGCGCCGCGTCGTCGAGGCTTATGATGAGCTTTATCAGGGCTACCACCAGTGCCCGGCCGACGTGCTGAATCGGACGTTCGGCGAAACCGCAGGCTATGACGATTTCGTGCTGATCCGCGACATGGGCTTCACCTCGCATTGCGAGCATCACATGATGCCGTTCTACGGGAAGGCGCATATCGCTTATGTGCCGGTCGAGCGCGTCGTCGGTCTGTCGAAGTTGGCGCGGCTGGTCGATATTTTCGGGCATCGCCTGCAGACCCAGGAACATATGACCGCGCAACTCGCCGCCGCCATCGACGAGGTGCTGAAACCGCGCGGCGTTGCCGTTTTGGTCGAGGCCGAGCACACTTGCATGTCGACGCGCGGCATCCGCAAGGAAGGCGCGTTCACGCTGACGACGCGCTTCACCGGAAGTTTCCGCGACAATCCGGCCGAGCAGTCACGGTTTTTATCGCTGGCGCGCGGGCGATAATTCGGACGCCCGTTCATGAGCACCGCTGATCTCGGCACCGAAGAAGGTCTCACGCTAAATCCGAAATTCGATGCGGCCGGTCTTGTGACGTGCGTCACCACGGACGCCGCCAATGGCGACGTGCTGATGGTCGCGCATATGAATGACGAGGCGCTGCGCAAGACAATCGAGACCGGGGAGGCGTGGTACTACAGTCGCTCGCGTCAGGCCCTTTGGCGCAAGGGCGAAAGCTCCGGCAACATTCAGCGTATCGTCGAAATGCGCGTCGATTGCGACCAGGACGCGATCTGGATTCGTGTCGAGCAATCTGGCGGCGCGGCCTGCCACACCGGACGGCGCTCATGCTTCTATCGCATGGTCTCTCCCGGCGAGGCCGGCAAAATGAGTTTCGTCGACGCCGAGCGCGTCTTTAATCCGGCCGCCGTCTATTCCAAATAGAGCCGCTTAACGCCGCATTAACCATAAGCCCCGCAGTGTCTGCGCAAACCATGCGCGATGGCGCGCGAGACGGGCACATCATGGCGATCGACGGCTTGGGGACGACATCGGCGGGCGCATCACCGCGCGCGCAGGTCGCCAATTCGATCGGCCAGGCCGCCGGCGTCACCGGCACCAGCTTTCAGTACCTGCTCGCCACCGCAAAGATGGAATCCAACTTCAATCCGACTGCGAAAGCCACGACCTCGTCGGCCGGCGGGCTGTTTCAATTCATCGACCAGACCTGGCTCGGGACGGTGAAAGAGGCCGGGTCGTATTTCGGCTACGGCGCTCATGCCGACGCGATCACGCGCTCGGATAGCGGCAAATATTCGGTCAGCGATCCGGCCGCGCGCGACGCGATCATGAAACTGCGCAACGATCCCGACGCGGCGTCGGCGATGGCCGGCATCCTGACGCAATCCAACGGCGCGAAGCTGACCAGCGCGCTCGGCCGCAAGCCGACCGACAGCGAACTCTACATGGCGCATTTCATGGGCGTCGGCGGCGCGACGAAGCTCATCACCAATGCCACGACCAATCCGCAGGCGTCGGGTGCTGCGTTGTTTCCCAAAGCCGCCGCCGCGAATCCGTCGATCTTTTACGACAGTGGCGGCAACGCGCGCAGTGTCGCCGGCGTCTATGCGGTGCTGGATTCGCGCTATTCGATAGCAGCGAATTCGCAGGCAACGCAAAGCGCGATGTCGTCCGCGTCGGTTGCGGCCGTCGGCGCGGCATCGGCGATTGCCAACAGCGCTTCGTTTCTGTCGCGTTTTCCGACCACGCAAAGCGTGGCGCCGGTGCTGGCGTCGTCATCGTCCGCACCGGCGGATAACGGGCCGATTTTCAGGTCGCTGTTCCAGGCCGGCGACCGTGCCGAGCCGATCTCGCCCGCCGTACAAACATTATGGGGCAAGGGGACGTCGCTCACATCGGACGTGGCGGTGTCGTCGGTGAGGCCCAATGTCCGCGCGCCGCAACCGCTCGATCTGTTCAGCGACCGCAGCGGCGCATTCAGCTCGTAAGGTTTGCAGCGACCCAAGAGCGTCATCCTGAGGCGCTTGCCCGATATCGCCTTTGCGATGTCGGGCGAGCCTCGAAGGATGACGCTACGATGTTTGCGAACGTCATCTCTTAACAGAACCTCAATCAAACCAGGCATTTATGATGAACGCTTTTTTAAGTTCCATGGTTTATTTTCTCTGACACGGGCATCGCGTTTCGGTGTCGTCCTGTTGCGTTAGCCGGCTTGCACATGATTGTTCGGCAGTTCATCGGTTGGGTACGGACGGCGCCCGCAAGCGAGCGCGCCGAAGCGACACGGTCCCTGGCGCGCGCCTGGCTGCTGTCCGATTTGTCGGCGGACGATTCCGCCGCCGCCGAAGGCGCGCTCTTGATGATGCTCGACGATCCCTCGCCGCTGGTGCGGCAGGCGATGGCCGAGACCTTTGCCCGCAGCGCCGATGCGCCTGCCGCCATCGTGCAAGCACTGGCGCAGGATCAGCCCGCGATCGCGTTGCCGATCCTCGAATATTCGCCCTTGTTGCTCGATGCCGATCTCGTCGATCTCGTCGCGATCGGCACCAGCGAGACGCAGCGCGCGGTGGCGCGGCGGATCAATCTGCCCGCGTCGGTCTGTGCGGCGATCGCCGAAGTTGGCACGGCCGATGCCGCGCTCGAACTCATTCAAAATCCTTATGCAGAATTGATCGCATTCTCATGGGACCGCATCGTCGATCGCCATGGACATGTCGCGTCAATTCGCGAGGCGATGTTGATGCTCGACGGTCTTCCGGCGTCGACGCGCTTGGCGCTCGCCGCGAAGCTGTCGGAAATGCTGGCGCAATTCGTCGTGGCCAGGAACTGGCTGCCGGCCGATCGCGCGCAGCGCATGACGAAGGCGGCACTGGACCGCTCGACTGTTTATGTCGCGGCGCAGTCGCGTGGGGAAGACATGCGTGGGCTGGTGCGGCATCTGCGCGCCGCGGGTCAACTGACGTCGGGTCTTGTGCTGCGCGCGCTTTTGTCCGGCAATATCGATCTGTTCGACTATGCGCTGGTCGAGTTGACCGGCCTGCCGCAAAAACGCGTGTCGTCGATCCTGCAAGACATCAATGGGGCGAGCGTCCATGCGCTGCTGGTCCGCGCGGGCCTGCCGGCCTCGACATTCCCGGCCTTCATGGCGGCGCTGTCGGCGCATCACGAGATCGGTTTCGTTTCCAGCGTCGGCGGCGAGGCGTGGCTGCGTCGTCGCATCGTCGAACGCGTCTTGACGCTGTGCGAGACCGACGAGGCCAGCTCGGAACAATTGCTGTTGCTGCTGCGTCGGTTCGCAATGGAATCCGCGCGCGAGGAAGCCCGCATGTTCTGTGACGAACTTGCCAACGAGACGATCGCGCCGCCGCGGTTCGCGCGGGCGGCTTAGGAAATAGCCGTCGTCATTCCGGGGCGCGAACGCCACGAGGCGGTCGCGAGGCCGGAATCACCGCACGTTCATCTTGACCGGATTCCGGATTTGCCAGCGGCAACAGCCGGCCGGCAAATTCCGGAATGACGCAAGGTGGGCCGCTGGATCGAATCTCGTAAAAGTGCTCTCTACCCGCCTGGCACAAGGCTTGGAGCCGTCATCGCGTCGAGGACCTCCGGCCGGTCGCGGTTGACGACGGTGAGATAGTCGTCGGCCACGCCGCGCAGCTTGCGACTGAGTTCTCCCGCCATGCCTGACGTGTCGATGCCGGCATTCTCGCGGATGATCGCCTGGATCGCATTGATATGATGCGCGATGAGTTCGGTCGGGACGGCGGCCAGGTCCGGCGAGTGCTCGATGATCCGGCACAGGCTTTCGGCCGCTGCGCCGGCCGTGGGAAATCCGAACGTCGCGGCGTCGCCCTTGATGTCGTGCGCGGCGCGAAACAATTCGTTGCGGGACTTGCTGGTGACGCCGTGCGCCGTCATCGCCTCATGCGCGGCAGCAAGGCGTGCGCATTCCTCATTCATCCAGGACTGGAATTCACCGGAAAGATTTGCCAGCGCCTGTTCGGCACGCGCGATCGGATCGTCGGCGTCCGGCGCATCGATCTGGCGCACGGCTGCGCGCAACGGATTCGGCTGCGTGATGACATGATGATCGGCGAAACTCTGGACGTCGAGCGCGGGGGCTTTTGATGTCGGCATCGATATCTCTTGCCTGTCAGATGGGGCTGCGTGCCTTGTCGAGCAGCGAAGGCTGCTGGACGATCTCGGCCTCGCCGCCATGGCGGCGCTCCGGTCCGATATATGTTACGGTCGTGTTGCGGCGGCGGTCGGGCCCGAAATAGGTTTTGGTCTTGATGAAGGGGCGGGGATGGGCGACCACGCTCATGATGCGCTGATACAGCGCCTTGGCCGAGATCGGCTTGGCAAGAAATTCTGTGACGCCGGCATCGCGCGCGATGGTGACGCGACGTTTTTCCGAATGCGCCGTCAGCATGATGATCGGAACGTAGGGATTGCCCGAAGCGCCGGGTTGCCGGATCATCTGCGTCAGTTCGAGCCCATCGAAGATCGGCATCGCCCAGTCGGTGATGATGATGTCGGGCATGTAGTGGCTGTACATTTCGAGCGCGGTGGCACCTTCCTCGGCCTCATGGACTTCCCGCGCGCCGAACGAATGCAGCAGCGTGCGCAAAATGCGACGCATATGCGGATTGTCGTCGCACACAAGGAAGCGCAGCTTGTTGAAGTCGATGCGGAACATGGCTCGGCTCGAAACGGGCATAAACGCCTCGTTAACCCTATGCAGACATGATTAACGAAACGTTGCGCCGGCGATCGTCAATAACCAAACTGTTCGCTCAGAATCCGTTCTTCGAGGCTGTGACCGGGATCGAACAGCATCCGCATGGCGATCGTCTTGTCGGAAATCACCTCGACGCGGCGCACATCGCGCGCCTCGTCATGATCGGCGACGGCGGCGACAGGCCGTTTGTCACCTTCGAGCACTTCGATCACGACGAACGCCGTGTTCGGCAGCAGCGCGCCGCGCCAGCGCCGCGGCCGGAACGCGCTGATCGGCGTCAATGCGAGCAAAGCGGCGTTGATCGGAAGGATCGGGCCTTGCGCCGACAGATTATAGGCGGTCGAGCCGGCCGGCGTCGCGACCAGGATGCCGTCGGCGACCAATTCTGACATGCGCTCGCGCTCGTCGATCAGAATGCGGAGGCGGGCCGCCTGCGCGCTCTGGCGAAACAACGAAACCTCGTTGATGGCATGATGCAGATGCACGATTCCATGTTTGTCGGTGGCGCGCATCAGCAGCGGATGGATCACGGTGTCGCGCGCGGCCGCAAGCCGTGCATGGAGATCATGCGTCGAATATTCGTTCATCAGGAATCCGACGGTGCCGCGATGCATGCCGTAGATCGGTCGGCCCGATCGCATGTGGCGGTGCAGCGTCTGCAGCATCAATCCGTCGCCGCCGAGCGCCACGATGATGTCGGACTCATTGGGATCGATATTGCCGTATTTCGCCGTGAGATGCGCAAGCGCATCCTGCGCTTCCGTGCTGGTGCTGGCGACAAAGGCGATCCGGTCATATCCGGCTGCAGGCGTCATCGAACGGACCTCGAGCGGCGACGAAACGGACGCCGCTTGCTCGTCTATACGACAGGCCGGGCGGCTGTCGAGCGGCGGACAGCCGCAAGCATGGCCAAGATGTCATCGAAATGAACGAAAGCCGCAGGCTGCCTTCAGGGCAGGTTCACGGCCGTGCGCCTAGCCTTTGGGGCATGATCGCCGCCCGGCCGGATCGGCCGGCAACGCAGCGATCGCATTCAGGAGACGTCACATGTTGAAATCCATTTCTGCGGCGTTGCTCGCCATTTCGCTTCTCGCCGCACCGGCTCTGGCCGGATCCGGCTATGTCAAGACCGACGCCAAAGTGGCGACGCCCGCATCGACCAGTGCGTCGACGCAGGTGAAGTTGTCGCCGAAGGTGGCGAATGCCTTCGCACTTCACGGAGGCCGCCATCACATGGGCCGGCACCACATGCGTCGCCAGCATCACCGGATGGGCCGGCATCACCACATGCGTCGGCACCACATGCACCGTCATCATCACATGCGGATGCATCGCCGCTGAGCGATCCTATCCCGGCCGGGTCACGAACCGGCCGGGATTCCCTTTCGTCGCCGGATTGGCTAGTCTGCTGCCTGAAATGACGGGGTAGGGTTGCGTTGATCAGAATTGCGACACTGGGCGGTTGTGTGTTGCTGCCGTTGCTGGTCGGCGGGTGCGGTTTCAGCAGCATTCTCGATAGCGATCCGGGCACCACCGGACAGCCGTTTCCCGCCAGCTACAAGGCCGAGCTGCTGGCCTTCTTTCGCAGCTATCTGAGCGATCCCGTTGCCGTCCGCGATGCGGAAATGGCGGATCCCGTGCTGCGACCGATCGCCGGCCAGTCGCGCTATATCAGTTGTCTCAGATTCAACCCGCACGAGTCTGACGGTAGTTATCGCGGCGTGCGCACGCGCGCCGTTCTGTACAATAACGGACGCCTCGATCGCGTCCTCGACGAACTCGGCGATCTCTGTGCCGGCGCGAGCTACGCCCGCTTTCCTGAACTGGAAAAGCTGAGCCGCTGATCGGTTTTGAACCTGGATCGGCGGCGTGGCGACAAATTTCCGGCGATTTCGCCGACGTGACGGAACCAAAGTCGCTTGTGGCCCATTCGTCACATTCGGAAACATTCTTGCTTCCTCGCTGCCGCAAAGCAACCAAACTGATGTCACGCTGTTTTTCGATGGTCCCATCGGTCAACAAGGGGTCACATATGAAGAAAATCCTGCTCAGCACCGCAGCGTTGGTCGTGCTTGCCGCGCCGGCATTCGCAGCCGATCTGCGGCCGCGAACCTACACCAAGGCGCCAGCGTACACCGCGCCGGAAGCCGTCTATAGTTGGACCGGGTTCTATGTCGGCGGCAACGTCGGTGGTTCGTTCGGCGGCGACAACGCGATCTTCGGCAGCAATGGTCGATTCATGGGCGGTGTTCAGGCCGGCGCCGATTACCAGTTCGCGCCGAATTGGGTGGTTGGTGTCGAGGCGCAATATAGCTGGCTGCCGAGCAACAATAACAACACGGCGACATTTGCGGGCGGCTCGACGCTCACCGATACGGATCGCGGCCTCGGCTCCGTCACGGGTCGATTTGGCTATACGTGGGGACCGGCGTTGCTCTACGCAAAGGGCGGCTACGCTTGGCGCGACAATAGCCTTGGCGTGACTACCGTCGGAGGCTTGCCGGCCGCTTTCACCGCGACCAGCAAACGCGACGGTTATACGGTGGGTGCGGGTCTCGAATATATGTTCGCACCGAACTGGTCGGCCAAGGCCGAGTATCAGTATTACAACTTCGGCAGCACCGCGATCACCTCGGGGCCGGCCGATGTGGCGGGCACCAATTATCGCAGCGACGATCACACTGTGAAAGTCGGCCTGAATTATCGCTTCGGCTGGGGTGGCCCTGTCGTCGCGAAGTACTGATCCCGCTCAGCAATCGATCCTTGAAAAGGCCGGCCTCGCGCCGGCCTTTTGCGTGAGGTGAGCGCTCAGTTCAGCCCGCGATCGCGCTCGTTTTTTTCCTGTGCGGCCACCGTGTGTCCGAAATCGATCAGCGCCATTTCCAGAAGTTGCTCCAGCAACGGCATCTTTATCGATCGTGCAAGATTGAGGCTGGCGATGAGGTTCTGCATCAAGAGGTCTGTCTCCGCAGAGAGAGCAGGCGGCTCGGAAGGCGGCTTCGTCAGGACAGGCATTGACATGGTTTCCATTCTTGAATGAGAGGGAAAGCGGCAACTAGGCGCGGGCGCGCGCGTAAGCCGGTTGGTTGTGTTCGAGTACCGAGATTTGGCTGCCGCGCGAGACATTCATCCGCGCGAGCGAGGTCTCGCTGACTTCAAAGATCACCGAGACGTGGGATTCGTCGTTGAACAGGGTCGGCAGGCCGGTCGGCGTGATGGTGAGGCCGGCCGCCTGCATCACCGGAATCCGCAACGTGCGCGCCAAGGCCGTGAATCCCGACGCCCCGAGTTCGAGGCCGACTTCCGGGATCGCCGTCAGCAGTTCGAGATAGGGCGCGGACTGGCGGTGTCCCTTGCCGAGGTGAAAGCGCGTCAACTCATAGACATCCGCGCGGCGGATCACGGCGCCGTCGACGAGATGGGCGAAGGTCTCGCTCAGCATATGCGGCAGCAAGGTCGGATAGAGCCGAAAGCAGCCGATGGCGTCGCCGCGATCGTCGAGCGAGATCACATAGATCGCGTCGTCGGTGTCGTACTGGTCTTTCTCGAAGACGCCGTCGCGCTCGAATTCGCTCCAGCCTTTCTCCGCCACGAATACGGAATGGCGGAGCCGAAATTGCTGCTCCATCGTCTTGGGAAACAAATGAGCGTTCGACTTATCAATGACCCTGATCATGACAACCCTCAAGCATGCGGCAATGCTGAAGGGTCGGCTGTGATGCGAGCGCGCGCGATCCCGTCGTCAGGGAATTGACAAACCGCGGGCTTGCTGGGTCAGAAATTCCGACGGAGTCGAGCTATCAAAGTTCGATCTCGCGCTGCCGGATCGCTTCGGCGACCGCCTGCGCACGGGTGCAGGCATCAAGCCGGCGCATCGCCGAGGCGATGGTCTTGTTCACGGTGTCGGCCGAGATGAACAGGATCACGCTGATGTCCCAGGCGGTTTTTCCAGCAGCCACCCAATGCAGCACCTCGCGTTCGCGCGGCGTGAGTTTTGGCTTGGCGTTGACGGCGTTGCTGCGCAACCGGGTCAGGTGGCTGAAGGCGAAGACCGACATCAGTTCGACGGCCGCGTTGGCCTCCTTGGTGTCGTCGACATCGGGGCCGGTCAGCGTCAAGCCGGCCTCGTAGCCATTGAGGTCGAACACCGGCACGCCGAAGCCTTTTTTCATGGCGTAGTCGTCCGCAGCGATCTGCATCACGCGGCGTCCCGTCGCGGTGTCGATGTGCAGATCGGACCAGCGAAACGACACCGGCGATGTTCGCAAGGCGATTGCGACGGCATCATGCTCGACGCACTTCTGGCGGTCATATTGTCGGTACCACGCCTCCGGCCAGGCCATCAGCAGTCTGCGCTGCTTCAATTGCTGGCGTTGCGGCGTCGCGCCGGCGGCAAAACAAAAATGGCGATAGCCGAACAATGCAGCCGAGGCGGCGACCGCGGCGGTCAGCCCCTCGATCGTCGTCTCCTGTGCGAAGCTGCCGATCGCATCCATGGCGACGTTGAAATGCCTGCCCCTGGCCGAACCCATCGAAAGCCCCTCAACGCGCTGGTTTTAGAATTGCATCAAAACGATACGCAATCGAGTAATACTTTGGATCGAGCCGTCGATCCCGCATCGCATTTAGGCGAGGGGCCGGTGCGGGCGAGAGGATCGAACTCCCGACCTTCGGCCTATGAATTTGAATATCTACCTAGGAATTATTGCTAGCCAAAGACAATAAGGGGTCGCGGACAGACACTTGCGCGACAACCTGGATCAACCTGCGGCAACCGAAAGCAGCGGCCGCACGGTGCTCCACCCGGTGTTTGCAAAAGAAATAATCCAAGGCCTGTCCGACCCTCACCGAGTCCCGCATCCGGGACTTACCCTTCGGCTCGGGCATCTGGCGGGACGAGCAGGTCAAGGGCCTCCTCGTCGTTTGCCATGCTGCCACCAAGACCTACGCGGTTCAAGGCGACGTTCGCCGGAACGGCCGCCACATCCGCACCGTGCGGGTCAAGATCGACCGCGTGGACCGGATCGGCCTGCGCGAAGCCCGCAACCGGGCGCGGGCGATCATGTCGCAAATCCAGTCCGGCGTGGACCCGACCGCGAAGCCGAAGGAGACCGGCATCACCATCCTGAAGGCGCTCGACGAGCACTTGCAGGAGAAACCGCTGCGGGAGGCCACGGTCGAGAGCTACCGCTACAACGTCGAGCACTATCTCGGCCGCTACAAGAACCGGGCCGTGGCCGATCTTTCCCGCGCCGAAGTGCGCGACATCTGCATGCACCTGCGAGACTCGAAGGGGCAGCCCACCGCCACCGGCGTCATGCGAACCTTGCGGGCGGTCATCAACACCGCGCTGCGCCTCGACGAAACGCTCACCTCGAACCCGGTCACGTTTCTTCGCTTGCCCACACCCAAGAGCCGGCATGTCGATGAGATCGATCTGACCGACTGGTGGGAGAAGACGGAGGAGCTGTCGCCGATCCGCCGCGACCTGCACAGGGCGATGCTGCTGACCGGCGCGCGGCGCGCCTCCATCTTGAACGTCAAGCGCAAGGACGTGGACCTTGAGCGCGGCGTGCTGATCTTCAATCACATGAAGACCGGCGGGCGGATGCTGTTTCCGATGGGCGCGTTCCTGCGGGCGATGATCCGTGAGCGGATGGAGCACGATCTTCCCCTCAACAACCCCTGGCTCCGGCCGTCGCCGTTGAGCGGCAAGGGCTGCACCACCGAGCCGAAGGAGAGGAAGCGCGGACTGCCGAGCCCGCACCAGTACCGGCACCACGCCCGCACGATGTATATCGCGGCCGGCGTGCCCTATGCCGAAAGCGCGCTTCTTCTCGGCCAGCGGCTTCCCGGCGCGTCCGGCGGATACGTTCATGCCGAGCACCTCGTCGAGCATCTTCGCCCGCACGCACAGGCTTTGGAGAACAGGATCGTCGCGGCGCGGGCTTCGACGTTGCGCCTTCGCTCGCGTGCGGATGATCGCGATGCCGCGTAACGAAAAAGGGCCACGTCCGAAGCCTCACGCGCCGGTCCCCTTGCAGCGGCAGAAGCCGGCGAAAAAGCAAGGTCCCGTCACCATGGAAGCCGTCGAGGCGCTGGTCAGATGGTATCTCGACACGCACTGGTTCACGCCATGGTTCGACACCGAGGCGGCCGCCGCCTACCTGCGGCGAGAGCCCGGAACGCTGAAGGGCTGGCGGTCGCGGGGCGAAGGCCCGAAATTCTTCGTCGTGAACGGCCAGCTCATTCGCTACCACGTCGATGACCTCGACGCCTTCGTGCGGGGCGGCAAACGCAAGAAGCGCATCCCCGCATGGCTGATGGATAAGGTCGCCGAGCGGGCTTCGGAACGGCTGTCGCCTGCTGTCAAGTCCCCTCGCGAGGGCAACGAGAAGTAATAGTCCTCGTTGCTCTCGATTAGTGATCATTAGACGACGCGCGCCTTCGAGGAGCCGATTTCGGCAGGCGCGTGATCGGGGTGATCCCGGTCCTCCTCAGACAGAAACCCATGTCTGAAACCGGCCCGGCGGCGCTGCCGTCCGGCCAACGGAGGTCTTTGCCATGTCGGCAACTCTCACCAAGGACGATGTCGAGGACGCGCTGCGCCGCGTGCTCGATACCCACCGCGCCAGCCCCTGGCTCGATGGCGACGCCGCAGCCGCGTATCTCTCATCGACGCCTGGAACGCTGCGGGTCTGGCGCTCGCTCGGGACCGGGCCCCGCTACCACATCGTGCACGGCAAGGTCGTGCGGTATCACGTCAACGATCTCGACGCCTTCATTCGCGGGGAGGACGGTCGATGAGCGATCACCTTGAAAATGAAAACGGGCGCGCCGAGGGAACCGGCGCGCCCGCAGGAGCTTTGGAGAAGACCGTCGAGTTCGACATCGACACGATCGAGGATGCCTCTGTCCTGGCGTCCGAGACGCCGTCGAAGCATGATCCCGATGCGCTCGATGTCCACGCTGCTGCCGGTCACGAGCTGATCCCGATCAACGGCAAGGCGCCGATTGGAAGCGGCTGGCCTTCAATGCCTGCGCTTTCGATCGAAAAGGCGAAGGCCAGGATGGCGGCGCGCAAGAACGTCGGCGTTCGCCTGCGCGATATCGACCTGGTCGTCGATGTCGATCCGCGCCACTTCTCAGCGAACGACGATCCGCTCGCGCGGCTCTCGATCGACTTCGGCCTGCCCGATGCGCCGTTCGTCCTCACCGGCGGCGGCGGACGGCACCTGTATTTCAGGAAGCCGGCGAATGTCGAGATCAGGGGCAAGCTCGCGGATTACGGCGGCATCGAGTTCAAGTCGAAGGTCGGCCAGGTCGTGGCGGCAGGCTCGATCCATCCTGACACGGCGCGTCCGTATCGTCTCGACGACGATGCGCTTGCCATGTCGCTCTCGGAAGCTCCCGAAGCGCCTGCGGCCTTCCTGGACGCGCTCGGGAAGCCTTCTACGGTCGCATCTACCGATGTCGGCGCGATCGACGACGAGATGCTGGCCGAGTGGCTGTCGCACATCGACGTGGCGGAGTTTCGCGAGGAGCTGCGGTGGCGGGAGATGATGATGTCCTGCCACCATGCGACGGGCGGGTCCGGCGTTGAAGCCTTCATTGATTGGAGCACGGCGGACCCAGCCTTCACTGACCATGACGGGATTATCCGTCGTCGCTGGAAGTCGCTGGTCGTGAAGCCGGGCGCGATCACGGCGAGGACGCTGATCGCGGCGTTGCCGAAGGCGATGCGGCGCGAGGCGACGGAGCTTCTGAACCGCGTGCCAGCCGAGGACGATTTCCCTGACGACGAGGACGCCGGCGAAAAGCTGCTCGACATCTGGGATGAGTGGGTCTTCGTCGCCGACGCCATGCAGTTCATCAGGCGCAAGGACGGCAGGAAGTATCGCACCGACCAGTGGAAGGCGCTCTTTGGCGGGCTCTATCCTGACGGCGAGATTCTCAATGCCGTCTGGAAGGCGCGCATTCCCGTCCGGAAGTTCGAGCGGCTGATCTATCTGCCGGGCAAGCCGGAGCTTCCTTGGGGAAGCGGCTCGACCTCCTACAACATCTGGCGGAAGTCGGGCGTCGAGGCGAGGCTCGGCGACGTGAAGCCGTTCCTCGATCACATGGCCTTCCTGTTTCCCGATGAAGGAGACCGCGAGCTGGTGCTCGACTATCTGGCGCTGCTGACCCAGAAGCCCGCCGAGAAGATCCATTTCGCGCTGCTCGTGCGCGGATCGCACGGCACCGGCAAGAGCTGGATCGGCAATCTGATGGAGCGGATCATCGGCAGGCCCAACGTGGTGCGGCCCTCGAACGACGAGGTCGTGTCCCGGTGGACGCACTGGATGGAGGGCGCACAGTTGGCGATCGTCGAGGAGCTGATGACGCTCGGTCGGCTTGAGGTGGCGAACCGACTGAAGCCTGTGATCACCGACCCGATGATCAGGATCGAGGAAAAGAATTGCTCGCTCTACTCGATCCCAAATCACCTCAACTTCATCTGCTTCACCAACCATGAGGATGCACTGAAGATCGAGCACGGCGACAGGCGCTGGATGGTGATCTTCTCGCCTGCGGTCAAGAAGGAGGCTGCCTACTACGAACGTCTGTTCGGCTACCTGGATGACGGCGGCGCTGCCTTCGTGAAGCACTTCCTGATGCAGCGCCGGATCGTCCTCAACGGTCAGGGCGTCGCGCCGCCCACGTCGGGCAAGGAGACGATGCGGCGGATGTCGATGGGCGATGCCGAGTCGTTCCTGCTGGACCTGTATGAGGCCAGGGAGGCGCCGTTCGACTTCGACCTGGTGCGCGTGGACGATCTCGTGCTGGCGGTGCCTGCAAAGCTCGCCGGCCGGTCCAGCCTGCGGTCGAGGCTGGCGAAGTTCCTCAAGGAGGAGCTTGGCGCGGTGGCTCTCACCCGTCACACCAAGCAGAACGCAAACCGTCCTGCTTGGCAGCTCTGGTCGTTGAGGAACCACGACATCTGGGAGAATATCGGAGCGACGGGCAGGATCGACGCCTATGTCGCTCACTACGCCATCGACTTGAAGCGTTGATTGATTGACTGGCGGTAGACAGGGGCAAACAGCCGGTGGGCGGCATCGTCGTCCACCGGTCGTCGTAACGAAATCAGAGCCTTATGCATCGGTAGACAGAGTAGACAATATAGATAGCCATTCTGTCTGACAGAACATGAGACACCTGCCACCGATGGGCAGGCTCGAAGCCGACAGCGCTATACGACTTCGGAAACGTCGAAATTGTCGTCTGCCTTGTCTACCGGCAGGCATGGACCGGTTGAGGCGACGGCGGCGTTTTTGGCGCAGACCTCGTAGTCCTCGCGCGTGCGACCCCCGAGTCGGTTGGCCGAGCCGGTGAGAGGCAGCACCGCAAGCGGCGAGAGGATGCCGGCCGCACGCCACTCTTTCGATACGACAGCGACGTGGAAGACAGAGCTCAGTGCCGCCGAGGCGGCGTGCGGCAAGCCTGAAGGCAGGGTAGCGCGTCAGACCCTCCAATCACGGATCAGAGGGTCCAGGGCCAGAAGGCGAGTCGGTGCAAGGGCATGGATGACAGCTCCTTCCAAAGCACCGGGCCAGGCACCGGCAATGCCTCTCGGGTGAACAACCGACTTCCATTGGCCAGATAGGCGGCATCCTGGGATGTCCGCGTGCCTCATGGGCGCCCCCGGTGGAAGACGGCGCCGGTGGGCCGGTTCTCTAAATATTTGCGAGGCCGTTTCAATGGCTCCCCGCAAACTCCGCACACCGCAGGATCGCAATCAAGCAATCAAAGGGCGGCGATCATGGCGGAGACGATGAGGGGAACAGAATCAAGGGAGGTGCGGCGTCCTGATTTGGATCGCAGGTGGAACGCTTCCGTGGAGGCGCAGGTCCTGGACATCGTCGCAAGGACCGGCTCGCCCAAGATGGCGGCCGAGCAGATCGGCATCTCGGTCGCCACCATCCACGACCACAGGCGGCGCGATCCCGAGTTCGGAGCGAGGTACAGCGCTGCGATGGACACGGCGTTTCATATGATATTGGGCCGTGCCTTCGAGCGTTCGCTGGATGAGAATGAGCCTAGCGACCGGCTGATCGAAGTTCTGTTGAAATTCAGATGGCCCGAACGGTTGAATGGCTTCCTGTCCTTCACGGCGGAAGGTGGATCAGCGGCCACAGCGCCAGCCGGTCTCGACCCCCGCGTCATCGCTCGCATGGCCCCAGCCGACCGCACCATGTTGATTGACTTGCTTGGCCGATATCTCTTGGTCGAAACCGGGGCGAAGGCCGATGGCGCACTCATCCCAATCAACTGAGAACGTCCAGCGGATGCTGCGCGACCTGATGGCCGCCGAAGCCCTGGCGGCATCGCTTGACGCCACCGCGCCAATCGCCATCGCGGCGGCGGGCGGCGCGCATCAGCTTGTCGCCAGATTGGGCCAGCCGAGCGGCGCATGGTTCTGGTCGCTCAAGCAGATGCCGGAAGCCTTGTGGGTCGCGATGGCGGAGGAGCATCAGACCAGGCACAGGACAAATACGGGTAATTGAAAACTCTTAGCCGATCATTCGAGGGATGTTTTCATTGTCGTAAGATGCCTGCCTGATGCGGATTCATCCCGGATAATAGCCGCTGCTTGATGATTTCATGATCGGCTATTGTCTTTGAAGGATTGGCGCGAACGCCCTTAATAATTTTCATGCCATCTCGATAAGGGGCAAAACCGGCACCTTCTTTGTGCCAGTCAATTTTGCTATCTGGTACAAAAGAAAACAAACTTTCGCTCTCATAGGGTGCAGGCGTGACACAAACATAATTTCCTTTGTGGAGAACAACGGAATGTAGAATGTAAAGACCGTTTCCTTGAATCCACCAGCCTGTTATCCTCTTCATTCCTTCTTTAGTTCCGTTATCTTCCATAAATAGAGCATTCACGTGGCACTGGCGAGCTTTCATTCGCATTTGTGATATTAACTCTTTTGGATAACGCTGAACTTTGACAATAGGCAGAGACTGTAATTCGATTACCGTGTGTCTTTCCCAGTCAGTCGGTGGGAAAGCCCAATCCTCCAATTCAGCCAAGAACACCTTCCTTATTTCTTCCAACTTGCGCTTTGCTTGACCCATCGCTCAAATCCCCCCCCATCAAAATTAAATAATCCGTCGCAAAACGCAATTGGCTCGAATGCAATGGCATGTCGTCGATGCTGATCACTGCATCCTGATCGTGTCCGAGCCGGTAGTGACCGGCTTGTACCGCGATGGCGGTGACGAAAGGCGGCTGAGCCGCGCCTGTTTCGCTCCTTCCTTGTCGCGTGATGCAGCAAGCAAGGGAATGAGACATGGCAATCAAGCAAGCAGCCCTGGCCTCGCGCTGGATGTCGGTGACCGACATCTCCGAGAGGTTGACCAAGGCTAGAGAAAATCGCGAGCGGCAGCAAAGGCTGCTCGACACCCTGGAAGGCCAGGCGAAGCGCCGTCGCGAAGACATCGAGCGCAGCCTGGCCGATCTTCCCCCGTCCCATCGCAGTCAGCTCGTGGCCCGCGCCATCGGCGGCTTTCGCGCCGATCTGAAGCGGGCCAGCGCCGACGAGCGTCTGAAGTTCGTCCGCGAGATCGGCCGACTCCGCGAGGAGGCGCATTCCGTGCGCGAACACTACGGTTCGACCGCCCAGCTTCTGGCGCGCGAGGGGCTGGGCAGCGAACGCCGCAGCCGCTTGCAGCAGCAGTTGGAAAAGTCCGGCCCCACCGAGCTTGCGGCCCTCGCGGCGTTCGCCGCCGCGACGAAAGACAAGGAGCTCGGCGCCGTGCTGTGCGCCCGCGTGTCCGATCTCATGCCGAACGAGCGGCCCTTCAGCCGTCAGGAACTGGCCGACGCGCTTGTTGGCGACCAGCACCGTGCCGTGACGCAGGCGCTGATGGAAATCGACCGGCTCGCGGAGGAGACCGCGCACGCCGACACCGCCTTTGAGCGCGGCGGCGCCAGTCCGCTGCGGGCAGTGAGCGTCGCCCGCATGAAGCGCGACGAGGCCGCCATCGGCGCGGACCTCTCCATTCTCGAAACCGAAAAGGAGGACTGACCATGCCGACCTATGCCTTTTTCGCATCGAAGGAAGAACAGCGCCGCAGCGACCAATTGAATTTCGCCGTCGCAGTCGGCGCGAGCGCGCCCGCCGCCCGCGTCGTGGCCGAAACGCTTCTCGGCGAGCCGAACGCGCTGCTCGGCTGGACCGCAATCGATCTCACCTCGACGCCGGCCGCTTTCGTCGGCGGTCTGCCGGTCGGCGCACGCGCGCAATCCACCTGGCCGAACCTCGACCGCGGCGGCAGCTACCTGAAGGGACCATGACCATGAGCATCGATCCGACGATCAGCATCCATCGCTTCGACCGGGAGGCGCGGCGCGCCCTTGCCGGCGTGTTTGAGACTACGCCGATGGGGCTGTTCATTTATCTCGGCGGCAAGCCGGAAGACTTCGACGACGGCACGGAGGTCATGATGGAATGGCATCTGCGCGCGCTCGGCTACGAGCGGCGCGAGTACCGGCCGCTTTGCTGGACGCCGGTGCGGGTCGCTTGGGTGCGAACGCAGCGGTGGCTCGAAGACGGGCCGTGGATCAGGGGCGACAATGTCGCCATCCTCGATCAGCTCGACAGCGTCTGCGATTGAGGGAGGCAGCCATGGCCGGACTTGATGATTTCGCCAAGCGGATCGACCGCATCGCCGTGCATGTCGAGGGCAATGCCGAGCGGGCGGTGAAGGACTGCGCCCGTGCAGTTGCACGCAGCGTCATCTCGAACACGCCGGTCGATACCGGCAGGGCAAGATCAAACTGGACCGCTCAGATGGATACCGCCTTCGCCGGGCTGTTCCCCGCGAGGGTGCCCGGCGAGAAGGGATCGACCGGCGAGGCCAATGCCGTCGCAGCGATCGATGCGGCCGGACAGGTCATCGAGACATTCGACATCAAGAAGAATGCCGAAATCCATATCTCGAATTCGTTGCCCTACATCGGGGCGTTGAATGACGGCCACTCCAGACAGGCGCCGACCGACTTCGTGAAGATCGCGGTGCTCAATGGCCTTGCGACTGTGCGCGGCGCGAAGATCGTCGAGGGTTAAACGCTCTCAACGGCCCAAAAATGCGTTCAGAAGATTGGTAGCTTTGCTGAGTTGATCGTCGTTCATACCTGCCAAGGCAGAATGAATGCGTTTGAGCAGCCTGCCGCGCTCGCCTTTCGGCAAAGCGTTGGACCCAGCGCCGAACAAGGCGACCGCCGGCACATGAAGCGCGCTCGCGATCTTCTCCACGGTGTCAAAAGACGGAGCGGCGACACCACGCTCGATCTTGCCAATGGTCTCGATAGACACGTCAACCGCATCAGCAAGTCCCTCTTGGGTCATGCCGGCTGCTTTTCTGTGATGACGAACATTCGTTCCAAATACGCTTTTGAGACTCACCCCGCACCTCCGATGACAGGATCGGAGGTGGCAGGCCAGATTTTTAGGAACCAGAACTTCTGGTTTTCCCGTTTACGGTCAGATCATTCTTATTTTATAAAATGAGACCTCTGATTACGGGTCGGTCCATGTGGGACATTGCGCTGGTCATATTGAAATGGGCGCTCGTCGCGATCGCCGCATCGCCGATCGTGATCTGGCTGGGATGGGGCGTCGTCGAAAGCCTGATCCTGCCGCGCTTCATTTCCAGAGCCGAAATCGAACGACTGGCCGACAGCGTCATGCAAAGATACCCGCTCGACCCGGAGGAAGCGGCGTTCATCGAGGAGCACGCGGCCTGGTATCGGTCCGAGGGATACGATCAGGGCAAATGGCATCGGGTCCGAAAACTCATTAGGCAGCGGCTGCGAAACGGCTGACATGCACGTCGGCAACCCTGCCGCCATCGAGCCGTGAAGATTTTCCCTTACGGCCGGGCTCGCGAACGCCTCTGATCACGACAGCATGGTCCCGCGGCATCCCGCCGCCGGAGACAGGATCATGAAGAAGCCGAACGCGAGGGAATTGCCGCTGGTCAAGCGGCGCGTCGCGGCGCTGCTGGACAAGACCGAGGCGAACGGATGCACGCCGGGCGAGGCTGCGGCCGCGCTGGAGAAGGCCGAAGAGTTGGTAGCGAAGTACCATCTCGATCCGGGCGCGTTCCGATGGCCGCCGAGGCCTTCGACGACGTTCGGCTCGGCGACATCAGCGCCGACGCCTTCGAAGCCGCCACGGGCCGCCGCACCGAGCCGTGGACGCGGCATCGGCAGGCTTGCCGAGCAGTTGATCGTCGAGCATCCCGACTGGACCTATCGGTGCATCGCCGAGGAGGTGAACCGCCGGATCGAGGGCGCAACCACCAGCGAGAAGTCAGTCAGGTGGTACGCGAGCAAGATGCGGAAGCGAGGCGACATGGCACCAAGCCGGAGGTGGGTTGGGAAGTGAGCAACGCAATTGGCGTGGGCAGCCGTTCCCGATGCCTGCCTGCCCTCTTGCCTCTACTCGATACCGCCGAATCGCTCGCTATCGTCAAAGTTGTCGGATGCGAGGACCCTCGATGAAAGAAGGGTCAATGAGCCATTTGGCGTAGGCCTCAATGTCAATCATCGGAACGGTGCCGCTAAACTGAAGCTGCGAAATCAATTTGAAAAGAAACGCCGTCGCTGGCTTATTCTCATTGACGAACGTGTACTTTGATGTCGCTTGATCGAAGAAGAAATGGCCGTGCGACGCCACGCAACCGATATCCAGTCGCCCGTCGCCGATGTTCGCGCCCAAGGCTTTCTCGAACGGCTGTCCAAGTGCCGGGCTCCAATCGCTTTCGAACGTCAGCAGCCCACCCAGGATTGGAATCGGTGGCTTCGGCGGATACATGCCACCTAAACGCTTTCGGCTGGGATGATTGTCTGACCTTCATATCTGAAGATAAATGGAGAATACTGACGATCAAAGATAACAACATCGATCTGGTCGCTGAAATTTCCTTCACTATCGACGACGAAAGCATTTTCCGCTTTGTAGCGCTGAGGCAAATAGGTATCGAGCATCTTGATCCATACGTGCTCGCTCGCGTCTCCTTTCGCTCCAGGATGCCCCATGTTGCTACGGACTATCGCCAACTTCTGCTGAATATCTGCGTGGAGCGAAGCAAGAAGCCGAGAAAGAGACCAGTCTGTCATAGTATGAGCCCTTCAAGTCGCTTCAGGACAGTGGAAATTTAGGGCCAAACAGCTCGCGCCAGGCTCTCAAGGCTTCGCCGTTTCGGCCGCGACGGACATGATCGATCGCAAGCGTCGCCTCGCGGCCCGCGGCGAGCAAAAGTTCTCGGGCGCGCTTCTTGCGGGCCGTATCCATGCCGTTGCTGATCGCTGGGCCGAGTCCGGCAGGGTCAGGCCATTCATCGAAAATCCGGGCGGCGAGCGTGGCAAAGAACCCCTGAAATTCTCGGTCGAAGCTGCCGCCCCAGCCGCCATGCAGGCACTGGAGCGCCATGACTTCGATCAGGAATGAGGGCTTTACCGGCTTCTCGCCGTGCTTTGGATTGTTGTTCCAATATTTCATCATTCGCACGAGGCCCTTCCATTCGCTGGAATAGGCTTGATGCGCGGCGGTAGCCTCGGCGGCATGGGTTTGAGGGTTAGTCTCGATCCACTTGCCGAGTTCATTGTCGGGAATCTCGAAATCGTTGTCCTTATCGAACGCTGGAACGACATCGACGCTGATGACGCGATAATCTGTATTGTCGTCAGCATTGGCCTTCACGCCGAAATCGACATTGATTGAGCGGTTCTGCTTCTTGGCCTTGTCTCCGTATTTTTCGACTAAGGCATTGTGAAAGTCGGTTAACACCACCGATGGCGTCTTCGAGCGATAATGATCCTCCGATGACTTCAGAACGAAGAAGATATCTACGTCCTTCAAAGGTTTCGTTTTGGTCCAGCGCGCGTATGAGCCGGTCAGAAAGCTCCGATCGATCTTGAATTTTGTGTCGAGATAATCCCGAACTTCCTTCTGGCGCGTCGACGCGTTCGCCTGCTCCCGATCGTTCAGCTCCAAACGACTCTTGAATTTTCGAAACGCTTCCTCGACCGTGAGCATCAGGCTCTCCTTAGATATGATGTGCTGGCGCCGAGGCCGCTGTGTTCGACGGTTGTGCCGAGGCTTTGCCGAACCATGCCTTCTGTCGAACGTCCGCTTGCCCTGCTCCAGCCAGTGACGTCCGGGCGGCTGGACCTTGTTTGGTGAAGGAGGCGATAGCGTGCCTCGCTGGGAACCAGACCCGCCTTTCTGATCGCGTATTTGAGCTGTTCGGTGTCCGTCCAGAAGCTGCCGTCACCGCCGGACCAGCCATAGGCGATGTCGATGTCCCACCGGAAGATCAACGCATCCGTCTTCGGGTTGTAGATTTCCAGCTTTACCGTTTCGAGATCGCCCGTGTTCAGCCAAGTCTGGACCCCTCGCATGTGCAAGTCCCAATCTCCAACGAACTCAGTCGGATCGAGCCCCACGAGCCGGATGATATCCTTGAGGCTCTTGAGGATGTTATCGGCCACGTAGGTGACCGAGTGTGTGTAGGTATTGACGGCGACGTTTGTCATGAGCCGAGAAACCCCTTCGGATCGAACACAAGGGTCTGGGATTTTGTGGTCGCCGCCTCGTCAGCACTCGACACAGCGGCATCGAGATCGCGCGCCGTAATGCGGGTACTGTGCTTCTTGAGCGCGCCCTGAACCCACGCGAGGTCATCGGCCAGGCAAGGAAGTGAAACCCGCCAATCCCCTTTCAAGGGATCAAAGCCAAACGCATCCTCGTTGGCGTCGGAGCCCTCGATGGCATCATCGTCATAGAGGCAATAGATCCACGTTCGCGGGCCATCGCAGGTCACCGTGATCGCGGCATCCTTCGGCGCCTGATCCGCGATCACACTAGAAGCAACGCCCGCGACGGCAAGAAGCTCAGTCCGCGCGTCGCCGGGCTTTCCCTCGGTCAACAGATCGACGATCGCCGTCCAAGTCCGTGAGGCGTCGCGGCCCGGCGTGCTTTTGAAGGTGCGGCTGGCAACGGTGCTCATCACACTTTGCCTCCCGACATACGTCCCGCCTTGGCGGCACGTGCCGCAGCAAACAAATCCTCGATCGTCACGCGGTCTGGCTTCATGGCCGTCTGCGGGCTGCTGGCCAAAGCGTTGGCCACCATCTTGCGAATGGCTCGCCCATCAAGCCCGACACATTCGGCTGCGCAGCGGTCGAAACCCGGTGAGGTCGGCAACTTCGCGATGGCCGGATAGGTCTTGCCGAGGCCAGTCAGGCAATCTTTCAGGATAAGTCCGCACGCCTCACGATCCGGCAAGGGCACATGGACGATTAGGTCACAGCGCGACGTGAACGCCGCATCGACTGCCTGGGGGAAATTGCTGGTGGCAATGAACAAAAGGTTCGGATGCTGTTCGGCCAGCGCATCGAGCTGAACAAGCACGGCATCGGTCGCACGATGGATGTCGATCGGATTGGCTTCCAAGCTCATTTTCGACCGGTCGGCCGCAAGTGTCTCCACTTCATCGAGGAGTACAATAGTCGGTCCTGCGGCGGCCGCTTCGGCGATCGACTGTGAGAACAGCTCTGATACTGCACGCTGGGTTTTGCCCATCGCCGAACTGGTAAGCGCGTGCGGCTCGACTTCGAGCAGGCGGAACCCGCCGCCCGGAAATGTCTCCGCGGTACGATGCGCCAACCCGCGGGCGAGAGAGGTCTTGCCGGTCCCAGGCGGTCCAACAAGCAGAATCACGCCGTGCAGTGGAATGACACTTCGGTCAACCTTGCCGCGCATCGTGAAGTTCAGCATCGCCTGAGAGAGGAGCTGGGCCTTCTGGCGCTCATCTAGGATGATCGAATTCCACAAGGCTCCGAGCGCAGGATCGGGAAGCCGACGTGCGCGCTGGATGCCCTTCGGTTGGTTGAAGTCTTCGTTCTGTACCGCCGTCAGCTTCTGCATCGTCATTTGCCTCGTGCCGCCTGCGGCGGTGGTTGGTTAGCTCCACAAAAAGGCCGCGCCCGAACGGGTGCGGCTCTATCGGATCAGCCCTTGGGCGGATTGGGATCGTGCCCGTGGCTGTCGCTCTGGCCGATGCGACCATCCTTGTTATGGATGCGCAGTTCAGTTTCCTGGTTGCGACTCACCTCCCGGCCATAGTCGATCGCATCATGCTTGGTGTCGAAATGTCCCGAGGCGCGGTCTCCGCCACCGCGCTTGACATCCCATCCGCCATTGGGGTTCGGCACCACATGATGGGTCTCCGGTCCGCGCTTAACTGCCATATGTTGATCCTTCTCCGAGTTTCGAAATAAAAAGTAACGCTACTCCGAACTTAATATGGGTGAGCGAATGCGCGTTGTCAAGGATACAGAATATCGCTACTCTGAACAGGCCGAACTGATTTGGAGCATGGAGCTGATGACGTGACGACGCCGCTAGGCGATAAGATCCGGGATCTGAGAAAAGCGAAGGGCTACACCCTCGACAAACTCGCTGAACTCGCGGACTCGAGCAAAAGCTACATCTGGGAACTGGAGAACAAGAACCCGCCACGCCCTTCGGCAGATAAGGTCGCCAAGATCGCGGCAGTCCTCGGCGTGACGGCCGATTATCTTATGGACGCGACAGAGACTGTTGGTGTTGAAGATGCCACCGACAACGCGTTCTTCCGCAAATACAGAAAAATGGACGCGACGACCAAAGACAAAATTCGGCGGATGGCTGACTTATTAGGTGACGATGAATGACGCGCCCGCTGTCACCCGAGCGTTGGGCTTTCGATCTCACCCACGTCCTGAATGCTTGGTTCGGAGCGGATCGCTTTCCGATCGATATTCCTATGGTGGCGAGGGAATACACGACGCAGCGGTTTCCAGATGCCCCCATCATCAGCGTTCAGGGCGACAATCTGCCGGGCTTCGACGGTGCCCTCTTCAAGGCGCCAACCGGCCGCAAGGGCTGGGGAATAATCTACAACAATCGGATCAGCTCAAAGGGCCGGATCAACTTCACCCTGGCCCACGAGTTCGGCCACTTCCTGCTGCACCGTTTGGCGTATCCGAATGGCTTCCGCTGCGGTGAACAGGATGTGGTGCGTTGGGATTCTGAATATGGACAGGTCGAACATCAAGCCAATGTTTTCGCCGCCAACTTTCTGATGCCGCTCGATGACTTCCGTCGCCAGATCCCAGCGACGGATAAGGTCGATCTCGACGTGATCACCCACTGCGCGGATCGGTATCATGTTTCCCTCATTGCAGCGACCTTGCGTTGGCTCAGTTATACGCAAAAGCGAGCGGTCCTCGTCGTATCCCGCGATGGGTTCATTCTTTGGGCCCGTTCAAGTTCATCGGCGCTGAAGACCCGAGCGTTCTTCCGCACATCAGCAGGACCAATCGAGATTCCGGCGACATCGCTTCCCGTCAAACAAAATCTACTCATTGATGGTAGAGCGACGATTGATCACGGGGCCGGTGCCTGGTTTAGAGAGCCTGTACGGGAGATGACGGTATTCGCCGAACAATACGATTTCGCGATCTCACTGCTTCTACTCGATGACGCACGGCCGTTCGCTTCGTTCGAAGCAGAAGATGAACCAGATGTCTTCGACAAGATGATGCCGCAGGCCTTAAGGCGAGAATGGTAAATACGTTTGCTGGCCGCAAACTTGAGTCGTCATCACCATTGCGTTTCGAAGATTTGTTGAGCTGTATCCGCTCCGAACGACGCATCCTATAAAGGGAATGGTGCCGGCGGAGAGGATCGAACTCCCGACCTTCGGTTTACAAAACCGCTGCACTACCGCTGTGCTACGCCGGCCGCTGCGACACCGAAATCCGGTGCCTATTCGGTACGTACGCGGACCGCACGCTCGTTAAGCGCATGATCCGACTCGCCTTTCCCCCTCAAGGCCCTCCAATTACAAAACCGCTGCTCGACCGCTGAGCGAAACCGGCGACGACGAGACAGCTATCAGCGACGCAGGCGCCGGACAAGACCCGCCATTCGGAATGAGCGATCAAGAGATGAACTGACCCTCCGGGATCGTGCGAGGTCGCGAACCGCCGTTAACGATTTTTACCGCAACGTTTTGAATTTCATCGTCATCTTATGCTTGCGCGTTAGGCTTACCGGCAGTTTGGCCCTTGGCTTTAACCCTTGGCGATGCGGCTTCCGGTAGGGTGGTCCTCACACGCAAGGGTGTCTCGATGCGCAACGCATTTGCTCTCACGATTCTGGTCGCGACGACGCTAACGGCGAATGCCGGCGGCGGCACTGCGATCGTGATTCCCGGCCGGCCCGGCGTGCCGATCATCATCAACGGACTCGATGCGTCTTATGCTGTGGTCGAAGGCGATTGGGGCCTGGCGCGCGGCGTTCATGTCCAGCCGACGATCTATGGCGGCCGTTATGTGGATCCCGATCCCCGCGTCGGCCGCTATTTTCCAAGTTCCGGCTCGTTGCCCGGCTATGGCCGCCTCGAGGTCGAGCCGCCGGCCAACCGCAAGACGCCGCAGCCCGCCGAGAGCTTCGTTCGCAATTATTCCGCTCAGTCGACACCGCCCGAGCCGCAACTCGACGTGCCGTTCGATCCGCCACCGGTGATCGTCGCACCGCAAGGCGCGCTGCCGAATGCCTTGTCACCCAATTTCCCGGACAGCGAAGCCCGGAAATACCGAAACTAAAAAACCACCACACAAAAAACCACCGACAGGAGAGAGTAATGCGTCACTTGATTTCTGGATTTGTTGCGGCGGCGGCGTTCGTCACCGTGACGGCCGCGCCGGCTTCGGCCTGCGGCGGCCGCGGCTTCATCACCTCGTGCTCGCCCTGCGGTGGCTATGTCAGCACCTGCGGCGGCGGTTACGCCAGCTACGGTTATGGCGGCGGTTACAGCGGTTACGGTTATGGCGGCGGTGCCGGTTACGGCGCGCCCTATGGCTACGGCGGCGGTTATGCGTCCGTCGGCTATGGCGGTTACGGTTACGGCGTGCTGCCCCGTCCGGCTCCGCAATATTATTACGCCGATCAGGGCCCGTCTTATGGCGGTCCGGCCGCCTATGCCCCGGCACCGGCCTATCAGCAGGACTTCGGCTACAATGGCGGTCCTTACGCCAACGCGATGACCGGCTATTCGGCGGTCGGCTACAGCGCCGGTCCGGCGATGTACGGCTACGCGCCGCGTCCGGCGTACCGACCGTGGCGTCCGCGCCCGATCTATTACGGCGGTTATCACCGTCAGAATTACGGTTACGGCGCGCGTCCGCAGATGCGTTACGGCTACGGCTCGCGTTACGGCGATTCGCGACACCAGTATCAGCGTCCGTTGCGTCGCCTGTATTGATCCGATCAGCCTGAGCTAAAAAGCCCGCCTGCTGGCAACTGCAGGCGGGTTTTCGGTTACGCGACGAAGCCGTTCAGCGCATCAGGCCGAGGCGGCTCGCGCCGATATAAAGCGCGAGCGCGGCGGCGTTCGAGACGTTAAGGCTCTTGATGTCGCCGGGCATGTCGAGCCGCGCGACGGCGTTGCAGGTCTCGCGAGTCAACTGGCGAAGACCTTTGCCTTCCGCGCCGAGCACCAGCGCCAACGGCTGCCGCAAGGTGATCGTGGCGAGGTCGTCGCCGCCCTCCGAGTCCAGACCCACTGTGAGGAAGCCAGCGTCGTTCAGGTCATTGAGCGCGCGCGCCAGATTTTGCACCGTCACCATCGGCACCAGTTCGACCGCGCCGGAGGCGGATTTCGCCAGCACGCCGCTGGCCTCCGGGCTGTGCCGCGCCGTGGTCACGATCGCCTTCACGGCAAACGCCGCGGCGGAGCGCAAAATTGCGCCGACATTATGCGGATCGGTGATCTGGTCCAGCACCAGCACGATGCCGTCCTGCGCGATGTCCGCGATGTCTGGCTGATCGAGATGATCGGCCTCGGCCAGCAGCCCCTGATGCACGGCGTCGGGGCCGAGGCGCGCATCGATGTCGCCGGGGCGCACGATCTCCGGCGCGAAAGGCAAAGCGATGTTGTCTTCGCCGAGGCGATGGACGGCGTTTTCGGTGAGGATCAGCTTGCGAAAGGTTCGCCGCGGATTGGCGAGCGCTGCCGAGACCGTGTGCCATCCATAAAGGATCACCGGCGCGTCCGGATCGCGTTCCCGACGATCGGCGCCGGGGCGTTTTGGAAAAGATTTGCCGGCGGCCCGGTCGAATTTTTGACCGGGGCCGCGCAGAAAGCGCGCCTTTTCTTTGCCAGCATTATGAGGGCGAGTCTTGTTGGGAAAAGGCTTGCGTGGGACGTCGGTCATGACTGATGCGATTAGAGCGGAGGAAAACAGGCGGCGAAGAAAAAGACGACCGATCGTCGACCGTCATGGAACCTCCCATATCAGCATCTTCGACCCACCTCAAACGGAAGCCGCATTGACTCGATCACGGGAAGCGCGGGCATCCGGACGAGATCATGCCTTGCAGCGCTCAAGGTCGTGTGCCGCACTCTTCAACAACGCGCGACACGCCCCTATGATCGTCCGTCCGGTTCTCGCATGAGTCTTGCAGATACGTTGGAGCGTTCCCCGTGAAGACTTTTGATTTGCGACGGAGGTTGCCGATCCGCTTTCGGGCGCTTTTCAATTCCGAAGTCTCCGCCATTGCCCCGACCGATGCTGAATGGGATCAATTGCATCGTCAGAACGAGCCTCGTCACTCCGAAATTGACGTGATCATGCCTGTTTATGGCGGGCGAGCGGAAACGCTTCGCGCCATCGCCAATGTTTTGGCGGCATCGAATCTGACACGCTTTGAACTCATCGTGATCAACGACCAATCACCCGATCCTGCTCTTGTTTCGGAACTTGAGCGGTTGTCCAGGAAAGGACTGTTCACGCTCTACACCAATGATCGCAATGTTGGATTTGTCGGGTCGGTCAACCGCGGGATGCAGCTTCACCCCGACCGAGACGTCATTCTTTTGAATGCGGACACCGAGGTGTTCCATGACTGGATCGACCGCCTGCGAAAGACCGCCGGGACGGATACCCGGATTTGTTCGGTCACTCCGTTGTCAAACGCAGCGACGATTCTCAGCTATCCGGTTCCGTTGCGCGACAATCATCGGCGCCTCGAGGTGTCCTTCGCGCAGCTTGATGCACTGGCGCGCGGCCTCGACGGCGAAGGCGTGGAGATTCCCACGGCAGTGGGGTTCTGCATGTACATTCGACGTGAAAGTTTGAACCATGTCGGTTTTTTCGATCAGGATACGTTTGGGCGCGGCTACGGCGAGGAAAACGACTTCTGCATGCGCGCTCGGGCTCACGGATGGCGACATCTTGCCGCTCCCAATATCTATGTTCACCATTATTCCGGACAATCGTTCGGGCGTGAACGAGAGCAACTGATGCGTGAGGCGATCAAGCAAATCGAAGCACGATATCCGGGTTATCAGCGCGAAATTGCCGCGTTCATTGCCGCCGATCCGCTCGAACCCTCTCGCAAAAAACTCCACGAGGCTCGCCGGCAATATGTTGGACGACTTTCGGCTTCTCCAAGATGAGATGTCCGCGGGCACGTTGGTGAAACGCATCGGTGCGCTTCGCAAGACTGCCTCCAGTCATGACTGTCTTGCAACAGCCTTGTGCAACGACTGGACGCGGATCGCGCAATCGGACTGGAGCGATCCGTACCAGCAATGCCACGTTCATTGTTTGCGGCCCGTCGATTATACGTCTATATTTTCAGGGATCGCTTTGATTGAACTAGCAAAGACTTAACCCGCAAACTGATTTTAGGAAGACTGAGACATTGAGTATCAAGGAGATGGGTGATCCGCCTCGGCCTGGTCGCGGTGCAATAGGTCGGACCACAATTTCGGCGGTGTCCCGGTCTCGTGATGAGATCGCACTGGTGGGGTGGTCGTGCCGACTGCCTGGGGCAAATTCCATAGCTGAACTCTGGTCGATGCTTGTCGACTGCCGGAGCGCGATTGGTGTGCTTCCGGCCGATCGGTTTCCTCAGGTTCCCTATTTGCATCCGCGACGCCAGGAGCGAGGCAAGAGTTACACCTTCGCGGCCGCTACTCTCGATGACGTATGGGGGTTTGATCCGGCGTTGTTCGGAATTTCGCCTCGCGAGGCCGAGCAGATCGATCCACAGCAACGTATTTTGCTGCAGTTGACGTGGGAGGCATTGGAAGATGCCGGCATCCTTCCATCCTCTCTGCAAGGAACGCGCGTTGGCGTTTATGTCGGCGGGTCGCTGACCGATTATTCCAATGCCGTCTACGGCGATCCGGCCATCGGAGATGGTCATTTCGCGACCGGTAACGCGCTTGCAGGCCTGTCGAATCGCATTTCCTACTGCTTCGATCTTCGCGGCCCCAGCATGACGATCGATACGGCGTGCTCATCGTCGCTCGTCGCTTTGCACCACGCGGTCGAATCACTGCGGAATGGCAGTGTCGACATGGCGGTCGTCGGCGGCGTCAACGTCATCGGTAGTCCGCTGTCGTTCGTTTCGTTCTCGCAGGCATCGATGTTGTCGCCATCAGGTCAATGCCGTGCGTTCGATGCCAGCGCCGACGGGTTTGTTCGTGGTGAGGGCGGCGTCGTCGTCGTGTTGCGCCGTGCTGCGAGCGCCGATGCCGAGGGTAATCCGATTCGCGGAATCATTGTCGGTTCTGATGTCAATTCGGATGGGCGGACCAACGGCATTTCGCTTCCGTCGCTCGACGCGCAGGCGGCGCTGCTCGATCGCGTCTACAAGAATTCGGGCATCGACCTGTCCAGCCTCGCTTTCGTTGAAGCCCACGGCACCGGCACGCCTGTTGGCGATCCGATTGAAGCGACCGCGATCGGCCGCAGTCTCGGTTCGTTTCGGAACACGACCCTGCCGATCGGGTCGATCAAAACCAATATCGGCCATTTGGAGCCGGCGTCAGGTCTCGCGGGCTTGCTGAAGGCGATCCTTTCGCTGAACCACAGCTTGTTGCCGCGCTCGCTCAATTTTGAAACGCCAAATCCCCACATCGCGTTCGATGATCTCAACCTGTCGGTTTGCAATGAGCCGCTCGAATTGACGGACAGCCATCATAAATATGCAGGCGTGAATTCGTTCGGCTTTGGCGGAACGAACGCACATGTCATCGTCGCGGCGGGCCGCGATGGCGCGGTCGTCGCCAATGAGAACGAAAAACCGAAATTCTTCACACTGTCGGCGGCAACGTCGCCCGCTCTGATGCTGCTGTCGAAAAAGTATGGTGCTGTCCTGGCATCGGCGTCGGAGCAACAGATCGCGGATGTCGCCCGCGGCGCTGCGTTCCGGCGCGATCGGCTATCTCATCGTCTCGTCGTCACGACGACGAAACGCGAGGGCCTTCTCAAGGCGCTCGAAGCCTATCAGTTCGGTCAGGACGATCCTTCTCTGACGGTTGGCAAATCAGACGGCGAGAACCTTCCCGTCGCCTTTGTCTTTTCCGGCAATGGCAGCCAGACCGTCGGCATGGGAATGTCGGCGTATGAGCAGAATGCCGTTTTTGCCGCGCGGTTTGACGAAATCGACACAATTTTTGAGGGGCTTTCGGGCTGGTCTTTGAAGACCGCGATGTTCGACGAACATCTGGCCGAACGGCTTCCGCAAACCAACGTCGCCCAGCCATTGATCTTCGCGATCCAGGGCGCTTCGACGGCGGCCATCCGCGCAATGGGACTTTCGCCAGCCGCCGTGTTCGGTCACAGCGTCGGTGAAATCGCCGCGGCCGAGGCGTGCGGCGCTCTCGATCTGACGTCCGCCGTCGACGTTGTCTTTTATCGGAGCAAACATCAGCAACTGATCCGGAACGCCGGCGGCATGGCGATCATCGCCGCGGGTCCCGACAAGGCGATGGCGCTTGCCGGCACAACAGACGGCGTCGAGATCGCGGCTTTCAACAGTCCGCGCTCGACGACGGTTGCCGGCACGCATGCCGGTCTCGCGCGCCTGAAGGCGCGGGCGGAAACGGACGGCATCGCTTTTCTCGATCTCGGGCTGGATTACCCGTTTCACACGGCCCTGATGGCGCCGGTCGAACGCCCATTGCTCGCGGACCTTCAGAATCTGACGCCGCATGAATCGTCCTGCGCCTTCATTTCGACGGTGACGGGACGCCGCTGCTCGGGTCTTGCTCTCGGAGCGGGCTATTGGTGGCGCAATGCGCGCGAACCGGTGCGATTTTCAGATGCGATCGGCGATGCGACCGAATCCGGGATCAAGGCCTTTGTTGAAATCGGACCAAGCAGCATTCTCATCCGGCACATCAACGACAACCTCAAGCCGCGCAAGCTGAAATCTGTCGCGCTATCGGCGTTGAGCGGCGGTCAGGAAAAGGGTGATCCCTTCGCTGGTTTAGTCGCGCAGGCCTATATTGCGGGTCTCGCCGTCGACGAGGCAACTTTGTTTGGTACCGATCCCGGCGGTGCGGTTCCTCTTCCCAGCTACGCCTGGCAGCAAAAGCAATACCGGTTCACGCCGACGGTGGAGTCGATCGAACCGGTCGAAAGCCGTCGTCACGTATTCGCCGGGTCGCAGCGCCAGACCGACGCGCTTGAATGGCTCAGCCATATCGACACGTCGCTATTTCCGGAGTTGCTCGACCATCGTGTGGGGATGGAAGTTCTCTTCCCCGGCACCGGCTTTCTCGAGATTGCGCAAAGCGTGGCGCGCCAGTGGCTCAAAAAGGATCACGTCAGCCTCGTCAACGCCGAGATATTGGCGCCGTTGCTGCTTTCGGACGGGACCACCTACGAGGTGCTCACGCGCGTTTCGCCGACGTCGAACATCATCGAAATTCTGAGCCGCCGGCGTTTCTCGAATGCCGGCTGGATTCATCATTTGCGCTGCAAGATGGTTCAACCAAGGCCAAGGGGGCAGGTCAATCTGCCGGACACGAGCGCGGGTGGGCGCCATATCGACCAAGCGGCGCTGTATTCCATCGCCGACAGGTCAGGTTTGAAATACGGTCCTGCATTTCGTCTCGCCCATCATGTCGTGATGCATAGCGCGCGGCTGATCTCGGTCGCATTGACGGGTGGTTCAGCCGACCCGCGTTTCTTGCTCGATCCGATCAGGCTGGATGCGTGTATTCACGGCGTCATCTCGATCTTCCCGAGATTGCGCGCCGTCGAACGCGGCGTGGCGCTGATCCCTGTTCGGGTTGACGAACTGCATTTCTTTCAGACGGGTGCGTCTCCGCAAAGCGCGCTGATCGAGATCACGGGTGAGAACGATCGCACGATCGTCGCCAATTTCTACATCTTTGATGCAAACAACGACCTGATCGCCTTGATGCGCGGCGCGCGCTGTCAGGAAATTCCTGTTCGCCGGACGGATTCGCTTGAGGCGATCGCCATAGCGGCTCTGCCGACTCCTGCTACCGGCGCTTTTGCCAAGGTGTCCGGCGTTGCCTTCGATGCGGCATCGATCATTCATCGCGCGCGCGAGTTGCAATTCGTCTCTGAGGCGCCGGCGAGCAAGCACATCCTGCTTCTGGATGCATGGGCCACCGCGGTCGCCTACGAAATCGCTTCGAGCCTCCAGACCGATGGCCGTCTCGATCCTGATTCATTGATTCTTCAAAACCGATTGCCGGACGATTTGCGGGCCTGGTTCGTCAACCTGTTGCGTGGCCTTGAACGAGCAGGTCTCGCAAACCAGGATGGCGACCAGGGCTGGCATATTTTGCAAGACGCCACGATGCCATCGTCGATCAGCCTGATTGCGATCATCGCGAAAGAATTTCCCGGCGACGCCAAGCGCATTATTCAGGCGAGCGAACTCTCGGCGTTTGCCGCTCGAATAAAAAGCGACAAAGCGGTTCGAGAGCTTGCCTCGGAGATTGTCTCCGGGCAGACGCAGGATCTCGCGGTCGTGGGCGACGCAGTTCATGCCGACTTGCAAGACCATCTTTGGCAGTTGATCGCTCCCGCACTTCGATCGCTGGACAAAGCGCCACGCGTCTTGATGATCGGGTCCGGGCCGCTCGCTGCCATCGTCGCATCGGCCGGGCTGGGCGCCGTTGTCTCCGTGTTCGAGCCCGAACACCGCCTTGCGGATATTGCGATCAACACATTGCCCAAGCGTGGCGATGTCCTGCTGCAACCGATGAAGGCGATCAAGGAATCGACTTACGACGTCATTCTCGCCTCCGACCGCGGCCGCTTTCTGAATTCAGAAATCACGCTCCGCGACCTGCAAGAGCGGCTTGCGCCGGGCGGCTTGTTCGTTGGCCTCGAGCGGCAGCCCAGTTTCTTTGCTGACATCGTGTCCGGGGTGGAGTCCGATTGGTTCTCGGCCGGACCTCAGGATTTTCCAGTTGGGCCGCTGGCGAGCGAGAACGAATGGGAATCCATGTTGTCGGAGGCCGGTTTCGCAAATGCAGATGCGCAAACACTGACGATCGAAGACGAAAACGTCACGCTCTTTGCCGCGGTCCGCACTCCTGAAATGACAGCGGCCGCGCCGGCCGTCAATCTTGCCGTCGATGTCGATGGCGTGTCGCCGTGGGCTTCGGAATTGGCCGCGCTGCTATCGGCAACGAATGAGGCGGCCTCCGTTCAAGCCCAACAGCTTGTCTGGATCGTCGCGAAAACCAAAGAAGCCGCATCCTCGGTTGATGACCTGACCGCGCGCTGTATGCATTTCAAGGCGTTGGCTGATCGTGCCCCGGCTCACAGCACGATTTGGTTGATCTGCAACGGCGCTCTCGATGGCAGCGATATCGATCCTGTCGCCACCGCCGTTTGGATATTTTCCCGCACACTGGCCAACGAGTTTCCTCAACTTCAAATCCGCCGCATCGACGTTGCTGCGGAGATGACTGCGCAGGATGCTGCACCATACATCGATCGGGTTATTCGCGCGCAGTCTGCCGAGACCGAAATCAGCATCGGATCTAGCGGCATTCGCTGCATCCGCGCGGACTCGATCAAGAGATTCGCGTCCAGGACCTCTGCTGTCGCAGAGGCCGCGTCGTTGCGCAGGGGACGCTCGTCCAGCGCGCGTGTCGAGTGGCAATCGCAAGCCCGCACCGCGCCAGAGACGGATGGTGTCGAGATCGCCGTGGAAGCAACCGGCGTGAATTTCCGTGACCTCATGTTCAGCCTGGGCATGCTTCCGGAGGATATTCTGGAGAACGGCTATACCGGACCGACTTTGGGTCTGGAATGCGCAGGCCGCGTCTTGCGCGTTGGTTCAGCGGTCAAGAATTTCGCGCCGGGTGATCGCGTGCTGGCATTCGCCCGATCGAGTTTCTCGACGCACGTCACGACGGCGGCTGATCTGACGGTCGCAATTCCGGACCATCTGTCATTCGATGAAGCGGCCACGTTGCCCGTGACGTTTCTGACGGCCTATTATTCGCTTGTCGTTCAGGCGAAGCTTAAGAAAGGCGAGTACGTTCTCATCCACGGCGGCGCCGGTGGCGTCGGTCTTGCCGCGATCCAGGTGGCGAAGATGCGCGGCGCCAAATGCATCGTGACGGCGGGCACCAGAGCAAAGCGTCATCTTCTGAAGGCGCTGGGCGTGGACCATGTGCTGGACTCACGATCGACATCATTCGTGGATGGCGTGAGGGACATCACCGACGGTCGCGGCGTCGACGTGGTGCTGAACAGCCTCGCCGGGGAGCAGATGGAGCAGAGCCTCGGATGCGTTGCGAGTTTCGGGCGTTTCGTCGAGCTTGGAAAACGAGACTTTGTCGCAAACAGCCAGATCGGCCTGCGCTTGTTTCGCAACAATGTGAGCTATTTCGGCGTGGACGTGGATCAGATCATGCTTCGCCGCGGCGTCGCGCGCAAAGCGCTTGGCAGCGTCGTCAGCCATTTGAAAAGCGGAAAATTCAAGCCGCTGCCGCATACCGTGTTCACAGCACAAGGCGTTGCGGACGCGTTCCAGCTCATGCAGCAGTCGGCGCATATCGGCAAGATCATCGTCCACCCGCCGGCATCAGGAGATATCGCCGAGGCTCGACCTGAATTTGTCGTCGACCCGAATGGGACGCATCTCGTGACAGGTGCGTTCGGTGGTTTCGGGATGGAAACCGTCAAATGGCTGGTCGAGCGCGGCGCGCGTTATCTCGTCCTCATCGGCCGCAAAGGTTTGGTGAGCGATGAAGCGCAGGCGACGATCCGCGAACTCGAAAGCCAGGGCGCAACCATCCTCAGCAAAGCCTGTGACGTCGCAGATTCGGACGCGCTGACGGCCGTTTTTGACGAAGTGCGCGTCACGCTGCCGCCGATCACAGGCATCATTCACGCGGCGATGGTTCTCGACGATCGTATCCTCAACAACATGACCGAAGACAGTATGCGGTCTGTTCTGATGCCGAAGGTCAAGGGCATCGACAATCTCGACGCTCTCTCGCGCGATCTTCAGCTTAGCTATTTCGTGGCCTATTCGTCCGTCACAACGCTGATCGGCAATCCCGGTCAGGCCAACTATGTTGCCGCGAACGGCTACATGGAGGGCGTCGTCAGGCGGCGGCGCTTGAACGGCTTGCCTGGTCTTGCGGTGGGATGGGGACCGATCACCGACGTCGGCGCGGTGGCCCGCAGCGAAAAGCTCAAGGCTGGTCTTGAAAAGCTCACGGGCGTTCGCGGCATGACGTCCCGCGAGGCTCTGGATCTGCTCGGACAGGCCATTTCGGAATCCAGACGTTCGGCAAATTTCGCAGTGCTGACAATCGCGCCCAGCAGTGGATCATTCGGCGCGGGTCGTCTGGCTGTGCTGGATTCACCGACCTACGCAGCAATGATGCGCGGCGGGACAGGCGAAGCGTCGAGCGCCGAGACGTTCGACCTGCCGGCCTTGCTTCAGAATGAGGATCATGATGCCGTCAGCATCAAAGTCACCGAAATGATCTCGAAAAACATCGCACGCGTACTTCATCTTGCGCTGGAAGACGTCAGCGTCGATCGGCCGCTGGGAGAAATCGGACTTGATTCACTGATGGCCCTCGAATTGGGTCTCAACCTTCAGGAATCGCTTGGTTTCCGGCTAACGCTCGCGGGTTCGACAGGGCAGATGACGATTGCGGCGCTGACTCAGGAAATCATCGCGCAGGCGTCGCAGAAGCCGCGCGACGAGGAGGGCGCCGCCACGGTGGTGATGCTGGCGCATGTGCATGCCGAACAACTCAAGGACGAACATGTCCAGTTGCTGAAAGGCGAAATGCGCAAACGCATCCACGAAGAGAAGCGAGCTTTGTCGTGAGTGCTGGCCTGCCTCCCGCTGAAGCCGGGATTGAAAGCTTGCTTCGCCGCGTCGCGATGCAACGCCAGCAACCGGCCAAGAGTGGAGCACCTGACCCGGCATCCCAAAGCGCGGACGATGATCCGACGGATTTCGGCACGCTGCCGGGCTATGACGAACTCATCGCCCATCGCATGCTGAGCACGCAGTTCGGCTTTCAGCCTTATTTTCGGACCCACGACGCACGGGCTGACGGCAAGACGAAAATCAACGGCCGATCGTTCGCGAATTTTTCGTCCTACGATTATCTCGGTCTGAACGGTCATCCTGACATCGCCGCCGCCGTGCAGGACGCGACGGCCAAATACGGCGTGTCCGCAGGCGCCAGCCGTCATGTGGGAGGCGCGCGCCCGGTTCACCACGACCTCGAACGCGCGCTGGCCGATCTGTACGGCGTCGAGGATGCCGTTACGTTCGTGAGCGGCTATTCGGCGAATTGCGGCGTGATCGGCCAGCTTGTCGGCCCGAAGGATCTGGTTGTGATGGATGCGGTCATCCACAACAGCGCGGTGACGGGAGCCGTGCTGTCTGGCGCGAATCGCCGCAGCTTTCCGCACAACGACCTCGATGTTCTGGAAAATATTCTGAAGACGTCACGCCATCGCTTCAAGCGCGTTCTGATCGTCGTCGAAGGTCTTTACAGCATGCACGGGGATGTCCCCGACCTGTCGCGCCTGATCGATATCAAGAAGAAGTACAATGCGTGGCTCATGGTCGACGAGGCGCATGCGCTGGGAGTCGTCGGCCAGCGCGGTTTTGGATCATGGGAGCATTGCCGCGTCGATCCTCGAGACGTCGATATCTGGATGGGCACACTCTCCAAGACGCTCGTCGGCTGCGGCGGGTTCATCGCTGGCAGTGAGAAGCTGGTTTATTACTTGCGATGCACAGTTGGCGCGTTCGTCTACAGTGTCGCCATGCCTCCGCTCATTGCCGCTGCGTCACTGACAGCGCTGGACATCATGCGCCGCGAACCGGAACGGGTCGCGAAATTGCAAAGCAACGTCGCGCGCTTTCACGAACTCGCGCGTAAACACAAATTGCAGACTGGCACCGATGCGGAAAGCGCGATCGTTCCGATCCTCGTCGGTCAATCGCTCGCGGCGGTTCAGTTGTCCGAACAGCTCTACCGCAACGGCATCAATGTGCAGCCCGTGATCTATCCCGCGGTGCCCGCCAGGGAAGCACGATTGCGTTTCTTTTTAACGGCTACCCATCAGGACGATGATTTTGACTCGATCCTGGAAGCAGTCGCGAAAAGCAAGCACGATATCGACACGTCCACGCCGTTCGCTCTCGCGCCGTGATACGGATCGGGCTTTTCACGCTGGACAGCGTGGCCAGCAATCGTGCGATCCGGATGCTGATCGAGCGGCATTCAAACGAGATTGCTTTTGTAGGCCTCTCATGCCGGGGTATCGCGAACCCGGTTTCCTATGGCTGGCGAGAGTTTCGCCAGCGCGGGGCCAACTATCTGCTCTACGTGATGTGCAATTTCGCGCTGCCGCGATGGATCGCGCGCAATCGAAATAGGCCATCTCTCAGCAAACTGTGCCGGAGACACGGGATCGCGTCCTATCCGATCTCTGATGTGAACCATGAGGAGACCCGTGCGCTGTTGCGCAAGCACCGCATCGATCTCATCGTCTCTTGTTATTTCGACCAGATTTTCGCTGTTTCCGTGCTGGCGCAGCCGGATCACGGCGCATTGAATGTGCACACGTCGCTTCTGCCTGATAATCGCGGCGCAATGCCTGTGGTCTATGGCCTGCTGGCGAAGCCGCCAAGATTGGGCGTGACCGTACATCGCATCGACGCTCATATCGACACCGGCGACATTCTCGCGCAGAAAACCTGCGTGCCGCAAGCGGGCGATACTGTTCTGCGCAGCATGACCGACTTGCACGAACAAGGCGTTGAATTGCTGTCGGGCGTCCTTTCCTCGTTGGAAGCGGGGCAAATATCTGCTCGACCTCAAACCGGCGGAAGTTATGACGGACTTCCGGACCGCGACACACTCAAAGCATTGCGCCGCCGCGGGATAAGGCTCGTCGATTTTCGCGATATCAAGACCGCATTCAAAACGCCGATCGAGGTTTGAATGGCGTCGTCGGTCGTCATAACTGGCGCATCGAGCGGCATCGGAGCCGAACTGGCTTTGCGGTTTGCGCGGAGGGGATGCAATGTTGGCTTGATCGGACGGAATGCCGAGCGTCTTGGTCGGGTTGCTTCCCAATGCACCGCGTTGGGAGCCGGCGTCGTGGAAACTGCGCGCATTGATGTCCGCCAGCGTGAGGACCTGATGCGCTGGATTCGTGATTTCGATCAGCGCTATCCTATCGATCTCCTGATTGCCAATGCGGGCGTCACAGGCGGAACCAGGGCGGACGGCAGTCCTGAAGATTGCGACGAGAGTTACAGTCTGATCCAGATCAATGCCGTCGGGCTAATCAATTCCGTCCATGCCGTGTTGCCCAACATGCTGGCGCGCGGACAAGGTCAGATCGGGATCATGAGTTCGCTCGCTGCCTATGCGGTTTTGGCGGACGCGCCGAGCTACTGTGCCAGCAAGGCGATGGTGCTCGCTTACGGCCAGTCGATGCAGGAAAAACTGCAGGGCACGGGAGTTTGCGTCAGCGTTATTTGTCCCGGCTATGTCGATACGCCGATGTCCCGCAGGCTTTCGGGCCCACAAGCCGGACGACTATCGGCCGCCGATGCCGCGCGCATCATTGTCGCCGGGCTCGACCGTCAAAAACCGATGATCGCGTTTCCGCGCCTTCTGACATTGACAACGCGATTGAGTGCCTGGCTCCCGCGTTCATTGTCGCGCAGGATGGCGCATCGATTTCGCGTCGGAGCCCCGCAAGACGAATGATCGCGACAGCGCAAGGACCACGCATTTCGATTGCGATGGCGACCTATAATGGCGCTCGATTTCTTGAAGAGCAATTCGCCAGTCTCGCCGGGCAATCCTATTTGCCAGCAGAGTTGATTGTCGTCGACGATGCGTCGAGCGACGGCACGCGCGAAATCATCGAGATATTTGTCCGGTCCGCTCCGTTCCCCGTGATCTTCAGCCCCTCTGAAACGCGGCTTGGCTATCGTGCGCGCTTCATCGAAGCGGCAAGTCGATGTCGTTGCGATCTCGTTGCGTTCTGCGATCAGGACGACATCTGGCGCGACGACAAACTGGCAGTCTTGGCGCAGCTTTTTGAAGATCGCGATCTCTTGCTCGCCTTCCACAATGCCCGCCTTATCGACAAGCAGGGTGAACCATTCGGAGAGACGTTTCCGAAACGGCGGGCTCAGAATTTCCGCCCGCTCGATGTGCAACCGTTTTCGATCATTCCCGGTTTCAGCCAGATCGTTTCAGGTCAACTTGTCAAGTTTGCGAGCTTTCATGCGATCTCGATCGATCCGCTTCACGCCAATGAAAGGATGGCGCATGATCAGTTCTTTTTCTTCTGGGCCAGTGTTTTTGGCAATATTCGGTTTGTGCCTGCGCAACTTGTCGATTACCGCCAACATGACGGTAACGTCTTCGGCTGGCATCGAGCCGGCCGCATCGCCGATGCCGTTCAGGATATTCTGATCACGCCATCATTCTTGCAGAGCGCCGCGGCCGGCGCTGCCAATCGCCACGAGTTGCTGAATCGGGTGCGTGAGACCGGGCTGTGCGACGCAGAGCAGTCGGTCTTGGCGATCGGGGCCATGACCTATTACGACAAACTGGCGCGCGATCTTCTGCTGCGGTCGAACCTCTATTCGAGTGACAGGTTCATCGAACGCATCGCCACATTTGTCAGATTGCTGCGGTCGGGCGGCTATACCAGCGCCGGCTCTCGGAGCTTTGGCGTGGGACCGATCATCATGGATCTGTTGATCGGTCTGCCGTTTGGCCGATGGCTTGCGTCGTTGTCGTCGGCTTCAGGAAAGGGACACGACGATGCCAGAAGCGCCAATCGTAAAAGTTGAGGCCGAGCCTGTGGCTGAGCCACATTCCCCAAAAATTCAGCGTGTCCTGGCGCCAGAGCGCCGGCGGGTAGGCCCGAACCGAATGGACATGATAGGCGATTGCATCGAGAAAACGCCGTCTCCGGATCGCAAGAATTGCGAGATACGCTGACATATAGGCTGCCCGGTCGCGCATCGCCTCGTCGGGGATGGTGGGCCATGACGCCTTGATCCATGATGTCACGTCATGAATGGCATGTTCCATGTCGTGATAGTCAAGTGACGTATTTGTATGGGTCAGGCGATAGCCGGTAAGCGGAGAACGCACCAATGCAAAAGCGCATTTCGCCGCCATGGCGATATAAAGCTTCGTGTCTTCTCCCATCGCGAGACATTCGTCGTAGCCTCCGACCGCTTCAACAAGCGCTCGACGCATCAAAGGCGTGCTGCCGTTGCCCGGCGGGCTGAATCGAATAACGAGCGGCAGAATGTCGCCTTCGGCCTCGCTTTGCGCCCAACTCGGCGTCAGAACGTTGTCGTTTTCATCGATGGCGGCCGACCAGCAATACACGAGGCCACAGTTCGCGGGCATCTCGTTCAGCCGGGCGACCTGTCGGGCGAGTTTTTCGGGATGCCACAGATCGTCGGAATCCAAAGTCGCAATCAAGCTTCCGCGGGCGTCCGCGAGGCCTGTATTCCTGGCCGCAGATACACCGGCGCCGCTCGACCGGATCAATCTCACTCGCGGATCGTTCAAGGACCATGAATAAGCGATGTCGGCCGTACGATCCGTCGAGCGATCATCGATAACCAGAACTTCGATGCTGGGATAGGTCTGGGCGCAGGCGGATGCTATCGTTGCTGACAGAAATCGTTCCGCATTCCGTGCCGGCACGATCACGCTTACGAGCGGTTCGTCGCCATTGATTGTGCTCAAAGCGGCCAAGTGGGTGAGGCTAGCATGTGACGAGATGGTCTTTCCGTAAAGCGCCCTGGTAGCAGTGCGGCTTTCTAGGGGACCAGACGGCTTTGAGCAAGCGATGGGTCATCATATGGCGGATGATGCGCCTCAAGGTTGAGCGCTTGAACCAGTCCGATCGCACCGATCGATGGGATCAGGCGATCTTGTTACCGAGAGCTACGAGGCGATCTTGAGTGGTTCCCGTTCCGGGCCGGTCGGGAGCACGGCGACATCGATCGCGTCGATTTTGGCGCCGATTTTCTTGACGACGTATTTGGAAAACGGACCGACGTGCAGATAAAGCACCATGATTTTCACGACCGAGCGCAGTGCAGCCGGGTTATGGCGCGCGCATTCGACAAAAGTTGCCCAGAAATGCCGGCAAAATTCGGGGTGGCGAACCGTCATCCACCACACCAACCGTATGAAGGCCGTCAGTTCGCGCCCGCGCAGCTTCGAGACGATCTGAAAGACCAAACCCAACGCGCTTGATGGCGCGGCGGGGCTGGTGCTGTCTGTTACCGCTTCCGGTGAAGGGCCGAACCGCAAGGCAAGCCCAACGGCCGTGACGCGCTTGAAAAAAGCATCCGGGCGATAAATGCGATCGAGGACGGTCTTGTAGTCCGAAAGCACGTCGCGTCGCGGCCGCAGCGTGACGAAATTCAGACCGGCGGTGCATTGATCGCCGTCGTCTTTGTTGAATTGTCCATCTTCGCCGCCCCAGTATCCGTCGAGCAGGCGGCCTTCCTTTTCAAGCCGGCGCGTCAGCTGCGTCTGCGGCAGCGCCGTCAGCAGGCCCACAAGAGGAAGCGGAAGACTGGCATCCTCGATGCAGTCGATCATCGCCTCAGCAACGCCGTCGCGTTCCTGATCGAAACCCACGATAAATCCGCAAACGACAAAGATGCCAGCAGCGTAAATCTTGTGGATGCTCTCTTCCAGACTGCGGTTCGCATTTTGTTTTTTTCGCATCGAGATCAGCGTGCTGGTGTCGGGACTCTCGATGCCCACGAATACGGTAAAGAAGTTTGCGTCCCGCATCATGAGCAGGAGAGCCGGGTCGTCCGACAGGTTGATTGAGGCTTCGGTCGAGAATTCGAACGGGAAGCCGCGCTCCAGTTGCCAGGCCTTCAGTTCCGGCAGGAATTTCTTCAGGGCCTTTTTGTTGCCGATCAGGTTGTCGTCGACGAAATCGACATGCCCGCGATAACCCATGCGGTAGAGCGTTTCGAGTTCGATGAACATCTGATCGTTCGTCTTCGATCGCGGGACTTTGCCGTAGAGCTCAATGATATCGCAGAACTCGCAGTTGAAAGGGCAGCCCCGAGAAAACTGAACGCCAATGAACAAATACTGCTCAGCTTTGATCAGATCGAAGCGCGGGGTCGGACTCGTCGTGACATCCGCCTTGAATTTTTCAGCCTCGAAAAACCCCGATTTGGCTCCGCCGGTCCAGGCGGCGACGAATTGGTCGAGAATGCCTTCAGCCTCGCCAAGCACCCGAAAGTCGGCTTGCGCGTAGACATCTGCGCTCGAGGTTACGTCTGGTCCGCCGACTACGACCGTCTTTTTATGTTGATGGCAAAGTGCGATCAGATCGAGCGTGTCGACGCGCTGCGGAAGCATGCCGCCCGTGAGCACCAGATCGGCCCACATCAAATCGCGCGTGGTCAGCGTTTCGGAATTCCGGTTGATCAGTCGCATATTCCAGGATTGCGGCAGCAGAGCCGCCACCGTCATCAGACCGAGCGGCGGCGCCGGGCATTTTGCGCCCCAAACGTCACAAGCAGCCTGCATGCTCCAGAACGAGTTCGGGTTGAATTTCGGGAACACCAGCAGGATGTTCGGTTGTCGCGTTGGGCTCGATGCCATCTCACTCACTTCGTTGATCCAATCAAAACGTGTCTTGAAAGATGAAGCGGTGACAGCAAACCATCGATGGACCCGCTAAAATAGCGACGTGACCGGTCTCGTTATCGCGGCAATGGTCGTCGGTGGCAGCAGTGTGGCATCCGATTAGCGCAAAGCAAGCGAATTGGCGAAGGAACGCTTGGAAAAGGCTGGTTCGTTATCCCGGCAAAGCCTCAGATTAGCAGGCACCACGACATCCATCAGCTTCGGATGTGGCAGCTTCAGATTGGTCATGAGGTCGACGTATTGATCGATGCAATCGACCTGAAGCCGAGGGTTGAGCCGCCTTTCTTCGCCGATCGTGCTGACTGTGTCGCCCTTGTAGTCATGTGCCGGATAGACCATGGTCTGTTCAGGCAATTTCAGAAGCCGATTGAAAATCGAATTGTATTGCGCGCGGGCGTCGCCGTTCTGGAAATCCGTCCGTCCGGTTCCGCGTATCAAGAGCGTATCACCGGTGAACACGCGGTCATCCATGCTGTAGCTGTAGGAATCGTCGGTGTGGCCTGGGGTGTGGATCACATTGATCTTTAGACGTTCGACTGAAATCCGGTCGCCGTCGCTGACGCGCATCGAAACGACGTCGGCCTTGCTTTCCCGCCCCATGACCGACAGGCAGTTCGTGCGTTCTTCCAACTCGCCGAGACCGGTGAAGTGGTCCGCATGAAGATGGGTGTCGATTGCCATCACGAGCTGAAGGTCGAGTTCGCGAAGCAGTGTGCAGTAGCGATCGACGTTATCGAGAACCGGATCCAGGATCACGGCCTCGCCGCCAATTCGGCTCGCTAAGAGATAGCTGTATGTACTGGACGCACGATCGAAGAGTTGTCTGAAAATCATGGCCACTCTCAAACACTGGAAACATACTGTAAGAGCATTGTGAGGGCACATTGCTCCGTCTAGAAAGCACCAGCAATTCTTGTACCATTACCGCGACTATGCTATGACATCTCGTAGCCGCGGGCCAGTCGGGTGAAATCGTCGCATTGAGGTCTATGGCTTCTAAGCCTGTTAAAGACCGAAATGCCACGCGTCATAGTCGCGCGGGGCGTTCGATCATCGATATTTATGCGCGTGTCACTCGATCCTTTCACGCAAAATTTTCACACGCTGGAGTCGATGTTTTTGCGACTCCAGCGTTCGTAGACGTTGATGGTTGACGTCCTGCGTGCGAACCAGACGTAGTTATCGTGATTACATATCGGTTCGGCGATGGTCCATGCCCCGATGCCCTGTGCTGATCTTCACGGCTTCGCGTTCGTTCTTGTCGCCGGGGCCCATTTCGCAAAGATAGCGCGCAGCGCGCACGACATTCTGAACGCGGCGATACTGCTCTTGTGCAATTTCTTCGGCATATTCTTCTTCGATCAGCGACCAATATCTCTTCCCCGCTTCAAGTCCGCGGACCTGCATGAGGATCCGTAGTTTGGAAAACGCAATGATCAGGCGGCGATGATGATCGATCGAGCGTTTCGCCGCTTTTGAAACAAGTGAGATGCGCGCTTCGCCCTCAGGCGGATTCTCGAACAGTTCTTCGACTTCCTGTTCCGTAATTCGATGAACGAGCCGAAAAACGGCGCTTGATGAAATCTCTCCGACATATTCGAACTTGTCCGCAAAATACTCCTGATTGATATGGATGAACGGCAGGTCGCCGTTGAGGTAGTCCTGTTGTATGACGAGACTGCGACGCGGAATAAGGCGCGGAAAATACTCCTGAAAGCAAAAACTGTTAAGTTCCGGCGACTTCAGGACATCGAGAAAGAGGATTTCAACCCGCGCGCCTTTGTTGAGATTCGCGGCGAGTTTGAGTTTCCCGGTCTTGGTGATATCGCCGAATTGCATGTTCACGACATCCGCCACTGGGGCGATGTGCTCTTCGACAATTGACGCAAACGAGTCGCCTGTTTTGAGGTTTTGACCGAGCTGATGTCGCTTGAATGAAATCGGCATCTGCGAGTTTGTGATACCAAGCTCGAATGAGATGATCGGCTTCTGCCATTGTGAGATGGCTGATTGCAGATCGGCATTTTCCTTGAGCCCGGATCCCAAGCAAACGGTTGAGGCGCCAAGAAATGTTCCTGCGTCAATAATCAGCCCATCGCCTTTATAATAGTCCTTTGCAATTCCATACAGGAATTCGCGCTCACCCATGGACATCATCGATGGAACGGCAGCCACCGCTTCAGGGATGGTTCCGGTGTATTGATCGAATGGTGGCGTGAGATGAATAAACTGCAATGGCTTGCGGCGGCGGAGCGGGGGGGGCAGATTAATTTCTTTACCTGCAATCTTCGCAACTTTTGAAATCTCGTTCACGTGAGCCTCATCTTTGTGAATACGCGTGCCCAGTACTAACTCTTCTCAGATCAATTTGAGCTTCATTGTTAGGATAGCATTACATTTCCGAGGATGACAAATTGCAATTGCATTTCATCGCGTTGCGAGCCGGACGATAAGTCTCCTTCATGTCTCTTCAGCGTTGAATGCTGTCATCACGGCGCGCGAGGGTACCCTCGGTCCTGTGCCGACGTCGAAGGCAACTGCATGGCGAACTTGTAAAAGCCGATGATGTTGAAGGGCGAGATGCTGCCTGCACGAGATGCTGCCTGCAAACGTCTCAATTGCATGTGTTTGTGTCCATTGTCATGTCGCGGAATCTAATCTCGCACGACGAGCCTCACGTCGATTTTGTCGATCACTGTTGCCTCTTTTAGACAAGGCTGGCGTTGCGGACGCGTCGGACGTCAACACGAGCCTTAACCGAGACAAAATTCGTCGACGCGGCATCCGTATAGGTGAGGCGAAGGCCTCACGACTGAATGCCTATCACGGCTATCGCGTCGCGTTCGCCTTCGTTTGATGCGCGCCGGAAGGTTTTAGTAATAATTAAGAAAATATTAATCTTAATTGCTCCAGGTTGCGGAGCGGTCTCTTTCCAATTTTCAGAGACCCGGCTCGTGAGCCTTGTGGGGTGCGTCGGCTTGTTGCGTTCGGGCAACACGACGTTGAAATCGGGATCGGGGCAGGTGACAAAGCGCCGATGATTGTTGAGTAGAGAGGCTGAGGCTTTTACCATTGATACTTGCATGATTTGCAGTTGCGTCGTGAGGGCGGGCGTTCAAGTGCGTAATTCATATCATTGCAAACTGATTGCGCCTTAGGGGGAGCATTGACCAAATTTTCATTACTGGACAAGGCTCGATCGCGATTTTCGCGAATCGGCACGTCGCTCTTCGCCATCGGCTTTGCCGTGTCCGCATCGTCCTGCGCGATCATTCCTGCCGCAGCCCCGGTCCCGGCCGAGCTTGAGATCGATTCCGGTGCCGGTGTAGACCCTTATTTTGTCGTCTCTCTCACGCCCGCGGTGCTCGATGTCTTGAGAAAATACCCGCTCGCCACCTTGAAGGGCAGCGTTCGTCAGGCGAGCTATACGCCGAGCCTGGCCATTCGCGCGGGCGATGTGGTGGCCGTGACGATCTATGAGACTGGCGGTCCATCGATTTTCGGGCCACTGACGAACACGCCGTCAGTCCCGGCACCGGGTTCGACCACCACAGACGTCACGCAGCAAGGCGCGCGATCGACGACTGTGCCGCCGCAGATTGTTGAATCCAACGGTGAAATCGTGGTGCCGTTCGCCGGGCGGGTCGGTGTGATCGGCCTGACGCCCACGGAAGCGTCCCGTTTGATTGAAAAGAAATTTGAGGGCCGGGCGGTCGGTCCTCAAGTCATCGTCACGCCGGTCTCGACGCCGAATTTTGTCAGCGTTGGCGGTGAAGCCAATCGGACGGGTCAGGTTCCTCTGACCTTGCGCGGCGAGCGGGTGCTGGATGTCATTGCGGCCGCGGGCGGATCGAAATTTCCCGCTCATGAGACGCTCGTCCGGTTTATCCGAAGCGGACAGTCCGGGACGATTCCCCTGCAACAGCTCTTGTCCGACTCCTCCGAAAACATCGTTGTTCGTCCGCGCGACGAGATCTTCCTGATCAGATACCCGCGATCGTTTGCAGTCATGGGCGCCACTGCGAAGGTATCCCAATATACATTTGATACCGTGGAAGTGTCGCTTGCCGAAGCTGTCGCCCGCGCCGGAGGTCCGATCGACACGATCGGAAACCCGTCGGGAATCTACCTTTTCCGCCACGAGCCGATCGCCATTGCGTCGGCCGTATTCCGCGTGACCGCGCCTGCCGATCTGCTTCGACCCGTCGGCGTGGATGAGAGCTGGGCCAGGCAGCCCTATGTGCGCGTCGTTTACAAGCTCGATTTGCGCAAGGCGGACGGTTACTTTCTCGCTCAAACACTTCCGATGCGCGACAAGGATGTTGTTCTTGTCAGCAATGCCGAGTTGACGCAGATCCAAAAGGCATTCTCGGCGGCTCGAGGCCTGACCGGCATCGCCTATGATCTCAGCAGGTAGGATTGGTCAGGGGTCCTGCTCGGAGCATATCAACAGAGTGCTGAGGCGGTGCTGAATTGATTTGAACGGGATGTCGAGACCAGCGCATTCAAGACCTGTCTGCGCTTGTCGCGTGCGTGATCGTGCGGTGCTGTCTTTATTTGTATATGACGGACGCTATGTGTCGCAGAAATCCTGGCGTGCATCTGCTGGTCGTGACGTTTCGATCGCATCACACCGTCGTTGAAGCGACAGCTTGGCTTTGGCTCCAAAGCATGCACCAACACTACTATAATGCTGTTGCGCGTCACGAATGAAAGTTGGGCCGGCATTTGGCCCCAGGCGGAATATCGGATTCAGGTTTCCGATTAATCGACGCGGCGCGCCGTTCCGTGGAAGCTCGATAGGCCGCTACCAGCGTTGCGATGCGCGCATGACGCCGCAAATCTTGGCAGCTCGCCAAAAAAACAAGCTGCAATTTGAACCGCAAACGAAGCCCTCAAAACATCGATCGGATCGGACATCGGATTGTCACGGTTTTCGGTTTAGTAAACCGGTTAACAGCCGATCGTCCTGATGTCCGCGACCACGTCTACCGGTCCTGATATGGCGTTTGGTTGGCGTCGTTGCTCGTCTTCTATGTCCACGAATTGGGCAAACAACAAACCACCGAGGGCTTATCGCTCATGCTCTGGTACGCGGCGAAAGTAACGGTATTTTAATTTCCGGTTGATTGGCAGGGTGAAGTGGTACATTCTTAGCCGCCGGGAGTATGAATTCTCTACCGGCCAGAATTTCAATTTTGGCAAGATTTTGTAAGGAGTGGTCTTTGATGCGATCCGTAATCGTATTTGGGGGAGACGGGTTTTGTGGCTGGCCAACAGCTCTTCACCTGTCGCAACTGGGTTACGACGTAACGATTGTCGATAACTTGTCCCGCAGAGAGATCGATATCGAGTTGGAAGTCGAGTCCTTGACTCCAATCCGTTCGATCAGCGAAAGGCTTCGTGCCTGGAGGGATGTCTCGGGCAAGACAATCCATTTCGAGAACCTGACTCTCGGACAGGACTATGAGCAGATCGTTGCGCTCATCAATCGCATCAAGCCTGAAGCTGTGGTGCATTTCGCGGAGCAACGCGCCGCTCCCTATTCGATGAAGTCGGCCGGTCACAAGCGTTACACCGTCAACAACAACCTGACGGCGACGCATGACCTGCTTTGCGCCATTGTCGAGACAGGCCTTGATGTCCACGTTGTTCATCTCGGCACGATGGGCGTCTACGGCTACGGAACAGCCGGCGAAAAAATCCCAGAGGGGTACCTCACCGTGCACCTGGGACAGCCAAACGGCTTCAGGCCGATGGAAATTCTTTACCCTGCCAACCCTGGCAGCATCTACCATATGACGAAAACACAAGACCAATTATTCTTCCAGTTCTATGCAAAGAACGATCGGCTGCGCATTACCGATTTGCATCAGGGCATTGTCTGGGGCACACAGACCCCCGAAACTGAAATGGACGAAAGGTTGATCAACCGCTTCGACTATGATGGTGATTACGGCACGGTGTTGAATCGTTTCCTCATGCAGGCAGCCATTGGCTATCCAATGACGATTCACGGAACGGGTGGCCAGACCCGCGCCTTCATCCATATCCGTGACACCGTTCGCTGCATCGAATTGGCAATCAAGAACCCGCCGAAGAGTGGCGAGCGTGTCAGCATCCTGAACCAGATGACCGAAACCCATCGCCTGATCGATCTGGCGAAACTGATCAATCGGCTGACGGAGGCGCCCTACCAGTTCGTCGACAACCCTCGAAACGAGGCTGCGGAAAACGAACTGATTGTTGCCAATGATCGTTTTCTTGCGCTCGGCCTGGACCCAACCACGTTGGAGAGTGGACTCATGCAGGAAGTTCAGGAGATTTCGCGCAAATTTTCGGATCGCTGCGATAAATCGAGAATTCCGTGCGAGTCGCTCTGGATCCAAAAGGAAGAGCCGGTCAGGCTGCGTGCTCTCTCGGTCTGATCTGATCTCTTGCCTTCAATTGCGCTCCCCGCCGACGGCCTTGGTTGGGCGGTGAGCGTCCCGGTGTACCGGGCACATGTCTATAAGCGGCGGACAATTCTTCTAGTTTCAGGATCGATTCTGCAACAGGATCGATCCTGAATATTTTGTTGGAGATTGAGGCATTGGGTATTGAAATTACGTCCGATTATGAACCGATGCGGCTGGTGCGCCTTTCCAATCCGTTTCATCGGTATGTCGGCACGATTGCCAAGGAAGCGATTTCCGTTCCGGCGATGATGTCCGTTCCGGAACGACGATTTTTGCATGGTCTTGCGAGAGATTATTACGAAGGGCAGGGAGTCATTGTCGATGCCGGAATTTTTCTCGGCGCCTCGACAGTATGTTTCGGCCTTGGCGTCAAAGAAAATCCAAGATCGCAGGAAATCATACCGCAGTGGATCAAGCCGGTGATCTCGTTCGAGCGCGGGATCGTCAGCGATATCATGCCGGCATTCTTTGAGCGAAATAAGGTGGATGTCGCCTTGAAGCCAGGCGACTCGTTTGTCGATGTCGTTCGCGAGAACATTAACGATGTGGCTGATGTGGTCGATCTGCGGATCGGCGATATCATGCAGACAGGCGCCGTCGATCGGCCGATCGAAATTCTTTTTCTCGATGTCCTGAAGTTGCCGGAGATCAACAAGTTCGTCGTTGAAAATTACTTCCCGCTTTTGATCCCCGGGCGATCGATTGTGATCCAGCAGGATTATTTCTACGATCGGCTTCCTTACATAAAAACCCATCAAGAATTCTTTGCGGATCATTTTGACTTCTTGGGCGAGATTGGTTCGACTGCGGTCTTTCGTTGCGTCAAGACGATCACGAAAGACGATATCGACTTTAACAAGATGCTGGAATCGGCGAACCAGATAAAGTGTGCCAGCATTGCCCTGCAACGCTCTGCCGATCCCTCACGGCGCTTTCTGATGGCGCTTTCCAAAGCGCGATTGTTAAAGCAGGTTCAGGGCGCTCGCGCGGCGCAGGAATATCTGCGCGCGGTCCGATCGGACTATTCGGAGCAACTCGAGCAACCCCGGATTGCGCGCCTACGAGATGCATATGCCGCGGTCGAGCGTTTTGTCGCGACCAAAAATGGCAGCGATACAGGTGATTTACTTCTCGAATTGGATCACGGGCACTGATATGCGGCTTGCAGCAGCGCTTCTGTCGTCGTGCATGGGAATCGTGGTTGCGACGTCCATCGTCTCGTTCGGATACGCAGCCTGTTTCAGACCAGAAGCAAATAACGACTTGAAATTTCAGGTGTTCCAGCAGGCGCCGCCGCCTGTGAGTATTGACCAAAAGAATTACCGGTACTTTCCGCTGTCCGGTTCATCGTCGATGAATATTTCTCGGCTGAATTCGTCTCAGGTCTCTTGGGATAAATACTGGTTTCAATGGGCCAACCGCTGCCAAGATATGCCAGAGGCGCCTGAACGGTGTGGATGGAATCCCAAAGGCAACATCATTTCGCCGCGTCTGGTCTTCGGCGGCGAAGACAAGCGGCTATTTTTCTCGACCATGCCAAAGGCGAATCTCTGCACGCTGATCCAGGCCTCCTATGTATTGAACCTCCCATACGATGAGGCTGGTGCGAAAGAAAACAACCTTCGCGTGGTCGATTTTGAAGCCGCGGAACCTGCCCTTACAAACGGACGCTTTGTCGATGCGTGCGTGCTGCCTCCCGAGAGGTTGAATCCGAATGTTAAAGGGATCATTCTCGACTACGAGGTGCAGGACGGGCGAAGCCCTGAGGCAACGCACCAATTTCTATCCGAATATGCGGCTCTTGTTCGGCGAAGCGGGCGCAAGGTGGGTTTGCTCACCAATCCTCTGGACGCGCCGACCCAGCGACATACCGGAGTAAATGCGGGTAACGCAGGCGACCTTATGCGCCAATTCGATCTCTTCGGCATCATGCTTTGGGGTGGCAACCGCCAAAAAGACATCACAGCGAGTTTTCAGAGCCAGATGAAGATGCTCGAGCAAACGGAGAAAGTCGATCCGCGCCGCATCATGATTGTCTACGATATTGGCAAGACAAAACTGGATGACGCGAAGGTCGTGCACGACATCATGATCGATCAAAAATTCTCCAGCCTGATGATTTGGCGCAACGGCGAAAAACTTGGCGAAGGCGAATGCGATTCCGAGGCAAACAGAAAGCTCTCATGTGTTGCTTTCGGCAAATGTCAGTAGGACATCGACCACGTCATGATTGATTTTTCGGGCGTCACAATTCAGCTTGATGCTGGCAAGACGCGCAACGTAATCCTTGATAATGCATCGGTCGTGTTGCCGACAGATCGAAAGCTTGCGCTGTTAGGACATCACGGCTGCGGCAAATCCACGGTCATCCAGGCGATTGCGGGCATGATCGCGCCAGTTGAAGGCCGGATCAGCCGTTACGCGCGCGTGTCCTTTCCGGTCGGGTTCGCTGGCGGCTTTAATCCTGCGCTGACGCTGCGGCAAAACCTCAGGCATTTGGCCACACTTTATGGCGCGGACGTGCAGGAGATAACGGAATTTATCGTTCAAGTTTCCATCACGGACCAGTTTCTTGACGAAAAACTATCGACTGTCCCGCGCGAAATACGATCAAACTTTTGCTTCGCTGCAGGCTACGCTATTCCTTTTGATGTCTACCTATTTGATAATCATATCGCGGTGGGAGACCCTGGATTCCGTGAAAGATGTTTTGCGATGTGGCACGCACGAGCGCAGAACAGCGGGATGATCCTTGCAACGCGCGACGTCCGTGTCGCTCGGCGATGGGCCGATATCGGCGCCATCATCGATCGAGGCAAGGTGACGCTTTATCCGGATCTGGAGAGCGCGATTGATCAGTTCTCACAACTTGAACCGGTCAGAGAGACATACAACCAATTGCAAGCTGAGGAAGACGTCGAAGACTTTTAGAAATACGTCTATTAGTAGTGATAGAATAATTGGCTTTAGCCGATTAACCGCGTCTCCGTTGTTAGTCTGGATGTCACAAAATCAGCTTACAAATCTGAAAAGTTTTGCTACAGTCAACAACATAGTGGTAAAAGTTAGGGGGTCGTCGTGTTGATGTTCATCGATCAGACAAAAAATATTAAAGTCATCCGCGTAAGTTCCGATAAAGCAGGTGTGGTCAGCCGCGTACGCTTGGGCTTGATTTCGAAGAATAAGCTGGAAATTGGCGATGAGCTGAAGGGGCAGCTCAATGCCGAGGAAATGGACGAAGCCGCTCGCGTGATCAAGACCTATCAGGCGATCGATACCGTGCAAGCCGATCTCGATATTTACCGTTTTCCTCACATTGCCCGCCAAGCTGTCGAGTATATCTCCTCGGATCACGCGAATGATATTCAGAAGCGTCTCATAATTTCATCTCTTGTGGAATCGTTGCGCTTGGTCCGGAAACTCGAGCGATCCGAAGAGTCCCATGACGAGCATGCTGTTGGCATGATTCGCTAGGACTGCGGACCATATGGCGCCGCAGTTTGGTCGAAAAAATTTTCGCGAAACTGTAGTGTCATCTTGGTCGAAATACACCCGTCCAAAATTGAAGGGATTGGTGGAAGGATCAGACAACGGCTCCATTCAGGGGTGGGTGTTTGATCCTTCTTCACCGCGTTCGCGGCTTTCCGTCCAAATAACTTCCGTGGAAGGTCGTAGTGTTACGCTTATCGCCGACCGGTATCGTGCGGACCTTCAAGCCGCCGGTATCGGCGACGGTTACTATGGTTTCGCGGTCAACGCGGCCCGGTTTTTAAATTGCAATCGTTTGATAGCCAGGGTCGTGTCGCGCGATTTTGATTTACCTCGGGCGAGTTTAATAGTTCGATCCGACGACGAATGCGTTCGGGATGTGGGTCGTTACAAATACTGCATCGACCCACATCATTTTCCGGGCTCCCGTTTGAAGGGCTGGGTCGTCAATACGACGGATCCATTGGAGCGCTGCCGCATCGCATTGGTGGTCGCGGGTCAAATGCGCTCCGAAACCATTGCCTGCCGTCGCGACGTGAATGTTCCACTGCCGTTCGACAAGTATCATGGCTTCGTCGTCAATCGCGCCGTTGATACAAAACGAGGCTTTTCTGTTTCAGTCCTGCAAGCAGACGGATCGTTGTCGGTTCTGACAACGCTCTCATGACGCGCCGGCGGGTACTTCTGATCGACCGGACCGCCGACGGGTCGTGGGATGACGATGGTCATCGCTTCTCAGGGATTGCCGCAGCGCTGCACGCTGCTGACGTGACGTGCGCTCGTATGCGCACTCCACTCGACTCCGGTCGTTCCAATGGATCGGTTGTCTTGATCGATCGGCCGCCGATGGCTCTGATCTGCGGGCGCGGGCGAGCCCTTGAAACCGACGCCTTGCGCGATGCCTATGCGGTTGCGCATTGGGCGCGAGGAAAACAATTTGATCTGGTCATCGCACCATTGCATGGCGGCCTCGGGTTCGGGCTGCTGATGATGAAAGCGACGGGCGAGCATACGGGCATCGCGCGCGTTGCCTTGTGGTGCGATCGTCCGGCGCGCCAGCGTCTCTTCGATGATGAAGCTAGCGTTGGACATTTGGCTCCCCTTGTCTGCGATGCCATGGAGCGAACGACGCTCAAACTCGCCGATGCCTTGCTGGTCCCGCACAACACTGCCTTCAAGATGCTGCCAGGCATTGGTGCGCCGTCTTGCGTCGTCAATGTGCGCCTGCCGGCACTTCCCATCAATGCACAAACATCAAAAGCAGGCACAGAGCTGATCTTCGTGGGTGAATTGTGCCGGTCCAACGGGGCATCACTCTTCCTGGATGCGATTGAAACTCTTGGCCGCGAGAAACGGTTGCCCGGAGCATACGTCACATTTCTTGGCTCCGAACATGACGGCAGCAGCGTGGTGAAACAGGATCTCCTGGGTATTCGTGCCATGGCATGGCCGTTCCGTTTCAAGGTTCAGCATCCGAAGAGATACCAGGAGGCGCTTCAATATCTGGCACGGCGCGGACATCTAGCGGTCTTCGCCGGTGATGAAGACGACGACAGGCTGAGACTGGCGGCCGCTGCTGCGGGCTGCAGAGTGTTGAAAAGCAGTAGCGCGAGCGTCGCGAACAAACATTCCGCGGCCACCTTCGCCGATGCAATTCTTGAGGCCTGGAATCGCCCGCCAGAGATTGAGCGCGATCAGGAGCCGACGTCTTGGCCGGATCTTGTCCATAGGCTTTGTGAGTTGCCGTTGCCGTCGCTGAACGTATCGCCCGCAACCGTCACCGTCTGCATTGTCAGCCGCGGTCAGCAGCATCTCGTGGACCGTGCATTAGGAAGTTTCGACACGCAGGCCGCCGAGACCATTATCGTCGACAATTGCGGCCCGCAATCCATCGAGTGCAAGGCAGCCAATTCTTCGGGCCGGCCGCCGAAGGTCGTCCGGCTCGATACCGCTGTGCCGGCGCCGGTCGCCTATAACCGCGCAGCATCCGAAGCGACGGGTGACATTCTGGTTCTGCTCGACGACGATAATTCATTCGCCGAGAATGGTCTGACTCGTCTGACGAACGCGGTCGCGCGCGGCCAATTCGATGTCGTTGTCTCGACGCTCGATCTCGTTGATGGAAATCCCGCGACCGATCCGTCGTCGGGTCACTGCATGTTTCTCGGCGATCCCGAAATGGCGGGGCTCTTCTTCAACGGCTTTGGCGACACGGCAATGGCGATCAGACGCGAGGCATTTCTTGCCATCGGCGGATTTGCCGACGATGGATACAAGGTGCCCGCGTTCGACTGGATACTGCTCGCGAAAGCACGCGCCGCAGGCTTGCGGATCGGCGTTCTCATCGAACCTGCCGTCCGCTACGCCAGATCCCTCGGCGGCGAAGAACACAACTGGATGAAAAACGATGTGGAAGGCGCTCGTCGCGCCGTTCACGACGCCTATGGACGAGCGATAGACGGTCCGTTGATCGCGCGACTTGCTCAAGGCCTCATCTATGAAATCGGATGAGTAATCGCCCGTTCGTGTGCGGACAATGTCTCTTTGCTCGACGGATTGACAGACCGGATCAGCCTGTCGCGCAGATCTAGGAAATGTTGAATGACAAATTCAGGCTGTTGCGCCGCTTCCCGCGGCAATAATGCTCCGCGATCCAGATGTCTGAGGCGATCGGCCGGAGCGCCGATATCGAACGCCGTGACATGGAACCGGTTGCGTAGCGCAATCGTCAGAGCGAACGACCAGGTCTCGGGACAGATGGACGGCAGAAAAACGACATGCTGACGATAGGTGATAATGAGGTTGTCGATCTCATCCTCGCGGTAGCGCCCGTGAACGACAACATCGAGTGATGTCAGCTCCAGATCATTCTCAGACGAGCCGATCACTGTGATGCGGATCGGCAGATTGGCGTGTTTGATGACGCGCGCGAGGTCTCGTACGACACAATAGCCTTTGACGATGCTCAGATTTCCAATAATGGCGATATCGAGCGGCTCGTCAGGCGCAAATCCAGTGAGTTTTTCTGTTTCGCATAACTCATCACGTTCGGGATTCCAGACCTCGATCGGACGGTCAGGCCAATATTTCTTCAAACGATCCGCGGTGTCGCGACTCGGAACGATCACGCGATCGGCCACGTGCAACATCGATTCTGCCGCCGCTCGATGCGCAGAGACATCATGCACTTCATGCCCTCGCAAACAGGATCGGCAAACCGCGGCTGGCGGCTCGTTGCAGAAATTGTTCGTGCGATCGACGAGGAAGATGCGAGGGCAGATCGCGTAGTAATCGTGCAAAATGACGTCGAAGGGAAGCTGAGCGTCGTTTGCAAGATCTCGAAGTCTTGCGAAGCCATCAGGAATGTCGATGAAGTGGTTGAAGACCAGACGCGTCGTTCCGACGAGAGCCAGCATCTCGATCAAGCGCGCCTTGTCGTCGTCAATGTGAAAGATGTGATCGCCGACGGCTATTGTCTTCTGCATCAATCGAAACAGCGGTTGCTTGTTCGAGATTCGCGCGAGGCGAAGAGTTGATATGCCCTGCGCGTGCAGTGATGCTTCGTACAGCGACAAAAACTTGGTGCTGCCACCACCCCGACCATGATTGATCGTGACGACCGTCTCCGCGGAGCGGCGAATGTCACTAGGCCCGCGAATGGAATCTGGTAACTCGCGCGTGGGAACGTCAGCGGACCCCCGGTGGATGAAATGAGCGAGCGGGTCTTCGTGCCAGTTCAATTCCGGGGTGCTGGCGCGATAAAAATTCGGATCGAAGTCTCGGTTCGGGGCGTAGTTGTGATAGCGCCCGACCAGCGCGTAATGGAGAGCGGCATCTCGCGCGACGCGACGACGGTGTTTCGCGGCAAATTGCCGCGAATAGACGTCGGCATCGATGTGGGGCTCGAGCAGAAGCAATTTGCGCCGGAGCAGGCGTCGCGCAATGGATCGGGGCCAAGCAAACCGGCCCAACAGCAAGTGTTCGGTTGCGACACGGCCCAGAAAAAAGGATGAGCCGACCGCAGCCGCGTAGACGTGATCCTTGAATTTGAGAAGCGTCTGACTGGCCGCGGTCACGTCAATTCTGGAGTAGCGGCTCTCGTCTCATAGCCTGGTGCTCGTTGAACCACTTCCATGTTATCCCGAGGCCGACCGCCAGACTTGTGTTCGGTTGAAATCCCAGTTCCGAACGGGCCTTCGCGATATCGCAATAGGTGAGGACCAATTCGCCTGTGCGGAATCCGACGTAGTCGACCTCCACCTCATGGGGCGCGACGACGGGCTTCATGGCATCGATCAATTCATTGACGCTCGTCGGACGACCCGACCCTAATTGAACCACTCCAGCGACATCGCCTTTGAGCCCAGCGATGATGCCATCACAAAGGTCATCCACGAAAACGAAGTCACGAGTCTGGTTCCCGTCTCCGTAAACGGTCAATGTTTCGTTTGCCATGATCTGCCGGAGGAAGGCGGCGACAACGCTGCCCTTGTGAAACGAGCGCGGCCCGTAAACATTCGAGAATCTCAGCGAGATCGCCTTGAAGCCGTAGCTGCCGGTGAATGCGGAGCAGTACCCTTCCACGGCCAGTTTTGATGCTCCATAAGGGGAGGTCGGACTCGCCACCATTTTCTCATGAACGGGTGGGACGGCCTCGCCGATGATGGCGCCGCCGGTCGACGCGTTGACGATGTGCTTAATACCACGCGTTCGCATCGCCTGGAGGACGTTCAACGATCCAACGACGTTGACCTCGAAATTATACGCCGGCTTCTCGATCGATTCGATCACCCGCGTATCGGCAGCCAGATGCACGACCGCATCGATGGTGTCGAGTGCAGCAAGCACTGCGGCCTGATCCCGAATATCGCCGTGAACGAACTCGGCATCAAGACCAGCCAAATGCTCGCGTTTCCCAAGGCTTTCGTTATCAAACACTCTGATCTGGAACCCGCCGATGGCGTTGAGTCGAGCGATCAGATTGCATCCGATAAAACCGCAGCCGCCAGTAATCAAAATTCTCATCTGAACAAACCTGTCTACAATTTACGCCTTGTTGAAAAATGCGGAAATGTTACGCCCCAATTTGGCGATGGGGCTTTCGATCGCGGTGAATGTTTTCGCCTTCAGAAGAAGCGGCGAGTACCGGAGACGCAGACCGTTCTGTGCAATGACGACGTCGATCGTCCGCTCGCGCGGTTCGCTCCGCAGAGACAGCCTGAAGCTGTGCTCGCCTGTCCCGATGCTGCTTGATGCGAGATCCTCGCGGAAAATATCGGCATGGAGGCGCGCCGCAAATTGATCGTCAATGAAGACCGCGACGTCCAACCGCTCGTCTGGTCGCTCGCGATTCCAGACCCAGCCGTGCAGGATTCCATCATTGGTCGGATCGCAATAGCCTTGATATGGCGATGAATCGATTGACGCTGCTGGCGCATAGATCTCGAGATTGCGTGCAACATATTGGTCGGTGCCGGCAATGCGCAGGTCAATGATTTGCGGTTCGCGCGTCCGGCGCGCAAACGGTTCGACAAGAAATCCCCTCGATTGAATTTCCGGAAATCCCATGTGCCTTGGCAGGTCTAGCTTACGGTCGGCGATCGCTTCGGCGATCAACTTGCCGTTGTTGACAGCCTCGATCTTCAAGATCTTGTCCGGCTCGTCATAGTTCGTTGCCCAGCCGCAAATGGCTCCATCTCGCACATATAGAAGGCGACTGCTTGGCCCCGAGAATGTTTCCACTTTTTTGGGGCCGCTGGACTTAGCAGTCTTTCTGTATGCGGCTCGCGGGGGCGTCGGCTTATTAGAGTTTTCCTTGGCGGTGCTGATATCGAGTGCTTCTTCGAAAAGATCGATCAGGTTGCTGTTCGACCGGTTCGGCCGCGCTTTTTGAACAGCCGTCGCAATTGGTCGATTGACCGGCGCTGCCTTGATCGCAGGAGCAGGGGGCGCGACCGGTACCGGTTCTTCGATGGCGCCGATCGAGCGCAACATCCGGCTAAATGCGGTATTTGACGTCACCGCTTTGGGCGCTTCAGCCGCTGGCGCTTTTTTGCCTTTGCCGGGCGGCCTTGAGTTCAGCCCTTTGGCCATCAGCAAAAGATCGCGGATCGCTAGCGGCGCGTTTGCGAGCTGCGGGCGAATGGCGCGAAAGTGGCTAACGGCCTGATCGTAGCACATCTTGTTGAGCCACTGCTGAGACAGCATGGGGACGCTTGCCAACTCGATGAGGGCGGTCTCACAGTGAAGGCCCGAAAGCTGCGCCTTCGACAAAAACTCACTGTCGTATCCGAGCACGCGATAGTCGCTCGTGAAGCCGCCGACGCGCAGATAGGCCTCGCGGTTCACAAACAATGGCTGGGGCGTGAGATCAGTCCGGAAAAAATCCTCGCTCAGGCTTCCTAGAATGTGAGCCTTCAAGGGATGCGGGCCTTCGGGCCGGGTTGCATCGACGTGACGATAGAAAAAGTTCAGCAAATCCGCAGAACTGCGTACCGAAATGTTGCACAGAAATTTCAACGCATGCGGATGAAGCTTGGTGCCCGCCCAAAGAAACAGCAAGAAATCCTGTTTCGCTTCCTGGGTGAGCGTATTGAATGACAGGCCGACATCCTCGTCGAATGTCGAAATGACAGCACAGGAAAGTCCGCTGCTGTTCGCGACCTCCCTTGCTTCGTCCATCGCCGACATCTTCGGTGCATCGACCGCGATCAGCACCTCATCGGGCAACGCGTCCTGCGCCTTGAGCGAAGCCAATGTCTCTCTCAGCGCGTCCTGATCGCCTACATAATAGATGCAGGCGCACACCGACGGCAAAACCGGTTTTGCGTTGGCCGTCAGTTGTGACTCGCCGAGTTGATGACGAAGGCCGCGCGACAGATCGCGATGAAAATTGTGCCACGAATCGACATTATAATCGTTGTCGAAGCTCGCTCGCGCGATGAAGCCGCCGAGATCGATGGCCTCTTGAATCTTCTCGGCCAACGGGATCGGGTGGGGATCGCACAACACGGCCGCACGATCGTCTCGATGAACCAGTTCGGGCGTGCCGCCAACACTCGACGCCACGAAAGGTATTTTGCAGATTGCCGCTTCGTAAACGGCCATCGACGAGTTTTCGATCGTTGACGGCATTACTGCCAGACGGGAATCGCCCAGCAAATACTCGATGGCTTGCTGCTGCTGAAACTCGGTGAGGATCTGAACCTTCACAGGCCAATCCTTGGTTTCGTCTTCGATGAATTCGAGAATGGTCTGGTTTGGACGGCCCGGCAACTTGGCGCCTGGCTTGCCCATAAAGCTGATGGTCTCGGGCAACCTGACGTCTTCGCGCAGCAAACGGTTGATCGCCTGACAAAATGTCAGCAGACCCTTGCGCGCTTCGAGCCTGCCGAAGAACACGATCTCGGTAATTGGAATACGGGTGGCATAGGGAATGTTTCGTTTTCCGATCAGCGTTTTGAGGTGATCGAACCGGACGTAATTGGGTTGAACGAATGTGCGAGATCGCGGGACCCGGTACCCTTGACTGAGCATCCATTGCAGCAGATGCAGACTTCCGCCGATCACCATATCCGCCATTTCGACGCTGCGAATTTCGGCATTGATCTTGGCAAGATCTTCAACGCGATCCAGAGGGTGTGACCCGTACAGACGGTTCCACATCCATGGCGAAGACGTCTTGACGACAAACAGTGTGTCCTTGAATGCAAGACCCTGCCGCTTGGCGAGCAAGCACAGATAGGACGATCCGCGCCATTCCGAGACGTGAACGATGTCAATAGGATTGTCGATCAGGTAGCGAAGCATATTATAGGGAGCCCGCATCCAGCGATCCGAGCCCGTCTGGATGCCGTCGCGTTGGGCGTAATTGGGGACGGGAACAAACTTCACGCCGCGCGCGGCATAATGATCCACCCATTGCTCGAGCGTACCGGTCTCAATGTCCTGACCTCGCAGATACAAAATTGTCGTATTGTGTCCCTGAGCAGCCAAGCCTTCGGCGAGGGCCGCATAAGTCGTCCCAATGCCTCCGTTGCGAACGGGGCCGACGATATCTTCTGTTGCAATACAAACCGACATCGGTTTGACGGCGTCGTCGGTATTCGGTTTCGGAAGGCTTGTGAGATCGTGGAACCCAATTGTCCAGGAATCGGCGGCGGGAAGAACCAGGCCGGCGACGGTCGCCAGAGCGTTCGGATTACAAAGAAGTTGTTCGAGTTCAGCCGTCGCAATAAGGCGCTTGTGTTGAAGGGCCGCCGGATTGGTGACAACGATCTGTTGTTCGAGGATGACGCTGTTTTCAGTGACGGTAACTGTGACGCTGTCTCCGACACTCAGGTCAGTGCTGTCGTCGGTCGGATTTTCCATTATTCAGAGGGCCCTGTCTCGATTGTCCGAAATTTACATTGGTTCTTCGGCCGAAATTGATAGCAGTCGAAATGGTGGTTCCAAAGGAAATTTTATGACTGAATTGTTTGCCAGTATGCTATTTTTCCGAGCGATTGCAAATGATTGTTCTTTGGCCTTTCGTCAGGTAGGGTGGCTCCATTATGTCGAAACAGATTCAAGAAAAACTGGAATGCAACGGCAACTGATTAGGTTCTGGTCGCGATGACGAAAAAGCAAAATGCATCCGACACGCAGGGTATTGACGACGATTTTTTATCAGAGCGGCTTTCATCAATCGCGGAGAGCGTGCGACGTCTGAGTGAGGCGCGTTCCGCCACGCCCACGTCGCTGAAGTCGAATGAAAACGCGGCGCCTGCGGCTCGCGAAGATCAGACGGCTGTTACCAAGAAGGCGCTTTCGTTTTCTGACGCTTCTCAAACCTTGGGCGCGAAGACGATGCCATCCGCAACGGACGAGGCAAATTCCAGCCCTGATCAATTGCCCAACAAGAAAAGCTTGAGCGCGAAGACCGGTGTTGAACTAAAGCCACTGCCTGCGCCGCTGCCGATGAAACGGTCGGAAGCGTGGCCGGTCTGGAGTCCACAAGCGCCATTGGCGCGGCAGGAAAGTGCAGCATATAAATCGGGGCCCGCGCTGACTCTGCCCGCAAGACGCAGCCCGCCGCCGCCGCCTTGGCGTACGTTTTTCTTGTTCGTGATCATCCCGGTGGCTGCTGCTGCGATTTACTTTTGGTTTTTCGCGTCGGAACAATACGTCGCTGAATTCCGCTTCGCCGTAACGGAGACGACGCCTGCGACGTTGTCGACGATGCCTGCGCCGATATCATCGACGTCAACGACGTCATCTTCGTCGCCAACTTCCCTGTCGGCAGGCATTTCATCCTTGATGGGCGGCGGCGCGATCTCGAACGGGTCATCGCAAAATTTCCTGGTTGTCGATTACATTCTCAGCCGGCAAATGATCGAGGATCTGCAAAAGCGGATCAATCTGAAGTCGCTCTATTCAAACTCACGCTCCGACTGGTGGTCACGCTTCGGCAGCGACGCATCGATGGAAAAATTTGCCGATTATTGGAACTCGATGGTGTCGGCGAATTACGACATGATCACCGGTTTGGCGACCGCGCAGGTGCGCGCTTTTTCGGCTGACGATGCCAAGCTCATTGCCGATAATATGGTGGCATTATCCGAAGACCTGGTGAACCGGATCGCCATGCGCGCGAAACTCGACGCCGTAAAATTTGCTGAAAACGAAGTCACGCGGACAGATCAGCGGTTGCTCGAAATTCGGAACGAGCTGACAAAATATCGACAGAATGAAGGTGTCATCGATCCCAATTCAAGCGTTGTGTCGAGCAATACCGATGTTGCCAAGACGCTGCGTGCGAATCTCGCGCAAATGCAGGCGAGCATGAATTCGATGGTGAACCAGAAACTTGATCCAAGCGCGCCGGCTGTCATGGTTCTGGCGTCGCAGATCAAGGCGACCAAACAAGAGCTGGCGCGTGTCGAGCGGGAAGTCTCGCAGAAGCGGGATGGCCAATCGATCTTGACGGACGTCGTCGCGAAGTACGAGCAATTGAACCTTAAATGGCAATACGCGCAAAACATGTCGCTCAGCGCGATGCAGAATCTGGATCAGGCGCGTTCCAACGCCGCAGCACAGACGCTGTATTTGACCCCGTATGTCCGGCCGACACGACCGGAGTCCGCATCGTTTCCACGTCGCTTTCAATCCGTTCTGATCGTTTTCCTGATTGCGTTCGGCGTCTGGCTGAGCGGTTTGCTGGTCTACCGCGCCATGAATGAACGTCTGGCTTGAGCGGGATGTCGGAAAACCTAAAGCTTGCCGACGCTTTGCAAGTGCAAGGCCGCGTTTTTGGCGCGAATTTTTTTCGCGAGTTCGATTTGCAGAGGGGCAAAAGCGGGCTTGGCTTCCTGATGGCCATGCTCGAGCCGGTCTTCCACATCGGCGTTGTTTGCTTGTGGCATTATCTGGTTCGGGTGCAGCCCGTCTACGGCACAAGCAAGGTTCTGTTCATTGCATCCGGCCTCTATCCGGTTTTCATCTTCATTCACGTGTCGACGACGTTCCGAGGGTCCGTTCGAACTGGCGGGCCCCGGCGAAGATTTCCAATTGAAAGCACTCTGGATTTCATTGCCGCGCGCGTCGCGTTCAAGTTTTTCGTTTACAGTCTTGTTGGTGTCGCTCTTTTCTGGTTCATTTTTGTTTTCGTTACCCCGCAAGCAATCCCGTGGGATTTTTCAGCGGTTGCGACTGCGGTGGCAGCATTGCTGTTTCTTGGCCTTGGAATGGGGCTCTGCAATGTCTGCCTCGAAGCAGTCATGCCGGTTTGGCCGCACATTTACGGGCCGCTTGCGCGTGCGTTCATTCTGTTTTCAGGGGTGCTATTCGTTCCCGACTTCATGCCGACACACCTTCGGCATTATCTGGTCTGGAATCCGGTGTTGCATGGCGTTGACTTGTTTCGCCAAGGATTTTATCCGGGATATCCGACACTTGTGTATAGCTGGTCCTATCTGTGGGGGACAGGTGCAGTCCTCGTATTTTTTGGCTTATGCGCAGAGCGCGCCTTTCGGCGGAAGCTCGAAAAACAATGAGTATCGTCGGACGCGCCGCTGGTTCTTGACGAGATTACGGTGCAGACTGCGGTCAATGGGAGTTTCTGACGTGCGACACCTCGCATTTTATTTGGCTGTCTTGGGCCTTGTCGGTTGCGGTCCGGCAGCGGCCCAAATCACGCTAGGCTATGGGAATACGCCTCCTGCGCCGAGTTCGCTTGTTCCTTCGGCTGCCGCCGGGCCGGCCCAACTTGGCAGCACGCTGTCGAATTCGTTCGCCGCCCCGAGCTGGGGAAACTACGGAGCCCCTCGACTGGGATGGGGCAATTACGGTTCGCAGGGGTTTACGACAGCTCCGCCAGCGCAGGGTCTCATCTATGGGGTCGACAGTACGGGGACGGCGTTCTATTCGGACCCCAATACCGGCATCACTCAATACTATGGTTCATCGCAGGTCCGAAATACGAGACGTCGGTGATACTTAATAGTTGATTTGAATAGTTGATTTGAAGATTGGCGCCTTTGGAGAGGGCCGACATTCGGTCGCGACTTTGGCTGCGTCCAGACGGTTCGTGTCTCGCCAAACTCCGGTACTCGGGTAATTATGACGAGCGCCACACCACTATTGGAAATGTCTTAGTCTCGGTCCAACCAAGCGCGGCTTCAGATAATCGTCTGACGCTTCATAGCGCTACTTCTCAATCGGTTTGAACGGTCCAAATTAATGAGAGCGTCGAGAACAGCGCGCAAATAATGTGCAATTTCTCGACGCTCTAGATTGTTGTTACTTTATACGAGTTAGGAATCTATAGCTCATTAAAGTAATATAAAACTTTCGCTTATGACACTTGAGATTTCCAAAACGTCCGAGTCAGGACGATCTTCAAAGTCCACTTATCAATCAATTTGATCGACGTTAATCAAAATCGAATTGACGAAGAGGCCAATTGTCATTTTACACGGCCAACATATCGAAGCATCCGCGTATAAACTTGTTTGGCGTTCTGTATTGGATCTTCGCCATCAGGCAATTTAGTGACGATCGCGTTTGTGATGATCGCAGCGGCTATCATTTCAAACGGGGTGATTGATGAGACAGCAGTCTGTGTGTCGCGCGGCTTTTTTTCTTCGTTTGCCATGTATTGCTCTCGATCAATGTGGATGTGGAACGCTTAGCAGGAATGGGCAAGGATCGAGAACGGAATTCTCTGATCAGCCGCAAAACGAGATTACATTTTTTCAAAAGTGATGCGTACGTTTGGCAGAAAAGCATATCGTTTGCAATGACTGTACAGCCACTGATTTGTCGCAGCCGGTATGATTGCGCAAATTCCACGCGATATCGTTTCCTTATCAAGCCGAAGATGTCTATCCGATGACCGGAATGCAAAAAATCTGCTTGACGCTTTGATTTTGCGTGAACGAGCAGCGACCATTTGAGTACCATTTAATGCGTATATTCGCGAGTGGACACGGCTATGAGGGGGGTCCACAGCATCGATGGGTGGGACTATGAAGGCGCTACGTTTGTACACGATCTCAACGCGCCAGACGTTCCAGCAGAACGTATAGGCCAGTACGATTCAGTATCGATAGTGGCAGCGCAGAGCACATATTCAATGTCGGAAATGCGCTTCGCAAGTCAGCGCAATTGCTGAAGGTCGGTGAAACCGTGATCTGCTCAGGTCCGGCGAATAACTGGCTTGATTATGGCTTCTATCAGCCAAGCCCTACGCTAAAGTTTGACTTCTACCGTTAGAAATCCCGATATGCGTTAGCGACGCCGCTTCTCGAGACTCTGCAATTTGACTCAATCCGGTCGAGCCCGACGATACGCCAGCCAAGCGCTTGGCGTAACGAATGCTGCAATGACATCAGCCAAAGTTGGTGGGGGAAGAAGGACTCGAACCTTCGAAGTCATAAGACGGCTGATTTACAGTCAGCTCCCTTTGCCACTCGGGACACTCCCCCGCCTGGTACCGCGTGACGCCGACCGCTTGCGCAGCGCGGAATCACCCGAGGCAGAAACACAAACCCGAACAGGGTCGGCAGTTCGGCGCGTTTATGGGCGAAGCAGCGGGGCAAAGTCAACAGCGGCCCCCGCATCGGCGGAAAAGGCCGAATGTTGCTGGTTCCGCAAAATGTTGTGGCTGCGCTCACATCGGGTTGACGACCCGTCTTTTCATCTTCGGAACCGCTGTTGCACGGTTATCGGGCGACTGGCGTCGATGATCGCGACGCCCGTTCTTGCGCCTGGTCGGCGGTGCTTTGAGCACTGCGGGCGCCATCGCGACCGCGCCTTTTCGCCGACCGGACTACGCCGCCAACCGCCGGCTATCGCGTCACCAATGACTGCGATCGCACCGGCCATAATGATGGCGACAACCGGACAGCTTTCGACAATGGTTACAGCCGGCCCGGCTACCGCGGTAGCTACGCCCCGATCAACGACCATCCGCGCGTCGGCGCATTCGCGACTGCGTCTTACATCAACCCGGTCAAGTTGAACCGAGTCGGCCATGCGGATCCGTTCCCCGGCCAGAGCCACGCAGAGCGCAACGGTTTCGTTTGCGTGCCTGGCGCCGTGTTCACGAATTTGAATGGCTCGCACGCTCTGCCAGTAACAGTCTGCAGTGTCGACGAAACAGGCGGCCGGTTGGTCGCCTCTTTTGCGTGCGCGGATGGTTGAGGCCGCCGGCCCCGCATGCTATCTGGTCGCCGACGCGGGTGTAGCTCAATGGTAGAGCAGCAGCCTTCCAAGCTGAATACGAGGGTTCGATTCCCTCCACCCGCTCCAGCAGCCCGCCCGGCCGCGCCGATCGAAAATGGCTCCAAAAATATGGGTCGGCGGTCAATCGCTGCGACACCCACCAGATGTTTCCGGACGGATCGCGGACGCCGCCCTGCCTGTCACCATAGGGCATGTCGGCGACGTCCATGATCTTCTTCCCACCGGCCTTCTCAGCCTGTGTCATGACGGCATCGGCAGCCGCGACATATAGATAAAACGCGGCCCGGCTTGCGGGAAATTGGGTCGACGACTCGCTCACCATAATGGTCGTCGTCGCGAATTGAATCTGGCAATTGGCGATCCGTCCGTTCGGATCGATGCTTCGACCGATCTCGCGGGCGCCGAACGCGGCTTCAAGGAAGCGCACATCGTTGCCCGCGTCATTTGCGAGAATGTAGGGCGTCACGAGGGAAAGGCCGTCCGGCACATGCCTGGTTATCTCCTTGTCTCCCGGTCTATTGTGATCGCATCAATCGGGTGCTGATCCGTCCGGTCGACCATTATGAAAAGTGGTCGATCGAGATCATCGCGCCGCCGCTTTCGATGGTTTTGAGCGGCTGCGCAATTCCGTCACGGACATGCGGACAATCCGGTCGACGATTCCCGCGACGTCATCGAGGTCGCACGCGCCGTCCGACAATCGGTTCAGCCGTTCGCTGTCGCGGATGGTCTGATGCGCCATCGCCAGCGCAAAATGGATGCTCCAGAAAATATCGGTGGGCTCGTGATCGGGCAGGGTGCGCCGGATCGCCGCCGCGAATCGTCGTAGGTGATCCACTTCGCGGTTCTTGATTTTGCGGATCGGCGCAACGGATTCCAGTGAGGCGCGGATCATGAAGCGAGCGGCGTCGGAGCGTTGCTTGCCGGGGCCAAGGCACCCGCGCAAGGTCGGGCCGACCAGCGCCGCGAAAATGTCGTTGACGTCGGCGCGCCCGTCGCCGGCGGCTTCCGCGGCCTTCAAGTCCTTCAAGCGCTCGCGATTGGTGACGAGGCTTCGCGTCACGAACAACTCGGCGATCAACTCGTCCTTCGAGCCGAAATGATAATTTACCGCGCCGAGGTTGACGTCGGCCGCCATCACGATGTCGCGCATCGTTACATCTGCAAAGCCCCGCTCGGCGTAGAGCCGTTCGGCTGCGGACAGGATTGCGGTCCGGGTGTGATCTGCTGCCATGCCAAGAGTTTTCTGCAACCAAGAGTTTTCTGCAACAGAGGCCCCATGCGCCGGGGTGGTTGCTATTCAAACGCGTGTATGAAACTATCGTTTGAACCCGGACAATGTCAACGCGCGCACGGGCGCGCTGTCGTCGCCTCTGACATTGCTCGCCGTCTCACAGCCGCAACAGGATCAAAGCATCTTGCGGATGACGAAAAGGGGAACAAAAGTGCCGCTCAAATCAAGTCGTCAAAAATCAAAGAGGAACGTCTGATGGATTTCTCGATCTCCGATCGCCAGCAGGAATGGCTCGACCGCGTCACCGCCTTCATGAACGATCATGTTCGCCCGGCCGTTCCTGTCTACAAAAAGCAGGACGAGGAAGGCGAGCGCTGGAAAGTGATTCCGGTCGTCGAAGAACTTAAGAAAAAAGCGAGGGCCGAAGGTCTGTGGAATATGTTCATGCCGCCGAGCGAGCATGAAGACGATGAATTCCGCGGCGCGGGATTGACCAATCTCGAATATGCGATGCTGGCCGAACAGATGGGCCACATCGGCTGGGCGTCGGAAGTGTTCAACTGCTCCGCGCCCGATACCGGCAACATGGAAGTGTTTATGCGGTATGCGTCCAAGGAGTTGAAGAGGAAATATCTTCGCCCGCTGATGGACGGTGAAATCCGCTCGGCGTTTCTGATGACCGAGCCGGCCGTGGCGTCCTCTGATGCGACCAATATCGAAACCTCGATCAAGCGCGAAGGCGACGAATACGTCATCAACGGCCGCAAGTGGTGGTCGTCCGGCATGGGCGATCCGCGCTGCAAGGTGATGATCGTGATGGGCAAGACCGATCCGACCGCCGCGAAGCACCAGGCCCAGTCGCAGATCGTCGTGCCGGCTGACGCCAAGGGCGTGACGATCGAGAAGATGCTGCCGGTGTTCGGATTCGACGACGCGCCGCACGGCCACGCGCAGGTGCTGCTCGACAATGTCCGCGTGCCCGCCAGCAACATCCTGCTCGGCGAAGGCCGCGGCTTCGAGATCGCACAAGGCCGCCTCGGTCCGGGCCGCATCCATCACTGCATGCGCACCATCGGCAAGGCCGAAGAGGCGCTGGAAAAGATGGTGAAGCGCCTGCAGTCGCGCACCGCCTTCGGCAGGAAGATCATCGAATATTCGATCTGGGAGCAGCGTATCGCCGAAGCCCGCACCGACATCGAACTCAATCGTCTGCTGTGTCTCAAGGCCGCCGACATGATGGACAAGGTCGGCAACAAGAAGGCCCAACTCGAAATCGCGATGATCAAGGTCTCGGGTCCGAATATGGCGCTCAAGATCATCGACAACGCGATCCAGGCTTACGGTGCGGCCGGCGTCTCCGACGATGCGGGGCTCGCCCGCGATTATGCTTCGATGCGCACGATGCGTCTCGCGGACGGTCCGGACGAGGTACACAACCGGGCCATTGCGCGGCTTGAACTGAAGAAGTATGCCAATTCGACAAATCACTAGGGAAAGCCGGCACGGCGCTCCCCAAAAAAAAGTGGGAGCGCCGCATTGGTTGGCTTCAGACAAGACGAAGATTTCTCCGGGACCAAGGCTGTCGAGGAACGCCACCGCATTGACGAGGCGAGCCTCGATCGCTGGTTGCAGGACAACGTCGAGGACTATCAAGGTCCGTTGACGGTCCTCCAGTTCAAGGGCGGCCAGTCCAACCCGACCTATCGGCTGAATACGCCTGGGCGCTCCTATGTGATGCGCCGCAAACCGTTCGGCAAATTGCTGCCGTCGGCCCATGCGGTCGATCGCGAATTCAGGGTCATCGCGGCGCTCGGCAAGCAGGGCTTCCCGGTCGCGACGGCCTATGCGCTTTGTACCGATGACGCTGTGATCGGTTCGGCCTTTTACATCATGTCGATGGAAGAGGGACGGGTGTTCTGGAATCCGACGCTGCCGAGCCTGCCGCGCGAGGAGCGCCGCGCGATCTTCACCAGCAAGATCGAGACCCTCGCCAGGCTGCACGGGTACGATCCCGACGCAATTGGGCTCGGCGATTTCGGCAAGCCGGGCAATTACTTTGCCCGACAGGTCGATCGCTGGACGAAACAGTACAAGGCCTCCGAGACACAATCGATCCCGGAGATGGATCGCCTGATGGAATGGCTGCCGACCAGTCTGCCGCAGCAAGAGCGGGCCTCCGTCGTTCACGGCGACTACCGGCTCGACAACATGATCTTTCACGCGGCGGAGCCGCGCGTGCAGGCGTTGCTCGACTGGGAGTTGTCGACGCTCGGCGATCCGATGGCCGATCTCACCTACCTTCTGATGCAGTGGACCATGCCCGGTCTCGACGGGGCTGATTTCAAGACGCTCGACGTGCCCGATATGGACGAGGCGGCTGCGATCTATTGCAGGGCCGCCGGCCGCGCCATCACCCCGGACCTCAACTGGTACTTTGCCTACAACACGTTCCGGCTGGCCGGGATCACCCAAGGCATCGCCGGACGGATTCGCGACGGCACCGCGGCCAACGACAAGGCCAAGGAATCCGCCGCGCGCACCGTGCCCCTGGCGAAAGCGGCCTGGGCCTATGCGCTGAAGGCGGGGGCGACGTAGGGTAGTCATGCGCGCGACTTTATCGCAAGCGTCGGCGACAATCGCTACCGGGCGCCGCCTCGAAGTCGAGACTTCCGCCGGACGAGTTGTCTATACGCTTTACGACTTCTATTTTTTGGGCCGAAATGCCAGCACAACATTGCCGGGCAACTGCCCGAACATGCCGTAGCCCGAATTGACCAACAGCAGGCCGTTGGCGGCGACGATCGAGGCGTTGTCGATCGCGCCACCGCTCGCGTTGACGCCGTTGATGGTCTCGAACGGACGCGCGGTGTCGAACGTAAACAAGATATCGCCGTTTTTCGCATCGAATACGCGCAGGAAACCATCCACGCTGCCCGCGACGACCGCTCCGTCGACGACGGTTGGTGCGCCTGACAAGCCAACAATGCTTGCGCAACTTTCAACCCGCGCTTTTCTGTCCCCGCTGCATTCCGGTTCGGCTGCAAAACTCCAGGCGACGCTGCCATCGGCTATGTTCACGGCATGAATGCCTGGCTTTTGCGTAATGTCTTTTGGCTTCGCGCCGAAATCGAATGTTCGATAGACCGGAGCGAACACGCGATGGCCATCATCTGCGATGCCCCAGTGAATGCCGCCGAGGGCTGATCCTTCACCGAAATTCTGACGCCATAGCAACGCGCCGCTTCGGTCGGGGTCGAGCGCCCATAACGTGCCGGATTTCTGGCCGGCGAGCAGAATGTCGGAGCCATCGGGACGTTGCGCGATGATCACCGATGCGCCGAAGTCGAAGTCCTTGTTGACGGTATGGACCTTCGGACAATTCAGGGAGGCATGGAGGTCGGCAGCGCAGCCGTTCAAAAAAATGTCATTCGCCGTCGCCTGAAAACTCCAGCGGATGCCGCCATCCTTAAGGTCGATCGCGAGGATGGCGTCGGTGGTGGCTTCGGCCGGCTCCGAAGTTGCCTCGCCAGTTCCGATATACAAGACGCCACGCTTGAGATCTATCGCCGGCGAACTCCAAATCGGCGCACCGGACGGCCCCCACAGCATCTTGCCGTCGCCGCGATCGCGCACCGGCCGAGCATCGGCCATCGTGTGGGTCGTCCAGATCACCGCTCCTGTCCGCGCATCGAGTGCCCGCACCGCCCCGTGAGTCTTGCAACATTGGTAGTTTGGATCGGCGCCCAGCACGATTTCATATTATGAGATTGGCACGTAAACGCGGTCTTGATGAAGTACGGGCGTGCCGGTGGACATCGATGCCGGAAACACGGCAACTTTCTGTTTCCAGATCCGCCGACCGGTGACTGCATCGATCATGTGGATGTTCGTGGCAATATCGCCGACCAGAACAACCTTGCGGCCATCGGACAATTGGCCGAACGCGGCGCTGGTGCGAAGCGTCGCCTCGCTTTGATAGACCCACTTGATGCAGGGCGGGCCCGATATATCGATGGCGTATATCTGCGAAGCATCGGCGACTGGCAGGAACAGGGTTGATCCGACTACCGCCGGTTGCGAGCGCATCGTCGTCGCCTTGGAAAAACCGATTGCCCAGGCCAGTTCGAGATTGCGGAAATCTTGCATCTTGAGCCCGGACTGCTCGGTGCTCAGGCGGCGATGGTTCTGAAGATCGAAACCGAACCCTGCAATAGCGGCGGGTGTGTCGAGTTCGACGGTCCTGTTATCGGCGGAACACGTCATGCGGCCAATCCAGTCGTCGCTCGCGGTCTGGTCGGCCGATAGAAAGGTCACGACCGCCAGCTTTTCGTTCCTGCTGAGGTCCGCGGCTTGCATCTGCATCTTGCCCTGCGTCAGGGCAAAGCTGATGACCTCCGGGCGCATCGCTCGCAATGTCGCCAGGGACGGTGCGCGCGCCGCCTCGGCATTGTCATGACAAGACGCGCAGGATTTTTCATAGATTGATTTGCCGGGCTTTTCTTGCGATTGAGCCGCTGCAGCGATGGGCAACAGCGTGAAGATCGCGATGGCGCTGGTCGCTGCGACGAAACAGCATATTCCGCCTGTCTTCAAATACGCAGGTCTCATGGATTTCCTTTCGGAAAATGAGTTTCGCTAGATCGGCTTGCCCGCATAGGGCATCGACGCCGTGAGCCCGCCATCGACCGGAATCGCCTGGCCGTTGACATAGGACGCGTCGTCGCTCGCCAGAAACAGACCCATTGCGGCTAATTCATGCGGCTGACCGGCGCGTTTGAGCGGATTGAGTTGACCGATCTTGCCGTCGGTGCCGCGCTCGCGGGCATTGTCGAAGATCGGCTTGGTCATGCCGGTCTCGATCAGGCCGGGACAGACCGCATTGATGCGCACGCCGGTGCCGGACAGCGAATAGGCCGTGGTCTGCACGAGGCTGATGACGCCGGCCTTGCTCGCAGCATAGGGATGCCCCGAGGCGCCGGATTTGAGGCCCGCAACAGATGCCGTGAGCACGATCGCGCCGGATTTTTGTTTGACCATCAGCGGCATCGCATATTTGACCGCGAGAAAGGGCCCGATGAGATTGACGCGCAGGACTTCTTGCCACTGCTCGACAGTTTGCTCGCCGAGCGGAACGAGTCCGCCGCTGACGCCGGCATTGGCCCAGATCGCGTCGAGCCGGCCATAGCTCGCCACAGCCTTGTCGACGAAAGCTTTCACGTCGGCTTCAGAACCCGCATCGGCCATAACGGCGTCCACAGTGCCGCCGGCATTGCCGACCAACTTCGCCGTCTCGTGGACGGCTTCGCTGCGGTCGACGATGATCAGCTTTGCGCCTTCTTTTGCAAACAGCAGGGAGGCCGCGCGGCCGATGCCGCTGCCGGCGCCGGTGATGATGACGGATTTGCCTTCGAGGCGGCCCATGGTTGTTCTCCCTGTTTCTTATGATTGCCGTCGTGCGGAATTCAAATGCAGCGTGAGCGACGATGAGGCTTGAGGCCTCCGGCTTGGTCACGTACATCAGACAAAACAATATTGAAGGGTTGCGTTGATGTCCAATTCCGACAAGCCGTTCGTGGCCCAGCATTCCGTTCCGAAGGGTGTTGTTGCGACGCGCTGGTGGTGGGTGCGCCATGCGCCGGTCCGCGACGACGGCGGCAATATCTACGGTCAGAAGGACATGAGTTGCGATTGCAGCGATCGCGTCGTCTTCGATGCCGTCGGCAAGATTTTGCCGCGCAATGCGATGTGGGTGTCGAGCAAGCTGAGGCGCACGCATATGACGGCGGCAGCGATTTGGGACGCAGGTTATCCGAAGCCCGACGCGATGCCGCATGAGGCCGATCTCAACGAGCAGCATCTCGGCGACTGGCAGGGCATGAACCGCGCGGAGTTCTTCGCCAATCTGCCGACCAATCTCGACACGTTCTGGTTCGCGCCAATCGACGAGCCGTCACCGAATGGCGAGAGCTTCATGGACCTGTATCGCCGCACGCAAAGCGCCATCGCCCGCCTCACCGCCGCGAATCCTGGCCGCGATATTGTGGCCGTCGCGCATGGCGGCACCATCAAGGCTGCGATCGGCGTTGCATTGCACGATCAACCTGCGCGCGGGCTGGCTTTCACCATCGATAATTGTTCGGTGACGCGCCTCGATCATATGGCCAGCGACGGCGATGTCGGCTGGCGCATTCCTTTCATCAATCAGCAGCCGTGGATCGCATCGCCCGAACATGCGGCGATGCATCAGCCGGCGGGACCGGAAGTGGCAACGACGAGCACGAAACTGGCGTGATGTTCGTCATTGCGAGGAGCTGTCATTCTTCGCTTTCGAGGAATGACAGCGACGCGGCAATCCTGTTTCCTTTATGCAAGAAAGGTCTGGATTGCTTCGTCGCCATCGGTTTTCAAAGATGAAAACCTCGGCTCCTCGCAATGATGGTTAGAACGAAGACCAACGCCGACGATCGATCGGCATTCAAAAAGGGAGAGAGACATATGACCTTGTTCGACATGGCTGGAAAAGTCGCCGTTATAACCGGCTCGACGCGCGGCATCGGTCGCGCCATCGCCGAGCGCATGGCCGAGCACGGCGCGAAGGTCGTGATATCCTCACGCAAGCAAGATGTCTGCGATCAGGTCGCCAAGGAAGTGAACGAGAAATTCGGCAAGGGTGTCGCGATCGCGATCGCCGCTAATATTTCCAGCAAGGAGAATCTGCAGAACCTTGTGACCGAGAGCAACCGCGCCTTCGGCAAGATCGACGTGCTGGTCTGCAACGCAGCGTCGAACCCGTATTACGGTCCGCTCGGCGATATTTCCGATGAGCAGTTCCGCAAGATTCTCGACAACAACATCGTCGCCAACAACTGGCTGACCAGCATGGTGGTGCCGGACATGATCGCGCGCAAGGATGGTTCGGTGATCATCGTGTCGTCGATCGGCGGCCTGAAAGGCTCGACCATTCTCGGCGCCTATGCGATCTCGAAAGCCGCCGACATGCAACTCGCCCGCAATCTGGCTTGCGAATACGGCAAGCACAATGTCCGCGTGAACTGCATCGCGCCGGGACTGATCAAGACCGATTTCGCCAAGGCGCTGTGGGATAATCCGGACAACCTGAAAGCATCCACCGCGCGGTCGCCGCTGCTGCGCATCGGCATCCCCGACGAGATTGCAGGTGCGGCGGTGTTTTTGGGCTCGGCGGCGGGGAATTTCATGACCGGCCAGACCATCGTGATCGACGGCGGCGCGACGATCAGTTGAGGTGAGGTGACGCACCGACGTGCATCATAGGCAGCGTCATCGTCCGCGACGGCGGACGACCCAGTAATCGCCGACGTTGTTGTTCAACACCACCGTTGCGGAATACTGGATCCCCGCTTTCGCGGGGATGACGGCTGTGTCCGTTTTCGTATTCGATCTGGTCACTCTCCCCACCGCGTCCGCCAGGCTTGCATGGTCGCTTTGAAGTCGTCGGGCCACGTCTCGAAGCAGATCGACCCATCTGCGACATGCTCCCATGGCTGGGCGCTCCGCATGAAGATATGCGCGGCAGGGCGCAGCCACGACGTATCGTCGAGCGTTCCGGGACGGATATTGAGACTGTCCGGACGTGTATCGCGCTCGCCATAGATGCGAACGCCACAGTCGCCGCAGATCCAGGCCGTCACTTGCGCGTCACCGGACCTCCGACTCCACGCTTTCGGTGCGCCTGCTGTAATCGAGAACGCGCTTGTCGCGACCGGCATCGTCATCGCAAAGGCACTGCCAGACTGTTTTTGGCAGTCAGTGCAATGACAGGCGTATAGGCCGAGTGGAAACGTATCGATCCGATAACGGACCGAGGCGCACGAACAGCCGCCGGTCACAGGCAGTTGAGGCTTCTTCCACTTCGCGTTGGGTGGTGTGTCCACGCCTCACTCCACCGCGGCGTAAACCAAACTCCGTACCAGCGTGCGGAAATATTCGCGCTGGCCCGGCCCCTGCGACATGAAGACGGCAAACAGGTCTTCGGTCGGATCGATCCAGAAGAACGTGCCCGCCATGCCGCTCCAGAAAAATTGCCCGACCGAGCCCGCGAACGGCGCCATGCCGTCATGCGTGCGGACGGCGAAGCCGAGCCCAAAGCCGTGACCGGGCGGCAGCAGATGCGACTCCATTTTGACGCCGTCGGCAAGATGGTTCGACGCCATGAAATGCAGCGTCTTGCGGCCGATCACGCGCGCGCCGTTGAGTTCGCCGCCGTTCAGCAGCATCTGGCAGAACCGCGCATAATCCATCGTCGTCGAGACCAGGCCGCCGCCGCCGGATTCCATCACCGGCTTGTCCAGCATGTCGAACAGCGCGACCTTCTCGCCGGTCCATGGATCGTTGGCGAAGGGCTCGGCAAGGCGATGGGTGTTCTCCGCGCCGGTGTGAAACGCCGTCTCCGCCATCTGCAGCGGTGCGAGGATACGCTGCGTCAGATAGGCGCTGAGTGTCTTGCCCGAAATGACCTCGATGACGCGGCCGAGAATGTCGGTCGATCGCGAGTAATTCCACTCCACGCCCGGCTGGCACATCAAGGGTAGCCTGGCGATGATCGACGCGTGCTGTTCGTTGGTGATCTTGCGGTCGCGCGCGCCTGATTTGGCATACATGCGCTGCACCATGCCCGCGCCGGTGATCTCATAAGACAGGCCCGAGGTGTGCCGCAGCAAATCCTGGATTGTGATCGGCCGCGCGGGCAAAGCGTATTCCAGTGCGCCGTTGCGCTCGACGCCGACCCGGACATCGGCGAATTCGGGAATGAATTTCGCCAGTGGGTCGTTGAGCAGGAGATGGCCGTCCTCGACCAGTTGCATGATAGCGAGCGAAACCAGCGGCTTGGTCATCGAAAAAATGCGGAAGATGCTGTCGCGCGTCATCGGCGCGTCGGCGGCCGGGTTCTGCTTACCGAGCGCCTCGAAGAATCCGACTTTCCCATGCCGCGCCACCAGCATGGTCACACCGGGCGTGGTGCCCTTGTCGATCTCGCGCTGGAACGCGTCCGACATCACTTTCAGGCGCGTGGGCGACAGCCCGATGGAGGCGGGGCTCGCTTCGGGCAATGGCGGCGTCTGCGGCGAGGATGCGGGCTTGGCGAGTGGTTGCGCGTTCATGGTCTCTCCCTCGGTTTTTTGCACTTTGTCGGTAGAGTGACCGAGTTCGCGTGGCTTGAACAGGGCGTTCCGGCGCGGGGAGGCCTTGCATTTTGGGGGCGGATTATGCTTGAAGGGCGCTTGTCGTAGGGGTGTAGCTCAGTTGGTAGAGTACCGGTCTCCAAAACCGGTTGTCGCAGGTTCGAGCCCTGCCGCCCCTGCCAGTCTTTTCAATAGGTTGCTGTGTATGAAGACAAACCCCGCCGGTTCGCACCGGCGGGGTTTGTCTGGTCCGATCGTATCTCGACAGTTCAGTTCGCAACCGTGCTGATGACGCTGGCGAGCGGACGTCCGTTGCTGGGCTTGTTGACCTGCTGCGCGGGCGCGACCATGGCGTCATATTGCGGCATCGTCGTCAGCGTGTCTTTCGCCTTGATGTGGACGATCTTGTAGCCGCCGGCCTTCAACTGCGCGAGCAGTTCGGGCAGGGAAGCCGCCGTCGACTTCTGCAGGTCATGCATCAGCACGATGCCCTTGCCGGTTTTCTGCAGCTTGGTCATCACCGAGCCGACGAGTTTGTCGGCCTTCTTGATGCGGAAGTCTTCGGAATCCACATCGATCGAGAACGTCGCGATGTTGCGCTCGCCGAGATAGGCCTTGAGTTCAGACGTCTGGCGCAGTTGCGGGAATCTGAAGAACGGCGCGATCGGTTGGCCGGCCGCCATCGACACGGCGCTGATGCCTTTCTCGATCTCGTCCTTGGCATCCTGCAGCGGCCGCTTGGCGAGGTTCATGTGGCCCCAGGTGTGCGAGCCGACCGTGTGGCCATGCGCGAGCACCTTCTTCAGGATGTCCGGATGCCATGAGGCGTGCTTGCCGACCGGGAAGAAGGTGGCCTTGGTGCACTGCGCATCGAGCGCGGCCAGCACCGCGGGCGTCGTCACAGGCCACGGGCCGTCGTCGAAGGTCAGCGCGACTTCGCCCGGCTGCAGGAAGTCGTAGTCCTTGTATTGCGACAGGCCGAGGCCTGGACCGCCGGTGGTGTCGATCTGCACGGTGCGCGAAACGCCGAGGGCATTCGGGTTCGCGCAGACTGGCGCTTGCACAGGAGCCGGCGCCTTGATGTCGGCGGGCTTGGCCGCAGCAGGCTCGATCTTCGGGGCAGGGGCAGTTGCAGGGGCCTTGGTCTTGTCGGCCTGCGGGCCGGGCCAGCGTTCGCCGACAGCGCCGGTGATGTCGGATGCGGCGGCCGCGGCGGTTTTCGTCGCGCCGCCGTCAAACGCGCGAACTGCGATGTAGCCGATCGCGGCGATCGCCAGAACACCGCCACCGGCGGCGATTACCAAATTTTTACGCATACTCAACTCCCGACACGATACCGGGAGACGATCGTCTAAATTGGTTAAGCGGCGGTGTCTGCGGGTGCGGTTGCGGAGCTTTGAAAGAAACTTATTTTCTGCGGCATTGAGCGGCCGTCATTGCGAACCGCATCAAGGTCGGCCGCATGCCGACCTTGATGCGGGCGAAGCAATCCAGCTCTTTGATGCAGGAAGACCGGATTGCTTGCCGCCTGTTTCTCAAAGACAAGAAACGGCGTTTCGCGCAATGACGACGTAAGCGCGTTTTACCCTTACTTCACATACTGGCAGCCGCCGTCCTTCATCGGTCGGAACACCTCGTCGCCCGGCACTTCCGCGAGCACCTTGTAGTAGTCCCACGGCTTCTTCGATTCCTCGGGCTTCTTGACCTGCAGGAGCAACATCGAATGCACCATGCGGCCGTCCTCGCGCAGCGTGCCGTTGGACGTGAAGGCATCGTCCACCTTCATCTCGCGCATCTTGGCGAGCACGGCTTTGGTCTCGCGGGTGCCGGCGGCCTTGACGGCTTTCAGGTAATGCAGCGTCGCGGAATAGGTCGCCGCCTGATTCATCGTCGGCATCCGCTTCATGCGCGCGAAGAACTTGTCACCGAAGGCACGGCTGTGGTCGTCCTTGTCCCAGTAATAGGCCTCGGTGATGATGAGGCCCTGCGCCAGCTTCAGGCCGAGGCTGTGGATGTCCGAAATGAACATCACGATGCCGGCAAGGTTCTGGCCGCCCGCGACAATGCCAAATTCGGCGGCCTGCTTGATGGTGTTGATGGTGTCGCCGCCGCCATTGGCCATCCCGATGATTTTCGCCTTGGACGCTTGCGCCTGCAGCAGGAATGACGAGAAGTCGGCATTGTTGAGCGGATGCTTGGATGAGCCGAGCACCTTGCCGCCGGCGGCGCGGACGACATCGCCGGTATCGCGCTCGATCGATTGACCGAACAGATAGTCCGCCGTGATGAAATACCAGCTATCGCCGCCGGTCTTGACGATCGCCTTGCCGACGGTCTGGGCGTTGCCGTAGGTGTCGTAGGTCCAGTGCGCGGTGTAGGGCGAGCACGACTTGCCGGTGATGTCCGAACTCGCCGCGTCCGTAACGATCATGATCTTCTCGAACTGTTTCGACATTTCCATGCCGGCCAGCGCCGTCGCCGAGGTCGGCATGTCGATGATCATGTCGACGTTTTCGTTGCCGTACCATTTGCGCGTGAGCGCGCCGGCGACGTCTGCCTTGTTCTGCGCGTCGGCCGAAATCATCTCGATCGGCTTGCCGAACATCTGCCCGCCGAACTCCTCGATCGCCATCTTGGTGGCTTCGACATTGCCGGCGCCGCCGATGTCCGAATAGACTGAGGAAAAGTCCGTCAGCACGCCGATCTTGAGCGGAAGATCGTTGGATTGCTGGGCGGCCGTGGGCTGGGCCAGAAATGACTGGGTAACAGCAGCGCACATCGCGAGCGCAGCCAGAATCCTGGTTTTGGGCATGGTTCCTCCGGTGATTTGGTGATTTATTGTTGGTGTTTAGGCGCCGTAGAATGGCGGGCTGTCGGCCGGGCTGCAAGCGCGATATGGGGCGGATTGCTGCCTGCGACGACACGGCAGGGTCTGGCGCAGGCCCAGGAACCATTTTAAGCTCACCTGCGCACCATACGTCCGGTGGAGGGAAGGCCAATGTTCCGTCGGTTGCTGATAGTTTCCGTCGCGGCGTTCTGCCTCGTCTGGCCCGGCGCGTCCGACGCGCAGACCTTAAACGATCGGCCATCGCTGGCTAACATGCACATCCCGTTGGGCTCGACCCGCGAGCAGGTCTTGCACGGCGAGAAGGTGTTTCACGGCGAGGCGGCCGGCGGCAAATGCAGCGAATGCCATGGCACGAACGCCAAGGGCACGCCGAACGGCAACGACCTGACCTCGGGCCTGTTCGGATGGAGCGACGGCAGCCTGAAGGGCCTCAAGGCCTCGGTTCAGCATAATATGAAGATCGCGCCGGGCATGGACGGCGATCTCAAACCGGACGATGTCGACGCCGTTGTTGCCTATATTCGGGCCATCAGCCGGCCCAATCTGTGTCCGACCACCAAGCCGAAGCCGGGCGAGTTTGTTCGGACCGATTGTCCTTTGCCTTGACCTCGGGCCGCGCCCGCAGTAGATAGCGGCACTCGCTGTCGGCCCGGTTGACGGATATCCGACGCGGCTTTGATTTCCCGGAACATCGAGCGCCCGCTTGGCGGCTCATCCTCGCAAGAGGGTTGGGTCGCAAGAGGGCTGTTTGCATGAAGCCTGTTCAAGACCGTTCGACCTGCTCTCAAACGACGAATTCCCTTAGGAAGACGTCTCTTACAGAAGACTTGGATCATCGACGATGGCTTTCAGCCCGTTCAAATTCTTGCAGGAAGTACGCACAGAGACCGCCAAGGTCTCCTGGCCGTCGCGGCGCGAGACCACGATCACCACCATCATGGTGTTCATCATGGTCGCGGTGTCGTCGGTGTTCTTCTTCGTCGCGGATCAGCTGATCCGCCTTGTCGTGACCTTCCTGCTCGGTGTCCGCTGATGACAATGCGCTGGTACATCGTTCACGCTTATTCGAATTTCGAGAAGAAGGTCTCGGAATCGATCAAGGAGCAGGCCAAGCAACGCGGCCTTGAGGATCTGTTCGAGCAGATTTTGGTCCCGACCGAAAAAGTCACGGAAGTGCGCCGTGGCCGCAAGGTCGATGCCGAGCGCAAGTTTTTTCCGGGCTACGTGCTGGTGAAGATGAACCTCACCGACGAGGCCTTCCATCTGATCAAGAACACCCCGAAGGTGACGGGCTTCCTCGGCGCGGAAAACAAGCCGATGCCGATCTCGGAGCCGGAAGCCATGCGCATCCTGCATCAGGTGCAGGAAGGCGTGGAGCGTCCGAAGGCGTCGGTGTCGTTCGAGATCGGCGAAAATGTCCGCGTCGCCGATGGCCCGTTCGCGTCGTTCTCCGGCGTCGTCGAGGAAATCGACGAGGGCCGGTCGCGCGTCAAGGTCGCGGTGTCGATCTTCGGCCGCGCGACGCCGGTCGAACTGGAATTCGGTCAGGTCGAGAAGGTCTGACTAAGCGAATAGTGAGTGGCGAATAGCGAATAGAAGAGTGATCGGCGACTATTCGCTACTCACTATTCGCTAATCACTCACTTTAACCGTGGGAGGCGACATCGGTAGCCAGCCGATATCAGCCGCAACCACAAACAGGAGAAGAGCATGGCAAAGAAAGTGACCGGATACCTGAAATTGCAGGTGCCGGCCGGTGCGGCCAATCCGTCGCCACCGATCGGTCCCGCGCTTGGTCAGCGCGGCCTCAACATCATGGAATTCTGCAAGGCATTCAACGCGCAGACCCAAAAGGAAGAAAAGAACACGCCGATTCCGGTCGTGATCACGATCTACGCCGATCGCTCCTTCACGTTTGAACTCAAGACGCCGCCGATGTCGTTCTTTTTGAAGCAGGCCGCGAGCATCAAGTCAGGCTCGAAGCTGCCGGGCCGCGATTCGGCCGGCAAGGTGAGTTCCGCGCAGATTCGCGAGATCGCCGAGAAGAAGATGAAGGATCTCAATTGCGATTCCGTCGAGGCGGCCATGAAGATGGTTGAGGGCTCTGCCCGTTCGATGGGTCTGCAGGTGGCGGGGTAACGAACATGGCTGTTGGTAAGAAGCTCGTCAAAGCCCGCGAAGGCATCGATCGCGAAAAGCTCTATCCGATCGTGGATGCGATCAAGATGGTGCGTGAACGCGCCAAGGCGAAGTTCGACGAAACCATCGAAATCTCGATGAATCTCGGCGTCGACCCGCGCCACGCCGACCAGATGGTGCGCGGCGTCGTCACGCTGCCGAACGGCACCGGCCGCACGCTGCGTGTCGGCGTGTTCGCCCGCGGCGCAAAAGCGGAAGAAGCCAAAGCTGCCGGCGCGGATGTGGTCGGTGCGGAAGATCTTGTCGAGAAGGTCCAGAACGGCCAGATCGATTTCGATCGTTGTATCGCCACGCCCGACATGATGCCGTTGGTCGGTCGCCTCGGCAAGGTGCTCGGGCCGCGCGGCATGATGCCGAACCCGAAGATCGGCACCGTGACGATGGACGTCACGGGTGCGGTCAAAGGCGCCAAGGGCGGTTCGGTCGAATTCCGCGTCGAGAAGGCGGGAATCATCCAGGCCGGCATCGGCAAGGCCTCGTTCTCGGACGAGAAGCTGGTCGAGAACATCAAGGCGCTCGCCGACGCGGTGTCCAAGGCCAAACCGGCCGGCGCCAAGGGCACCTATATCCAGCGCGTGGCGGTGTCCTCCACAATGGGTCCGGGCGTCAAGGTCGAGCCGGGCACCGTACTCGGTTAAGCTGCCGCTCAGACGACACTCCACGAAGGCGGGATCGGGCAACCGACCCGCCTTTTCGTTTTACCCACACAACGTCATTCCGGGGCGAGAGTAGCGATAGCTGCGAGCGAACCCGGAAGCTCCTCATGTTCATCTTGGTGAGATTCCGGGTTCGCGGTCGCCAAGAGGTGTCCGCGCCCCGGAATGACATCTTCGAAAATCGCAACAGCAAGAGGCCGCAATGCCCGACAAGGTTCTAATCTATTCGCGTTTCCCGAAGGCGATGATGGCGCGGATCGGCGCGAAGTTCGAATTGCTCGACGCCGCCGGCAAGAAGCCGGCGGACGTCTTCAGCGCCGACGAGCTGAAAGACGTGCGTGCGCTCATCACGGCGGGCGGCCAGCCGCTCGGCGGCAATGTGATGGACATGCTGCCGTCGCTGCAAGCCATCGTCTGCTATGGCACCGGCTATGACGGCGTCGACATGGCGGCGATGAAAAAACGAAACGTCGTGCTCGGCAACAGCCCGGCCGCGAACGCGGCGGCCGTAGCCGATCTTGCGATCATGCTGATGCTGACGACTACGCGGCGTCTGTTGCCGGCGGATGCCTATCTGCGCAATGGCGGATGGGCGGACGCCAAACCGTCGCCATTGATGGCGCCGCCGGCCGGTATGCCGGGACGGCGCGTCGGGATCTACGGCATGGGCGAGATTGGCCGCAAGATCGGATTGCGCGCGGCGGCGTTCGAGACCGAGATCGGCTATTGCAACCGTACGAAATACGACGACCTGCCGTATCGCTATTTCGACAAGCTCGCCGATCTTGCCGATTGGTGCAGCGTGCTGATCGTCGCCGTGCGCGCCGGCGCCGAGACGAAACACATCATCGATGCGGACATGCTCAAGCGCATCGGCAAGGATGGCTGCGTCATCAACATTTCGCGCGGCTCGACGATCGATCAGGTGGCGTTGATTGCGGCCCTGGACGACAAGTCGATCGGCGGTGCGGGCCTCGACGTGTTCGAGACCGAGCCGCACAGGCCTGACGCGCTCAGCGCTTTTCCCAACGTCGTGCTGACTCCGCATATCGGCGGCCACACCACGGAGTCGCATATCGCGATGCAGGACTGCGTGATCGCCAATCTCGATGCCTTCTTTGCCGGCAAACCGCTGGCTTATGGAGTCGCCTGAAGCCATCTGAAAATAGTTCCGTGCGTTGTGAAAAATATTGATGCTGCGGCGCACGCATCTTTGATTGTGAACTGGAACGCTTCAAATGTAGGGTCGGCCAAATCCGATATGCGGAGACCGGCCATGACGACCTTCACGTTGAAACTCAACGGCAAGCCACATGTGGTGGATGTCGATCCCGATACCCCGCTGCTCTGGGCGATCCGCGACGGTGCGGGTCTGATGGGCACGAAATATGGCTGCGGCGTCGCGCAATGCGGCGCGTGCACGGTGTATCTCGATGGTCAGACGGTGCGCGCCTGCTCGCTGCCGGTCTCGGCGGTGGGCACCAGCGACATCACCACGATCGAAGGCATCGACTCCAGGGAAGCCAAGGCCGTGCAGACCGCGTGGGTCGCGCTCGACGTCCCGCAATGCGGCTACTGCCAGTCCGGCCAGATCATGAGCGCCACAGCATTGCTGCAGGCGAACCCGAAGCCGACCGACCGCGACATCGATCTCGCGATGAACGGCAACATCTGCCGATGCGCCACTTATGTCCGTATTCGTGCCGCCATTCATGGCGCCGCCAAATCGCTGGAGGGCTGATCGAATGACCATCCACGACAAGACTTTGCACGATTCCAAATTCTCGCGCCGTGCGCTGCTGAAGGCCGGCGCCGTCTTCGCGATCGGCACTTATGTCGCGCGCCAGACCGGTCCTGCTTTTGCGCAGGCTCCCGCCGCGCCGCCGAGCGTCAACACCCTGCCGAATACCTTCATCACCATCGGGGCGGACAACACCGTGACGGTGCTGTGCAAGCATCACGAAATGGGGCAGGGTCCGTTCACCGGCATGGCGACGTTGGTGGCCGAAGAACTGGACGCGGACTGGGCGCAGATGCGCGCGGCGCATGCGCCGTCCAATCCCGTGCTCTACAAGAATCTCGCTTTCGGTGTGCAGGGCACCGGCGGCTCCAGTGCGATCGCCAATTCCTACGAGCAAATGCGCAAGGTCGGCGCGACGGCGCGCGCGATGTTTCTGTCGGCAGCCGCATCCGAGTGGAAGGTGCCGGCGCCGGAGATCACCGTCTCGAACGGCATCGTTGCTCACGCGTCGGGCAAGTCGTCGTCCTTCGCAGGGCTTGCGGAAAAAGCGATGGCGCAGCCGGTGCCGTTGGACGTGAAACTGAAAGACCCGTCGCAATTCAAGCTGATCGGCAAGGAAGGCGTCGTCAAGCGCCTCGACAGCGCCGAGAAGTCGAACGGCAGCGCCGTCTATACGATGGATATCAACGAACCGGACATGCTCACTGCCGTCGTGGCGCGGCCGCCGATGTTCGGCGCGACCGTGGCATCGTTCGATGCCACGGTCGCGAAGGCCGTCGCCGGTGTCGTCGATGTGAAGCAGATCCCGACCGGCGTTGTGGTCTATGCGAAGGGTTATTGGCCGGCGAAGACCGCGCGTGATCTTCTCAAGATCACATGGGATGACAGCAAGGCCGAGAAACGCGGCACAGGCGAATTGCTGTCCGAATTTCGCGACCTGTCGAAGACGCCCGGCAAGACCGTGAAGCAGGACGGCAATTTCGAGATGGCGATCGCCGCGGACGGCGCCAAGATCATCGAAGCGGAATTTGTGTTTCCGTTTCTCGCGCATGCGCCGATGGAGCCGCTCAACGGCTTCATCCACTGGCAGGGCGAGACCGCGTCGGCGCGCTATGGCAGCCAGTTTCCGACGCCCGACCAGGCCGGCATTGCGAAAGTGCTCGGCATCGGCATGGACAAGGTGAGTTTGCAGACGATCATCGCCGGTGGCAGCTTCGGCCGCCGCGCGCAGCAGACCACGCATGTCGCGCTCGAACTCGCCGAAGTCGCCAAGGCGATGGGGCCGGGCAAGCCGATCAAGCTGGTGTGGAGCCGCGAGGACGACATGCGCGGCGGCTATTACCGGCCGTTCGCGATTCATCGCATGCGCGGTGCGGTGAAGGACGGCAAGATCTCGGCGTGGAGCAACACGATCGTCAGCCAGTCGATCATGAAGGGATCGCCGTTCGAGGCGATGACTTTTAAGGACGGCATGGATTCGACGGTCTATGAGGGCTCGAACGAGACGCCTTACGACGTCGAGAATTTCCGCTGCGACCTGCATCAGGTCGACACCGGCATTCCCGTGCTGTGGTGGCGCTCGGTCGGTCACACCCATACCGGCTATGCGGTCGAGGCCTTTGTCGATCAATTGCTGGAAGCGGCGGGACAGGATCCGGTCGAGGGTCGTCTTGCCCTGATGGGCAAGAAGCCGCGCCATGCCGGCGTGCTGAAGGCCGTTGCCGAACTGTCGAACTGGAAGACCGCGAAACTCGAATCCGGCCGCGCGCGCGGCGTCGCCGTGGTCGAGAGCTTCAACACTTTCGTGGCGCAGGTCGTCGAACTGTCGATGACCGAAGAAGGCCCGAAGGTGCACAAGGTCTGGTGCGCGGTGGATTGCGGCGTCGCCGTCAATCCGGACATCATCCGTGCCCAGATGGAGGGCGGCATCGGCTTCGGCCTCGGCCACATTCTTTATGCCGAGCAGACGTTGGACGGCGGCCGTCCTGTTTCCGGCAATTTCGACACCTATCGCTCGCTGCGCATCGACGCGATGCCGGAGATCGAAGTCACCATCGTGAAATCAACGCTGGCGCCCAGCGGTGTCGGTGAACCCGGCGTGCCGCCGATCGGTCCGGCTGTCGCCAATGCGATGGCCAAGCTCGGTCTCAAGCGTCCCGGCCAGTTGCCAATAGTGCGTGGAGCCTCGGCATGACGACTTTGAAGAGTGTTTCGATGGCTCTCGCCGTAGGCGGGCTGGCGGCTGGGCTGTTGGCGTTCGCCGGCGGCGGCTTCCGCGGCGAGGCCGATGCCGCCAATGAGCCGGCGACAAACCCCGCGACGTTAAAGACTGTCGCGAGTTTCGCGTCGATTGCCGACAAGGACGCGCGCGCGGTGGCTTTGTTCGGCGAAGTCGGCAAGGTGATCCAGTCGCCGCGCTGCATGAACTGCCATCCGGCCACCGATCGGCCGACGCAGGGCAATGCGATGACGCCGCATCAGCCGCTCGTCGTGCGCGGTGAGGGCGGCCTGGGGCCGCCCGGCGGGCTCGCCTGCACCACCTGCCATCACGAGGCGAACTTCGATGCCGCCGGCGTGCCAGGCAATCCGAAATGGGCGCTCGCCCCGGCCGAACAAGCGTGGCAGGGCAAGTCGCTCGCGCAGATCTGCATCCAGATCAAGGACAAGGCGCGCAACGGCGGCAAGGACATGGCGGCGCTGATCGACCACATGGCCAATGACGAGTTGGTCGGTTGGGGCTGGAATCCCGGCAAGGGCCGCACGCCGGCGCCCGGCACGCAGAAAGAGTTCGGCGATCTGTTCAAGGCCTGGGCCGATGCCGGAGCGGCCTGCCCGAAGGGGTAGGGCGAGGTATGATTCTCGACAATGGCATGGTGTGTGACTAGCATCGGGCGATGACAGGGAACCGCCATACGGTCGAGATCGATACCGACACCGACGTTCGATTGCGCGAAATGGCAGTCGAACGTGGACAGGACGTATCCGCAGTTCTGGCGGATGCAGTGGCATTGCTCGATGCCATGGCATCGGCGGGACCCGACGTGGTAGAAGACGTCCGGCGTCTGGACGAATATCGTCAGACAGGCCTAGGCGTGCCGCTTGCTAACGTGGAGGACTGGATTTCCAGTTGGGGGAATGCAGCAGAGTTGCCTCGTCCTGTTCCGCGTAAGCTTGGATGATTGTTCTTTCGCCTGATGCAATTACAGACATCGAGCGAGTACGACTATTTCTGGATCAGCGCAGTCCGGTTGCGGCCAAAAAGGCCTTTGATCTAATCTGGTCCGCCCTCGAACGAGTTGAGGAATTTCCGAACCTCGGCTTGCCGACGTTCAATCCAGCTATCCGGCAAATCGTTGTCCGCTTCGGTTCATCCGGGTACGTCGTGCGCTATGCAATTCTACCAGAGAGCGGCAATATCCTCGTCACGCGCATCTGGCATGGACGAGAGCAAAGAATATGACATCCGAGACTTGCCCTTCTATCCCGAGACTCAGACAAATTAGCCCTTGGCAAGGCAGTCGCGACTCGTTAAACAACCGTTTCCGAACGGGCTGGCTGTTGCTGGCGCGTTCGTGCTCGCATTCCGATAACCCGTTGTAATAGGAGACCTTTCCTTTTCTGAGATCCCGCGAGGGCCATCGGAGGGAAACGGGAGCCGATTGTCGCTGGTGGAATGCAGGCAGGGATCGATAGGTGAACCTTCGGGGCGCCAAACGATCTCGTCCCTGTCCGAGACTGCGGGCGCCCGCGATAAAACGCAAGTTTTACCAACGGCTTAATAATCCAGCCAGCATAGACGGGTGAAGACCGAATTTTGTGACCCGCCGTCCCATACGGTGGTGAGCGGATATGGTTCGAACCTCGACACCCTGATGTCATCGGAATTCGTTCCGGGAAGATCAGGAGGGCAGGCGTTTTCAAGTGTCGTTCCGCCCGGATGTGTCTGAAGACCGCGTGTCTTGAGGTTAGTTTAGGCGGGTCGATGGGTTCAACCCGGCGGCCCTGCTTTCGGCAGACGCCGCCAACCGGAGAGAGCTTGCTGTGGAAAAAGCGGCAAAGAAAGAAGCGGTCGAATCGCTGAACGGTCTGTTCAAGACCACCGGCGTTGCGGTCGTGGCTCACTATTCCGGCCTGACCGTCGCCCAGATGCAGAAGCTGCGTTCGCAGATGAAGCTGGCTGGCGCATCGGTCAAGGTCTCGAAGAACCGGCTTGCCAAAATCGCTCTAGAAGGCACCGACGTCGTTGCCATCGGTTCCCTGCTCAAGGGACCGACCGTGATCGCGACTTCCAACGATCCCGTGGCGGCGCCGAAAGTGGCTGTCGAATTTGCCAAGGCGAACGACAAGTTCGTCATTCTCGGCGGGTCGATGGGCACCACTGTCCTGAACGTCGACAGCGTCAAGGCACTCGCCTCGCTGCCGTCTCTCGATGAACTGCGCGGCAAGATCGTCGGCCTCCTCGTGGCGCCGGCAACCAAGATCGCCCAGCTCTCGACAGCGCCCGCAGCCAAGCTTGCGCGCGTCGTCCAGGCCTATGCCTCCAAGACCGAAGAAGCGGCCTAAGCCCCTTATTCACCCGAACAACCAACTGGTTCGAATCAAATACGCTAAAGGAACTGATCAATGGCCGATTTGCAGAAGATTGTTGACGACCTCTCCAGCCTCACCGTTCTCGAGGCTGCCGATCTCGCCAAAATGCTCGAAGAAAAGTGGGGCGTGTCCGCCGCTGCCGCCGTCGCTGGCCCGGCCGCGGGTGGCGGTGGCGCAGCCGCCGCTGAAGAAAAGACCGAGTTCACGGTCATGCTGACTGCCGCCGGTGACAAGAAGATCGAAGTCATCAAGGAAGTCCGCGCCATCACAGGCCTTGGCCTGAAGGAAGCGAAGGATCTCGTCGAAGGCGCGCCCAAGGCTGTCAAGGAAGGCGTGAACAAGGAAGAAGCCGACAAGGTCAAGGCCCAGCTCGAAAAGGCCGGCGCCAAGGTCGAACTTAAGTAAGACTGGCGATCTGACCGGCGGGCTTGGCTCGCCGGTCATTTTTGTCCTCAAGCGCTTGTAGCGGATGAGGTGAACGCGACTATTTGTGGGGATTTGTGGCGCTGGACCGGCTCTTGCCCTCGACTTTCCACACTTGCCGCCCCATATCGGTGCGACAGCATAAATATTACGGGATTTGCACGACGGCCATGGCGCAAAGGAGCGTCCTGGGCGCGCGACCCGTCGGGAGATTTGCAATTTCGGGCTTTTTCAGTCCGTAGCAGGTTGGTTTTTTAACGGGCGGATGCAGCGATGCGCCGCACGTCGTTTTGCGTTCGATATGAGATTGTGACGGTATTAGGGCTTTTGTCCTAATCCGCATCCGTCTCGCCGGACGTTCCAGAATTCAACCCGAAGGCGATGCCAATCGCGCTTCGGAAGGTTCGCCCTGCCGGGCGACGCAATGAGGGCCATGATGACGACGCAACAGACTTTCACCGGCCGCAAGCGTGTTCGCAAGTTTTTTGGTCACATCCGGGAAGTCGCGGAGATGCCCAACCTCATCGAGGTGCAGAAGGCATCCTACGACCAGTTCCTGATGGTTGACGAGCCGGCCGGCGGGCGGCTCGACGAAGGCTTGCAGGCGGTGTTCCGGTCGGTGTTTCCGATCTCGGACTTCTCCAACACCTCGATGCTTGAATTCGTTCGCTACGAATTCGAGCCGCCGAAATACGACGTCGACGAGTGCCGCCAGCGCGGCATGACCTATGCTGCGCCGCTGAAGGTGACGCTGCGCCTGATCGTGTTCGATATCGATGAGGAAACCGGCGCGCGCTCCGTCAAGGACATCAAGGAGCAGGACGTCTACATGGGCGACATCCCGCTCATGACCATGAACGGCACCTTCGTCGTCAACGGCACCGAGCGCGTAATCGTCTCGCAGATGCATCGTTCGCCCGGCGTGTTTTTCGATCACGACAAGGGCAAGACCCATTCGTCGGGCAAGCTGCTGTTCGCCGCGCGCGTGATTCCGTATCGCGGCTCGTGGCTCGACATCGAGTTCGACGCCAAGGACATCGTGTTCGCGCGCATCGATCGCCGCCGCAAGATCCCTGTGACGTCGCTGATGTTCGCGCTCGGTCTCGACGGCGAGGAAATCCTCAGCACGTTCTACAAGAAGATCCAGTACAAGCGCGGCAAGGATGGCTGGCGCGTGCCGTTCGACGCCACGCGTTTCCGTGGCTATTCGACGATCAACGACCTGATCGATGCCGACACCGGCGCGGTGGTGCTCGAAGCCGGCAAGAAGCTCACCGTCCGCGGTGCGCGTCAACTTGCCGAGAAGGGCCTCAAGGCATTGCGCCTGACCGACGACGATCTGATCGGCAACTATCTCGCCGAAGACCTCGTCAACACCAAGACCGGTGAAATCTACGCCGAAGCCGGCGAGGAGATCACCGAGAAGTCGCTGAAGGCGTTGAACGAGGAGGGCTACAAGGAACTGCCGCTGCTCGACATCGACCACGTCAATGTCGGCGCCTATATCCGCAACACGCTGAATGCCGACAAGAACATGACGCGTGAAGACGCGCTGTTCGACATCTATCGCGTGATGCGTCCGGGCGAGCCGCCGACGATCGATTCCGCGCAGAACATGTTCCAGTCGCTGTTCTTCGACTCGGAGCGCTACGACCTCTCGGCGGTCGGCCGCGTGAAGATGAACATGCGCCTCGAACTCGATGCGCCCGACACCCATCGCACGCTGCGCAAGGAAGACATCCTCTCCGTCATCAAGACGCTGGTCGACCTGCGCGACGGCAAGGGCGAGATCGACGACATCGACCATCTCGGCAACCGCCGCGTCCGTTCGGTCGGCGAATTGATGGAAAACCAGTACCGCATCGGTCTGTTGCGCATGGAGCGCGCGATCAAGGAGCGCATGTCGAGCGTCGATATCGACACTGTGATGCCGCAGGATCTGATCAACGCGAAGCCGGCGGCCGCCGCCGTGCGCGAATTCTTCGGCTCGTCGCAGCTCTCGCAGTTCATGGACCAGACCAATCCGCTGTCGGAGATCACCCACAAGCGTCGCCTCTCGGCACTTGGACCGGGCGGTCTGACCCGCGAGCGCGCCGGCTTCGAGGTGCGCGACGTGCATCCGACGCATTACGGCCGCATCTGCCCGATCGAGACGCCGGAAGGCCCGAACATCGGTCTGATCAACTCGCTCGCGACCTTCGCGCGCGTGAACAAATATGGTTTCGTCGAGACGCCGTATCGCCGCGTCAAGGACGGTCGCGTCACCGATGACGTGGTCTATCTGTCGGCGATGGAAGAGGGGCGCTACCGCGTCGCCCAGGCCAACGTGCCGCTCGATGCCAAGGGCCGCTTCACGGAGGACCTGATCGTCTGCCGTCACGCCGGCGAAGTGCTGCCGATCACGCCGGACAAGGTCGACTACATGGACGTGTCGCCGAAGCAGCTTGTTTCGGTCGCAGCAGCCCTGATTCCGTTCCTTGAGAACGACGACGCCAACCGCGCGCTGATGGGCTCGAACATGCAGCGTCAGGCCGTGCCGCTGGTGCGCGCCGAAGCGCCGTTCGTCGGCACCGGCATGGAAGGCGTCGTGGCACGCGACTCCGGCGCTGCGATCGCGGCCCGCCGTTCGGGCGTTATCGACCAGATCGACGCGACCCGTATCGTCATCCGCGCGACGGAAGACCTCGACCCGACCAAGTCGGGCGTCGATATCTACCGCCTCATGAAGTACCAGCGCTCGAACCAGTCGACCTGCATCAACCAGCGTCCGCTGGTGAAGGTCGGCGACAAGGTGGCGAAGGGCGATATCATCGCGGACGGTCCGTCGACCGACCTCGGCGAACTTGCGCTCGGTCGCAACGTGCTGGTCGCGTTCATGCCGTGGAATGGCTACAATTTCGAGGATTCGATTCTGCTCTCGGAGCGGATCGTGAAGGAAGACGTGTTCACCTCGATTCACATCGAGGAATTCGAGGTGATGGCGCGCGACACCAAGTTGGGCCCCGAGGAAATCACCCGCGATATTCCGAACGTCTCGGAAGAGGCGCTGAAGAACCTCGACGAAGCCGGCATCGTCTATATCGGTGCGGAAGTGCGCGCCGGTGACATCCTCGTCGGCAAGATCACGCCGAAGGGCGAAAGCCCGATGACGCCGGAAGAAAAGCTTCTGCGCGCCATCTTCGGTGAAAAGGCCTCGGACGTTCGCGACACCTCACTCCGCGTGCCGCCCGGCGTGCAGGGCACCATCGTCGAAGTCCGCGTCTTCAACCGGCACGGCGTCGACAAGGACGAGCGCGCGCTGGCGATCGAGCGGGAAGAGATCGAACGTCTCGCCAAGGACCGCGACGACGAACAGGCGATCCTCGATCGCAACGTGTTCGGCCGCCTGGCCGACTTGCTTGAGAACAAGGTCGGCGTCGCCGGTCCGAAGGGCTTCAAGAAGGACGGCAAGATCACCAAGGCGGTGCTGGAAGAATATCCGCGCTCGCAATGGTGGATGTTCGCATCGTCGAACGACAAGCTGATGGCTGAAATCGAAGCCATGCGGAAGCAGTATGACGAGTCGAAGAAGGGCCTCGAACAGCGCTTCCTCGACAAGGTCGAGAAGCTGCAGCGCGGCGACGAATTGCCGCCCGGCGTGATGAAGATGGTCAAGGTCTTCGTCGCGGTGAAGCGCAAGATTCAGCCCGGCGACAAGATGGCCGGCCGTCACGGCAACAAGGGCGTCGTCTCCAAGATCGTTCCGATCGAGGACATGCCGTTCCTGGAGGACGGCACCCATGCCGACATCGTGCTCAATCCGCTGGGCGTGCCGTCGCGCATGAATGTCGGCCAGATTCTCGAAACGCATCTCGGCTGGGCTTGCGCCGGCATGGGCAAGCGCATCGGGCAGACCATCGACGCCTATTACGCCAAGCAGGATCTCAAGCCGCTGCGTGAGACCCTGAAGAAGGTGTATGGCGACGACGAGGTCATCAAGTCGCTCAACGATGCCGAGTTGCTCGAACTTGCGCGCAACCTGAAGCCCGGCGTACCGATCGCGACGCCGGTGTTCGACGGCGCCAAGGAAGCCGACATCGAGGACATGCTGAAGATGGCGGGGCTCGACGCCTCCGGACAATCGACCGTCTATGACGGCCGCACCGGAGACGAGTTCGACCGCAAGGTGACGGTTGGGTATATTTACATGCTCAAGCTGCATCACCTTGTGGACGACAAGATCCACGCTCGTTCGATCGGTCCGTACTCGCTCGTCACGCAGCAACCGCTGGGCGGCAAGGCGCAGTTCGGCGGACAGCGTTTCGGCGAAATGGAGGTGTGGGCCCTCGAAGCCTATGGCGCCGCCTACACGCTGCAGGAAATGCTGACGGTGAAGTCGGACGACGTCGCCGGACGGACCAAGGTCTATGAGGCGATCGTCCGCGGCGACGACACCTTCGAGGCCGGTATCCCGGAATCGTTCAACGTGCTGGTCAAGGAAATGCGCTCGCTCGGCCTCAACGTCGATCTGCACAACTCCAAGGCGACCCCGTCCGAGGCGGCCGAATAGCGGCGCAGCCTTTCAGAGGAGTGGCGCAGCCTTGGGCTGCGCCGGCGAATAGTGATTAGCGAATAGCGAATAGAAAGAAGCGAATAACGGCGGGTGGCAAGTGAAGCGAACTATTCGCTACTCGCCATTCGCTATTCGCCATCTCCGAAGGAGAAGACCATGAACCAAGAAGTGATGAATCTCTTCAATCCGACGACGCCGGCTCAGGTCTTCGACCAGATCCGCATCTCGATCGCGTCCCCGGAAAAGATTCTGTCCTGGTCCTACGGCGAAATCAAGAAGCCGGAGACCATCAACTACCGCACCTTCAAGCCGGAGCGCGACGGCCTGTTCTGCGCCCGCATCTTCGGGCCGATCAAGGACTACGAGTGCCTGTGCGGCAAGTACAAGCGGATGAAGTACAAGGGCATCATCTGTGAGAAGTGCTCGGTCGAGGTGACGCTCAGCCGCGTCCGGCGCGAGCGCATGGGCCATATCGAACTCGCCGCCCCCGTCGCGCATATCTGGTTCCTGAAGTCGTTGCCGTCGCGCATCGGCCAGTTGCTGGACATGACGCTGAAGGATCTCGAGCGGATCCTGTATTTTGAATATTACGTCGTTCTGGAGCCGGGTCTGACCGCGCTCAAGGACCGTCAACTGCTGTCCGAGGAAGAATATCTTCGCGCGCAGGACGAATACGGCCAGGACTCGTTCACCGCCATGATCGGCGCGGAAGCGATCCGCGAATTGTTGAAGGGTCTCGAACTCGAAAAGCTCGACGAGCAACTGCGCGTCGAGATGAAGGAGACCGAGTCCGACATCAAGCACAAGAAGCTCGCCAAGCGCCTGAAGATCGTCGAGGCCTTCCGCTATTCCGGCAACAAGCCGGAATGGATGATCCTCACGGTGGTTCCGGTGATCCCGCCGGACCTGCGTCCGCTGGTGCCGCTCGACGGCGGCCGCTTCGCCACGTCCGACTTGAACGATCTCTACCGCCGCGTCATCAACCGCAACAACCGCCTGAAGCGGCTGATGGAATTGCGTGCGCCGGACATCATCATCCGCAACGAAAAGCGCATGCTGCAGGAAGCTGTGGACGCGCTGTTCGACAACGGCCGTCGCGGCCGCGTCATCACCGGCGCCAACAAGCGTCCGCTGAAGTCGCTCGCCGACATGCTGAAGGGGAAGCAGGGCCGCTTCCGTCAGAACCTGCTCGGCAAGCGCGTCGATTATTCGGGTCGTTCGGTCATCGTCGTCGGTCCCGAACTGCGGCTGCATCAGTGCGGCCTGCCGAAGAAGATGGCGCTCGAACTGTTCAAGCCGTTCATCTATTCGCGGCTCGACGCCAAGGGTCTGTCCACGACGGTGAAGCAGGCCAAGAAGCTGGTGGAAAAAGAGCGTCCGGAGGTCTGGGATATTCTGGACGAGGTCATCCGCGAACATCCGGTTCTTTTGAACCGCGCGCCGACACTGCATCGTCTGGGCATCCAGGCGTTCGAGCCGGTGTTGATCGAAGGCAAGGCGATCCAGTTGCATCCGCTGGTCTGTTCGGCGTTCAACGCCGACTTCGACGGCGATCAGATGGCCGTGCACGTTCCGCTGTCGCTCGAAGCGCAGTTGGAAGCGCGCGTCCTGATGATGTCGACCAACAACATCCTGCATCCCGCGAACGGCCAGCCGATCATCGTGCCGTCGCAAGACATCGTGCTGGGCCTGTATTACCTGTCGGTGATGCGGGCAGGTTTGCCGGGAGAGGGCAAGTCGTTCGGCGACATGGCGTCGCTCGAACACGCGCTCTATGCGAAGGTGATCCACCTCCACACCAAGATCAAATATCGCTGGGAAGGCGTCGACGAAGCCGGCAAGATGGTCAAGCGCTGGATCGATACCACCGCCGGCCGCGTCATGCTCGGCAACGTGTTGCCGAAATCGCCGAAGATGCAGTTTGAAGTCATCAACAAGCTGATGACCAAGAAGGAAATCTCCGGCGTCATCGATCAGGTCTATCGTCACTGCGGCCAGAAGGAGACGGTTATCTTCTGCGACCGGATCATGGCGCTCGGGTTCTACAACGCGTTCAAGGCCGGCATCTCGTTCGGCAAGGACGACATGGTCGTGCCGGCGTCGAAGTGGAAGATCGTCGACACCACGCGCCTGCTCGCGAAAGATTTCGAGCAGCAGTACAATGATGGCCTGATCACCCACGGCGAGAAGTACAACAAGGTCGTCGACGCCTGGTCGAAGGCCGGCGAAGAAGTCGCCAAGGAGATGATGAAGGAGATTTCGTCGGTCAAGAAGAACGCCGCCGGCGCCGAGCAGCAGATCAACTCGATCTATATGATGTCGCATTCGGGCGCGCGCGGTTCGCCGGCCCAGATGCGTCAGCTTGCCGGTATGCGCGGGTTGATGGCCAAGCCGTCGGGCGAGATCATCGAAACGCCGATCATCTCGAACTTCAAGGAAGGCCTGTCGGTTCTCGAATACTTCAACTCGACCCACGGCGCCCGCAAGGGTCTCGCGGATACGGCGCTGAAGACCGCGAACTCCGGCTACCTAACCCGCCGTCTCGTCGACGTCGCGCAGGACTGCATCATCACGCAGGACGATTGCGGCACGAAACTTGGAATCAAGATGCGCGCCATCGTCGATTCCGGTTCGGTCGTGGCGTCGCTGGCTTCGCGTATTCTCGGCCGCACCAACGGCGAGGATCTGCGCGATCCCGTGACCAACAAGATCGTCGTCAAGCGCGGCACCTTGATGGAGGAAAGCCACGTCGACGCCATCCAGCAGGCCGGCATCCAGGAGGTCAAGATCCGCTCGGCGCTGACCTGCGAACTGGTCAACGGCATCTGCGGCAAGTGCTACGGGCGCGATCTTGCCCGCGGCACGCCGGTCAACCACGGTGAAGCTGTCGGCGTAATCGCCGCGCAGTCGATCGGTGAGCCCGGCACGCAGTTGACGATGCGCACGTTCCACATCGGCGGCGCCGCCCAGCTCAACGAGCAGTCGGTGATCGAAAGCAACTTCGACGGCAAGGTCACGATCAAGAACAAGGCGATCGCGACCAACGGCGAGGGCCATATGGTGGCGATGGTCCGCAACATGGTCGTTGCGATCAGCGATGCCGACGGCACCGAGCGTGCGACGCACCGTATTCAATACGGCGCGCGGATGCATGTCGATGAAGGCGACACCATCAAGCGCGGCCAGCGCATCGCGGAGTGGGATCCCTACAGCCGTCCGATTCTGACCGAAGTCGAGGGCACCGTCGGATTCGAGGACCTCGTCGAAGGTCAGTCGATCTCGGAAACGCTCGACGAATCGACGGGTATCGCCAAGCGCGTCGTCATCGACTGGCGGTCGTCGCGCGGCGGTGCGGATCTGCGGCCGGCGATCGTCGTCAAGGGCAAGGATGGCAAGATCCTCAAGCTGGCACGCGGCGGCGACGCCCGTTACATGCTGTCGGTCGACGGCATTCTGTCGGTCGACGTCGGCCAGAAGGTGAAGACGGGCGACATTCTCGCGCGCGTCTCCATGGAAAGCGCCAAGACCCGCGACATCACCGGTGGTTTGCCGCGCGTGGCGGAATTGTTCGAGGCCCGCAAGCCGAAGGACGCCGCCATCATCGCGGAGATCGCCGGCACGATCCGCTTCGGCCGCGACTACAAGAACAAGCGGCGGATCTCGATCGAGCCGATCGACAAGAACGAGGAGACTCGCGAGTACCTCATTCCGAAGGGCAAGCACATCCATCTGCAGGACGGCGACATCGTCGAAAAGGGCGACTTCATCGTCGAAGGCAATCCTGCGCCGCACGACATCCTGGCGATCAAGGGCATCGAGGAACTCGCTGCCTATCTGGTCAACGAAATCCAGGAGGTCTACCGGTTGCAGGGCGTGCTCATCAACGACAAGCACATCGAAGTGATCGTCCGTCAGATGCTGCAGAAGGTCGAGATCTCCGATCAGGGCGAGACCGACATGATCTCGGGCGAACAGATCGACAAGATCGAGTTCGACGTGCTCAACGCCAAGGCAAAGGAAGAAGGCAAGAAGATCGCGACGGGAACGCCGGTTTTGCTCGGCATCACCAAAGCGAGCTTGCAGACCCGGTCGTTCTTCTCGGCGGCGTCGTTCCAGGAGACCACGCGCGTGCTCACCGAAGCGGCCGTCAACGGCAAGGTGGACCCGCTCGAAGGCCTCAAGGAGAACGTCATCGTCGGCCGCCTGATCCCGGCCGGCACCGGCGCGTCGATGTCGAAGATCCGCGAAGTCGCCGTCAAGCGCGACAAGATGATCCTCGACGAACGCGAGCGTCAGGCGACCATCGTGCCGCAGGCGCCGGAAGCCGAGCCGCTGGCGCTGCCGCCCGCGGAGTAAGCAACGCGCAACGCAAATAAAAAGGCCGGCGGAAACGCCGGCCTTTTTGCTTTTCAGGTCACGAAAACCAGGCCGCCCAGGTCACGCCGGGACGGCCTTTTCGTTACTTGCTCATGGTGCTGCTTCCGCCCGACGTCATGCCCTTTTCGGCCGAGGTTGCGCTCGGCGCGCCGGATTTGCTGGCGTCGTTCGTCTTCGGCGCAGGCGCCATCGCACCGCCAGTGGTGCCGCTGGTCGTCGCGCCGCCGGTTGTGCCGTTGGTCATGTTGCCGCCATTCATGCCGGCCGCGCCTTCGCCGCCCGTTGCCGAACTGCCACCGGCTGCGGTGCCGCCCGAGCTGCTCTGGGCCATTGCCATCGAGCCCGATAGAGCAAGCGTCGATGCGAGAGCGAGTGTGATGATCTTCATGATGTTTCCTCTTCCTTTTGCTGTGTTAAAAAACACCAAGTGCCGCCGAACGATTGCGTTCCTAATCGATATTGTCGCGGTGCGGCCCCGGCGATGCAGCGGAAAGAGCCAGCCCGCGACGCTTGTTCATCTTCCCTTCAGCTCAAAAATGATTTTGATTGGAGGGGGTTAGCGCTGAAGAACCGTGCGGCGATTCCGTTTTGCCGCCAGATGGGCTAAAGCAGCGACTTGCCGATTCCAAACCTGATGCCAGCGCGCCTTCGCGGTTCGCGTGAAAGAAACAGATGCTTGATCTTGCAATTGTCGGTGGTGGTCCGGGCGGCCTGATGAGCGCGTGGTATCTGCGCAAAAAGCTCGGCGATCTCTGCCGCGTCACCCTCTATGAGGCGTCGGACCGCGTCGGCGGCAAGATCGTCACGCGCAAGTTCGACACCGCCGATGCGATGTACGAGGCCGGCGTCGCCGAAATCTATGATTATTCGATGACCGGCCCCGATCCGCTGCGCGAACTGGTTCAGCATTTCGGCCTGCAGACGATCCCGATGGATGCCGAGCAAGTCATGCTCGACGGCGAATTGCTGAACGACGTGCCGGGGATGCGCCGCAAATACGGCAACAAGACCGCCAATGCGATCGAGGCGTTTCGCAAGACATGCGCGTCGATGGTGTCGCCGATCGAATATTACGAAGGCGTCGGCGCGCACGACAACGAAAACCCGTGGGCCTACATCACCTGCGAGGAGTTGCTCGACAGGGAGGTGTCCGATCCGACCGCGAAGCGTTTTCTCAAGGTGATGGCGCGCTCCGACATCGCGACCGAGAGCCACAACACCAACGGCCTCAACGCACTGAAGAATTTCGTGATGGATGTCGATGACTATATCGGCCTGTATTCAATTCAGAACGGCAATGAACAACTCATCGAAGGCCTCCGCTCGGAGGTCGATGCCGACATCCAGCTCAACCATCGCGTTCTGAAAATCGGCAAGAGCGATAAAGGCCGCTATCGGCTCGATATGATGAACGGCAAGGGACCGGAGACGCGCGATTTCGATCTGGTGCTGGTGTGCCTGCCGCATTCATGGCTGGCGACGATGCGCTGGGACGGCGAACAACTGCGCAAGTCGATGATCAAGCATGTGTCGTATTTCGACCGGCCGGCGCATTATCTGCGTGTCTCGATCCTTTTTGATTCACCGTTCTGGGGCGAGCAGATTCCCGGCGCCTGGTTCATGTCGGAAGCCTTTGGCGGCTGCTGCGTTTACAATGAGGGCGCGCGCCACGATGTCGGCAAGCACGGCGTTCTGAACTGGCTGATCGCCGGCTCCGACGCGCTGGCCTTTGCCAATCTCAGCGACGAGGAATTGATCGACCTTGCGATGAAGTCGCTTCCTGCCTCATTGGGCGATGCGCGTCTGCATTTCCAGGAGGGCAAGATTCATCGCTGGCTCTCCAGCGTCAACCGCATTCCGGGCGGCATGCCGGTGCGCGACGTGATGACCAATCATCGGCCCGATCCGAAGGAGCATCCCGGCCTCGTCGTGGTCGGCGATTATTTGTTCGACTCGACGCTGAACGGCCTGCTCGATTCATCCGACGCCGCAACCGACATCATCGTCAGCGAGATGATGAAGCTGCGCCGCGCCAAGGCGCAGGACGTTGCGCGTCTGTCCGACAAGATCGACCGCGCTTACTTCAACAATTATCGCGGCCTTGGCCCTTACGCCGAGTCGTGGAGCGCATTCACCGATCCCGATTATCTGACGGATATGATCAAGATCGTCTGGGGCCGGGCACGCGGCTACAAGATTCTGATCGCGGGCTCGGCGTCGGGCGAGTTGGTCGGCGCGTTGCGCGAGAAGGGCATCGATGCCTGGGGTATCGAGAACAACAAACCGATGCACGGCCGCACGCCGAAGAAGCTGGCGAAATACAACAAGCTCGGCTCGATCGTCGAGATGCCGTTCAAAAAAGGCCAGTTCGATTTCGTGTTCGAGACGAGCCTGTGCCATGTCGGCGAGAAGCAGATCGTCAAGGCGATCGCCGAACTCAACCGCGTCACAAAAACCGGGCTTGTGTTCGGCTCGGTCACGTCCGACATGGCGCCGGCGCTGATCGACCGCTACGATCTGCTGCGCGGCGTCAAGAAACTCGGCACCTGGTGGGAATGGTCGGAGCTGTTCTTCAACAACGGCTTCGACCTGTCGATGCACCGCAAGGATGTAACCGACGCCTTGTGGGCCGCGACCTTGAAGGCGAACAAGGGACCGGGCAACTGGTATGCCGACTCTGACAGTCTCCGCTATTCGTTCTTTGAAAAGATCGATCAGGATTAACAGCGAATCATGCCGTCATCCCGCGAATGCGCGGACCGGGTATTCCCAAAGCGCCAGATTTCAAACGCCAGCGCTGCGGCGCACTGGTTCCCCGCTTGCGCGCGCAAGAGCGCGCTTGCGGGGGATGACGGCCTTGCTAATCGTTGATGCATCGAAAAGCACCGCCGCACTTTGCCTCTGTCATCCACATCGCCTAATGTCCGCGCCACCAGATGCGGTCATCGACTGACCGTTTAAGCAACGGTCTTTCTTATGGCGTCCAAAATTCCTCCGTCCGATCCTGCGGCGTCAGCCGGCAAGGGCAGCGAAGCCGCGTCGCCGCTCGACGACAAGCTTGCTTTGCCGCTCGATCCCGCCGCCAAGGCCGCGGCCGAGAAAGTTCTCGCCGACCGGGCGCGCAAGACCGACAAGTCCAAACCTGATGACGATGACGACGACGATGAAGACCTCGTCGTCTTCACTGCGCGCGAGGCCGCAGGCGCGCTGACGACGATGGCCGCGTTCGTGCGGCCTTATCTCGGCAATTATCGCAAGATGCTGGCCATTGTCGGCTTCGGCGTCCTGGTCGAGACGTTGTTCAACGTCATCATGCCGCTCAGCCTGAAGTACCTGATCGACGACGCGCTCGGCGAGGAAGATTTCGGCGCGCTGTACATGATCCTCGGCGTGCTCGCGGTCGCCGGCATCTTCACCTCGATCGTCGCGATCTGGTACGAGCGCTGGGATGCGCTGCTGGCGGCGTCGATCGTCACCGACATCCGCGCCAGACTGTTCGGCCATGTGCAGGATCTGCCATCGTCCTATTTCGCGCGCACCAAGCGCGGCGAGATCTTGTCGCGGTTCTCGATCGACATGGCGGCGATCGAAGGTTCGATCAAGAGCTTTGCCAATTCGGCGCTGCTGCCGTTCCTCGAACTGATCGCCGGCTGCCTGCTGATGCTGTGGCTGAACTGGCAACTCGCGGCCGTGGCGCTGCTGGTGTTTCCGATCACGCTGATCGGCCCGCGCATCCTGACGCCGAAAGCCGTGCAGGCCAATTACGAGCAGAAGCAGACGGAGTCGACGCTGCTCGGCATGGTGCAGGAAAGCGTCGCGGCCCAGGCAGTGGTGAAGGCGTTTAGCCTGCAACGCCGCACCATGGGCTGGTTCACGCTGCGCAACAAGGACGCCAAGCGCAAGATCGCGGCGGCGACGTTCCTTTCCACGATGGTCGAGCGCTCGGTGACGATCTCCGTGCTGCTGCTGCATCTCGTGGTGCTGGCGATCGGCGCTTATCTGGCGACCAAAGGCCAGATCACGGTTGGCACATTCGTCACGTTCGAGAGCGCGTTCTGGGAGGTGTCCTACAACATCGCGCATCTCATGCATTTCATCCCGGTGTCGATCTCGTCGGCGGCGGCGGTGCGTCACATGCAGGAATTGCTGGACGAGCCGACGCGTGGTGCGGACAAGGCGAACGCTCCGGCGCTGCCGCGCATCACCAACGACATCACCTTCGATCGCGTCACGTTCAAATATGACGGCGCGACCAAACCGGTGCTCGACAATCTCAGCCTCAAGCTGAACGTCGGCAAGAGTATCGCCATCGTCGGCCCGAGTGGCTCGGGCAAGAGCACGCTGCTCAATCTGATCCTGCGGCTCTACGTGCCGGACGAGGGACGCCTGACCATCGACGGCGTCGACATCCGCAAGGTGACGCGCGAGTCCTTGCGCGCGAGCATGGCCGTCGTGTTTCAGGAAAACATGCTCTTCAATATGTCGATCCGCGAAAACATCCGGCTCGGCAAGGAGAACGCGACCGACGACGAGGTCGAGGAGGCCGCCCGAAAGGCCGAGATCCACAGCTATATCGAGGGCCTGCCGGAAGGCTACGACACCTCGGTCGGCGAGCGCGGCGACACGCTGTCCGGCGGCCAGCGCCAGCGCATCGCGATCGCCCGCGCGATCGTGCGCGATCCGTCGGTGCTGCTGCTCGACGAGGCGACGTCGGCGCTCGACCAGACGACGGAAGCGGCGATCAACAAGACGCTACTGAAGCTGGCGGAAGATCGCACCATGATTTTCTCGACGCATCGGCTGACCTCGGTGGTCGAGATGGACGAAATCATCGTGATCTCGGGCGGGCAGGCGATCGAGCGCGGCTCGCATGCCGAACTGCTGGCGCTCGGCGGCACCTATCGCACCCTGTGGGACGATCAGGGCCACATGCCGCACGGCACTGACGATAATGATGAAGATGACGACGACGACGATGATGAGGATGACGATTGATCCGAACCGTCGCTGCGACACGGGCGGTGGCGATGCGTGCCGGTTCTTCAGACATTCTTAACGACGCCGGCGGGTGGCGGCGGCGACGGATCGATTGTTGTCGTCGCAAAGTTCCAGCGATGCTAGGATGGCCTTGCGGGTGCAGCTCGATGGACGAGCGACAGTTTCCCAACTGAAGGCGAAGGTTCGATCCCTTCCATCCGCTCCAGTCAGGCCGCGACGCGCTCGATGCGGTTGTTGACCAGAGCCAACGGCACGAGTTTTCCGCGCAGCGCCTTTGCCTGCATCTTGCAGACACATGCCGGTTCGCCCTTGATCGTCGTGCACAGACACGGCGAGCCATAGGCGAAGCGGATCAGAGCATCGATGTCGTCGGCGGCGATCGCCTCTTCGACGTGATCGTCATAAGTCATTCCGGACCCCGCGTTCGCTGGCTGAAACTCACCCTCATCTAGCAAGGATTGTTCAAACGACAAACCGCCAAGCGCCGTTCCTGTCAGGCCGCCGGCCGCGACGCCTGGTTGGCAGTCGCCTCGCTGTTTTGGGCCGGGGCCGGTTGGACCGCCGCTGTCGCCCGACCCCGACGGCGCAGCGTTCCCCGCGCGAAGCGCATGCCGAACCGGGCCCAGCGGTGCATCTGCCAGATCAACCCGCTGTCGATCGACATCGAGCGCAGATTGTGGGCTTCCCTGAGAGAAAACTCATCGCAGGCGCGCTTGACCGGGTCGTCGTAGAATTCGGCGATCTTGGCAGTCTCCATGCCCTCGCTGGCGAGCCACTTCGGAATGTGGACATTGCACAGGCGCTCGACATCGGTGAACACCTTGTAGGAGCCGGTTCCGGCGGCAGGGCAGGAGGTCGCGAACGCATCGCCCACCATGACGACGCCAGGCTGCAAATGGCCCTTGCTGACATAGAGATCGGCGGGGCGGATGCGCAGCGGGCCTTCGATCTCGAAGTCGCCGGTGAGGCGCGCGAGGCCGGGCATCAGTCGATGCAGCGCCGCGACCGGCTCGTTCCGGATTTCGCGCAGCCATGGATCGTCCGCGCCGCGATAGGTAAACAGATTCGCCCGCATCGTGTCGCCGATCGGAAACAGCGTGATGTAAGCCATCCGGTCGGCGAGGCGTTCGGTGTAATGCGTCAGCGATCCGAAATCGAATGAGGTGCGGCCGACCGGATTCATGTTGAAGCCGACGGTGATGGAATGGCAGGGGCTGACGATCTCGCGTTCGATCCCGAGCCAGTGGCGGATGCCGACGTTCAGGCCGCTGGCCAGCACCACGAGTCGCGCCGAGACGATCTCGCCGTTGGACAACGTGACGTGCTGGCGATCGTGACCTGTGGCGATGCCGGTCACTTTCAATGCGTATTGCGGCACGCTGTCGGGAATCGCCCGGCGCATTGTGTTGACGAAGTTGTCGTACATGATGCCGTGCTGATCGCCCGGCCGGCGATCGACCAGGCGACCGAACCGCGAAATCCAGGTCGTGCCGTCGCTGTTGTCGCCATCGAATGTCGTCGCGGGCAGAACGAGGTCGGCGAGGCCGGTGCGCTTCAGCGCATCGATATGCGGGCCGGCGATTTTCTCGCAGCGAAAATCAGGCGGATAAACCGTGTGCGGATCGATCATGACGGCGCTGATGCCGGCGCGGCCCAGCATGGCGGCGGCCGTCGAGCCGGCAAGTCCGCCGCCGACGATCGCGATATCTGTGTCGATCATGTCCGTTTCTCTCGTGACCAGGATCAAGGCCTGGAGGCAAAGCCTTACACCGCGAGGCGGAAACAAACATTGAACGGGAACAACGAATTCATATGGCGTTTGACACATTAATTTGCGCAATGCGGCAGCGAATTCGCGGGTTTCGGAAATGCCGGACGTCGCTTTAACTGAACCGCAACATGCATCGCCTCACTATGCGCCCCAAGCCAAATGTCGCAGGTCGCGAATTCCATGATTTCGGTAACGATTCAGTCACCAAATTTTGAGCTTGGTGCCGATTGGGATGACCTGGTGTCGCGGGCTCATCCCAACGTGTTCATGAGCCCGGCCGCGTTGCGGGCCGCCGATGCGACCCAGTTCTCACGGATTCATGTGCTGCTGGCCTGGGACGACCGCGCGCAACCGCGCCGGCTCGTTGGCCTTTGGGCCATGCAGCAGAGCCGCGCCTTGCCGTTCTGGACGACGGTTCTCGACGCGTTGCCGTTTGAATATGCGTTCCTGTCGAGTCCGGTGGTCGACCCGGATGTCGCGGCCGTCGTGATGCCTGCTTTTTTCCGGGCGATCGCCGACGCGCCGGACATGCCTCGCGTCATTCGCATGAAGTCGCTGGATACCGAGGCGGCGAGTTATCGGCCGCTGATCGATGCGATCGAGGCGCGTGGCGGGCGCGTCCTGACGATCAAGACCGAGAGCCGTCCGGTGATCTGGCGCGACACGACGGAGAAGGCTTCCGGCGAGCGCCGCAAGAAACTGCGCCAGGGCTGGAAGCGGATGTCCGCGCTAGGCGTGGCCGCGATCGTCTTCGTCAGCGATCCTCAGGCGATTGCGGCCGAAGTCGAGACGTTCCTGCAACTCGAATTCAAAAGCTGGAAAGGCGCGGCCGGAACGGCGCTGCTGTGCCGGGACGGGGATGCCAACTTCGTTCGTCGGCTGATCGCCAACCTTGCGGAGCAGGGGCAGGCCGCCATTCAAACCTTGCAGATCGACGGCCAGACCATTGCCACGCAGGTTGTGCTGTTCTCCGGCACGATGGGATATACGTGGAAGACGGCCTTCGATAAGGCCTATGCGAAATTCTCGCCGGGCGTGGTCCTGATCGATAGGGTGACGGAGCACCTTTTCGCCACCACTCACATTTCGGGTATCGACTCCTGCTCGGCCGAGAACAGCTTCATGTCGCAGCTCTGGTACGGGCGGCGCGCGATGGCCGACGTGCTGGTCGCGGTCGGGCCGGGGCGGTCAGCCGGTTTCTGGTGGGAGGCGGCACGGCAAGTCGGCCGTGAACGGCTCAAGCAATGGCGCGATCGCCTTGTCGCGTGGCGCGCCGCGCGCCAATCGCGGCCGGTCCCGCCGGCCGCTGGATCCGCGGTTGCCGCGCCTGCGATGACGACGACCGGGCCGACGCCAGATCCAGGCGCGGCAACGATCGCGGCCGAGATGGACGTCGAGACCGTCTCTCCGCCGCTCGTGCAGGATCAGCATCCGGTCGTATCGCAGGCGCGGCCGGCTCCGGCGTCAACGGTGCGTTTCGTCATCTGACGTGCGGCAGCGGCGCTCGGATTGGCGTCGATTCGCCGTTGGTGGCGTCCCGACCGGCTCTCAAACGTGAAAAATCCCGCTGCGGATCGAAACTCCTTCGCCAGAACCTCTCGCTTATGCTTAAACATTGGCGAAACGGGCATTTTACATCGCAATCTGCGAGGCTTTATCCTTGACTTGCCTGTTAGCGAATTATAAAACCCGCGCACTCAACGACAGGCGGTGAGCAACGCCCGTGTCGGAACGGACCACCCACTGAATATCTTTCGAGATTTTTGCGGGCACCACCCTCGACCTTTGTTGCTCAAACGCTGTCGATATAGCTAGGCAATGCCAGGACGATTGTCCTTCTCCAAGGTCTCACTTTGGAGTTCGATTTCGGAAGCATGACCTCGGTGCAGGCGGTTCGGCGCAAGCCTTATCACCATGATCGCGGTCCTCTGTGGCGTCGAGCGCTTTCCACCCAGACATGGGCGGTTGGTGCGATTTCGCTTTGTGCAAACGATCGTCATGCGGTCGCTGTTGCGCGGAGCGGTTTGAGTGGGGCTGAAAAGTCCTGAACGAATTTGCGAAAGCCTCATGGGGAAAACCTCTTGGGCTTCGCGCGAACAAGGGTAAAGGCGAACGATGCCGACGATCAACCAACTGATCGCTAAGCCGCGCGAAATTCAAAAGGCGCGCAAGAAAGTGCCGGCGCTGCAGCAGTCGCCGCAAAAGCGCGGCGTGTGCACGCGCGTCTACACCACGACGCCGAAGAAGCCGAACTCGGCGCTTCGTAAGGTCGCCAAGGTGCGTCTGACCAATGGGTTTGAAGTCATCGGCTACATTCCGGGTGAAGGCCATAACCTTCAAGAGCACTCCGTGGTCATGATCCGCGGCGGTCGAGTCAAGGATTTGCCCGGCGTGCGTTACCACATTCTCCGCGGCGTCCTCGATACCCAGGGCGTCAAGAACCGTAAGCAGCGCCGTTCGAAGTACGGCGCGAAGCGTCCGAAGTAATCGGGGATCATTGAATGTCTCGTCGCCATTCTGCTGAAAAACGTGAAGTGAACCCGGACCCGAAGTTCGGGAACATCATCATCACGAAGTTCATGAACTCGATCATGTACGACGGCAAGAAATCTGCCGCCGAGGGCATTGTTTACGGCGCCCTGGAAATGATCGAAGTCAAGACAAAGCAGGGCCCGCTGCAGATTTTCGAGCAGGCCCTGGAAAATGTGATGCCGACCATCGAAGTGCGGTCGCGTCGCGTCGGCGGCGCCACCTATCAGGTGCCGGTCGAAGTTCGCTCGGTGCGCCGTCAGGCGCTCGGCATTCGCTGGCTGATCACCGCGGCCCGCGCGCGCAACGAGAAGACGATGACCGAGCGTCTGTCGGCCGAATTGCTCGATGCATCGAACGGCCGCGGCAACGCGGTCAAGAAGCGCGAAGACGTGCACAAGATGGCTGAAGCCAACCGCGCATTCTCGCACTACCGCTGGTAACGGCGCGCCGCTTCCGGCGAGCCGAAACGAATTCAAGGATCACATCATGCCCCGCGTTCATGCCATTGAGGACTACCGTAATTTCGGTATCATGGCGCATATCGATGCCGGCAAGACCACGACCACCGAGCGCATCCTGTATTATACCGGCAAGAGCCACAAAATCGGCGAAGTGCACGAAGGTGCCGCGACGATGGACTGGATGGAGCAGGAGCAGGAGCGCGGCATCACGATCACCTCCGCCGCGACCACCGCGTTCTGGAACGGCAAGCGTCTGAACATCATCGACACCCCCGGCCACGTCGACTTCACGATCGAAGTCGAGCGCTCGCTGCGCGTGCTCGACGGCGCCGTTTGCGTTCTCGACTCGAACCAGGGCGTCGAGCCGCAGACCGAGACCGTCTGGCGTCAGGGCGACAAGTACAAGGTTCCGCGGATCGTTTTCGCGAACAAGATGGATAAGACCGGCGCTGACTTCTACAAGTGCCTTCAGGACATCATCGACCGCCTCGGCGCCAAGCCGATAGCCATCCAGCTTCCGATCGGCTCCGAGAACAACTTTAAGGGTCTGGTCGATCTGGTTCGTATGAAGGGCGTGATCTGGGAAGACGAAGCCCTCGGCGCGAACTTCAAGGACATCGACATTCCCGACGACATGGTCGAGCAGGCCAAGGAATATCGCGAGAAGATGATCGAAGCCGCCGTCGAACTCGACGACGATGCGCTCACCAAGTTTCTCGATGGCGTCGAGCCGGACGAAGCCACGCTGAAGCGCCTGATCCGCAAGGCGGTTCTGACCGGCGCGTTCTATCCGGTGCTGTGCGGCTCGGCCTTCAAGAACAAGGGCGTGCAGCCCTTGCTCGACGCCGTTGTCGATTATCTGCCGTCGCCGGTCGACGTTCCCGCAATCAAGGGCGTGGACGACGAGGGCAACGAGGTTCTGCGTCTGCCGAAGGACAACGAGCCGCTGGCGCTGCTCGCGTTCAAGATCATGGACGATCCGTTCGTCGGCACGATCACCTTCTGCCGCATCTATTCGGGCACGCTGATTTCCGGCACCGGCGTCGTCAATTCGACCCGCGAACGTAAAGAGCGGATCGGCCGCATGTTGTTGATGCATGCGAACAACCGCGAAGACATCAAGGAAGCCTATGCCGGCGACATCGTCGCGCTGGCTGGCCTGAAGGAAGCCCGCACCGGCGACACCCTGTGCGACGCCCAAAAGCAGGTCATCCTCGAAAAGATGGAATTCCCGGAGCCGGTCATCGAGATCGCGATCGAGCCGAAGACCAAGGCGGACCAGGAGAAATTGGGCGTCGCTCTGGCGAAGCTCGCGGCCGAAGATCCGTCGTTCCGCGTGTCCACCGACACCGAGTCCGGCCAGACCATCCTCAAGGGCATGGGCGAACTCCATCTCGACATCAAGGTCGACATTCTGCGCCGCACCTACAAGGTCGATGCGAATATCGGCGCACCGCAAGTGGCGTTCCGCGAGAAGATCACGAAGCGCGCCGAAGTGGACTACACGCACAAGAAGCAGACCGGCGGTACCGGCCAGTTCGCGCGCGTCAAGTTCATCGTCGAGCCGGGCGAGCCGGGGTCGGGCTTCGAGTTCGAATCCAAGGTCGTCGGCGGGTCGGTGCCGAAGGAGTACATCCCTGGCGTCGAAAAGGGCCTCAACAGCGTGCTGGGTTCGGGCGTCGTCGCGGGTTTCCCGGTTGTCGACGTCAAGGTCTCGCTGGTTGACGGCGCCTACCACGACGTCGACTCGTCGGCTCTCGCCTTTGAAATTGCCTCGCGTGCGGCGTTCCGCGACGCGCTGCAGAAGGGCAAGTCCGTCCTGCTCGAGCCGATCATGAAGGTCGAATGCGTGACCCCGGAAGACTATACCGGTTCGGTCATCGGCGATCTGAATTCGCGGCGCGGCCAGATCCAGGGACAGGACATGCGCGGCAACGCCAACGTCATCAATGCGATGGTGCCGCTCATGAACATGTTCGGTTACGTGAATAACCTGCGCTCGATGAGCCAGGGCCGCGCAACCTTCACGATGCAGTTCGATCACTATGCGGAAGCGCCGGCCAATGTGTCGGCCGAAGTCCAAAAGAAATTCGCCTGATTGTCCTGAGCGACATCAGCGACTGAACGGAGAGAGTCATGGCCAAAGCTAAGTTTGAACGTAACAAGCCTCACTGCAACATCGGCACCATCGGTCACGTCGACCATGGCAAGACGTCGCTGACGGCCGCGATCACCAAGGTTCTCGCCGAGACCGGCGGCGCGACCTTCACCGCTTACGACCAGATCGACAAGGCGCCGGAAGAGAAGGCCCGCGGCATCACCATCTCGACCGCTCACGTCGAATACGAGACCGCCAACCGCCACTACGCCCACGTCGATTGTCCGGGCCACGCCGACTATGTGAAGAACATGATCACGGGCGCCGCCCAGATGGACGGCGCGATCCTGGTCGTGTCGGCCGCCGACGGCCCGATGCCGCAGACCCGCGAGCACATCCTGCTCGCCAAGCAGGTCGGCGTGCCGTCGCTCGTCGTGTTCCTGAACAAGGTCGACATGGTCGACGATCCGGAATTGCTCGAACTGGTCGAGATGGAAGTTCGCGAACTTCTCTCCAAGTACGATTTCCCCGGCGACGACATTCCGATCATCAAGGGTTCGGCGCTCTGCGCGCTCGAGAACAAGGATCCAAAGCTCGGTCACGACGCGATTCTGGCGCTGATGGCTGAAGTCGACAAGTACATTCCGCAGCCGGAACGTCCGATCGACATGCCGTTCCTGATGCCGGTCGAAGACGTGTTCTCGATCTCGGGTCGTGGTACGGTCGTCACCGGCCGCGTCGAGCGCGGCGTCGTCAAGGTCGGCGAGGAAATCGAGATCGTCGGTCTCAAGGCCACTCAGAAGACCATCGTCACCGGCGTCGAAATGTTCCGCAAGCTGCTCGATCAGGGCCAGGCCGGCGACAACATCGGTGCGCTGCTCCGCGGGACCAAGCGTGAAGACGTCGAGCGCGGCCAGGTGCTGTGCAAGCCGGGTTCGGTCAAGCCGCACACCAAGTTCAAGGCCGAGGCCTACATCCTCACCAAGGAAGAGGGTGGCCGTCACACGCCGTTCTTCACCAACTATCGTCCGCAGTTCTACTTCCGCACGACGGACGTGACCGGTGTGGTTCATCTGCCGGAAGGCACCGAGATGGTGATGCCGGGCGACAACATCGCCATGGAAGTTCATCTGATCGTGCCGATCGCGATGGAAGAGAAGCTGCGCTTCGCGATCCGCGAAGGCGGCCGCACGGTCGGCGCCGGCGTCGTCGCCAGCATCATCGAGTAACGGAAGGCTGTCATGCCCGCGAAGGCGGGCATCCAGTACGCCGCGACGTTTCGACTGAACGGCGACATTTCGGAATACTGGATCACCCGCCTTCGCGGGTGATGACGGCAGGAAAGAAAGACCACGGCAATGAACGGCCAGAATATCCGCATCCGTCTCAAGGCGTTCGATCATCGAATTCTCGATTCATCGACCCGCGAGATCGTGAACACCGCGAAACGCACCGGCGCACAGGTCCGCGGACCGATTCCGCTGCCGACGCGCATCGAGAAGTTCACCGTCAACCGTTCGCCGCACGTTGACAAGAAGAGCCGCGAGCAGTTCGAGATGCGCACGCACAAGCGCCTTCTCGATATCGTCGATCCGACCCCGCAGACTGTCGATGCTTTGATGAAGCTCGATCTGGCCGCCGGTGTCGATGTCGAGATCAAGCTCTAACTTTTGGATTCCCGTCTGCCACGCGCGGACAGAAAGAACAGGATACATGCCGATGCGCTCCGGAGTGATCGCACAAAAGGTCGGGATGACGCGGGTCTTTACGGAGACCGGCGAACATATCCCCGTGACCGTGCTGAAGCTGGGCAATTGCCAGGTTCTTGGGCACCGGACCAGCGAACAGAATGGTTATGTCGCGCTGCAGCTCGGATCGGGCTTGCGCAAGACTGTTTATCTGCCGAAAGCCGAGCGCGGCCAGTTCGCCGTCGCAAAGGTTGAACCGAAGCGCAAGGTCGCGGAATTCCGCGTGTCGGAAGACGCGTTGATCCCGGTCGGCGCTGAAATCCAGGCCGACCACTTCGTCGTCGGTCAGTTCGTCGATGTCACCGGCACGTCGGTCGGCAAGGGCTTCGCGGGCGGCATGAAGCGCTGGAATTTCGGCGGTCTTCGCGCCACGCACGGCGTCTCTGTCTCGCATCGTTCGATCGGTTCGACCGGTGGCCGTCAGGATCCCGGCAAGACCTTCAAGAACAAGAAGATGCCCGGTCACATGGGTGTCGATCGCATCACCACGCTGAACCTGCGCGTCGTCCAACTGGACGTTGCGCGCGGCCTGATCCTCGTCGAAGGCGCCGTTCCTGGCTCCAAGGGCGGCTGGATCGCGGTGCGCGACGCGGTCAAGAAGCCGCTGCCGAAGGACGTGCCGCAGCCCGGCAAGTTCAAGCTAGCTGGCGACAATGACAAGCCTGCGACGGCGGACGTCGAAACCGAGACGGAAGGAGCGTGAGATGAAACTGAACGTCACCACGCTTGAAGGCAAGGACGCCGGCTCGATCGAGCTGTCGGATGCCATCTTCGGTCTCGATCCGCGGATCGACATCATCCAGCGTTGCGTCAACTGGCAGCTCGCCAAGCGCCGCGCCGGCACCCACAAGGCCAAGGGCCGTGCCGAGATCTGGCGCACCGGCAAGAAGATGTACAAGCAGAAGGGCACCGGCGGGGCCCGTCACGGTTCGGCTCGCGTTCCGCAGTTTCGCGGCGGTGGTCGTGCTTTCGGTCCGGTCGTGCGCAGCCATGCGTTCGATCTGCCGAAGAAGGTCCGTGCGCTGGCGCTGAAGCATGCGCTATCGGCGAAGGCCAAGGACGGCGGTCTGATCGTCATCGAATCGGCGACGCTGGAGGCGGCGAAGACCAAGGCCCTGATCGGCCACTTCAACGGTCTCGGTTTGACCAACGCGCTCATCATCGACGGCGCCGAGGTTCATAACGGTTTCGCCGCGGCCGCCCGCAACATCCCGAATATCGACGTGCTGCCGATCCAGGGCATCAACGTCTATGACATTCTGCGTCGTCAGAAGCTGGTTCTGACCAGAGCGGCGCTCGATGCGTTGGAGGCGCGCTTCAAATGAAGACAATCGACCCGCGCCATTACGACGTGATCGTGGCTCCTGTTGTGACCGAAAAGGCGACCGTCGCCTCCGAGTTCAACAAGGTCGTGTTCAAGGTCGCAAAAACGGCGACCAAGCCGCAGATCAAGGAAGCGGTTGAGAAGTTGTTCGACGTCAAGGTGAAGAGCGTGAACACGCTGGTGCGCAAGGGCAAGACGAAAGTCTTCCGCGGCCACCTCGGTTCGCAGTCGGACGTCAAGCGTGCGATCGTGACCCTCGAAGAGGGCCACCGCATCGACGTGACCACCGGGCTATAAGGCGGAATCGCGATGGCACTGAAAACATTCAATCCCACGACGCCGGGCCAGCGACAGCTGGTCATGGTCGATCGTTCGGCGCTCTACAAGGGCAAGCCGATCAAGGCGCTGACCGAAGGCAAGAACCATTCGGGCGGCCGCAACAATACGGGCCGCACCGTGGTGCGTTTCCGTGGCGGCGGTCACAAGCAGTCCTACCGCACGGTCGATTTCAAGCGCACCAAGGTCGACATGGCCGCCAAGGTCGAGCGTCTGGAATATGACCCGAACCGCACCGCGTTCATTGCGCTGCTGAAATATGCGGACGGCACGCTGGCCTACATCCTGGCGCCGCAGCGTCTGGCCGTCGGCGACAGCGTCATCGCCGGCAACTACGTCGACGTGAAGCCGGGCAATGTCATGCCGCTCGGCAACATGCCGATCGGCACGATCGTGCACAATGTGGAGCTGAAGATCGGCAAGGGCGGCCAGATCGCCCGGTCCGCCGGCACTTACGCCCAGCTTGTCGGTCGCGATCATGACTACGTCATCGTGCGTCTGAACTCGGGCGAACAGCGTCTGGTTCACGGCCGCTGCACCGCGACGATCGGTGCGGTGTCCAACCCGGACCACATGAACACCTCGATCGGCAAGGCCGGCCGTGCCCGCTGGATGGGTCGTCGCCCGCATAACCGCGGTGTCTCGATGAACCCGATCGACCATCCGCACGGCGGCGGCGAAGGCCGCACCTCGGGCGGACGTCACCCGGTCACGCCGTGGGGCAAGCCGACCAAGGGCAAGAAGACGCGCTCGAACAAGTCGACCACAAAATTCATTCTCATCAGCCGCCACAAGCGGAAGAAGAAGTAAGGATCGCCGGACATGGTTCGCTCAGTCTGGAAAGGCCCGTTCGTCGAAGGCTCGCTGCTCAAGAAGGCAGAAACCTCGCGCTCGTCCGGCCGTCACGACGTCATCAAGATCTGGAGCCGTCGCTCCACCATCCTGCCGCAGTTCGTCGGCCTGACTTTTGGTGTCTATAACGGCCAGAAGCATGTGCCGGTCGCGATCAACGAGGAAATGGTCGGTCACAAGTTCGGCGAGTTTTCGCCGACCCGGACCTTCCACGGCCATTCGGGCGACAAAAAAGCCAAGAAGGGTTGAGGACCAAGTCATGAGCAAGCCAAAGCGCGAACGGAGCCTCCCCGATAACGAGGCCAAGGCGATCGCCCGCATGTTGCGCGTGAGCCCGCAGAAGCTGAACCTGGTTGCCCAGATGATCCGCGGCCGCAAGGCGTCGTCGGCGCTGGCGGACTTGCAGTTCTCGCGCAAGCGGATCGCCGTGGACGTCAAGAAGTGCCTGGAATCGGCGATCGCCAATGCCGAGAACAATCATGACCTCGAAGTGGACGATCTGATCGTCTCCGAGGCGCATGTCGGCAAGGGCATCGTGATGAAGCGTTTCGCACCGCGCGGCCGTGGCCGTTCGGGCCGTATTTTCAAGCCATTCGCGCAATTGACGATCGTTGTTCGTCAGGTTGCAGCCGAAGCAAGCGCGTAACGATAGAGCGCGGGAGACTACGATGGGTCAGAAGATCAATCCGATCGGGCTTCGCCTCGGCATCAACCGGACCTGGGATTCCCGTTGGTACGCCGGCAAGAACGAATACGGCAAGCTACTGCACGAAGACGTCAGGATCCGCGAGATCCTGCACAAGGAACTCAAGCAGGCGGCCGTCGCCAAGATCATCATCGAGCGCCCGCACCGCAAGTGCCGCGTCACAATCCATTCGGCGCGTCCGGGTGTCGTGATCGGCAAGAAGGGCGCCGACATCGACAAGCTGCGCAAGAAGGTCGCCGATATCACGGCGTCCGACGTCGTGATCAACATCGTCGAAATCCGCAAGCCGGAGCTGGACGCCACGCTGGTCGCGGAGTCGATCGCGCAGCAGTTGGAGCGCCGCGTCGCGTTCCGTCGCGCCATGAAGCGCGCCGTTCAGTCGGCGATGCGCCTCGGAGCCGAAGGCATCCGCATCAACTGCTCGGGTCGTCTGGGCGGCGCGGAAATCGCGCGCATGGAATGGTATCGCGAAGGGCGCGTGCCGTTGCACACGCTGCGCGCGGACATCGACTACGGCGTCGCCACCGCGTTCACGACGTTCGGCACCTGCGGCGTCAAGGTCTGGATTTTCAAGGGCGAAATCCTTGAGCACGATCCGATGGCCCAGGACAAGCGCATGGCCGAGGGCGACAATTCGCGCCCGCGCCGCGACGCAGCCTGATCGGGACGCGTTTAGCGAATTCAAGTTGGAAGGTTTGAGGGCGTAAGCCATGATGCAACCAAAGAAGACCAAGTTCCGCAAGGCGCATAAGGGCCGCATCCACGGCGTCGCGTCGTCGGGCGCGACCTTGGCTTTCGGCCAGTTCGGCCTGAAGGCGATGGCGCCGGAGCGGATCACCGCGCGACAGATCGAGGCGGCGCGTCGTGCGCTGACCCGTCACATGAAACGTGCCGGCCGCGTCTGGATCCGGATTTTTCCGGATGTTCCGGTGTCGAAGAAGCCGGCGGAAGTCCGCATGGGCTCCGGCAAGGGCACGCCCGAATTGTGGGTCGCCCGCGTAAAGCCCGGCCGGATCATGTTCGAGATCGACGGCGTCACCACGCAGACCGCCAAGGAAGCACTGACGCTCGCCGCCGCCAAGCTGCCGATCAAGACGCGCTTCGTCGCGCGCATTGCGGAGTAAGACCATGGCCGAGATGAAGACCCAGGACATCCGCGCGATGAGCTCCGACCAGATGGACGATGCCATCGTCGATCTGAAGAAGGAGCGCTTCAACCTGCGTTTCCAGCGCGCCACCGGGCAACTGGAAAACACCACGCGGCTGCGCGAAGCTCGCCGCGATATCGCTCGCATCAAGACCATCGCCGCGCAAAAGCGCGACGCGAAGAAGTAAGGGGCGCAAGATGCCGAAACGGACTCTGCAAGGCGTCGTCGTCAGCGACAAGCAGGCAAAAACAGTTGTGGTTCGCGTCGATCGGCGCTTTACCCATCCGATCTACAAGAAGACGATTCGCCGGTCCAAGAACTATCACGCGCACGACGAGAACAATCAGTTCAAGCCGGGCGACATGGTCTGGATCGAGGAGAGCAAGCCGCTCTCCAAGTTGAAGCACTGGACAGTGGTCCGGGGCGAACAGAAGACATCCGCGTAAGCGCATCACAATTGCGCAATTCGCGCATCAAACAGAGGACGAGGTGCATCAATGATTCAGATGCAGACCAACCTCGACGTGGCCGATAATTCAGGCGCACGCCGTGTCATGTGCATCAAGGTTCTTGGAGGCTCCAAGCGCCGTTATGCAACCGTTGGCGACATCATCGTGGTGTCGATCAAGGAAGCCATCCCGCGCGGGAAGGTGAAGAAGGGCGACGTCATGAAGGCGGTCGTCGTTCGCGTCCGCAAGGACATCCGCCGCGCCGATGGATCGGTGATCCGCTTCGATCGCAACGCTGCCGTCCTGATCAACAATCAGTCCGAGCCGGTCGGCACCCGTATTTTCGGGCCCGTGCCGCGCGAGCTGCGGTCCAAGAACCACATGAAGATCATCTCGCTTGCGCCGGAGGTGCTGTAATGGCTGCCAAGATCCGCAAAGGTGATAAAGTCATCGTCCTCAACGGACGCGACAAGGGACGCACCGGCGAGGTGTTCGAGGTTCGTCCGACCGACAACAAGGCGTTGGTGCGGGGCGTCAATCTGGTGAAGCGTCACCAGAAGCAGACCCAGGCCCAGGAGGGCGGCATCATCTCGAAAGAGGCGCCGATCCATCTGTCGAACATTGCCATCGTCGGCAAGGACGGCAAGGCGACCCGCGTCGGGTTCAAGATTCAGGCTGACGGCACCAAGGTGCGTGTCGCCAAGCGTTCGGGAGCAGAGATCGATGTCTGAGACCGCTTACACGCCGCGTCTGCGCGAGCAGTTCGACCGCGAAATCCGCGGCAAGCTGACCGAACAGTTCGGCTATGAAAACGTCATGCAGGTGCCCCGGCTCGACAAGGTCGTGCTGAACATGGGCGTCGGCGAAGCCGTGAACGACCGCAAGAAAGCCGACCTGGCGGCAGCCGACCTCGGCCTCATCGCCGGTCAGAAGCCGATCGTGACCTATTCGCGCGTCGCCATCGCGACCTTCAAGCTGCGTGAAAACCAGCCGATCGGCGCCAAGGTGACGTTGCGCAAGACCAAGATGTACGAGTTCATCGACCGCCTGATCAACGTCGCGCTGCCGCGCGTCCGGGATTTCCGCGGCCTGAACCCGAAGAGCTTCGACGGCCGCGGCAACTATTCGCTCGGCATCAAAGAGCACATCATTTTCCCCGAAATCGATTTCGACAAGATGGGGGAAACATGGGGCATGGACGTCACGGTTTGCACCACGGCGCGAACCGACGACGAGGCCCGCGCGCTTTTGACCGCCTTCAATTTCCCGTTCCGGCAGTGATCGGCTTTTAGCCTTTCAAACGCGGATACCCAGGAGCCAAGCATGGCAAAGAAGAGTTCGATCGAGAAGAACAACCGCCGCAAGGCGATGACCAAGAACGCGGCGCCCAAGCGCGCGCGTCTCAAGGCCATCATCGCCGACAAGTCGAAGCCGGTTGAAGAGCGTTTCGCCGCGACCCTGAAGCTCGCCGAGATGCCGCGCAATTCGTCGGCGGTGCGGATTCGCAACCGTTGCGAAATCACAGGACGTTCGCGTGCGGTGTATCGCAAGAACAAGCTCAGCCGTATCGCTTTGCGTGAACTGGGCTCGAAAGGCCTCGTTCCCGGCCTCGTCAAGTCAAGCTGGTAAGGAGGATCGACCATGTCAACGCACGATCCGATCAGCGATCTCATCACCCGTATCCGCAACGCGCAGATGCGCGCGAAGTCGAAGGTGTCCACGCCGGGCTCCAAGATGCGCGCCAACGTGCTCGAAGTGCTCAAGAACGAGGGTTTCATCCGCGGCTATGCCGCTGTTGAGCATTCGTCCGGCCGCTCCGAGTTGGAAATCGAGCTGAAATATTTCGATGGCGAGCCGGTCATCCGCGAAATCGACCGGGTGTCGAAGCCCGGCCGCCGCGTTTACGTCTCGGTGAAGAACCTGCCGCGCGTGAAGAACGGCCTCGGTATTTCGGTATTGTCGACGCCCAAGGGAATTATGGCTGACCACGACGCGCGTGACGCGAATGTGGGCGGCGAAGTTCTCTTCACGGTGTTCTGAGGAAGGATTTGTCATGTCTCGCGTAGGCAAGAAGCCTGTCGTGGTCTCGTCGGGCGTTACCGCGTCCGTCGAAGGCCAGACGGTCAAGATGAAGGGACCGAAGGGTCAGCTTCAGTTCATCGTTCACGACGACGTCGATGTGAAGTTCGCCGACGGCCAGATCAAGGTCGCGCCGAAGTTCAAGACCAACCGCGCCCAGGCGCTGTACGGCACGGCGCGCGCGCAGATCGCGAACCTGCTGGAAGGCGTCACCAAGGGTTTCGACAAGAAGCTCGAAATCACCGGCGTCGGCTATCGCGCGGCGTTGCAGGGCAAGAATCTGCAACTCGCGCTCGGTTACAGCCACGATGTCGTTTACGCGATCCCGGAAGGCATCACCATCACGGTGCCGAAACCGACCGAGATCAACATCTCGGGCAACGACTCGCAGCGCGTTGGCCAGGTCGCAGCGGAAATCCGCAGCTATCGTCCGCCGGAGCCCTACAAGGGCAAGGGTGTGCGATATTCCGACGAATTTATCTTCCGCAAGGAAGGCAAGAAGAAGTAACGGAGCCGGTCATGTCGAAACTCTCACTTACGAATGCCCGGCGCAAGCAGCGCGTGCGCTTGTCGCTGCGCCGCACTGCGAACGGCCGTCCGCGCCTGTCGATCTTCCGGTCGTCGAAGCACATCTATGCGCAGGTGATCGACGATCTGAAGGGCGAAACGCTGGCCTCGGCCTCGTCGCTCGAAAAGACGATGCGCGACGGCGGCAAGACCGGCGCGGATGTCGATGCGGCGAAGGCGGTCGGCAAGTTGCTGGCCGAGCGCGCGGTCAAGAACGGCGTCAAGGAAGTCGTGTTCGATCGCGGCGGTTATCTGTATCACGGCCGCGTCAAGGCGCTGGCCGACGCGGCCCGCGAAAGCGGCCTCAGCTTTTAATAGGCACGATCCCGAAAAGCGGTCTTCCGGTTTTCGGACAAGATCATGCCCGATAAGTTAAACTAACGACAGAAGCCGACGGCCATCGGGCCTGCTTCTCACAGATTGGAAAACCTATGGCAGGTGAACGCGAGCGCGGTGGTGGCCACCGGGGTGGCCGTGAAGAGCGCGACAGCGAGTTCGTCGACAAGCTCGTCCACATCAATCGTGTGGCGAAGGTCGTCAAGGGCGGCAAGCGCTTCGGTTTCGCAGCGCTGGTCGTGATCGGCGACCAGAAGGGCCGCGTCGGCTTCGGACACGGCAAGGCGCGCGAAGTGCCGGAAGCGATCCGCAAGGCGACCGAGTCGGCCAAGCGCAACCTGACGCGCGTCGCTTTGCGCGAAGGCCGCACGCTGCATCACGACATCGCCGGCCGTCATGGCGCGGGCAGGGTGTATCTGCGCGCCGCTCCGGCGGGCACCGGCATCATCGCCGGCGGCCCGATGCGTGCGGTGTTTGAGACGCTCGGCATTCAGGACGTGGTGGCGAAGTCGATCGGCTCGTCGAACCCCTACAACATGGTTCGCGCCACCTTCGATGCGCTGAAGCATCAGGATTCGCCGCGCTCGGTCGCCGCGCGCCGCAACATCAAGGTATCGGTTCTGCAGGGTCGCCGCGTTGGCGGCGATGCGGAAGTGGTTGCCGAGTAATTGCCGCGCGGCGCTGCAAAGCGTCGCGCGGTCGAAATGATTGCGCTGACAGGATCGCGCTTCGGGAGTTGATACGATGGCTAAAGCCGCAAAGATGATCAAGATCGAGCAGATTGGGAGCGCGATCCGTCGCCACCATTCGCAGCGCGAGACCTTGATCGGCCTCAAGCTCAACAAGATCGGTCGCGTCAGCGAGCTGCAGGATACGCCCGCTGTTCGCGGCATGATCACGAAGGTTCATCACCTCGTCCGCGTGGTCGAGGACAAGTAAGGCAAGCCGTCCTTTTCGGACGGCATCTCTCGTGAGTCGTCCCGCGCGGACGACAACGCCGCCCTTCGAGGCTTGAGTGTGTCAATTCTCGCTTCGGGACGGCGGGTAAGAAGGAACAGGACGATGAAGCTCAGCGATATCAGGGACAATCCCGGCTCCGGCAAGAAGCGCATGCGCGTCGGCCGTGGCATCGGCTCCGGCAAGGGCAAGCAGGCCGGTCGTGGCGGCAAGGGCCAGACCGCGCGTTCGGGCGTGCGCATCAAGGGCTTCGAGGGCGGCCAGATGCCGTTGCATCGCCGCCTGCCGAAGCGCGGCTTCAACAACATCTTCCGGCTCGATTTCGCCGAGATCAATCTCGACCGCCTGCAGGACGCGATCACCGCCAAGACGCTCGATGCGTCCGGCACGATCAATGCGGAATCGCTGGTCAAGGCCCGTGTGCTGCGACGCGCCAAGGACGGCGTGCGTCTGCTCGGCCGCGGCGCCATCACCGCGAAGGTCCATATCGAAGTCCACGGCGCCACCAAGTCCGCCATCGAGGCGATCGAAAAGGCCGGCGGCAGCGTGACGATCCTCGCGCCCGCCAAGGCAGCAGCAGAAGACGGCGAAGCCGCCTGACATTTGCGTCATCGCCCCCGCAAAGCGGGCGGTGACGCCGTGCCGGGACTGGACTTATCCATCTCCGGATAGCAAATCATATCCGGCGCGTGCTGATGTCCGACAATACCGGACGAGGCGAGGGGGCGCGGGAGAAAGCCAACAATGGTCTCAGCAGCAGAACAACTCGCGGCAAATCTGAACTTCTCCGCGCTCGGCAAGGCCGAAGAACTCAAGAAGCGTATCTGGTTCACGCTGGGTGCGCTGCTTGTTTATCGGTTCGGCACCTACATCCCGCTGCCTGGCATCGATCCCGCCGCGTGGGAGCAAGTGTTCCGCCAGCAGGCCGGTGGCATTCTTGGCATGTTCAATATGTTCGCCGGCGGCGGCATCAACCGCATGGCGATCTTCGCGCTGAACATCATGCCGTACATCTCGGCATCGATCATTATCCAGTTGCTCACGACCGTTTCGCCGAAGCTCGAAGCTCTCAAGAAAGAGGGTGAGTCCGGCCGCAAGACGCTCAACCAATACACCCGCTACCTGACCGTCATCCTCGCCGCATTCCAATCCTACGGCATCGCCGTCGGCCTGCAGGGCGCCGGCAACGTTGTCAGCGAGCCCGGCTTCTTCTTCCTGCTGTCGACCTCGATCACGCTGACCGGCGGCACCATGTTCCTGATGTGGCTGGGCGAGCAGATCACCTCGCGCGGCATCGGCAACGGCATCTCGCTGATCATCCTGGCCGGCATCGTCGCCGAACTGCCCTCGGCGCTCGTCAACATGCTCGAACTCGGACGGCAAGGCGCGCTATCGACGGGGCTGATCCTGGTCGTGATCGTGATGGCCGTCGTCGTCATCGCCTTCATCGTGTTCGTCGAGCGCGCGCAGCGCCGCCTGCTGATCCAGTATCCGAAGCGTCAGGTCGGCAACAAGATGTTCGAGGGCCAGTCCTCGCATCTGCCTTTGAAGCTCAATACGTCGGGCGTCATTCCGCCGATTTTCGCCTCATCGTTGCTGTTGCTGCCGGCGACCGTCGCCAGCTTCAATGCCGGCAAGGGACCGGAATGGTGGCAGACCATCGTCACCCAGCTCAGCCACGGCCGCCCGCTTTATCTGGCGCTGTATCTCGGCCTGATCGTGTTCTTCGCGTTCTTCTATACGGCGATCGTATTCAACCCGACCGAGACCGCCGACAATCTGAAGAAGCATGGCGGCTTCATCCCCGGCATTCGTCCGGGCGAGCGCACGGCCGAATATATCGATTACGTGCTGTCGCGCATCACCGTGCTCGGGGCCGCCTATCTCGCGATCGTCTGTCTGATTCCGGAAATTCTGATTTCCTATGCGTCGGTGCCGTTCTACTTTGGCGGCACGTCGTTGCTGATCGTGGTCAGCGTCACGATGGATACGGTCGCGCAGGTGCAGGGCTATCTGCTGGCGCACCAGTATGAAGGACTGATCCGCAAGTCCAAGCTGAGGGGCCGGCGAAAATGAGACTAATCCTTCTCGGGCCGCCGGGGGCGGGCAAGGGAACGCAGGCACATCGATTGGTCGAGCGTCATGGCATCGTCCAACTGTCTACCGGTGATATGTTGCGCGCGGCCGTCGCCGCCGGAACTCCCATCGGTCTTGTGGCCAAGGACATCATGGCCTCCGGCGCATTGGTGCCGGACGATGTTGTGATCGGAATCATCGCCGACCGGATCGCGCTGCCGGATGCCGCCAAGGGATTTATTCTCGACGGCTTTCCGCGCACGGTGCCACAGGCGGAGGCGCTTGATGCGCTGCTGAAGTCCAAGGGGCTGAAGCTCGATGCCGTCGTCGAGTTGCGCGTCAACGAAAGCGCGCTGTTGCAGCGGGTCGAGGCGCGAGTCGCGCAAATGACCGAACGTGGCGAAAATGTCCGCGTCGATGATACGCCCGAGGTTCTGGCGAAGCGTCTGGCCGCCTATCGCAGCCAGACCGAACCGCTGGTCCACTATTACTCGGAGCGCCGCAATCTGCTGACGATCGACGGGATGATGGCGATCCAGGAAGTCACCGACGACATCGAGCGCGTTCTCGGCGCACTCAAGGCTGCCGACAAGAAGACGATTCGGAAGGCGGCGGCCAAGAAAATTGCCAAAAAGACGGTGAAGGGTTCCGCCAAATCCGCGAAAAAGACAGTCAAAAAGGCTGTGAAAGCTGCCGCCACAACAAAATCGGCGGTGAAAGCAGCCAAAAAGTCCTCCAAGGTCGCCGGCGGCCCTGCAAAACCAGCAAAAAAGGCTGCCAGAAGCCGCTAACGGTTGACGACAGAGATGTGAATCCTTTAATAAGCCTCGTATCAAGTCGGATGTCTATCAGACGATGCCGGGCCCCGAGGGAATCAAGGGGAAGGGCGTCGTGTTCGCGTTTGTGAACACCAGCCCGTGGCATTGGATCGGGCAAGCCTGATCTGGATCGAACACACAAAGCCGCGCATGATTGTCCGGCGACAGGAGAGAAGTCCGTGGCCCGTATCGCCGGTGTAAATATTCCGACCAACAAGCGCGTCCTGATCGCGCTTCAGTACATCCATGGTATCGGCCAGAAGAACGCGGCCGACATCCTCGACAAGGTCAAGATTCAGGACGACCGTCGCGTCAACCAGCTCAGCGATCAGGAAGTTCTCCAGATCCGCGAAGTCATCGACCGCGATTATCTCGTCGAGGGCGACCTTCGCCGCGAGACGGGCATGAACATCAAGCGTCTGATGGATCTCGGCTGCTATCGCGGCCTGCGCCATCGTCGCGGCCTGCCGGTCCGCGGTCAGCGCACCCATACCAACGCCCGCACGCGCAAGGGCCCGGCGAAGTCGATCGCCGGCAAGAAGAAGTAAGCAGGCGAAATAGCGAATAGCGAATAGCGAATAGGGGTCTCTTTCTATTCGCTATTCGCTGCTCCCTATTCGCCTTTCGGTGTAGCCGCTGGCACTACGGCGGCGTTTGAGATCACTCAGAAAGGTTGACCATGGCCAAGGAAGCCACCCGCATTCGCCGTCGCGAGCGCAAGAACATCGCCTCCGGCATCGCGCATGTGAACTCGTCGTTCAACAACACGACCATCACCATCACCGACGCGCAGGGCAACACGATCGCCTGGTCGTCGGCCGGCACGATGGGCTTCAAGGGCTCGCGCAAGTCGACCCCTTATGCCGCGCAGGTGGCTGCGGAAGACGTCTCGAAGAAGGCGCAGGAGCACGGCATGCGGACGCTCGAAGTCGAAGTCGCGGGTCCGGGGTCGGGCCGTGAATCGGCGCTGCGTGCATTGCAGGCCGCGGGCTTCACCGTCACCTCGATCCGTGACGTGACCACGATCCCGCACAATGGCTGCCGTCCGCGCAAGCGCCGCCGCGTCTGAGACGGGGCGTCGAGGGGCGACATGCAGCCGAGTGGTCGGCTGCAAAAAGTCAAATGATACGCGGCGCGGGATGATCCGCGCGCGCCAACGCCGGAAATTTTGACGGCTAGGGATGCGAGATGGGTGATACTGTAACGATCCAGAAGAACTGGCAGGAATTGATCCGGCCGAACAAGCTCCAGGTGACGGCGGGCTCCGACGGCGCGCGCTTCGCGACGCTGGTCGCCGAACCGCTGGAGCGCGGATTCGGCCAGACGCTCGGCAACGCGCTGCGCCGCGTCCTGTTGTCGTCGCTGCAGGGCGCCGCCGTTCAGGCCGTCCAGATCGACGGCGTGCTGCACGAGTTCTCGTCGATCTCCGGCGTACGCGAAGACGTCACCGACATCGTGCTGAACGTCAAGGATATCGCGATCAAGATGCAGGGCGAAGGCCCCAAGCGCATGGTCGTGAAGAAGCAGGGTCCGGGCGTCGTCACCGCCGGCGACATCCAGACCGTCGGCGACGTCGTCGTGCTCAATCCCGATCTGCAGATTTGCACCCTCGACGAGGGCGCGGAAATCCGCATGGAATTCACCGTTGCCTCGGGCAAGGGCTATGTCGCCGCCGAGTTCAACCGCCCGGAAGACGCGCCGATCGGGCTGATCCCGGTCGACAGCCTGTATTCGCCGGTCCGCAAGGTCTCCTACAAGGTCGAGAACACCCGCGAGGGTCAGGTGCTCGATTACGACAAGCTGACCATGACGATCGAGACCAATGGCGGCCTGTCGCCTGACGATGCCGTGGCCTATGCCGCGCGCATTCTGCAGGACCAGCTCAACGTGTTCGTGAACTTTGAAGAGCCCCGCAAGGAAGTCGCGCAGGAGATCATTCCGGATCTCGCCTTCAACCCCGCGTTCCTCAAGAAGGTCGACGAACTGGAGCTGTCGGTGCGTTCGGCCAACTGCCTGAAGAACGACAATATCGTCTATATTGGCGACCTCGTTCAGAAGTCGGAAGCCGAGATGCTGCGGACGCCGAATTTCGGCCGCAAGTCGCTCAACGAGATCAAGGAAGTGCTGGCCCAGATGGGTCTGCACCTCGGCATGGAAGTGCCCGGCTGGCCGCCGGAAAATATCGACGAGCTGGCCAAGCGGTTTGAAGATCATTACTAAGCGAGCGAATAGCGAATAGCGAATAGCGAATAGCGAATAGTGAGTAGCGAATAGTGAGTAGCGAATAGAAATTCTAACTATTCGCCACTCCCTACTCACTCACTAGGGCGAACGCAGGCAGCCCACCTGAGACATACGTCCGACGAACCGTCGCGACACTGATATCAAGGACTACTCACATGCGTCACGGCAAGGTTCATCGCAAACTCAACCGCACCGCCGAACATCGCAAGGCGATGTTCGCCAACATGTGCGCCTCGCTCGTCAAGCACGAGCAGATCGTCACCACGCTGCCGAAGGCCAAGGAATTGCGCCCGATCGTCGAGAAGCTCGTCACGCTCGGCAAGAAGGGCGGCCTCGACAAGCGCCGCCAGGCCATCAGCGAGATGCGCGACCTCGATCAGGTCCGCAAGCTGTTCGACGTCATCGCCAAGCGTTACGCCGACCGCCAGGGCGGCTACACCCGCATCATCAAGGCCGGCTTCCGCTACGGTGACAACGCGCCGATGGCGGTGATCGAATTCGTCGATCGCGACGTCGATGCCAAGGGCAAGGATTCCGGTCCGGCGCAGGGCGAAGCCGAAGCGGCGTAAGCCGTTCGGATTTGGCTCGTAAAAAACGGCGCCTCGTGCGCCGTTTTTCGTTGGAGGGCAGGAGAGGGTAGGCATGTCCGTCGTCCGCCCCGGCAATTTCGACCTGATGCGGCTGGTCGCTGCCTCTCTGGTGTTTTGGTCCCACCAGTTCCCGCTGTCGGGTCTCGATGAACCGGCCGTTCCCTGGGCCGGTTCGCTCGGCGGTTTCGCGGTCTATGCGTTTTTCGGGATCAGCGGCTATCTCAATGCGCAGAGCGTTTTCAGATCGCGTTCTGCGATGCAATTCCTCATCAGCCGCGCGTTTCGAATCTATCCGGGGTTGATTGTCTGCATCACGTTCTGCGTCGTGCTCGGCGCGTTCGTCACGACCCTGCCTCTCGTGGATTATTTATCGCCGCCGGGCGTGGGGTTCACCGGCCGCGATGCGCCGTTTTCGTTTTTCTGGCGAGACTCGACCTTATTCTTCGGTATTGACCTCAGTCTGACCGGCGTTTTCAGGACGGGTCCGGGCACCACCGAAATCATCAGCCCGCTCTGGACGCTGCCGCAGGAAGCCAAGCTCTACGTCTATCTTGCAATACTGGCGTTCGCCTGCCGGTTCAACGGACGCATCCTGGGACGCGCGATCGCGCTGGCCTTTGTCGCCTTCGCCCTTGCGGGATTCTGGATCGAGCTGGGCCCGACATGGCTCACCCACCGCAGCCTGACTTGCGCGATCCTGTTCGGGAGCGGCGTCGCGATCGCCTTGCTGCAGAGTCAACTGACCAAAAGCGGCGCGATCGCCTGCCTTCTCTCGGTCTCACTCGTGATGCTGGCGTGCGGCCACCGCGAAACCTTCGTCCTCGTCGCCGTCGCGCCGATCTGCGTTCTCCTGAACGATGTGCCGCTGCCGCGCTGGACGGCGCCGCGGCTCGATATTTCTTTCGGCGTCTACCTCTATGCGCTTCCGATCCAGCACCTGACCAAAACCTTGCCTTACAGCTTTCTGGAGAAGGGACTGATGGCCTTTGCCTTGACGCTCGCCGCAGGGGCGCTGTCGACCGTCCTGATCGAGCAGCCGATGCTGCGGATACGGCAACGGATCCGGCCGCTCAAATGGCGAGGTCCGGTCGGCCCCAAAACCGTCGAGACGCCGTCATCGGTGTAAGTCTGGCACTCCGTTGCGCCGACCTGATCACGACCACCCTTCCAGCACGATCTTGCCGCGCGAGGTACCGCTCTCGATCAGCGCATGGGCGCGTCTGAGATTGGCCGCGTTGATGGCGCCGAAATTCTGATCGAAGGTCGTGCGCAGCACGCCGTCGTCGATCAACGCCGCGACGTCGTTCAACAGATAATGCTGCATCATCATATCGAGGGTTTGGAACGACGAGCGCGTGAACATCGATTCCCAATGCACCGAGCATGCCTTGCCCTTGAACAGAGAGAGATCGAACGACGTGGGATCGTCGATCAGGCCGAAGCGTCCTTGCGGCGCAATCATGTCGGCCAGCGATTTGAGATGCTGATCGGTGTTGGTGAGGCTCGCGATCAACGTGACCGGCGGCAGTTTCAGCGCGTCGATCTGCGCCTTCATCGGGCTGTTGTGATCGATCACCGCATGCGCGCCGAGATCGCGGCACCATTGTTGCGACTCCGGCCGTGACGCCGTGGCGATCACGGTCAGCGCCGTCAGCCGCCGCGCCAGTTGAATCATGATCGAGCCGACGCCGCCCGCGCCGCCGACGATCAGCAGCGCCCGCGGATCATAGTTCTTGCCCGGCCACACGCCGAGCCGGTCGAACAGCAACTCCCATGCGGTGATCGAGGTCAGCGGCAAAGCGGCGGCGTGGGCGAAATCCAGACTCTTCGGCTTGCGTCCGACGATGCGCTCGTCGACCAGATGATACTCCGCATTGGTGCCCTGACGCAGGATCGAGCCGGCATAGAACACCTCGTCACCGGGCTTGAACAACGATGCCTCCGGCCCGACCGCATCGACCACGCCGGCGGCGTCGTAGCCCAGGATCTTGTGCTCGCCGTCTTTCGGTGCGGCGCGCTTGCGCACCTTGGTATCGACTGGGTTCACGGACACGGCCTTCACCGCGACGCGAATGTCACGACTCGTCGGTTCGGGCTTTTCGGTCGTGAAGTCGAGCAGCGCGTCGGGCGCATCGATGGGCAAGGACTGCTTGTAACCAACGGCCTTCATGAGGCGTTCTCCTTTTTGGATGTTGAAGTTCGTCATTGCGAGCCGGATCGAAGGCGGCGGTTTCGCCGCTTTTGATCCGAGCGAAGCAATCCAGTTCTTTCAGTTATGAAACAAGAATAGCTGGATTGCTTCGTCACAGTCGATTCTCGAAGACGAGGAACGACTGTTCCTCGCAATGACGACGTCAGACGCATAGGTGTCCGGTCAACGTCGGCTTTGCAAGCCAATCGGCCTGCCGCTTCTCTTCGGGCAGCGAAAAGCCTATATCTTCGGCCGAAACCCTCACCGAACCACGGTCGGCCTCATGCTTCGCATTGTCATTGCCATCCTCGTCTCGACCGCCGCCGCGTTTCCCGCGTCGGCGCAGGAGCGCCGGGTGCCGTCCTCGGCCGGCGAGTTGCGGTTGAGCTACGCGCCGATCGTGCAGCGCGTGCAGCCCGGCGTCGTCAACGTCTTCGCTTCGAAGGTGATCCAGAACCGCAATCCGCTGATGGACGATCCGATTTTCCGCCGCTTTTTCGGCGGTGGAAACGGCCCGCAGCCCGAGCAGATGGCGCGCTCGCTCGGCTCCGGCGTGATGGTCGACGCGTCGGGCCTCGTGGTGACGAACAACCACGTCATCGAAGGTGCGGATCAGGTCAAGGTCTCGCTCGCCGACAAGCGCGAATTCGAGGCCGAGGTCGTGCTGAAGGACAGCCGCACCGACCTCGCCGTGCTGCGGCTGAAGGACATCAAGGACAAATTCGCGACGCTGGACTTCGCCAACTCCGATGACCTGCTCGTCGGCGACGTCGTGCTGGCGATCGGCAATCCGTTCGGCGTCGGCCAGACCGTGACGCACGGCATCGTCTCGGCGCTGGCGCGCACGCAGGTCGGCATCACCGACTATCAGTTCTTCATCCAGACCGATGCCGCGATCAATCCTGGCAATTCCGGCGGTGCGCTGGTCGATGCGGCGGGGAAACTGGTCGGCATCAACACCGCGATCTTCTCGCGCTCCGGCGGCTCGCAGGGCATCGGCTTTGCGATTCCGGCCAATATGGTGCGCGTTGTCGTCGCCTCAGCCAAGAGCGGCGGCAAGGCCGTGAAGCGGCCATGGCTCGGCGCGCGGCTGCAGGCGGTGACGCCGGAGATCGCCGAAACGCTCGGACTGAAATTGCCGAACGGCGCGCTGGTCGCCAGCGTCTCGCCGGGCAGCCCGTCGGCGCGCGCGGGGCTCAAACTGTCCGATTTGATCGTCGGCATCAACGGCGTCAGCGTCGATGATCCCAACGCGTTCGATTATCGCTTCGCGACGCAGCCGCTCGGCGGCAGCGCGCAGGTCGACGTGATGCGCGCCGGCAAACCGATCAAGCTGACGATTGCGCTGGAGACGGCGCCGGACACCGGCCGCGATGAAATCGTGCTGAAATCGCGTTCGCCGTTCCAGGGTGCGAAAGTCGCGAACATCTCGCCGGCGGTCGCCGACGAGTTGCGTCTCGATTCCAGCGTCGAAGGCGTCGTGGTGACGGAACTGGCCGACGATGCCGCGGCCGCCAATGTCGGCTTCCAGAAGGGCGATATCATTCTGGCTGTGAACGGCGCCAAGATCGCCAAGACGGCGGACCTCGAAAAGGCGACCAGCGCCGGCGCGCGGCTGTGGCGCGTCACCGTCGTCCGCGGCGGCCAGCAGATCAATGTGACGCTGGGGGGATGATGGTCCGTCGTCATCCTGCGATTTTAGACGCACGGTTTGGATTTGCAGTCCGGGCAATGCGGTTCAACGAGTCATGGCCGGGCTTGTCCCGGCCATCCACGTCTTATTTCTTGATCTTTGACAAGACGTGGATACCCGGGACGTCGCGCGCGAAGTCGCACGCTCGCCCGGGCTTGACGGCGAAACCCCTGACATGAGCCCCAAGCGCCCGCAATCCTCGCAAAACCTCTTCGCCGCCGCAGGGCTCGACCACGACGCGCCGCGGCCGCTGCCGGACCGGCTGCGTCCCAAGACATTAAGCGAGGTCGTCGGCCAGGATCACATCCTCGGCCCGGACGGCGCGCTGACGCGGATGCTGGAGACCCGCACGCTGGGCTCGCTGGTGTTCTGGGGACCGCCCGGCACCGGCAAGACCACGGTCGCGCGCCTGCTGGCCGATGCGACCGAACTGCATTTCGAGCAGATCTCTGCGGTGTTCTCCGGCGTCGCGGATTTGAAGAAGGTCTTCGAGGCCGCGCGCGCGCGTCGCGAACTCGGCAAGGGCACGCTGCTGTTCGTCGACGAGGTGCATCGCTTCAATCGCGCGCAGCAGGACTCGTTTTTGCCCGTCATGGAAGACGGCACCGTGGTGCTGGTCGGCGCGACCACCGAGAACCCGTCGTTCGAGTTGAACGCCGCTCTGTTGTCGCGCGCGCGCGTGCTGGTGTTTCAATCGCTCGATCCTGAAGCGATTGCTAAATTATACGCGCATGCCGAAGCCGTCGAAGGCCGCAATTTGCCGCTCGACGGCGAGGCGCGGGCGGTGCTTGTGCGGATGGCCGATGGCGACGGCCGCGCCGCGCTGACGCTCGCCGAAGAGGTCTGGCGTTCGGCGCGCTCCGACGAGGTGTTCGACGCCGCGCAATTGCAGGAGATTTTGCAACGCCGCGCGCCGATCTACGACAAGTCCGCCGACGGCCATTACAATCTGATATCGGCCTTGCATAAATCGGTGCGCGGAAGCGATCCCGATGCATCGCTGTATTATTTGTGTCGGATGCTTGACGCCGGTGAAGATCCGCTGTTTCTCGCGCGGCGCGTGGTCCGGATGGCCGTCGAGGATATCGGCCTCGCCGATCCGCAGGCGCTGGTGATCTGCAACGCCGCGAAAGACGCCTATGATTTTCTCGGCAGCCCCGAAGGCGAGTTGGCGATCGCGCAGGCCGTGATCTACATTGCGACCGCGCCGAAATCCAACGCGGCCTACACGGCCTTCAAGGCGGCGATGCGCGCGGCGAAGGAGGGCGGTTCGCTGCTGCCGCCGAAGCATATTCTGAACTCGCCGACCAAGCTAATGAAGTCCGAAGGTTATGGCGGCGGCTATCAATACGACCACGACACGCCCGATGCATTTTCCGGACAGGATTACTTCCCGGAGGCGATGGGCCGTCAGCAGTTCTACGATCCGCCCGATCGCGGCTTCGAGCGCGAGATCAGGAAGCGGCTAGACTATTGGGACAAGCTGCGCCGGGAGAAGTCGTCACATCAGTGAATGCTAAATGGAAATGCTGATGCTCCATTCCTCTCCCGCGAGAAGATAGGGGACATCAGCGCAATAACGAGGGCTCCTCGACAGAATTCCTATAAGATTATTTACCCAGCCCCGTTGCTGGCACGTCGCAGACGGCCCAAGCTGTTGGAGATCGGCGCGCCGCCGCCCTCCAAAGGGCGGTGACTGGCAAACCTCGGCCTTAAACGAGCCGCGAGATGCGAAGCCATGTTTCACCGTGACCCTTGCTGCGTTATGCGCTAAGGCCACATCTTCCCTGGAGCCGTTGCTATGAGCCGTCGCGTCAAGAAACCTCTCGCCAAGCGCGGCGCACCGGATCGCGCCAAGCGGCCGCGCGCGCCGAACAAGGCACCAAGAAACCTGACGCGCGATTCAGGTCGCGACGAGCGCGCGCCGCGCGGCGAACGCTCCGCGGCCCCGCGCAGCGAGCGGCTGCGTGACGATCGTCCCACGAAACCTGACCGCCCCGAGCGTGCTCGTTCCGACCGCCCTGAACGGACGCGGTCCGAACGCAGCGAGCGTCCGCCGGTCGAGGGCTTTCGTCCGAGCCGCCACGCCACCAAACGTCCGCCTAGACCCGAGAGCCGCGCGGCGCGCGCCGCGCCCTTCGTCCCCGAGCCGCCAAAGGTCGTGGCCGAGCCGCCGCCTTTGCCGACCAGCGTGCAGACCGTGATCGTCACGCCCGACGAAAACAACATGCGCGTCGACCGCTTTCTCGAACATCGTTTTCCGGGCCTGTCGTTTTCCCACATCCAGCGCATCGTCCGCAAAGGCGAGCTGCGCATCAACGGCAAGCGTGCCGACTCGAAGGACCGTCTCGAGCAAGGCCAGAGCGTCCGCATTCCGCCGCTCAAGCTCGATGCGCCGAAGGTCGCGGGCGAACTGACCGAGGGCGCGCAAAAGACGCTGCAGCAACTCAAGGACATGACGATCTTTGAGGATGCCGACGTCATGGTGCTGAACAAGCCGGCCGGCCTCGCGGTGCAAGGTGGCAGCGGCACCACGCGGCATGTCGACATGATGCTGGAGGTCATGCGCGACGCGAAGGGCCAGAAGCCGCGCCTCGTGCATCGGCTCGACAAGGAAACATCGGGTTGCCTGCTGATCGCCAAGACGCGCTTCGCCGCGACGAAACTGACGGGGTCATTTCGTGAGCGTTCCGCGCGAAAAATCTACTGGGCGCTGGTCGCCGGTGTGCCGAAGCCGAAGCAGGGCCGCATCTCGACCTACCTCGCCAAGGAAGAAAGCGAGGACGACACGATCATGGTCGTCGCAAAGCACGGCGACGACGGCGCGAGCCATGCCGTGACCTATTACGCGGTGGTCGAAACCTCTGCGCAGAAACTCGCATGGGTCTCGCTGAAGCCGGTGACGGGCCGGACGCATCAGTTGCGCGCGCATATGGCGCATATCGGCCATGCCATCATCGGCGACCCGAAATATTTCAACAAGGAAAACTGGGAGCTGCCCGGCGGCTTGCAGAAGCGGCTGCATCTGCTGGCGCGGCGCATCGTCATCCCGCATCCGCGTGGCGGCGTCATCGATGCGACCGCGCCGCTGCCGCCGCATATGCAACAGTCGTGGAATCTGCTGGCGCTGGAAGGCGACCGCTTCGATCCGATCGACAACGCGCCGGAAGAATGATCGCGCCATTGCAAGGATGCGGGAACGGTGACGGCGGGTGGGGGGTTATCGTCGGATCGATCGGAGATCGCGAAGGCGAGAACATGATGAGAAGACAATTCCTTTTTGGGTTGCTGGCGGCAACGGTGCTTCTTACAGCCGCTCCTGCACTGGCCCAACTGCCGCAGGCGCCCAATCCCGTGCCGCCGGTGCCACTTCCGCCGCCGCCTCCGCCGCCCAGCATGGCCGTGCCGCCGGTGCCGAAACTGGATGCGCCGCCGGCCCCCGTGCCCGGACCCCGTGTCGACCGGCGGTCGTTCAACAAGCGTTTCAGCGATTGCCAGTCGGACGCGGGTGCAACACGGCTCACGATCGCCGAACGCGCGTCCTATGCGCGGGCCTGTGCCAACCAATTGTGAGTTGCCGTCAAGATGCGTGAGTTGTTCGACGAGGTTGCGGGCCAGTCACCGCTCGATCCGAGAGAGGCCGTGCGGGCCTCGACGCGCACGACCCAGCGAAAGAAATTCTACAAAGAGGCCAGCGTCGAAGACACCGGTGGGGCCTTTGCCGTGCTGCTCGACGGCAAACCGATCACGACGCCGTCGCGCAAGGTCGTGACGACGCCGTCGCGCGCGATCGCCGAAGCAATCGCAGGAGAATGGAGTGCGCAAGCCGAATTCATCGATCCGATGACGATGCCGATGACGCGGCTGGCCAACAGCGTTATCGACGGCGTCGTCGATCGCGTCGATGATGTGGTCGCCGACATTTCCAACTATTTCGAGTCCGATCTCGTCTGTTATCGCGCCGGGCATCCGCAGGAGCTGGTCGCGCGCGAGGCGCAGGCATGGGACGGCGTGCTGCGCTGGGCGGCCGAGACGCTTGGCGCGCGCTTCGTTCTTGCCGAAGGCGTCGTGCACGCCAAACAGTCCGGGCAGGCGCTGTCCGCTGCGCGCAAGGCGTTGCCGCGCGATCCGTGGTCCGTCGCGGCGGTGCATATCGTCACGACGATCACCGGCTCGGCGCTGTTGGCTTTGTCGCTTTATCACGGCGCGCGCGATGCCGATCAGGTCTGGGCCGCCGCCCATGTCGACGAGGACTGGAATATCGAGCAATGGGGCCTCGATGAGGAAGTCGCGGCGCGGCGCGCGGCGCGCGCGGTCGATTTTCGCGCGGCGGCGAATGTCATCGCGGCGGTGCGCGATGTTTCAGAAATATCGAGTTAACAAAGGGTTTACGGCGCTGGGCTAGCCTCGCGCCATGACAGTGTCGATCGCACCCCTCACGACTGCCTTTGCCGCACAGGCGGCGACGCTCGACGCGGCATTGCAGCCGGGCAAGGTGGTGACGGCGCAGGTGCTGGCAGTGCTGGACGCCAATCTGGTCCGGCTCGCGATTGCCAGCCTCACGCTCGATGTCGTGACGACTGTTCCATTGCAAGCGGGACAGACATTGCAGCTTGCCGTCACGGCGTCGCAAGATGGCATCAGCCTCACGCCTGTACTATCCGAAGCGATGATAACGGCGCGCGGCAATGATGTCGTGCTCGACGACATTCCGCTCGCGCCGAAATGGCCGACGCAAAATGTGCGTCCCGTCTTGTCGCCGGATGAAACCCGCGCCGTCATCGTCGCAGCGCAACTCGCCGTCACCAGACAAACCGGCCTGTCGCCGCTGTTCGCAAATCTTGCGGCGGCCGTCACGTCAGGACAGTTGCCGCAGCCCGTTCTGCGCGCCGCCGCACAGTTGCTGGCGTTGCGCCAACCAGGCGACAAGGCGTTCACCGGCGCTGACATCAAGACAGCGATGGCGTCGTCGGGCCTGACGATGGAATCATCACTTGCGGCGGCATCGCCCGCGGCAGTCATGCCGGACATGAAGTCCGCACTCTCCGTCTTGCGGCATACGCTTGCGACGTGGCTCGAAGCCGGCGCGCATTCATCAAATCCGCCGCAAGGAACGGCCGTATCGAGGACATCTCCACGGCCCGGATCGGACAACCCTAGAGCAGCATCGGTGACGGCTGCCGCGGCGGACGCCGAAACGAACGGCGTCAGCGCGACGTCAAAGACTGCGGGAAGAGATCTGCTGCCACATTATCCATTGCGGGCCGTATCCGAGAATGACAACGCAATATCGCGACCCGTCGCGACTCCACCGCCGTTTCGCGGTGCGTTGCCGACGGCGCAGTCCGTGGCGTCGTCGACGTTCTCGCCTGATGCTGAGGCCGTCGTCGTGGCCCGGCAACTGATCGCCGATACGGACGGCGCACGCGCGCGCCAAACCTTGTTGCAGATCGCCTCCTTGCCCGATCGCATCGACGTCACGCTGCCGCGCAACGAGACGCTGCAACCGCGCTGGCATTTCGAGATTCCGTTTGTCACACCGCAAGGCACCGCGATGGGGCAATTCGAGATCGCGCGCGACGGCAACGGCAATGAGATCGACCCTGCGCAACGTGTGTGGCGGGCGCGATTCTCGCTCGACATCGAACCGGCCGGGCCGGTGCATGCGCTGATCGCATTCAGCGGCGAGACCACGTCCGTGAAGATGTGGGCCGAGCGACCGGCGACGGCGGCGCAATTGCGCGCCAATGCGTTTCACCTCGGCGCCTCACTCGACCGCGCCGACCTCAAGGCGGGCGACATCGTCGTGGCCGACGGCGCGCCGACGCGGACCCAGGCGCCGAGCGCGGGCCATTTTCTCAATCGTGAATCATGACAGACACCGTTGCCGGTCAGCTTGCCGTCGCCTTGCAATATGATCGCGGCGGCGCGCCGCGCGTCGTCGCAAAGGGTCGTGGCGCGATCGGGGCGAAGATCATCGAGGTCGCCAGGGCGCATGACGTGCCGATCGAGGAGAACGAGGTTCTGGCCGGCGCGCTGTCGCGTATCGATCTCGGCGACGAAATCCCCGAGGAACTCTATCGCGCGGTGGCCGAGGTGCTGGTGTTTGTGATGAGACTGTCGCGACCCTGATTGCCATCGTTTCACCTGAAATGCGGGGACAATGATCGGATGATCGATCGACGTCACGCCCTCACGCTTTTCGCAGCCGCAGCGCTGCTGCCGCTCAAGGCCCGCGCCGAAGTGGCGCCCCAGCGCAGCGAGATCCGCGAGACGCTGTTGAAGCGTTTCACGGACGCCGGAACCGGCGGCACTTTCGTCGGCTACAAGACCGTGGATTATCTCATCATCGCCAGCGACAAGGATCGCTCGGGCGAAGACAAGCTGCCGGCCTCGACCTTCAAGATTCCGAATTCGCTGATCGCGCTTGAGACCGGCGTCGTTGCCGATCCGGACAAGGACATTTTCAAGTGGGACGGCGTCACGCGCGACATCGCGGCGTGGAACAAGGACCACACGCTGCGCTCGGCGATCGCGGCGTCTGCGGTGCCGGTCTATCAGGAGATTGCGCGGCGCATCGGTCAGGAGCGCATGCAAAAATATGTGGATCTGTTCGAGTACGGCAACCGCAATATCGGCGGCGGCATCGATCAGTTCTGGCTCACCGGCGATTTGCGGATCGATCCGATCCAGCAGATCGATTTCGTCGATCGGGTGCGCCGCGGCGTGCTGCCGATTTCCAAACGCAGTCAGGATTTGGTGCGCGACATCCTGCCGGTCACGAAAGTCGGCGACAGCATCATTCGCGCCAAAACGGGACTGCTCGGCGCGGAGATCGGCAAGCCGTCGCTCGGCTGGGTCGTCGGCTGGGCCGAAAAGGGAAGCGAGCACACCGTATTCGCGATGAACATGGATTGCCGCGATCCCGCGCAGATCGCCGCGCGGATGACCGTGACCCAGCAGTGCCTGACGGACATCGGCGCCATTTGATGCGCATGGTCGGCCTGCGCATTCGCTGCTGGCGTCACGACACGTGCAGGACTAGCCTCCGCGCCTAAAAGCAAACGGAGGAAACCATGAAATCAGCATCGCTCTGGCTGTCGTCACTCTCGCTCGCCGCTGCGGGTGGCTGGATTGCCGCGACTTTATTTGCGCCGCCGGCCGCAAGTCGCGAACCGCGCTTTCCGCAATTGACCATGGATCAACTCAGTGCCGCGCAGAAGCCGCTCGGCGAACAGGTCATGAAGGTCTCCAGCGTCGGTCTCGCCGGGCCTTACAATCCGATGATGCGCAGTCCGGTGCTCGGACAGAAACTGTTCGATCTGTTCGCCTATCTGCGCTGGGATACTTCGGTTCCGACCAGACTGAACGAATTCGCGATCATCATCATCGGGCGGCAGTGGCGGTCGCAGGTCGAATGGTTTGCGCATGCGCCGCTGGCGCAGAAAGCAGGACTTTCGCCGGCGATCATCGCCGATCTCAAGGCCAACAAGCGGCCGGCCGACATGGCCGAGGACGAGGCGACGGTTTATGATTTCGTCACCGAACTGACGACGACGCACAAGGTCTCCGACGCCACCTTTGCCCGCGCCAAGAAGGTCTTCAACGATCAGCAGATCGTTGATCTGACGGCCGTTGCCGGCAATTACGTCGGTGTGGCGATGCTGCTGGCGATGGCGGAGGAGACGACGCCGCCCGGCAAAGAGCCGCCGTTCAAGGACGGTGAGGATTAGCTCCGGCTCAGGCTTGGGTGGTGGTCCCGGCGGCATCCTTGCCGATGCGGCCGAGATGGGTGTCGCCGAAACCGGAGGCGTATTTCAGACCATAGCCGAGGGCGCGGTCGAAGCCGATATGCGCTAGCCAGATCATCGCGATCGACAGCAGCAGCGGCGATTCGACGCCGAAGCCGATCACATTGAGGAGCACGGGCAGCACGTAGCTGTGCGCGGCGTTGTAGACGATCGCGCCGGCCCGCGGGCCGAGGAGATAGGCGGCGAAGCTGAGGTCCGGCACGAAAAACAGGGCGGCGTAAACCCACCATGACCCGTCCCACACGGCGTAAAGCGCGGTCATGCCGGCGAGGAGCGCCAGCCCTTCGACGCGAAGCAGGATCCGCACGCCGCCGGTCACTGCACCGGCTTCATTTGTTATGCTCATAGCTCGATTCCCTTGGGTATGGCCTCCACATACACGCTTCAGGAGCCTGCACAAGTCGTAGCGGGCCCGCACGAAAGCCGGTTTCCCGCCCCGAATTTGCCGTGCTAGAACCACGTCAAATGGCCGCCTCTGGTCTTAAGAAACGAACGGATCACCGATGAAGGACATCCTCGACACCCTTGAAGATCGGCGAGCCGGGGCGAAGCTCGGCGGCGGCGAGACGCGCATCGCCGCCCAGCATGCCCGCGGCAAGCTGACCGCGCGCGAGCGCATCGATCTGCTGCTCGACAAGGGATCTTTCGAGGAACTGGACATGTTCGTCGAGCATCGTTCGGTCGAGTTCGGGATGGAGAAGAACAAGGTGCCGGGCGACGGCGTCGTGACCGGCTGGGGCACCGTCAACGGCCGCAAGACGTTCGTCTTCGCGAAGGACTTCACCGTGTTCGGCGGCTCGCTGTCCGAGACCCACGCGCTGAAGATCACCAAATTGCAGGACATGGCGATGAAGGCGCGGGCGCCGATCATCGGTCTTTACGACGCCGGCGGCGCGCGCATTCAGGAAGGCGTCGCCGCGCTCGCGGGCTATTCCTATGTCTTCCGCCGCAACGTGCAGGCGTCGGGCGTGATCCCGCAGATCAGCGTCATCATGGGCCCGTGCGCCGGCGGCGACGTCTATTCGCCGGCGATGACCGATTTCATCTTCATGGTGAAGAACACCAGCTACATGTTCGTCACCGGGCCGGACGTTGTGAAGACCGTGACCAACGAGGTCGTGACGGCGGAAGAACTCGGCGGCGCGTCGGTGCATGCGACGAAGTCGTCGATCGCCGACGGCGCCTACGACAACGACGTCGAGACGTTGTTGCAGATGCGCCGGCTGATCGATTTCCTGCCGGCGAACAACATGTCGGGCGTCCCGGAGTGGCCGTCCTTCGACGACATCGAGCGCGTCGACATGTCGCTCGACACGCTAATTCCCGACAATCCGAACAAGCCCTACGACATGAAGGAGCTGATCTCCAAGGTTGTCGACGAGGGCGATTTCTTCGAGATCGCCGAAACCTTCGCCAAGAACATTGTCACCGGCTTCGGCCGCATCGCCGGGCGGACGGTCGGCTTCGTCGCCAACCAGCCGATGGTGCTGGCCGGTGTGCTGGACTCGGACGCCTCCCGCAAGGCGGCGCGCTTCGTCCGCTTCTGCGATGCGTTCAACATTCCGATCGTCACCTTCGTGGACGTACCGGGATTCTTGCCGGGCACGAGCCAGGAATATGGCGGCCTCATCAAGCACGGCGCGAAACTGTTATTCGCGTTCTCGCAGGCGACCGTGCCGCTCGTCACCGTCATCACGCGCAAAGCCTATGGCGGCGCGTTCGATGTGATGGCGTCGAAGGAGATCGGCGCGGACATGAATTATGCCTGGCCGACGGCGCAGATCGCGGTCATGGGCGCGAAGGGGGCCGTCGAAATCATCTTCCGCTCGGACATCGGCGACACCGACAAGATCGCCGCGCGCACCAAGGAATACGAGGATCGCTTCCTGTCGCCCTTCGTCGCGGCTGAACGCGGCTATATCGACGACGTCATCATGCCGCATTCGACCCGCCGCCGCATCGCCCGCGCCTTGGCGATGCTGAAGGACAAGCATGTCGAAGTGCCGGTGAAGAAGCACGACAATCTGCCGTTGTGAGGTGTGGCTTCGAAATGGATGTAAGCAAGCTTGGAACAGAGGCTGCCCGATGGCTTGAGAACCTTCATCCGAAATTGCTCGGGGAAGCGGCATTGGTGATTTCTTTTGGCAAGAGTTTGCCTGACAGCTATAAAGTCGAAGTTGAACGAGACTACAAATTCTATTCAAATTCTGACGCTGCGGCGGGATACTTCAATTTCGATATGTCCTTTCAAGAAAGCACAGGTGCCGAGCACTTTATTTTCGAGATGAAGTATGGGAAAAAATCTAAAATCGATATTGCAAATCTTAGTATTCAGCGAGTTAAAGACGATATCATCAAGCTTGCCGCTGTACTACGGACGAATAGTAGATGCTTCTTTGTCATCGGTCGGCCGAAAGGTTCCAGGCTTTCCGACGAAATTGAAAAAGTGTTGGACGGGAAGCCGATTGTGCCGAAGCTTTGCTCGGACATGCCGCCAAAGGATGGATATATCTATCCATCCGCTCGTCTCCGACCATCTGCCGATCATTTGAAGGACAAGATCGGCTCTCTTCCGATTGTCCATCTCAGCGATATTACTGAACCTGCGGCTTTTAAATTTTCTTCGATTATTTCAATCTACGAAGTTAAAAAAATAATTCCATAAGCAAAAAATAATTCCATAAGCAAGTGTAGCCCGGATGAGCGAAGCGATATCCGGGGCCTTTGGTCCTATTTGATTGTAGGCCTGCGTGTCGCTTCGCTTGTGCGAGCTACGGGACCGACATGATGGCTGCCTGGAATGAGCACTTTGGAAATTGACGTTGGTGACCTCCGCGCGCGATCTGTCGAATGCACGACGGCCGAGCTGATCGTCACGCTGCGCGACGGCCGCCGCATTGCTACGCCGCTTGTTTGGTATCCGCGGCCGATTGGCGCGACGCCTGGCGCAACGCGCCAACTACGAGATCATGCCGATGGGGGTTCACTGGCCGGAAATCGACGAGGATTTGAGCACGCTGGGATGCTCAGGGGCGATTCCGTGTCGCTCGAATCAACATAACGGCCACGCCTCACAACACCCTTGTCTTGATCCCCTTCACCCGCTTGGCGGCGCGAAGCAAAGCACGGTCGGCGGTGATGATCGGCGCACGTTCGCGCTCCGCCAACGCCAGATAGACGCAATCATAGACGGGATGCTCTAAGGCAATCGCGAGTTCGAGAGCGCGAACGCCCAAGTCCTCGCTCGGAACGAGCGCATCGAAGGGACCGAAAGCGACGCCGAGCGCGGCAATGGCGTCGGCATTTTTCACCTCGCCGCGGCGGACGGCCTTCCACAACGCGTTGCCGACCTCCGACACGATGAGCGACGGCGCGATCAGACCTGCCTCATGTCGCAAAGCCAGCGCGCGATCCGAGCCGTCCTCGTCCATCACCCACTTGGCGACGATGCTGGCGTCGACGACCAGAGTCATCGGTCGCGATCGGCGCGGATATCCGCCGTCGAGTCGCCGGCGACTTTGCCGATGTGCTTGCGAATGCGATCAATGTCGGCCCAGGCGTCCGCTTTGGTCGGTTGAACATATGCTGCCAGCGCCTCGCGCGCAGCCTCGCTCATAGATGTTCCATTTGCCGCAGCCTTGTTTTTGAGGCGCTGCGCCGTCGCATCATCAACGTTGCGAACGAGAATATCGACCATGACTACTCCGCATTGATATCAAAAATGATATCTGTAGTAGAACATGAACGCAAGAAGCCTACAGCGATTGGCTTCGTTGCCGGTTGCGTCCGCGACCAAAGCCTAACTTGCCAAACGCAACGCGTGCTGTCCTAATTCTCGCAAACGGGGCGGCACGCCTCGACAGAACAACAATCGAGGAAACGCATGACGGGCATTTGGTCTCGGCGGACGGACGCGGCTGTCATTCACAACACCACGCGCATGTCCAAGGCCCTCGCGCTCGGCGCGCTCGGCGCGCTTGCATTCGCAGGATTCGCCACGCCGGCCGCATCGCAAAGCTGGCCGCAGCGGCCGATTCAGTTGATCGTGCCGTTCCCGGCGGGCGGCGGCACCGACGCGTTCGCGCGGCCGCTGGCGGCGCAACTCGACAAGCAGCTCAACAACCGCGTGTTGATCGACAATCGCGGCGGCGCGGGCGGCACGCTCGGCGCCAGTGCGGCGGCGAAGGCCGAGCCGAGCGGTTACAATTTCTTCATGGGGGCGGCGCATCACGCGATCGCGCCGTCGATCTATCTCAAGCTCGACTACGACATCGAGAAGGACTTCATTCCGGTCGCGCTGGTTGCAACGCCGCCGCAGGTGGTCGTCGTCAATCCGGCCAAGGTCGAGGCCAAGACGCTGGCCGAATTGATTGCCTTTGCGAAGGCCAATCCCGGCAAGCTCGATTTCGCCTCGGCCGGTCGCGGCACCACGCATCATCTCGCGGGCGAGTTGTTCAACATCCTCGCCGGCACCAAGCTGAATCATGTGCCGTATCGCGGCGCGGGGCCGATGATGCAGGATCTGGTCGCGGGACATGTGCAAGTGGCGTTCGACGGCCTCGGCTCGTCGGCCAACCAGATTCAGGGCGGAGCACTGCGGGCCTTGGCGGTTGCAGCCCCGGCCCGTTCGACTGCGATCCCGAACGTGCCGACGGCGGAGGAGGCGGGACTGAAAGGCTATGAGGTCTCGACCTGGTACGGCATGTTTGCGCCGAAAGGCACGCCGCCCGAAATCATCGACAAGATGAAAGCCGAAATCCGCAAGGCGCTGGACTCGCCCGAACTCAAGGACGCCTGGGCGAAGAACGGGTCAACCACGCCGACACTGGCGGGCGCGGAGTTCGGGACGTTCGTCTCGGCCGAAGTGAAGCGCTGGCATGACGTCGTGCAGCAGGCCGGCATCAGGCCGGAATAGCTCACCTCATCCCGTCTTATTTGATATCCGTGCAACTCGCATAGAAGGTCGTCGTCGCGGGCCAGTCCGAGAAGACGCCGCGCACGCCGACCTGCTTCGCCAGCACATCGAGCACGGTCAGCGTATCGCCGTCGCGATCGATCGCCGCTTTAACCGAGCGGTGAAAGAAGCCGCCGCCTTTGTCGAGCGGGCCGTCGCGCTCCAGCGACCACGCGATCAGATCGAGGCCGGCGGCTTTGGCGGCCTTGGCATATTCCGACGCGACGATCTCCTTCTTGTCGTTGAGCGCCAGCATCATGTAGATCGGCGGCGCGAGGATATTGCCGCCGGCGGCCTTGATTTCGGCCATCGACGGTTTCCACGTTTCGGGCTTGGTGTGATCGAAGCCGGGCGTCTCATAACGGCCGTCCAGATAGACCGCCTGCCTGGCGAAATCCGGTGCGCTCTTCAGCCAATACAGAATGTCGTCATAGCTGAAACTCTGCGCGAAGACGTCTGAGGCCGGAACGGCGGCGGCGCGGTACTCGTCCAGCATCTGCGTCGCATATTTCGCCTGCGTGTAGTCGCCATCGAACGGCATCGGCACTTCCGGCGCCTTCAATTCGGGCGTGAATTTGGCGCCAAGGCTTTTGATCAGCGCGATGCTCTCGGCATGCGTCATCAAGGTGCCGGAGGCGGCATACAGATCGGTGCGCCAGCGCGGCGTGCCGTTCTGATAGGCGGAGACGGTGGTGGCGTCCGGATTGGCCGCATCCATCTTGGCGGTCAGGGTCTTGAACTCGGCCAGCGTGATGTCGCTCGTGCAGCATTTCGCCGCGGCTTTCCGGCCGCTCGCAGGATCGGCCGGCGCAAAAGGCTGCGAGCATTTCGCGGCGAGCGTGGGCACCGACAGGATGTTGGTCGTTGTGTGCAGGTCGCATTGCGAATGCCGGCACACCAACTGGCGATCTTTCGTGAAGGTGACGTCGCATTCGATCACGCCCGCCCCCATCCGCGCGGCCGCTTCGTAGGATTCCTTTGAATGCTCGGGAAACATCAGGGGCGCGCCGCGATGCGCGATCGAAAACTCAGTCTTGCGAAACGGGCCGTTGCACTGGCTGAGTTGATCCTTGAGCGCGCCGTCCTTCATCTTGCTGACGAGATAAAAGGGGCGTGGACCGAGTTGCGGCTCGGCGAAGGCCGCCGGCGCGACAGCGCAGACCATGACACAGGCGGACAGCAGCGTGGGCAGGCGGATCGTCGGCATCGGAGCCTCGCAAAACATGGTTGGGGCACCACAGCACATCGATATGACGGCGTCATGTGCGCATCGCGAGGCCGGAGACTGTCCGTTCACTGAGCATTCAGGGTGAGCGGCAAATTCTGCCAGCGCCAGCAGCGAAAGGAGATCAGGCGATGGAACGACGACATTTTCTGAAGGTTGCGTTGGGCTTTGCGGCCGGCGCGGCCACGCTCGTGACCAGCATGCGAAGCCAGGCGGCGCCGCTGCCGCCCTTGCAGAGTGACAACGCGGCAACCCGTTCGGAGACACCGGCAACCGAGCCCGCGGTTGCCTCACAGACCGACATCGACAATTTGAAGCCCGAGGACATCCGGTGGGGGCGGGGCCGGCGGCGACGCTTCGGCTGGCGACGGCGGTTCGGCTTGCGGCGTCGTTTCCGGCGTCGGCGGTTTTACGGCTTTCGCAGGCGCCGGTTCTGGCGTCGGCGGTTCTGGCGACGTCGCTGGTGGTGACACGCCACACGCCACACAAGGCCGGCGCGATCTCGCCGGCCTTGGCTATCTCGACGCAAGGAATCCCAGCATCAATTCGTTGAATCGCGGCTCGGCGTCGAGCATCACCAGATGGCCGGCATCGGCGATGATCTCGGCCTTCGCGTTCGGCATTCTCGACGCCAGTGCCGTCGCAAGATCAGCGTTCTGGCCCATCTTCGGCCGCAGCGCTTCCGGCGCGTTCGGTCTGCCCGGCGCGTTGTGGTCGTCCGCGCCCATCACGAACAGGGTCGGCTGCGTGATCAGGGGAATTTCGTGCACGACGGGTTCGCGATAGATCATCTGCGCGGAGGCCACGAACGCTTTCAGCCAACGCGGATACTCGGCCGATCCCTTGATGTTAAAGCGCGCGTCGATGAAGGGCGTGATCGCGTCGGGCGGAATCTTCGGCGAGTAGTTGATCTCGAGTTGTTTGCGATAGCCGCCGGCGGTGAGCTTGTCCTCGTTCTCGACGATCTTCTCCGTCGGCGTCGGCGGCACATACTGGCGATAGTCTTCGAGCCCGATCGGTGCGGCCAGCAGCAGATGATCGACGCGGTCCGGATAAGCCCGCGCGATTCGCACCCCAAGCATGCCGCCGAGCGAATGCGCGACGACATCGGCCTTGCCGATACCGAGGTGATCCAGAAGCCCGATCGTGTTGCGCGCCAGCGTGTCGAAATGCAGGTCGCCTGTGGGTTTCGACGATTTGCCGAAGCCGATCTGGTCGGGCGCCACGACCCGATAGCCGGCGGCGCTCAGCGTGCCGATCGTGCGCGCCCAATAGCTCGACGGGAAATTCCGGCCGTGCAGCAGCACGACGGTGCGTCCATTCGGCGTGGTTGGCGCGATATCCATATAGGCCATGCGGAGTTGCTCGCCGTCATTGACCAGCGGCAGCATCGCGACGGGGTAGGGATAGGCGAAGCCTTCGAGGCCGATTCCATAGGGCTCGCGCGCTTGCGCGATGCCCGGCTCGCGCGCGCTCGGAGACGTCGTCGCGGTTTCCGCGGCGAAAACGGGTGCAACCGCCGGGATCGAAAGCAGCGCGGCAAGGATATGGCGTTTCATGATCTGGCTCCGTGAGAGCGGTGTGTGAGGCCGGAAGCCGGCGATGTAAAGCCATGCACCATCACGTTCCGCGGATACGCGACAGTTCGGCCGTGGCCGAAACATCGACAATTGGGGTTGATCTAGGCTGCATACTCATAAATGGTAGGCAAATCGGGTGGAAGATGATTCAAGTTC
>CAXTJT010000010.1:0-152092 GCA_964244735.1 uncultured Tardiphaga sp.
CGTCGATCCGCGCCATATCGAAATTCAGGTGCTCGGCGACAAGCACGGCAACGTCATCTATCTCGGCGAGCGCGAATGCTCGATCCAGCGCCGCAACCAGAAGGTCATCGAGGAAGCGCCAAGCCCGCTGCTCGACGAGACCACGCGCCGCAAGATGGGCGAGCAGGCCGTCGCTCTGGCCAAGGCCGTGAATTACGACTCTGCGGGGACGGTCGAATTCGTCGCAGGACAGGACAAAAGTTTCTTCTTCCTCGAGATGAACACACGGCTGCAAGTCGAGCATCCGGTTACGGAAATGATCACCGGCATCGACCTTGTCGAGCAGATGATCCGGATCGCCGCTGGCGAGCCGCTGGCGCTCAAGCAGAAGGACGTCACGCTGACCGGGTGGGCGGTGGAATCCCGCGTTTACGCCGAAGACCCGTTCCGCAATTTTCTGCCGTCGATCGGACGTTTGGTGAAGTACCGCCCCCCCGCCGAGAGCAGCCAAGACGGCGTCACGGTCCGCAACGACACCGGCGTGCAGGAAGGCGGTGAAATCTCCATCCACTATGACCCGATGATCGCCAAGCTTGTGACGCACGCGCCGTCGCGCGCCGCCGCCATCGAGGCGCAAGGGCAGGCGCTCGACGCTTTCTACATTGACGGCATCCGCCACAACATTCCGTTTCTGTCGGCGCTGATGCATCATCCGCGTTGGCGAGAAGGCAATCTCTCGACCGGTTTCATCGCCGAGGAATTCCCCAAGGGCTTTGCCGCCAAACCGCCGGAAGGCGACATTGCGCGCCGCATCGCCGCGGTGGCGTCGGCGATCGACACGGTGCTCGGTGATCGCAAGCGGCAGATCTCCGGCCAACTGGTCGGCCGTCCGGTGACGCGGGCGCAGCGCCGCGTCGTCTGGCTCGATCGCGAGCCGGTTGTGCTCGATATCATTGCCGATGCCGAGGGCTTTGCAGTGTCCTTCGTCGGCGCTGACGGTGCGGTCGGCAAGCCGCATCGTCTGGTCTCGGAGTGGAAGCCGGGCCAGCCGGTCTGGCAGGGTTCAATCGACGGCCACGGCGTCGCGATGCAGGTGCGGCCGGTCAACGCCGCGCTGCGTCTGGCGCATCAGGGTTTCGAGGTCGTCGTCAACGTCTATACCGAGTCCGAGGCGGCCGCAGCCGCGCTGATGCCAGTCAATGTCGCGGCCGACACCGGCAAGAAGCTGTTGTGTCCGATGCCGGGGCTCGTGGTGTCGATCGCCGTCACCGAGGGTCAGGAGGTCAAGGCCGGCGAGACGCTGGCCGTGGTCGAGGCCATGAAGATGCAGAACGTGCTGCGCGCCGAACGCGACGGAACGGTCAAGAAAATTCACGCCAGCGCCGGCGCGACCTTGGCCGTCGATGCGATGATCTTGGAATTTGCTTGAGCTTTCACACGATCAGGCATGTTACGATCAGCGGCCGCGTGCAGGGCGTCGGCTATCGCGCATGGACCTTCGACGAAGCGCGATCGCGGGGTATCAAAGGCTGGGTGCGCAACCGGCGCTCCGGCAGCGTCGAGGCGGTGTTCGCCGGCGACAAGTCAGCAATCGAGGCCATCATCGCGGCGTGCCGCATCGGACCGTCGATGGCGCGCGTCGACTCGCTCGTCATGCATGACGCCGGAGCGGACGAACTCGCGCTGCGCGGCGATGAAAGTTTCGCGATGCTGCCGACAATTTAACGGCCGAACACATCCGTGAATGATCGTTTCAGCGCCTCGTCCATCTCGGCCATTGTCACATGCAACCCGAGATCGCGCAGGCTCGTCACGCCGTAGCGCGGATCGGCGACGCCGCACGGCACGATGCCGGCGAAGTGCGACAGATCCGGCGCGACATTGATCGCGATGCCGTGCAGCGACACCCAGCGCCGCAGCCGCACGCCGATCGCGGCGATCTTGTCTTCGTGGCCTTCGCCTTTGTCGGGTCTGCGCACCCAGACCCCGACGCGGTCCTCGCGCCGCTCGCCGACGACGCCGAACTGCGCAAGCGCAATGACGATCCATTGCTCGAGCCCGGCGACATAGGCGCGCACGTCAGGCCGGCGCTGCTTGAGGTCGAGCATCGCATAGGCAACGCGCTGGCCGGGGCCGTGATAGGTCAGTTGCCCGCCACGGCCGGTCTCGAACATCGGAAATCGCGGGTCGCGCAGATCGCCGTTCTTGCCCGATGTGCCGGAGGTGTAGAGCGGTGGATGCTCCAGCAGCCAGACCAATTCCTGCGCGCGATCTTCGGCAATCGCGGCAGCCCGCGAATCCATGGCGGCGAGCGCGTCGAGGTACGGCACCGGAGCGTTTGCAGTTTGCCACTCGACCGCGGCGGGCATTGCGCGCGCCAACGGCGTGAGATCGATCCTGTCGCGATGCTGCGGGGCGATCTTAATCATTGGCTAACCCTAACATGGTCATGTCGTCGGCAGATGTTCCAAGTCAGTTGTCTCAAGTGACGTGCGAGTTGCAGTGCCAACGCTCGATAAAATTCCGGTCGATCTCATGGTGGTGCTCGGCACCACGTCGATGCCGATTCATCAGGTCATGCGACTGAGTCGCGGCGCGATCATCGAACTCGATGCGACCGAGCAGGACGAGGTCGTCGTTCTCGCCAACAACATGCCGATCGCCAGCGGCGTCGTGAACGTCAACCACAACCGCATCAGCGTCGAAGTCAAGAAAATGCTGCCGCGATCGCCGGGTCGCAGGTAACGCGCAAAACACTCGCGCGCGGCCCTTGTAGGCCCATCATTGTTTTGTTACATCGGCGCCGGTTGATCGCTCAGGCCGCAAACCTGGTGCCGATGCAGCAAGCGCTCGTGGCGGAATTGGTAGACGCGCTGCCTTGAGGTGGCAGTCCGTAACAGGGTGGGGGTTCGAGTCCCTCCGAGCGCACCACAGCTTCTCAGACAGGATTGGTGGACGAGGCGCGCGCGCAGCGGCGTTGCGCCATCGGTGCCGGCATTAGCGGTGCAGACCGGACCGGGTCACAGGCATGCTGCCCGGGATCGCACGGCGGACGGCGCCGGCCTCGATGCGTGGCGGAGCCTGCCGCGTTCCGACCTGCGCGCGCGTCGCAACACGGCGCGTCTCCTCGGCAGCCGGCGCGATGAGAATCGGCGCCTGCATCCGAAATAGCGACGGTCCGGGGACTGGCAGGCTGGTGCCGCCTGCCGACGCGGCCGACATCGGCTGCAACGACGTCAGCCATGGCGTGTCGATCGGCAATGGCGCGCCGCGCGCCAACCGCCTCACCCGGTCGAACGGTTCCGGCAACAGCATGAGCGCGCCATCTGCGATTTCGGTCTGCGGCATGGCCGGAACCGGCAATATCTCGCTGCGCGAAAAGGCAAAGCCGGGCACCGTTGGCCAGCGCGCCGCCGCCACGATCGCCGGAGTCATGCGCCACTGCTGCGGATCGGTCGGCGTCGCGGGCAGATCCTTGCGCGCCGGCACGACATGGACGATGCGGTAGCCCTTGGCCTTGAGGTCGCGCAGGATCGCCGGCAAGGCGGCCACCGTGCGCTCCTGAATGTCGTGCAACAGCAAAATGCCTTTGCCCTTGGCCTCGATGCGGGAGATCGCGAGGTCATGAACTTTCGCCGGCGAAATGTGGCGCCAGTCGTCGGCAGGAAAATCGGCGCTCCAGACCTGCAGGCCCTGCGCCGCCGCATAGTCCTCGGACGCCTCGGCACGAGACAGGCCGGGAATCCGGAAAAACGGCGCCGGCGCTTCGCCGCCGAGGGCGGCTGTCGTCGCGGCGATACCGCCATCGATCTCGGCCTGTGCCTCGGCGGCCCCCATGCGCTTCATGCCCATCGGGTGGTGCTGGGTATGGGTACCGATGGTGTGGCCGTCGGCGCGTAGCCGGCGGACGCCGTCCGGATACTGCTGGGCCATGATCCCGACCGTGAAAAAGGTCGCCTTGACGCATTCGGCGGCGAGGATGTCGAGCACGGCATTGCTATGGCGCGGAATAGGGCCGTCGTCGAAGGACAGCACGACTTCCTTGTCGGCGAGAGGCAGCGTCTCGGCATACTGCATGGTGCCGATGCGCGGATGCTCGCGCGGATCGACAACGATTGTGCGCGAGGTGCCGAGCGCATCCGGATTTCCGGGACAGGTCGATGCCGCCAAGGCCGGATGCGCGGCGCCGAGACCTGCCAGCAAAGCAAAGCCAGGCGCAACCCACCGCGTCGGCATCCGTCGTGTCATCTTAACCCGTCGCCTCGCTGACAATGGCAAAACCTAACAAGCCGGCTATGAACCCGACCTAAACGCAATTTATCGCCCCGCCTGCGGCGACGCTTGGCCGGCAGGCACGATATGGACCACGCGATAGCCGTTGACCCGGAGGTAGCGCAAGAAATCCGGAATCATGGCAGCCGTCTGCGCCTTCGGATCGTGAAATAGGATGATGCCCCGGCGCGCCTCCGCCAGTCGGCTTGTCACCAGCGCCAATTGCCGCTGCGGCGTCATCGGGTTCCAGTCGCTCGCCCACAGATCCGCGCCAAACACCGCGATACCGCGCGATTGCATGGCGTCGAGCAAAGCCGGCGTCGACTCGAAATAGGGGAAGCGAAAGAACGGCGTCGAGGGCATCGCGGTCTCCCGACCGTTCAGAGCCATGTCGTCGGCGCCGATCCCCTTTTCAATATCCTGGAGCGCAACCGCTTGCGGAATGCGCGCCATGAACGAATGCGAATAGCTATGATGGCCGATCGTATGGCCCTCGGCGGCGATCTGCTTGACCATCGCCGGGTTGGCGGCGGCATTCCTGCCGATCAGGAAAAACGTCGCCTTGACGCATTCCGCCGCCAGCGCGGCCAGCACTTTTGACGTCGTCGGCGGGAACGGGCCATCGTCGAACGTCAGTACGACCTCCTTGTCGGCGAGCGCCAGTGTTTGCGGGAAGCTCTTGGTGCCGACGCGCGGCGTCGCGGCCGGATCGACCGCGAGGGTGCGCGAGGTGCCGAGCGCGTCAGGACGGGAGCACTCTGCGGCGGCTGCTGGGGTGCTCGCAAGCGCAAGGACAATGGCGGCGGCAAAATGCAATTTCATGCGCGATGGGTGGTCGCTGCGCGCCGTCGAGTCAAGATTTGGGTGCACCGCAAAAGCGCAATGCCGCATTGATCTTGGCGCCGGTTTCGCCGATGCAAGGCGATGCTGTTCATCCCCTCGAAGATCATCGGTTTCATGATCCTGCCGTCCAATGCGGTCGCATGTCTTGGAGTGCTTGGTCTGCTTTTGCTGCTGAAGACGAACAAGCGCGGTGGAGTAATCGCTTTAACATTATGCGTTATAATGATGATATCATTCGGATTATCTCCCTTATCTAATGTAATGCTTCTGCCGTTATCGGAGCGTTTTCCTGCCTGGCAGGCAAGTGGCGGCGAGCCTGACGGCATCATCGTGCTGGGCGGCGCGATCAACCCGGCGGCATCGGCGGCACGCGGCAGTCTCGAACTCGACGCATCGGCGGAACGCATTTTCGCGATGCTCGATCTTGCCCGGCGCTATCCGAAAGCAAAAATCGTGTTCAGCGGCGGCAGTGGAAACCTGATCCATGACTCGGTCGCGGAGGCCCCGTTCGCGGGGCGGCTGCTCGAGCAGTTCGGTCTCGCCAACGGCAGGGTCATTCTCGAAGACGATTCGCGCACCACCGCCGAGAATGCCGCCGAAACCCGCAGGCTTGTGGCGCCGAAACCCGGCGAGCGCTGGCTGCTGGTCACATCGGCGTTCCACATGCCGCGCTCGGTTGCGGCCTTTCGCGCGGTCGGATTGGATATCGAGGCCTATCCGGTCGATTTCCGCACCGGCGGATGGGCGGATGCCCTCAATTCATTCGACAAGATCAGCGCCGGGCTTGCCCGCGCCGATGTCGCGGCTCATGAGTGGGTTGGGCTCGTCGGCCTCTGGCTGACCGGGCGCAGCAACGAGTTGCTGCCATCGCCAAAGCCAGCCTCAGTCTTGCCGCGGCAGCCCTAGCCGGTACACGCCCCGGAAATCGGCGGGGTCGACCGGCTTCCCCTTGCGGTAGATCACCAGCCGCCCGGCCTGCGCCAGATCGACGGCGACGCGACGAATCGGCGTCAGCAGCGCATGCCAGTCCCCGTCGCCTGCAATCGCATGTGCGATTTCCGGCGCACTCAACGTTGTTTCGGCCGTGCGGCTCAGCACCGCGAGCAGAGCGTCGGGCAGCGGCAGGGTGTCAATCGAATCGGTCGTCGCGGGCGTGTCGGTCATCCGCTGCCTGTGACGCATCGCGCAGGTTCGGGCAAGGGCGGTCACTCGCGGGGGAATTTCTCGCAGCGATCGCATCGTGCGATCCGGGTGTCGCTTGCCCCGGATCGGCGAGCCATGGCAAAACGCCCACCTCAGCCTTGAATGTCGGAGCCACAGCAGATGGGCCTCACGCTTGTCGTCGGCAACAAGAATTACTCGTCCTGGTCGATGCGCCCATGGGTGGCGCTGAAAGGCGCGGGCATCGCCTTCGACGACGTTGTGATCCCGCTTTACACCGGACCGGCGGACAAGGCGCGGCTTCTGGCCGTGACACCGTCGGGCAAGGTGCCGGCGCTGGTCGATGGAGATGTCACGGTCTGGGATTCGCTGGCGATCATCGAATACGCCGCCGAGAAATTTCCTGATGCCAATCTGTGGCCGACCGACTCGGCGGCGCGGGCGCATGCCCGCTCGGTCTGCGCGGAGATGCATTCGGGTTTTCAGGCGCTGCGCAACGAATGCGGCATGAACCTGCATCGGCCGGTCGCGGCCAAGCCGCTGTCCGATGCGGCGACGGCTGATATTGCAAGAATTCAGGCGATCTGGACCGACTGCCGAACGCGATATGGCCATCTCGGCCCTTATTTGTTCGGTGCGTTCGGGGCGGCTGACGCGATGTATGCGCCGGTCGTTCATCGCTTCAAGACCTATGCGGTCGCGGTCAGCATGTCCGTGAGGACCTATATGGCGACGATGGAAGCCGAGCCGGCCTTTGCCGCATGGACCCACGCCGGACTTGCCGAAACCCTGCTCCTTCCACAATTTGAGGTCGAATGACAGGCAGGCGCGAATCTTCGTGGTGCGAATCCGTCCAAAACCGCCGCTAACGCGATTATCTTCCTGAAAAATCTGCAAAATTGCGCATTTGCCATGTCACGATGTAACTGGCCAATTCTGGGTCGACCGTGCTATACGGCCGCAGGGTTTGAAGGCAGCCAGAGCCGCTTTTGTCAGCAGCTTGAGTTGCCTCGCCCGGAACATTTCTCAGTATGTGATGGAGAAGGCGTTGAAGCACAAATACATCGTCGGCGAGACAGTCTATTTCACGGCCAGCAATGTGGCACGCCCTGCAGCCAGCGGAACCTATGAAGTGATCCGTTTGCTACCCACGGATGGCGACGACTGCCAGTACCGCATCAAAAGCACGACCGAAGCCTTCGAGCGCGTCGCAAAGGAGAGCCAGCTCGCGGTGAACTAGCCGCCACTTGGCGCGTCGCTGACCGCCAGTCGGGCGATACGAACCGGCCGCGCGCCGGATCATCATGAGCGGCTTCGGACGATCTGGGGCCTGCTCGGGAGTGGAGTGCGCGGATGGCATCGGGATGGGCTGAGAGTTTCGATCAGTTGTGGCGGTCGCCGACACTTCCGATGTGGCTGCTGCTGGCCGTTGCGGGTTTCCTTGGGCTCATTCTGCTGGCGACCTTGCTGCGCGCCGAGCGTTCGATCGCGAACGGCACGCTGGCGCTGCTGACGGTGGCGGCGATCGCGGTCGCAATCGCCGTGCTGTTTCGCAGCGGCAGCAGCGAGACCGCCGCGCCCGCACCGACGACCCAGAACGCATCGTCATTCCCGGCTTTGGCCTGCCTCGACGATCTGGCCGGCGAAACCGTGCTAACAGCTTGCGAGAAGACGTTGTTTTCCACGCCTGACATGGCTGCGTCGGCGGTGGCCTATACAGCGTCTCAGTTGAGCCGGCTGAAATCCTATGGCGACGTCGCCAGCGCCAATCGCGCGATGACGCCGGATCTCGAGGCCCTGCGCCGCGCGATCGAGCGCGATCGGTACGGGCTGGTCGCTTATGTTCTGTCGGTGCGCGAGCGCTGCAAGCCCGACCAATGCGCCGCCTATGCGTCGCTGACCGATCACAGTCAGATCGCAGTCAATATGACCGAGCGGACCTACGAGGCCGCGATCGACAAATACGCGCAGAACTGGAACGCACCGCCAGCGGCCGCTGGCGCGGCGTCGCTGATGGCGCCGACGCAGCCGACCGGAAAGCCGACCAATGCCGACTTCCCGACCGCGTCGTCGATTCCGCCGGTCAGCATCATGAATCCCGAACCGCCGGCGTCGCGGCCACCTGCCGCTGTAACGGCGCCCGCGCAGCCGGCCGCGCCCCGTCCGGCCGCCGCTGGTTCAACGCCGCCACCGGCGGCTCCAAAAAAGCAGCCGGCCGCGCCAAAGAAGCAAGCCGCGCCTGCGCCCGTGCAACTGTCGCCGGCGCCGTCATCCACAGCCCCCGTCGACCGCGAGCCGTGACGCTTTCATTCGGACGACGCGGGCGTTAAAGCTCGCTGATGCCCCTCCACATTCTGAAGCTCGCCGTCGGCTGCGACTCGATCAAGGATTTGAAGAACTGGGTCGCTGACCGGCAGAAGCTGGCCAAGCTCAACGGCCTGCCGCCGCGTCACATCCATATCACCCGCATGGTTCCGAAGCGCGATGCCGAAGTGCTGGATGGCGGCTCGATCTATTGGGTGATCCGCGGCGAAATCGCCGCGCGGATGAAGATCGTGGCGATCGAGCCGTTTCGCGACAGTGCGGGAATCGGCCGCTGTCGTCTGGCCATGCAGCCCAAAGTGATCTCGGTCGCGCCGCGTCCGATGCGCGCTTTTCAGGGCTGGCGCTATTTCAAGGATTCGGACGTGCCGCCGGATCTCGGCAAGGCCGCGGCCAGCATCGAGGCGATGCCGGAGCCGATGCGCCGCGAATTGCGCGAGTTGGGTTTGCTTTAGTCTAGACGGCGGCGTTATCGATCAGCCGCGTGTTGCCGATCTTCGCCGCGACCAGCAGCCTGATTGGCCCATCCGCGATTGAATTCACCGGGGCCAGCGTGTCGGCGTGGCGCGCCTCGAAATAATCCACCTTGAAGCCTGCGGCGGCGATCGTCGCGGCGCCGTCAGCCATTACCGCCGTCAGATCGTCGCCGGACCGCAAGCGCTTCTTGGCGTCCTTCATCGTTTTGTAAAGGACGGTCGCCGTCTGACGTTGGTCGGGCGTGAGATAGACGTTGCGCGACGACATTGCGAGGCCGTCGCGTTCGCGGACCGTCGTCATGCCGATCACCTTGACGCCGAGATCGAGATCGAGCGCCATGCGGGTCACGACCTTGAGTTGCTGATAATCCTTCTGGCCGAACAGCGCAAAATCCGGCCGGCATTGCGTGAACAGCTTGCCGACGACAGTGGCGACGCCGCCAAAAAAATGCGGTCTGAACTTGTCTTCGAGGCCGGCGATGGCCGGACCTTCGGGTGTGATGCGCGTCGCAAAGCCGTCAGGATACATTGTCGCCACGTCCGGATTCCAGATCAGGTCGACCTTCTCGGCGGCGAGTTTGGCGACATCGGATTTCCAGGTCCGGGGATACGACCCGAAATCCTCGTGCGGCGCGAACTGCGCCGGGTTGACGAAGATCGAAACCATCACTTTGTCGGCGCGTAATTTCGCTGTTCGCACCAGCGCCAGATGTCCGTCGTGAAGTGCGCCCATTGTCGGGACCAAAGCGGTGGTCGCCTTGCGTCCGCGCAGGTCGGCCAGCGCGCGGCGCAGGGTAGGGAGCGTTCGGACGATCAAGGGCGTGCGGGACGTCGTGGTGGACATCTTGGGAGACATGCGAAAATTCATCTGCCGGCCGAACATAAGTCCGGGGTTCTGCGGGAACCGACCCTACCAAACCGGCGCGGCATCGCAAAGTGCTGAGACTTCGGCGCGACCGCGATTCATCATGAAGCCAAATGTCTGCGCTTCCGCGCAATCCACGCGCGCAATTCACTTGACGGTCGATGCACCTGATTTGAAGGTTATTCGACAGGAGTTGTCATGCTCGTTCAAGCGACATCGGGACATACGGGTGCGGCGCACGTCGTGGTGCTGGGCAACGAGAAAGGCGGGTCGGGCAAATCGACGACTGCCTTGCACGTCGCCGTGGGCTTGTTGAAAGCCGGCCAACGCGTCGCCACCATCGATCTCGATTGCCGCCAGCAAAGCTTCACGCGCTACATCGCCAACCGCCGCATCTGGGCGAAGCGCAGCGGCGTGACGCTGGAATTGCCCGTGCATCGCTGCATCGAACTCGGCACGACGATGCAGATCGCCGATAACGAATCCGCCGAACTTGCGCAATTCCTCGATGCGATCAGTGCCGTCGAGCGCAATTTCGATTTCATCGTGATCGACACGCCGGGCTCGGACAGCTACTTGATGCGGCTTGCCCATACGATGGCCGACACCTTGGTGACGCCGATCAATGACAGCTTTCTCGACTTCGACGTGCTCGCGTCGGTCGATCCTGCGACCTATTCGGTGACGGGCGAAAGCCATTACGCCAGAATGGTGCGCGATGCGCGCCGCAGCCGCCGCCAGCTCGACGGCGCCAGCACGGACTGGATCGTCGTGCGCAACCGGCTTTCGGTGCTGAACTCGCGCAATCAGGCGCGACTGGCCAACGGCTTGAAAGACCTGTCGCTGCGTCTCGGCTTTCGGCCGATTGACGGATTTGCCGAACGCTCGGTGTATCGCGAGTTCTTCCCGCGCGGCCTGACGGCGCTCGACGATCTCGACGAGATCACGCTCGGCATGCGCCCGAGCCTCGGCCACGTGACGGCGCGCGAGGAGGTGCTGGCTTTGCTGCGCCAGCTCAAGCTGCCGCTCGACGAGCGCGGTCGCCGCCGCGCCGCCAATCGCGCGGAATGGGCGTCGCAGGTCGACAAGCCGCTCGAACTGCACGACATTCTCGGGAACTGACCGGGACGCGCTGGACCAAATGCGGCGTTGACATGGTGGTGCCTACGATGCGGCGATCTGCACAGTTCGCGGGCGGCACAAGTCACAACATTTGGTCTTCATGTCACACCCCTGTGACCTGTATTCTGCAGACATCGCGCGAGTTGCCTCTGCAGGGATGTCATGAAGCGTCAGATCATTTTTGTGTCGTCGTTCGCCGGCATCGCACTGGCGTTGTTCGTCGCCAATAAATTTGCGATCCGGCACGAGACGTACAGCTTCTACGACGCGGCACGCGGTCGTCCGGTCGAGGTCCAGATCGCGGTTCGTCGCGACAAGGAAATGCAGGCTGACGCTGGCCTCTCGACGCTGCCGGTCGCCGTGCTGAACCACGGCAACTCCGTGCGCTTTACGGAGTACTCGTTCCTTGCGAACGTCTTCGCCGCGCGCGGCTACCTCGCCGTCAGCATTCAGCACGATCTGCCGACCGATGCACCGTTGATGACCAAGGTCGGCGAGCAATATGTCGGCCGCCTTCCGGTCTATCAGCGCGGCGTGACCAACATCGAATTCGCGTTGAATGAACTGAAGGCAATTCAGCCAAATGCGGACTACGAGCAATTGACGATGGTTGGCCATTCCAATGGCGGCGACATCTCGATGTATTTCGCCAAACTGCATCCCGACCAGGTCAAGAAACTCGTCACGCTCGATAATCTGCGCGTGCCTTTCATGACCGACGGCAAGTTCAAGATATTGTCCTTCCGCTCCGAAGACGCGGTCTTCAAGACCGACCCCGGCGTGATCCCGGACGATGCGATCTGCGCCAAGGCCGGGATTACGGTGGTCAAGACCGGCTACCACCATGTCGATATGAGCGACCGCGGGCCGGACACGGTGAAGACCAAAATCCAGGCTTTGCTCGACAAATATCTCGGCGATGAGGATGTGGCCCCGCGTGTGGTTCAGCGGAAACTATTGACGGATGCATTCGCGGCCCACAATCCCGCAAGGTGAGGGCTGCTGTTCTTTCGCCATTGACCCTCCCGCAACCGCTCGCCACATGATCTCGCAAAGCCGAGCGAGGATTTATGTCGCGTGATCCCTTCCACAGACCCCCCGCCACGCACGACGACGCATGGCCCGCCGAGAAGCCGTCGGCGTCGGCGGATATCGCCGCTTTCGTCGCCAGGGCCCGCGCGATGACGCCCGGAAGCGGGACCGGGCGCGGACGTCTCGTCTTCGCGCTGGACGCCACGCTCAGCCGGCAGCCCACCTGGGATTTGGCCTGTGCGCTGCAGGCCGACATGTTCCGCGAAGCGGCGGCGATCGGCAATCTCGACATCCGGCTGGTGTATTTTCGCGGTCTCAACGAGTGCCGCGCCTCGAACTGGGTTTCCGACTCGACCAGGCTTGCCGCATTGATGACGCGCATCAGTTGCGAAGGCGGCCAGACCCAAATCGGCCGCGTGCTCCGTGATGCCCGGCGCGAGGCGGTCGCATCAGGTGTCCGCGCCATTGTGTTCGTTGGCGACGCGATGGAAGAGCCGGTCGATGTGTTGTGCGTCACCGCCGGCGAACTCGGCCTGTTGAAGGTGCCGGTGTTCGTGTTTCAGGAAGGCCACGACATCGCGGCCGAGCAGGCGTTTCGCGAGATCGCGCGGCTGACCGGCGGCGCCTGGTGCCGGTTCGATCCGGGTGCGGCGGCGCAATTGCGCGATCTGCTGCGGGCGGCGGCGGCCTATGCCGCCGGCGGTCGCGAAGCGCTCCTGAAACTGGCCCGTCACGGTGGCGGAGCGGCGGCCTTGATCGGCCAGATGCGGTAGAGCAAGCCCGCTTCCGTTCGCGAGACCGAACGACTATCTGTGATGCATGGCCACACTCATTGCCGGCGCGGTCGCCGTCGTCCTGCTCTATTCGCTGCTACAGATGTTTCGCTCCGTCAATCCGGCGGTGCTGGCGCGTGTCGTGAAGATCGGCGGCGGCGTGCTTGCGCTCGCCATTGCGGCCTTCACAGGTCTCAAAGGCGAACTCGTCGTGGCGCTGCCGCTCGGTATCTTCGGCGCGGGATTGCTCGGCTGGTCGCCGCTGGCCAATGCCGACTTCGCCAATATCGGCGGAAGCCTTGGAAATTTGTTCGGCAGCCGTGGTGCGAAGTCGGCCGGACGGGCGTCGAATGTCCGCTCGGGCTTTCTCGATATGACGCTTGATCACGACACCGGCGCCATGACCGGACTGATCATTGCCGGCCCGCAAACTGGCCGATCGCTCGACGCGTTCGACCTGCCTCAACTGGCGGCGCTGATGTCGGGTTTCGACGCTGAAAGCGTCGCGTTACTTGAAGCTTATCTGGACCGCCGGTTTCCCGCCTGGCGTCAGCACACGCAAAGCGATGCGGCAGGGCGGGGCGACGATCGCCGCGCTGCGGCGGACGGCAAAATGACGGACCAGGAGGCCTATCAAATCCTTGGCCTGCAGCCGGGGGCGACGGCCGACGCCATCAGCCAGGCCCATCGCGGACTGATGAAGAAATTCCATCCCGACCAGGGGGGGACGACGTACCTCGCGTCGCGCATCAACGCGGCCAAGGACACTCTGCTTCGCACTCATCGCAGCTAACTCCAACGCGACATACGCAACTGATCACTGCGAGTGGTGTCTTGCCGTCTGTGTAACGCCCGGTTCGCCCGCCTGTGTTCGGCGTGGTCGATCATTCATCGATTATTACCCATCAAATCTTGACGGATGGTTTGCGCGGCGCGGATTTGTTTTGACGGTGGGGTTCGTCATCGCCAATCGCGTCAAGCGGGCAGGCAAGGTTGGATTGCTTCGTCGCAATGGTGAGGACTATCAAAGAAAAAGCCGGGGCGAACCCCGGCGTCTTGACCATGGGGAACAGCGTCGGATCAGTTGCGGATCGTGATACAGGAGATGGTCGAACGCTTCAGCGTTCTGCAGGCGGCTTCGGCCTGATCGCGGTCGAGGCCGGCGAAGCGAGCGCGATAGAGCTTCTTGTCACCCTTGCCGACAGTTTCGGTAAAGGGATCGGCTTTGCCGAGCAGGCCGCGAGACTGGCTCTTGGCGGCGTCAAGGCGTTGGCGGGCTTCGCTTTCGGTCTCCAGCGCACCGACCTGAATGATCCAGCCGCTGTGCGTCGCAACCGGCTTGATGGCGCCATTGTCCTGCACGGCGGGCGGCTTGGCGCGGGCGGCGGGCTCGGCATAGGCCATTGCCTGCTGAGAGTTGGCCTGCTGCGACCCGCTAGCGGGCAGAGTGCCGAGAATACCGCGACCGGTGCCGTGATTGGCGGGCTGCGGCGGCATTTCGGCGCGAGCGATCACGCTGTTGGACGTCTCCGCTGCTTCGGCGCGGGTCAAAGGAATCGCGTTGGTGATCGGCGTCGGTTGGCCGCCTGCCGACGCGAGTTTGATCGAACCGGACTTGACCTGCACCGTCTTGACGCGGACCGGTTTCATCGGCTCGAGCGAACCCGGCACGGTCGCGATCGACTGGCTCTGGATCACGCCGCTCGAAAACGGCATCAGCTCGTTCTTTGCGTTTTCCCTGGCGCTTTCCTTCAGATAGTCCGGCTTGACGATCTGCTCAGGCTTGCCGCGCTGCTGCACGCTCGTGCCCGCGACCGTACCCATCACGGACCGCGCAGTCGGGACAGGCATGCGCGCAATCACCGGCTCGCCGGATTCGGCAGGACCGGCCGAGGCGACCTGGATGGCGCCGTCGCGCTGCATCGTCTGCGTCGGACGGGTGATTGCCGCCTCTTCGGCGACATCGGCATTAGCCTCGGCCACGCCACGTTCGGTGATCGCAGCGACCGTGCGGCGCGTCGATCCGTTTTCCATGTTTTCGGCGAGCAGGTTGCGCATGATGGCGTCGCGCGAACCGCCGCTGCGGCCGCCGAGGACGACGCCGACGAGATGGCGGTTGCCGCGACGGATCGAACTGACAAGGTTGAAGCCGGAGGCACGCGTGTAGCCGGTCTTGATGCCGTCGATGCCTTCGACCGTGCCGAGCAGGTGATTATGATTGCGGATCGGGCGGCCCCGGAACACGAACACGTTGGTCGAGAAGTAGCGATAATATTTCGGAAAGCGATCCTGGATCGCGCGGCCGAGGATCGACTGATCACGCGCGGTCGTGACCTGCTCGTCGTCGGGCAGGCCGGAGGCGTTGCGATAGACGGTGCGGGTCATGCCGAGCGCGCGCGCCTTGCGCGTCATCAGCTTGGCGAAGTCGTCTTCGTCGCCGGCGACGGCTTCGGCGATCACGACCGCGGCGTCGTTGGCCGAGCGCGTCACCAGCGCCTTGATGGCGTCTTCGACTTCAAGAGTGCTGCCCGGCCGCAGGCCAAGCTTGGTCGGCGATTGTGACGACGCATGCGCCGAGACGTCCATCTCGCTGTCGAGCTTGAGTTTGCCCTGGTCGAGTTTCTCGAACAGCATGTAGAGGGTCATGATTTTGGTGAGAGAGGCCGGATGGCGCAGCGCATCGGCATTGTTCGAGGTCAGCGTCGCACCGGAATTGCCGTCGACGATGATCGAGGCGAAGGCCGGGCTGTAGCCGCTGGAACTGGCCCGCGCGACGTGATGCCGGCTGCGGCGGCGGGCGTCGGCGGTATCAGTGGTTGCGATAATCACCGCGGAGACGGTCGCCAAACCAAGTATGCAAGCGCGAAGGGTCCGCGCAGAGGCCGAGTTTGTGCGAAGCATGAAGTTCCCCGTCCCAATTCACTTTAGATCACCGCTTCGTGAGGCCAAATTAAGCCCGTGCCAGGCGATCCATCCAGACCAAAAGCATTGCAACCCACGCGGGCCTCGTAGCGGGATGGCGTGGATTATTGCCATTCTGGCTTAAGAGGTTGGTCCCGCGCAGGTTTTGCGCGTTAGCGAAACCATAGGCTTGCAGGATTTCAGGTTAGGCGGGCGCGGTTTCCAAAAGGTTAAGCAAATATTTCGGGAACCCGACGTGTTTCACTTAAAACGAGTATTGTGCATCGCAGTCAATCCTTGTTTTTATTGTGCAATGCACTATGCTTAAAACATGGGCGGCAACTTGTCGCCGCAAACCGCTCGAAAGGAATTTTCGTGTCCAAGATCGAAGAGATGCAGCAACTCGGTAATGAGCAGATGGATTCCGCCAAGGCCGCGGCCGGCGACGTCCAGAAGAGCCTTCAGGCGATCGCGACCGCTTACGGGGAATATTCAAAGAAGTCGTTCGAGGACGGCAAGGATTTCATCGAGAAACTGTCGGGCGTGAAGTCGATGGACAAGGTGATCGAGCTTCAGACCGAATACGCCAAGACCAGCTACGAAACCTTCGTCGCCGAGTCGCAGAAGATTGGCGCGCTTTACGCCGATATGGCCAAACAGAGCTTCAAGCCGCTGGAAGGCCTGATGGCGAAGATGACCCCGAAGGTCTGATTCAGCCGGCCTGAGAGATTTCGATACAAAGCCCGGCCGATGGCCGGGCTTTTGAGTTTTTGGAGCTCGCGATGCCTACTGCGCGACGCGCAGCTTCGACAATGAGGTGCCGATCGCATTGAAGGCGGCGGCGATGCCACTCGCCGAACTGGTCGGAAAGAAGCCGCCGTTCGGACTGGCACAGGCTCTCAAAACAGCCGACTCCGGATCGCCGTCGGTATTCACCTGAATTGTAAATACGCGATAGTCCTGGGTCGTCGTGGCGGTTTGATTGTTGATGTTCTGGCACAGGATCGTCTGGCGAGCGTCGACATCCGAGGAGGCATCCGAGCCATTGCCGTACCAGCGGTCGATCGTGTTCAAACCGTCCGACAGGATGATCAGGACGTCGGTATATTTGTAGTTGGAGTCCTTTGCCGGCGAGGTGAAAGCCCCGTTCGGCTGTAGCGTCTGCCATGCCATCTGAATGCCGATCGGCTGGTTGGTGCCGCCCGAGGCATCGAGCGAACTGATCTTGTCCGTGATCAGCTTGGTCGATGCATCGGTGTAGGTGGATGTCAAAGGCAGGAGCTGCGGCGGACAGATATCAGAGCCGCCGCTCAGATAGAAAACGGCGGGAAAGTTCGTGTTGTCGGACGTCGGCGTATCCTTGGTGGTGTCGTAGGGCTGATCGCGATCGGTCACGCAGCCCTTCCAGTTGTTCTTGTTTGTCGTCGACGTCCACGTTCCGCCAGCATTCTGGCAGCCGGCCTCGGTGTTGAAGCGCGTCATATAGCTCGCATAGTACCGGTTGCTGGACGAGCAGCTTCCGAGTTCGTCCCAGTTCAGCCAGCTTGCATTTTTGTTGCTGACGCCGACATTGACCATCTGCGCGAAGGGGACGACCGAAATATACATATCGTCGGCGGTCTTTCCGAGCCCCTTCAGCGTCGTGACGAGATTGTTGGCCGCGCTCTTCATCGCAGCCAGCTTGCCGTCGTCATTCATCGAGCCCGTAACGTCCAGCGCCATCGCCACACGCATCCGTGTGCCGCCCCAGGTCGAGGTCGATGCGCTGCTGATGCCGAGTTGCGTGAATCCCGCAACCTTCATGAACGACGTCGAGACCTGCGACGACCCTGTCACCGACACGGACGATGAGCCGCTGCCGTTCGTCGCCGTATAGGTCGCGGTGATCGAGGTGCCGGACGCGTCCCTGTTGGTATAAAGCGCGTTGAAATAGGTCAGCGCCTTTGCGGACACTTGCGAGGAATTGATGACACCCGATGCGAGGTCTCTGGAGACCATCAGCGACGTGGAGTCGAGGGCTGACTGCATGGCGCTCCGCGCGGTGCTGGCGCGGGTGTAATCGACGGCGGTGCCGACGAATATCATCATCGGCACGGCTGCGATCGAGAACAGGACTGCGATGTTGCCTCTGTCGTCTCGCGCAAAGCGTCGGAGCACGCGCGCGATCGCGGATTTGATGGCGTTCGACATGATGGTCTCACCGGGTTTTGTTCATTTTCCACGGTGCATTTCGACGATTACGACTAAACAAGCGGTAAAAGCCTACGGAGAAACAGGCTCAATTGCGCCTCAATCTGCCATCTGGCGGCACCCATCGCCCGCCATCGTCAACAGTCCCTGAAACCGATGCGGCGGGATCTGGCCAATCGATTTGCAATCGGTTTACCATTGCGGGGGCGGTGGCCGGCCGCGCATCGGCTTGCGGGCGAGCCGCCGCCGACCCATATTGCGTGAATCGAGCCGCCGAATTGACGCGGCGCCATGTCGCCGTCTCTCGTTTATTGCGCGCCCGCGGATGAATCTGGAGATATTGCCGCGCGGCCGATGGAGAATACAGACGTCAAACCATGCCGCAGCCAGCACAATTGATCCGACCGAATGACATGACCCTTGCGACAAGGCTTTCTGCGACGACCATCCGCATGGCGGGGGACGGCGACCGCGGCAATCAGCCGGGCGGGCCGTCGTCCTCCGTCATCACCAAGGTCAAGCCGAAAACCAGGCGGCCGAATCTGTATCGGGTTCTGATTCTCAACGACGACTACACGCCGATGGAGTTTGTCGTTCACGTTCTTGAGAAATTTTTCCAGAAAGACGCCGAAGCTGCGACTCAAATCATGCTGCACGTGCATCATCACGGCATCGGCGAGTGCGGCGTGTTCACCTATGAAATCGCCGAGACGAAGGTGACGCAGGTGATGGACTTTGCCCGCAAGCACCAACATCCGCTGCAATGCGTGATGGAAAAAACCGATACCCCCTAATTCGTGTGTGCGCGCGGCCGAAACGGGCCCGCGTCTTGCATCGCAATTCCAATCAGACGGTGAGTTCAGTTGGAACCACGTTGGTCTCCGGCTGAGTCGGTGGCGGTCTTGCGTCGAACCATCGCAGCGAAGCGCTCTGTACGGCATGACGGAAATCGGCCTTCCGCCACGATCGTGCGTACCTATATCTCAGAAAGGTTCTTGTTGCCTCTCACGGCAACGATGACCATGATGGCGGGGGCCAAAGAGGACGCGGAATGCCAACTTTTTCTCAAAGCCTTGAACAATCCCTTCACCGCGCGCTCGCGATCGCGAATGAGCGCCACCACCAATATGCAACGCTCGAACATCTGCTGTTGTCGCTGGTCGACGACAGCGATGCCGCCGCCGTGATGCGCGCTTGCAGCGTCGATCTCGACAAACTGCGCGGCAGTCTCGTCAATTACCTTGAAACCGAATTTGAAAATCTCGTCACTGACGGCGCGGATGATGCGAAGCCGACGGCGGGTTTCCAGCGCGTGATTCAGCGCGCGGTGATCCACGTTCAGTCGTCAGGGCGCGAGGAAGTGACCGGCGCCAACGTGCTGATCGCGATCTTCGCCGAGCGCGAAAGCCATGCGGCGTATTTCCTGCAGGAGCAGGACATGACGCGCTACGACGCCGTCAACTATATCAGCCACGGCATTGCCAAACGCCCCGGCGTGTCCGAGGCGCGGCCGGTCCGTGGCGTCGATGAAGAGACCGAGTCCAAGGGTGGTGAGGACGCCAAGAAGAAGGGCGAGGCGCTCGACACTTACTGCGTCAACCTCAACAAGAAGGCGCGGGACGGCAAGATCGACCCGGTGATCGGACGCAATTCGGAGATCAACCGCGCGATTCAGGTGCTGTGCCGCCGCCAGAAGAACAACCCGCTGTTCGTCGGCGAAGCCGGCGTCGGCAAGACGGCGATCGCGGAAGGTCTGGCCAAGCGCATCGTCGATTCGGAAGTTCCCGAAGTGTTGGCCGCTGCGACCGTGTTTTCGCTCGATATGGGCACCTTGCTCGCCGGCACGCGCTATCGCGGCGATTTCGAGGAGCGCCTCAAGCAGGTGTTGAAGGAACTGGAAGCGCATCCCAACGCGATCCTCTTCATCGACGAAATCCACACGGTGATCGGCGCGGGCGCCACGTCGGGCGGCGCGATGGATGCCTCGAACCTGCTCAAGCCGGCTTTGGCGTCGGGCGGCATCCGCTGCATGGGGTCGACGACCTACAAGGAGTACCGTCAGCACTTCGAGAAGGACCGCGCTCTGGTGCGGCGCTTCCAGAAGATCGACGTCAACGAGCCGACCGTCGAAGATGCGATTGCAATCCTCAAGGGCCTGAAGCCGTATTTCGAGGACTACCACAAGCTGAAATACACCGCCGAGGCGATCGAGGCCGCGGTGCAATTGTCGTCACGCTACATCCATGACCGCAAACTGCCGGACAAGGCGATCGACGTGATTGACGAATCCGGCGCGGCGCAGATGCTGGTGGCCGAGAACAAGCGCAAGAAGACGATCGGCATCAAGGAAATCGAAACGACGATCGCGACGATGGCGCGAATCCCGCCCAAGAGTGTGTCGAAGGACGATGCCGAGGTGCTGAAACATCTGGAAACCACGCTGAAGCGCGTCGTGTTCGGACAGGACCGCGCGATCGAGGCGCTGACCGCATCGATCAAGCTGGCGCGTGCCGGCTTGCGCGAACCTGAAAAGCCGATCGGCTCTTATTTGTTCTCGGGCCCGACCGGCGTCGGCAAGACCGAAGTGGCCAAGCAACTGGCCGCGTCGCTCGGCGTCGAACTCATTCGCTTCGACATGTCGGAATATATGGAGCGCCATACAGTATCGCGCCTGATCGGCGCGCCTCCGGGCTATGTCGGCTTCGATCAGGGCGGCCTGTTGACCGACGGCGTCGACCAGCATCCGCATTGCGTGGTGCTGCTCGACGAAATCGAGAAGGCGCATCCCGATCTCTACAACGTGCTGCTGCAGATCATGGATCATGGCCGGCTGACCGATCACAACGGCAAGCAGGTCAACTTCCGCAACGTGATCCTGATCATGACGACAAATGCCGGCGCCGCGGATCTGGCGCGGCAGGCCTTCGGCTTCACCCGCAGCAAGCGGGAAGGCGACGACCACGAGGCGATCAACCGGCAGTTCGCGCCGGAATTCCGCAACCGTCTCGATGCCGTTGTGTCCTTCGCGCATCTCAATGCCGACGTCATCGGCATGGTGGTCGAGAAGTTCGTGCTGCAGCTCGAAGCACAGCTTGCCGACCGCGACGTCACCATCGAACTGTCCGATCCCGCCAAGGCGTGGCTGGTCACGCATGGTTACGACGAGCAGATGGGCGCGCGGCCGATGTCGCGCATCATCCAGGAGCACATCAAGAAGCCGCTGGCCGACGAATTGCTGTTCGGCAAGCTCAAGGACGGCGGCCATGTGCGCGTGGTGCTGGACAAGAGCGAACCGGTGCTCGGAATCGAGCAGGAGACGATCGGTTTTGAATATGTCGATGGTCCCGTGACGCCGAAGCCGGAGAAGTTGCCGAAGGCGCGTCCGCGCAAACCGAAGCCCGGCGGGTCGGGTGGTGGCTCCGGCGGCTCGAAGCGGCCGCTCGTCAAGGCCTGACCGGATCAAGATAAAGCGGGCGGCGATGGCGACATCGCCGCCCGTTTTCATTTTGGCGCGGCGCGAATGAAGATGAACGCGATCACGGCGCCGCTCCACTCGCCGATGCCGCCGCCGAGAAAAGCGACGCGCAAGCCGCCGAGCATGCCCTGCGGCGAGCCGTCTTTCGCATAACCCGCATAGATCGCGCCGAGCGCCGCGATACCCAGCGTCGCGCCGACCATCCGCGCGGTGTTCAGCAACCCCGAAGCCGTGCCCGAGCGGGCCGCCGGCACCGCACCGACCGCGACGGCATTCACGGGTCCGGTGTTCAGCCCGAGTCCGACGCCGATGACGAGCAAGGCCGCTTCGACGGCCCAGATGTTTTTTTTCGCCGCCACGAGGGCTGCCAGCATCAGGAGGCCGCCACCCATGCAGGCCATGCCGCCGACCAGCATCGCCCGCGCGCCGAATCTGGCCGTCAGCGCGCCGGACGCATTCGAGACCGCGACGAAGGCGAGCGACAGCGGCAGCAATTGCAGGCCGGCCTGAAACGCGGTCGAGCCGATCGCCGATTGCAGATAGAGCGGCGTGAGAAACAGCATCGCATACATGCCGAAAGTCATCAGCGCCGCGATCGCCAGCGCGGCGTTGAAGGCGCCGTTCCCGAACATGTCCAGCGGCACCATGGCGCCGGTGCGACCTGTTTCGAACCAGACGAACGCCAGACCCGCGACGATCATGACCGACGCCATCGTCATGATCGGCCATGACGTCCAGCCGAGATGCTGGCCTTCGATGGTCACGAACGACAAGGCGCCGATCGCGATGATGGCCAGCAACTGCGCGACGGGATCGAGATAGCGGCCCTCCGGATGGCTGCTTTCGGATACGCGCCATTGCGCCATCAGCAAGGTCAGGACGCCAACCGGCACCGACAAAAAGAAAATGCTGCGCCAGCCGACGGCATCGACGAGAAAGCCGCCGACGGTCGGGCCGATCGCCATCGCAAGCCCGTTGCAACTGGCCCAGGCGCCGAGCGCACGGCCGCGCGCGTTGGCGTCGGTGAACGTCACCGAGACGATCGCCAGCGAGGTCGGCAACTCCAGTGCCGAACCGAAGCCGGTCAAAGCGCGGCCGGCGATCAGGATCGCGCCGTTCGGCGCAAAGGCGCAGATCAACGAGCCGGCGACGATCAGCGCGATGCCGACGACGAAAATGCGGCGGCGGCCGTAGAGGTCGCCGAGCGCGCCGCCGGTCATCAGGAACGTCGCATAGGTCAGGTTGTAGGCGTCGAGCACCCATTGCATCTGGCTGACGCCGGATTTCAGATCGTCGGCGATCGCTTTGGTGCCGAGATAGGCGACGGTCGAGTCGAGCTGCGCGAGGAACACGCCGAGGCACATCGTCGCCAGGATGGCGGCTGTGGCGCGGGGCGCGGCTTTGGACTCGTGAGCCAATGCTGATGACATGTCGCGTCCTCCTGCTGGCATCGTCACGCCCATGTGGGGTCCGCGGCGTGCAAAGTCGCGCGCGAAAACTTCGGCCGGGGCCGAACTGTTCGGCGTTGCGGGTCCGTTCGATCGGCGTAATCTGTCGGCATGTCAGCACCGCAGATGGCCGAAATCGCAGCGCTCGTGGGCGATCCCGCCCGCGCCAACATCCTGTCGACTTTGTTTGACGGGCGCGCGCTGACGCCGACCGAACTGACTTTCGCCGCGAATGTGTCGCCGCAGACCACTAGCGGACATCTGGCCAAACTGACGCAGGCAGGCCTGCTGTCGGTCGTGAAGCAGGGCCGCCATCGCTATTATAAACTGGCGACGCCGCTGGTGGCGCAGATGCTTGAGACCATCATGGCGGTGGCTTCAGTCGCACCGCCGCGCCACCGGCCCCGCTCGGCGCGCGAGGAATCGCTACGGCGGGCGCGAACCTGCTACGACCATTTCGCGGGCCAGCTCGGCGTTTCGATCGCGGATGCGCTGTGCGCGCATGGTCATCTGGTGCTCGGCGACGAGGGCGGGCAGGTGACGGACACGGGCCTCGAATTCCTCAAGGATTTCGGTGCGGATGTGTCGGCGAGCGGAAAGCGCCCGTTCTGTCGGGCGTGTCTCGACTGGACGGAACGGCGGCCGCATATCGCTGGCGTCGTCGGCGCATCGATCGCCATTCGCTGTTTCGATCTCGGCTGGGTCAAGCGCGAACGCAACCCGCGCGAACTGGCCATCACGCCTAAAGGCCTCAAGGGCTTTCAGCACAATTTCGGATTTGCGATCTGAGGGAGCGACTCAGTCCTGGCCCGTCAATTCGCAGACCCGGCGCTTTAACTGGCGGTTGTTCCTTTGACTGATCCGCAGCCGTGCTTCGAGATCGGCAATCAGGGGCGCAATCGACGGGGCGTCGCTGGCAAAGGCAACGCCGACGGTATTGTCACGCCACCACACCACGCGCGCCTGATAGGAGCGGCCCTTGCGTGCGATCGTCAATGCAATGTCATCGGGCAGGCGGGCGGTGTTGTTGAACATCACTTGCGCGCCATGATCGGAGAAATTGCGAACGACACATGGTCGCGTCCGGCCTGACATTCCAGCGGCTGTCGCGCCAAAAATGACGCGTTCTCTCATTGTCGCCCGTCGCTCGTCCATCTCACGCTCCCACCTGCGATGATGAGCATCATAATATGGACGGCATTGACGGAAAGTTCCACCTGACCGAGCACTGCAAGGATGATGAACAAACCCTTCGCGGTTTGCCGACAATTGTAATCAAGTCGCGCCGTTGACCGCCTTTGCGCGCTCTTTCTGCGCGTCGAACTCACGTCGCCGTCGCGCCAATTCGTCGGCGCTCAAGCTGTCGATATTGTTGTAATCGCGCTTCCATGCAGCATCGACCGCCCAACGCAGAGGCGACTGCACAGTGGTGCGCGGGGCCGGCGCGCTTTCCAGAACACGCAGCGCCAGCTCGAGCGTGAAGGCCTGCGAGGCGATGTCATGCGGTTTGCCGGCGGAATTGCCCAGCGGAAAATCGCTGAACAGGAATCTGGGAACACCCGCGTGTTCGATGATGTCGCGCGCGGCCCCCATCACGACGGTCGCGATGCCGCCTGCCTCGAGATGGCGTGCGGTCAGAGCAAGGGTCTGGTGGCAGACCGGACAATTCGGCACCAGCACGACGGCGTCGATGGCATCTTCGCGACAGCGTGCGAGCACGTTCGGCGCGTCTGTCTCGAGGGTGATGCGGTGGCTGCGATTGGTCGGCGCGCCGAAAAAGCGCGGACCGATCTCGCCGATCCGCCCCGTGGCCGCCAAACGGCGCATCTGCGACAGCGGAAAATACGTTCCCATGTCGTCGGCGCTCGTGTGCGCGCGATCATAGGCGATGTGCGAGATTCGCAGATCATGCGTCTGCGTCGTGTCGCCGTCATAGACCGAATAGAATTTTGCCGCGCCATTATAGGCTGCGGCCGGTCCCTGATCGCCCTTGGTCGAATCGAAGCGCGCGGCGGTCGTGATGATGGCGACGCGCGATTGCGAAAGCGGCTTGGTCAGCGGATGGAAGGGCACGGCGGCATAATGCGCCCAGCGATACGGTGTGTCGTAACCGATCGCCTGGTAATAGGCGCGGGTCCGCGCCATATATGGGATCGGCACGTCGTCGTCGGGCGCGAAGCCAAGCGACGTGTCTGTCATGATGCGCACTCCCGAATGGCCATTGTGGCGATTGCTAAACCGCCTGGTTCGTCTGTCAACACGTTGTCTTGCAACATGCGCGCGGACTGCGAAGCCGCTATATAACGCGCATGATATCGCGCCGGATCATGCTCGCTTTTGTCTTTGCTTGTCTTGCGACCATCGCATGGGCGCAGCGCGTGGAGATGACCGCGCCCGGCGGGGCCGAAGCGCCGCCGATGGTCGAGCCGCGTGTTGATCCACCGCCGTCACTGAAGTCCGATACGCGGGAATCGCTGTGTCTCATCATCGAATCCGCCGCGACGTCACACACGCTGCCGCTGGAATTCTTTGCCCGCGTGATTTGGCAGGAGAGCCGGTTTCAGTCCGATGCCGTCGGACCGGCGACGCGCTCCGGCCAGCGCGCTCAGGGCATCGCGCAATTCATGCCGGGCACGGCCACTGAGCGCCGGCTGCTCGACCCGTTCGATCCGGTGCAGGCGCTGCCGAAATCCGCCGAGTTCCTGAGCGAGTTGCGCGATCGCTTCGGCAATCTCGGGCTGGCTGCGGCGGCCTATAACGCCGGACCGCGCCGCGTACAGGACTGGCTCGATGGCACGGGCGCAATGCCGTCCGAGACGCGCAATTATGTTTTGGCGATCACCGGATCGGCGATCGAGGACTGGCGCGAGGGGGCGAAGGTCAAGCCGCAAGCGCAGCCGCCGACCTCGTGCCGCGACTTGATGGCGTTGCTGCGCCGCGCGCCAAATCCGTTCGTCAGCCAGTTGGAAACGCGCGTGGCGCTCGGCGAGGCACGGCCATGGGGCGTGCAACTCGCGGCCGGCTTCTCACGCGACAGGGCTTTGGCGATGTATGCGCGGTCGATGAAGCGCCTGACCGGCGTGATCGGCGACCGCGATCCGAATTTGCTCAGTTCGCTGCTGCGAAGTCGCGGCACGCGCACCTTCTATCAGGTTCGCATCGGCACCGACACGCGCGAGGCCGCCAACGATCTGTGCGGCCGGATCCGCAAGGCCGGGCAAGCGTGTCTGGTTTTGCGTAACAGGCGCGCATGAACCGGACTTGACGCGATTGCCTTTGCGCGGCGTATAGCCTGATCACTTCGCAGGCTCTCTGGTGTCGCTTCCCGCTCTCGATTCCCCGAAATGGCAGACCGCGCCGCGCGCTTTCGTGCAGGGCGTCCGCGCGATCTTTTCGACCGTGCTGACGCTGGTGCTGTTCGCGACCTATCTCGGCATCGGCGCGCTCGCGCATGACACCGGCTTCAGCCTGTTCTGGGTGTTGGCGAGCACGGTCTTTCTCTGGGCTGGTCCGGCGCAGATCATCCTGATTTCGACCCTCGGTTCGGGTGCGACAGCGGTGCAGGCGGCGATTGCCGTCACCGTTAGCGCGATCCGGCTGTTTCCGATGGTCGTCTCGGTCATGCCGATGCTGCGTCTGCCGGGCACGACGAAGCGCGAGATGATGCTGCCGGCGCATTTCACGGCCGTGACGCTTTGGGTCGAGTGCTTCCGTCTGCTGCCGCTGGTGCCGCGCGAACGCCGTATCGTCTTCACCAATGGCCTCGGCGTCGGGCTCGTCTCGATAAGTTCGATTGCGACCGCGATCGGGTTTCTACTTGCCGCCAATCTGCCGAAAACGCTTGCCGCCGCGATCCTGCTGTTGACGCCGCTGGCGTTTCTTCTTTCCACGGCGCGCAACAGCCATCGCCTCGTCGATATGCTGGCGCTGCTGCTCGGCCTCGCGCTCTATCCGCTGGTGTCGATGCTCAATACGGGTGTGGATATTCTGATATCCGGTGTCTCGGCCGGCACCGTCGCTTACGGCGTGCATCGATTGCGAAAGCGTGGGGCATGAGCACCTTCATCGGCGACTGGCAGGCGCTGCTGGTCCTGTTGCTTGCGGGCATCCTGCCCAATGAAGTCTGGCGCATGCTTGGCCTGTGGCTCGGCGGCGGGATGGATGAGGATTCGGAGGTGCTGGTCTGGGTCAAGGCGGTGGCGACCGCGATCCTTGCCGGCGTCATCGCTCAAATTCTCGTGGCGCCGCCCGGCGCGCTGGCGACCGTGCCGGCGGCTGTGCGTTACGGCGCCGTCGTTGCCGGTTTTCTTGCATTTCTGGGCGTTCGGCGCTCGATCTTCGTTGGCGTCGCCACCGGCGAGATCGTGATGCTGTCCGCCACCTGGTGGCTCGGCTGACTTCGCCGCAAGAGTCCGCTAGGCTCGCTACAACGATAAGAATGGAGACAACGATGCGCGCAGGCTTTGCCGGAACGATTGGACTTTTGCTGGCGGCCGGTCTCGCTTTGCCAAGCGTCGCGCGGGCCGCGGAGTATCCGACCCGGCCGATCAAGCTCGTCGTGCCCTATGCCGCGGGTGGACCGACCGACGTGCTCGGCCGCCTGATTGCCGACCATCTCGGCCGCGATCTGAAGCAAACCGCGATTGTCGAGAACAAGCCCGGCGCGCAAGGCGCGATCGCGGCCGAGCAAGTCGCGCGTGCGGAGCCGGACGGCTATACGCTGTTCGTCACGGCGGCGTCGATTATCGTGCTCAATCCGCTGCTCTACAAAAAGTTGTCCTACGACCCGGCGCGCGATCTGCGGTTGCTCACGGTTGTCACCGATCTGCCCGTGGTGATGGAAGTTCATCCGTCCGTGCCTGCAAGAACGGTGAAGGAATTCGTCGCTTATGCAAAAGCCAATCCGGGCAAGTTGAATTTCGGCTCCGCCGGCACCGGCGGCACCGTTCATCTCGCGGGCGAAATGTTCAAGCAGATCGCCGGCGTCGATATGGTGCATGTGCCCTACAAGGGCGCGGGGCCGGCATTGCAGGATTTGCTGGCCGGCAATATTCAGGTGATGTTCGACACGCTCAGCACGGCGCTGCCGCCGATCCGCGGCGGCCTCCTGCGTCCGCTCGGGGTCAGTTCGGCCGAGCGCAGCCCTGATCTGCCCGATGTGCCGACTGTGATCGAGAGCGGCTATCCGGACTACAAGGTTGGCGTCTGGTTCGGCCTCGCCGCATCGTCGAAATTGCCCGACGACATCGCGAAGATCGTTCAGGCCAGCATGGACCGTGCACTGAACGACAAAGCCTTTCGCGCGTCGCTTGAGAAGATCGGCTTTCCGGTGCTGCGACCGAAGACGGATGCGGAGATCAAGACGTTCCTTGACGAAGATCGCGCGCGCTGGAGCGCCGTCATCAAAACGCAGAACATATCGTTGGATTGATCGTCATTGCGAGCCAGCGCAAGTCGGCGACTCCGCCGACCTGCTCTGTGCGAAGCAATCCAGTCCTTCTTTCTTGTGGTAAGACTGGATTGCTTCGTCGCCGTTTCTTGCAAACGAGAACCGTGCTCCTCGCAATGACGGGAATTGATGAAAGTGACTTATGGTTCGCGAAAGTGAAATCCGCGCCGGCGAGGTCGCCGTCGCACCGCCCTCCGGCGACGACGCCGGCCTCGTTTTCATCGGCAAAATCCATACGCCGTGGACGTCGCGGCTGGAGACGCCGCGGCAGGGGAGGCGTGACGGGCCGATCTGCCGCATCGAAATCTTTGCGCCGTGGGATCAAGGACTGCTCGGGCTGGAAAGGTATGCGAGCGTCGAAGTCATTTACTGGCTGCATCTGTCGCGGCGTGACCTCGTACTGCAAAGCCCGAAGAACGATGGAAACCCGCGCGGTACGTTCTCATTGCGGTCGCCGGTGCGGCCCAATCCGCTCGGCACCTCGCTGGCGACACTGGTCGGCATCGAAGGCAACAACGTGCTTGTGCGCGGGCTGGACTGCCTCGACGGCACGCCCTTGATCGACATCAAGCCGGACCGCTGCGAATTCACGCCGCTCGCCCCGCCGCAAAAGGGTGACTTCGAGGTGGGGTAGAACAAGCAACGAAGCGTCATCGTCCGCGAAGGCGGACGATCCAGTAAACGCAGGCGTTGGTGGTTACTGGATCGCCCGGTCTGCGCACGCAAAGATGCGCGCTTGCCGGGCGATGACGGTTTCCGTTATTTTCCTAACGCCGCAATCAGCTTTTCTGCATTCGCCTTCAGCACCTCGCTGTCCTCTTTTCTGGATGCCGGGTGCAGCAGCGCGACGCCGTCCATGCGCGGAATGACGTGCATGTGCAGGTGATAGACCTCCTGTCCGCTAGCGGGTTCGCTGAACTGCGTCACCGTGATGCCGTCGGCGTCGAAGGCGGGCTTTGCTGCGCGGGCGATCGTGTGGGCCGTGCGCGCGACATGGGCGAAGTCGTCCTGCGTGATGTCGAGAATGTTGCGCGCCGCTGCCTTCGGGATCACCAGCGTATGTCCCGGCGCGCGCGGCATGATGTCAAGAAACGCCAGCGTATGATCGTCCTCATAGACCTTGTAGCTCGGGAATTCGCCGCGCAGGATCTTCGCGAACGGATTGTTCGGATCATAGGCCGTCATCGTCGCCTCCCTGATTTTTTTGATCTTGATCGGTTTTGCGGAATGGCCCCGCCTCGGTCAGCTCGCGCGACGCCTCGGCGACATATTGCCTTTCGCGCACGAGGTAATCGCGGATCGCTTTCCGCAGACCGGGATCGGCGATGTAATGCGCGGAGTAGGTGGTCTGCGGCAGATATCCGCGCGCGATCTTATGCTCGCCCTGCGCGCCCGCTTCGACTGTCGCGAGTCCCCGCGCGATCGCAAAGTCGACCGCCTGGTAATAGCAGACCTCGAAATGCAAAAACGGATGCTGCTCGATCGCGCCCCAGTGCCGGCCGAACAGCGCGTCCGAGCCGATGAAGTTGATCGCACCAGCGATCCATTTTCCGTTGCGCTTCGCCATGATCAGCGCGATGTGCTCGCTCATCGTCTCGGCGATGCGCGTGTAGAAATCGCGCGTCAGATAGGGTCGGCCCCATTTGCGCGAGCCGGTGTCCATGTAGAAATCATAGAATGCATCCCACGCCTCGTCGGTGATGGCGTCGCCGGTCAGCGCGTGGATGGTGATGCCGTTGCCCAGAGCATCGCGGCGCTCGCGCTTGATCGCCTTGCGATGACGGGAATTCAGAGTGCCGAGAAAATCGTCGAAGGTTGCGTAACCGGCATTGTGCCAGTGGAATTGCTGGTCGGTGCGCTGCAGGAATCCCTGCGCGGCGAGATAGGTCCATTCGTCCTCGCGCGCGAAGGTGACATGCACGGAAGAAGCCTCTGTGGCGCTACACAGGCCCATCAGACCGCGCCCGAGCGCGGTACGAATGAGGTCGTGGTCGCCGCCGTCGCGGATCAGCAGACGCGGGCCGGTCGCCGGCGTGAACGGCACGGAGGCTTGCAGCTTCGGGTAATAATTTCCGCCGGCGCGCTCATAGGCATCGGCCCAGCCGCGATCGAACACATATTCGCCCTGCGAATGCGATTTCAGATAGCACGGTACGATGCCCCAGATCGTATCGCCCTGCCGCGCGATCAGATGGCGCGGTCCCCAGCCGGTCCGGGCGCATGCGGATTTCGACTCTTCGAGCGCGGAAAAGAACGCGTGCGAGACAAAGGGATTGTAGGACGCGCCTGGATTGGCGCAGGCGTCCCATTCCACAGCCTCGATCTGGCTGGCGGCGGCGACGGCTTCGAGCGTGAGGTCGGCAGATGTCATCAAAACCCTGACGGCGGCGAGGCGTGCGGCCGTCGCGCGAGTGCTTATGCTGCAAACATCGTGCGTTTCGCGCGTTGTTTCAAGGCCGGAAACCCTCGAAGGTCATCTGGTCGGCATATTGCGCCGAGACGACGCGCTGCGTCTCGTTGCGAACCGTCCATGTGATGAGCGCGCGGCCGTGCAGCTTGGCGTCGAGCGGTTCATTCGCCGGCAGATCGTTGACGTTGTAGCTGACGAAATGCGGTTGTGTTCGCGACAGATGACGCAAGGCGGTCATGTCGTGCCGCTGCGCCGGCGTGAGCCTGGACCAATACGGCGTCTCGTAATCGCGTTCGGCAACGATGCCGCGAGGCATGTCCGGCATCCTGGTGCGCACAGCGTCCACCATGTCCGGATCAAACGACATCAAGGCGACCGGCGCGCGATAGGACGCCAGAACCCTGGCGATGCGATCGACGATCGACCTGTTGCCGTCGAAATGGCTCTTGATCTCGACCAGCAGCGGCGTGCGGCCATCGACGAGATCGCAGAGATCGCCGAGCGTCATCATGCGCTCCGGCGTTTCCTTGAATTTGACTTGCTTGAGTTGTGCTGAGGTCAAGGCCGTGAGCGCGCACGTTCCGTCATTGAGGCGGCCAAGCGTATCGTCATGATGCACCATCGCCTCGCCGTCGCCGGTGAGTTGCACATCGGTCTCGATCGCGTAGTGCCCCGCGATCGCCGCCGTCATCGCGCTCGGCGTGTTTTCGACGATGCCGGCGGCGCGATCATGCAAGCCGCGATGCGCGATCGGCCGGGCCGTCAGCCAGTCGGGGGCGCGCATCATCGGCGTCAAGCAACCTCGAAAATGCCTTCGACCTCGACCGCGGCATCCGCCGGCAGCGAGGCGACGCCGACCGTCGTGCGGGCGTGACGGCCCTTGTCGCCGAACACCGCGACCATCAGGTCCGACGCGCCGTTCAGCACCTTCGGCCCGTCCACGAAATCCGGCGTCGAATTGACGAAACCGCCGAGGCGCACCACGCGGACGACCTTGTCGAGATCGCCGAGCGCGGCCTTGATCTGCGCCAGGAGATTGATCGCGCAGCCGCGAGCGGCGGCATTGCCCTGTTCGATAGTGACGCCGGCGCCGAGTTTGCCTTTGGCGATCAGCTTGCCGTCGGGATCGACGCAGACCTGACCGGAGACGACCAGAAGATTGCCGGTGCGGACGAAGCCGACATAATTGGCGACCGGGCTCGCAGGCTCATGCAGTGTAATGCCCAGCGTGCTGAGTTTTTGTTCGATCGTTCCTGCCATGGTGTTCCCCGTCTGATTGCGTTTGGCGCCCGCGCAGTTGAACGCCGCGAGCGAAGCCTATGTCGCGCATCTCCTGCGGCGTTGCAAGCCGAAGGCACGCAACGTTACGCGCCGCACGCACCCTTGGCGTGCTGGCAATGCGCCACTTCGACAGTGATGTGGCTGAGCGATGGCATGCTTGCGAGACGCGCCTTGTAGAAGGCAGGCGGCTGTGGATTATCGGTGACGATGGAGATCACCGCCGACTGGTGGCCGGGGCCGATCTGCCACAGATGCAGGTCGCTGACGCGGTCGCCGTCGACTTCGAGCCGCGTGCGGATGGTGTCGGCGCTATCGCCTGACGGCACCGCATCGATCAGCACGCCGCCGGAATCCCGCATCAGGCCGATCGCCCAGCTTGCGATCACCGCCGCGCCGACCATGCCGACCAGCGGATCGATCCATAGCCAGCCAAAGGCGCGGGCCAGCAGCAGGGCTGCGATCGCGAGGACGGAGGTCGCGGCATCGGCCAGCACATGCACATAGGCGGCGCGCATATTGTTGTCGCCGCCATGCGCGGCTTTAGGTTCTAAATGATGATGACCATGGTCGTCGTGGTCGTGATCGTCGTGGTCATGGGCGCGGCCATGCGAGTGGCCATGCGCATGGTCGCCGCGCAACAGCCAGGCGCATAGCAGGTTCACGAGAAGACCGAGGACCGCGATGCCGATCGCTTCGCCATAGGCGATCGGCTGCGGACTGGCGATCCGCATCACGCTCTCATAGGTGATGCCGAGCGCCACGATTCCCAGAACCACGGCACTGGTAAAGGCCGCCAGTTCGCCGAGCTTGCCGGTGCCGAAGCTGAAGCGCGGATCATGCGCGTGGCTGCGCGCATAGCGATAGGTGAAGGCGGCGATGCCGATCGCGGCGGCGTGGGTCGACATGTGCCAGCCATCGGCGAGCAGGGCCATCGAGCCGAACAACGTGCCGCCGACGATTTCCGCAATCATCATCGCGATCGTGATCCCGACGACGAGCAAGGTCCGGCGCTCGTTGCGCGTGTGGTCCTCGCCCAGAAAAACATGGTCGTGGGTCCAGTTGTCGATCGTATGGCGGTGCATCGCGAAGTCTCCAGAACTGCCGCAAATCTAGCCCATCGGGCGCGACAATTCCACCGCAGCCCGACGGATTGGAAATCCCGGCCCTAGTTGCGGCGCAATAACGCGCTCATTATGTTCGTCAGATCACGCGCAGGAGAATCGCGATGCCTCGTTCCCCCCGGATATCCGGCTTGCGCAGCGGTGGCGCCGCACTCGCCATTCTAATGTCGGCCGGTGCCGCCCACGCCGCCACCGGCCAGCCGTTTCTCGCGCATCAGGCGCTGTATGAGTTGAGCCTGCAAAAGGCCCGCGGCAACGCCACGGTCGAGAGCGTGCGCGGCCGCATCCTGTACAATTTCACCGGCAGTTCCTGCGAGGGTTACACGTCGGATTTCCGGCAGGTTTCCGAGCTCAACAGCGGCGAGGACAAGACGACGATCAGCGATTTGCGGTCCACGAGTTGGGAGGAGGGCAACGGCAAATCGTACCGCTTCAAGATCGACACCCGGATGAACGACGCCGAGCCGAGCGTGATCGACGGCACGGCCGAGCGCACCGGCGACAAGGTCACGGTGAAGCTGAAGCAACCGGTGGCCAAGACGTTCACGATCGACGGCGCGACGGTGTTCCCGACCGAGCAGATTCATCGCGTCATCGATGCGGCGCGCGAGAAGAAATCGGTGCTGGAGTTGCAGGTCTACGACGGTTCCGACACCGGCGAGAAGGTCTACAACACGCTGACCGTGATCGGCGCGGCGATTCCCGGCGACAAGGCGCCTGCGACGCCCGATTCTTCAACGAACAGCGATACGATGAAGCCGCTGACGCGCTGGCCGGTGACGGTAAGCTATTACGACCGCGACGCCAAGAAAGCCGACGGCGAGCAGACGCCCGTCTACGCGATGTCGTTTGAACTGTACGAGAACGGCGTCTCGCGTGCATTGGTGCTCGACTATAATGATTTCGTCATCAATGGCGCGCTGGCGAAGTTCGACGCGAAAGAGACGAAGGCGTGCAAGTGATTTAGTCGCTTCGACTGCTGCGCAGAACTTTAGCGATCTTTGTGGATTCCGATCAAAACTAACCCTCCGCCTTCGCCGGCCCGTCATAGGCAATCCCGCGGATCACCGCCGCCTCGCCGAACCGCTCGCGCAGATCGTCCATCGCGCGCTCGGCATGCGCGGATCGCCGATCCAGCATGTCGGTCGCGTCGTCGCGTGAACCCGGCGAAAGCGCGCTGACGCCGGCGCCCATCAGGCGAAAAGCCGTGCCGTCGATTTCCTTCGCCAACATCTCGCGCGCGACGGCGAAGATGCGAGACGCCATCTGCGTCGGCATCTGGATCGATTGCGAGCGCGTACGCTGGCGGAAGTCCGCCGTTTTCAGTTTCAGCGTGATCGTCGCGCCCGCATAGCCGCCGCCTTTCAGTCGTGACGACACTTTTTCCGACAGCCGCCACAGCGTTTTCTCCAGCGTCGCGAAGTCGCGAATGTCCTTGTCGAAGGTCGTCTCGTTGGAGATCGTTTTGGCTCCACGATCCGCCACCACGCGGCGGTCGTCGATGCCGCGCGCGAGCCGCCACAGCCGCTGCCCTTCGCCGCCGAACTGCTTCATCAGTTCAAACTGATCGGCGCGCTGCAGATCGCCGATGACGCGAAACCCCTTCTGCGACATCCGTTCCTGCGTCGCCGGGCCGACGCCGAAGATGAAGCCGACCGGCCGCTCGCGCAGCATCGAGACCGCGTCGTCCTGGCTCAGCATGGCGAACCCGCGCGGCTTGTCCAGATCCGACGCGATCTTGGCGAGAAACTTGTTGCAGGACAGACCCACCGACACGGTGATGCCGACGTCGCGCTCGACTTGCGCCGCGAAGCGCGCCAGCACCTTGGCCGGGATCATGCCGTGCAGGCGCTGCGTGCCGGCCAGATCGAGAAAGGCTTCGTCGATCGACAGCGGCTCGACCAAGGGCGTCAGCGTCTGCATCGCGCGGCGCACCTCGCGGCCGACGCGGACATATTTCGCCATGTCCGGCCGCACCACGATGGCGTCGGGGCACAGCGCCAGCGCCTTGAACATCGGCATCGCCGAACGGACGCCGAAGGTCCGTGCGATATAGCAGGCGGCCGAGACGACGCCCCGCTTGCCGCCGCCGATGATGACGGGATGATCCGCCAGATCCGGATTGTCGCGCTTCTCGACGGTCGCATAGAACGCATCGCAATCGATATGGGCGAGCGTCAGCGTCGAGAGCGCCTCATGGCGGACGAGGCGGGGAGAGCCGCAGGCCGAGCAACGCGTCGCCGCGAAATTCTGATCGGCGAGGCAATCGCGGCAGAAGCAGCGCGGCTCGGCCACCTCTGGCGCGGATATGCTCACGGCACGCCGCGTTCCCACTGGCCGTCGCCCAATGCTTGCCGTGCCGCGGCGATCGTCGTCGGATGCAACTCGGACGATTTGGAAAACGCGGTTACGGTGGCGTCGTCGCGCAGGATGAAATCGAGCACGCTGGCAAGGAATTGCGGATCGCCCGCCGCGGCCCGCAAGGTCTCGGGGCCGATGCCGCTTTCGGATAGGAACAGGCCCAGCCGTTCCGGCTCGCCGGCGATGAAGCCCAGCGCCTGAACTGCCACGATTTCAGCGACTTCGCGCGGGTTATGTCGCGTTTTAGCCATGCCTGGCGTTTGCCTTTCGCTAACTTATGAGTTCTATTTTAACCATCATGCCCGAGTCCCCGAAGCCTTATCAAGCAAGTGCGGCGGTCAGGTGTTTCGCGCACCCTGTCTTAACGGATTGAAACGAATTGGGCCCTAATCTGGTACCTCGATCCGAGCGATCCGTCGGGGCCTCCGGGCGTCGGCCGGATCGTCATGTGCGTCACATCAAGAACGGAGGGGCGGGATGGCGAAAACCGTCCTGATCGTCGAAGACAACGAGCTGAACATGAAGCTCTTTCGCGATCTGTTGGAGGCCCATGGCTACGAGACGTCCGGCACCAGCAATGGTTTCGAGGCGCTCGAACTGGTGCGACAGAATCGCCCCGATCTGATTCTGATGGACATTCAATTGCCGCAAGTGTCCGGCCTCGAAGTGACGCGCTGGATCAAGGATGATCCGGAGTTGCGGTCGATCCCCGTCGTCGCGGTTACGGCCTTTGCCATGAAGGGCGACGAGGAGCGCATTCGCGAGGGCGGTTGCGAGGCTTATCTGTCGAAGCCGATTTCGGTCGGAAAATTCATTGAAACCGTGCGGCGCTTTATCGGCTGAGGAGATTTCGATGTCTGCGCGTGTTCTCGTCGTCGATGACATTCCGGCCAACGTCAAGCTGTTGGAAGCCCGCCTCTCGGCCGAATATTTCGACGTCATCACGGCCTGCAACGGCACGCAGGCGCTGGACATCTGCGCGCGCGCCGAATGCGACATTATCCTGCTCGACGTCATGATGCCGGATATCGACGGCTTTGAAGTCTGTCGCCGTCTCAAGGCCAATCCGGCGACGCATTTCATTCCGGTCGTGATGGTGACGGCGCTGGACAGCCCTGCCGATCGTGTGCGCGGGCTCGAGGCCGGCGCTGATGATTTCCTGACCAAGCCGGTGTCCGACGTCGTGCTGATCGCGCGCGTGCGGTCGTTGACGCGTCTGAAGATGATGACCGACGAGTTGCGCATGCGCGCGCTGACCACGATGGAAATCGGCGTGCAGGCGCCCGAGCGCCGCGCCATCGCCGATCTCGGCGTCGGCGGCCGGGTGTTGCTGGTCGATGATCGTCCGTCGTCCTATGAGCGCCTGGCGCCCGTGCTGGCGACCGAGCACACGGTCGATGTCGAGCCCAACCCGGCAGAGGCGTTGTTTCACGCCGCCGAAGGCAATTACGATCTGATGATCGTATCGCTTGGCCTCGAGAATTACGACGGACTGCGGCTGTGCAGCCAGGTGCGCTCGCTGGAGCGGACGCGTGCGGTCCCGATCCTCGCCATCGCGGACGCCTCCGACAACACACGGCTGTTGCGTGGCCTCGAAATCGGCGTGAACGATTATTTGTTGCGCCCCGTCGACAGGAACGAATTGCGCGCGCGCGCCCGCACGCAGATTCGCAAACGCCGCTACGCCGAGCATCTGCGCGACAATGTTCAAAATTCGATCGAGATGGCGGTGACTGATGCGCTGACCGGGCTGCATAACCGCCGCTACATGGAGAGCCATCTCAATACGCTCGCGGAGCAGGCGGCGACGCGCGGCAAGCCGCTGGCGCTGATGATGATCGACATCGACTTCTTCAAGAAGATCAACGACACCTACGGCCATGACGGCGGCGACGACGTGTTGCGCGAATTTGCGATGCGCATCAAGAAGTCGATCCGCGGCATCGATCTCGCCTGTCGTTACGGCGGGGAAGAATTTGTCATCGTGATGCCGGAAACCGATCTGCATGTCGCCGGCATGGTCGCCGAGCGTCTGCGCCGTTCGATCGCCGGTGAACCGTTCACGGCGCATAAGGGCTCGAAACGTCTGGACGTCACGATTTCGATCGGCTTGTCGACGCTGGAGCGCAAGGGCGAGCCGATCGCGGACGTACTCAAGCGCGCCGACGTCGCGCTTTACAGCGCCAAGAATTGCGGGCGGAACAGGGTCGTGTCGGCGGCGGCGTAGTCCGCAACCTGCACGACCGTCGCCCTCCGCGGCGGCGGAGGGCCCAGTATTCCGCGCCGTCTCGTTCAGTAGCGAACCTCTCGGAATATTGGTTCACCCGGTCATGCCGGGTGATGACGGCAGTGCTTGATGCCACGTATCGATCAGGTCCACACATCAGAAACAAAAACGGAGCCCACCGGGCTCCGTTGAAAATCGCGTGGATCGAAGACCCGTTACTTGATCTTCGATTCCTTGAACTCGACATGCTTGCGCGCGACCGGATCGTACTTCTTCTTGACCAGCTTGTCGGTCATCGTGCGCGAATTCTTCTTGGCGACGTAGTAGAAACCGGTGTCGGCGGTCGAGACGAGCTTGACCTTGATAGTGACCGCTTTGGCCATGGCGAAAACCTCTGAAATCGGGGAATCAGGAACCGGGCGACCGCAGCCACCCCGGATTTGGGCCGCAACCTAGCCTTGGACGACGAGAAGTCAAGTTTTTCGGCCCGAACACGAGATTGACGGCGGCAAACAGCCGCTCAGTTCGGGAAAAAGCGATTTTTCGGCCGCGGCAGCCCCAGATTCTCGCGCAGCGTCCCGCCTTCATATTCGGTCCGGAAGATGCCGCGCTTCTGCAATTCCGGCACGATCCTGTCGACGAAGTCGTTCAATCCCGCCGGCAGATACGGAAACATGATGTTGAAGCCGTCGCAGGCTTCGGTCTCCAGCCATTCCTGCATCTGGTCGGCGATGGTCGTCGGCGTGCCGACAAAGGCCGACCCGCCATACCCGCCCAGCCGCTGCGCGAGCTGTCGCACCGTCAGCTTGTCTCGGGCGGCAAGGTCGATGACGCGCTGACGGCCGCTCTTGCTGGCATTGGTTTCCGGAATGTCCGGCAAGGGTCCGTCGGGATCGAAACCGGACGCATCGGTGCCGATCATGATGGAGAGCGACGCGATCGCGTTGGCGTAATGAACCTTGCTGTCGAGCAGCGCGCGTTTGTCGTTGGCCTCGTCGCTGCTGTCGCCGACCACGACGAATGCGCCGGGCAATATTTTCAGGTGATCGCGGTCGCGGCCGAGCTTTGCCATCCGGCCCTTGATGTCGGCGTAAAGCCTTTGCGCGTCGCCGATCGGGCCGCCGCCGGTGAAGACCGCTTCCGCGGTTTCGGCGGCGAGCTGCCTGCCGTCCTCGGACGCGCCGGCCTGCACGATCACCGGCCAGCCCTGCACCGGGCGTGCGATGTTCAATGGCCCGCGCACCGAGAGATACTGGCCCTTGTGGTCGAGCACATGCATCTTCTCGGGATCGACATAGATGCCGCTCTCGACATCGCGGACGAACGCGTCGTCGGCGAAGGAATCCCACAGTCCCGTCACGACGTCGTAGAACTCGCGCGCGCGCTTGTAGCGCTCGGCGTGCTCCATGTGATCGTCCATGCCGAAGTTGAGCGCCGCGTCGGGATTGGACGTGGTGACGATATTCCAGCCGGCGCGGCCGCCGGAGATATGGTCCAGAGAGGCGAAGCGGCGCGCGACGTGATAGGGCGCGTCGAAGGTCGTCGAGCCGGTCGCGACGAGGCCGATATGGTCTGTGACGGCGGCCAGCGCCGAGAGCAGCGTGAACGGCTCGAACGACGTCACCGTGTGGCTGCGTTTCAGCGCCTCGATCGGCATGTTCAGCACCGCCAGGTGGTCGGCCATGAAGAAGGCGTCGAACTTGCCGGCTTCAAGCTTCCGGATCATCTGCTTCAAGGCCGGGAAATTGAAATTCGCGTCGGGGATCGCACCGGGATAGCGCCATGCGCCGGTATGGATGCTGACCGGCCGCATGAATGCGCCGAGCCGCAATTGACGTGTCGCCATCGGTGCTCAACTCCTGAAATGGACTGCTGTCGACATAGCGATCCGCTGCGCGCACCGCATCGGCGCGTCACAAGAGCTTTATTGCAAAGTCTCAAGCACCGATGGATGGATTTTCTGTGGCGCAACCATTCGCTGTCGTCATTGCGAGCCGCATTGACCGGCTCTTCGCCGAATTATGCGAGCGAAGCAATCCAGTCTTTCTTATTAAAGGACTGGATTGCTTCGTCGCGTCGTTCCTCGAAGACGAGGAGCGACGCTTCTCGCAATGACGAACACCTCACGCCCCCGGCAACCGATCCATCTGCATCCGGTCGCCAACCCAGTGAAAAAACGGCACGTCGGCATCGTGCCGCAGCGGACCCGTCGCAAGGCGTTGGCCGAGTTCGCGCAGCACGTTCTTCGTCATGGCATGGGCATCGGCGAGCGGCTCCGAGCCGATCTCGACCCAGACCAGGTCGACAAGTTCGGCATCGGCATGCACGACGCCTTCGACCTTGTGCGTGATCGCCGACGCATCGGCTGTGAAGAAGCGCGTATCGAAGCGGCGGACGCGGCCGGGCGGCGTGATCGCGCGCGCGATCAGAAACAGGCTCGACGGATCGGGCAGCAGCCCCGCATCCGAAAATGCCTTCCAGACGCCGGGCAGGGGCTTCACTTGGCCGGCAGCTTTGCCGAGGCACAATCCGGTTTCCTCGCAGGCCTCGCGGATCGCGGCCGTCGCCAATGCGCGTGCGCGCGACGGCGGGGTCCGTGGGCTGCCCTTCATCAGATTGGCTTGCAGTTCGGATGTCAGCGGCGCGGCGACGGGAATCTTGTTGTCGTTCGGATCGACGCGACCGCCGGGAAACACGTATTTTCCAGGCATGAAAACCACGCGATCGCTGCGCTTGCCGACCAGCACCTTCGGGATCGCACCGCTGCGATCGATCAGGATCAAAGTCGCCGCGTCCTTCGGGCGATAATAAGGGTGGTGGTCTTCTTCCTTGCCGACTTCGACTTTGGCAGTCTGTTTCTGGCCGGTCTCTTTCTTTTGCGCCGTGTCGCTCATGTCGCTCCCAAACCGATTTTCTTGATTGTTATTGGGCGGGCGGAGCATCGCCGATCTTGTCGTCCTCGTCAAAGCCGTGCATGCGAAACGCCCATTGCAGGCCGACGACCGCGCCCTTCACCGGCTGAAGCAGCACGAGCGACGCCAGCAATGTGACCGGGAGATAGACGGCCAATTGAAGCGCGACGTCAGGCGAGTAGTTGGTTTCGATCCAGAGAAAGACCGGCACAAGGATGTGGCCGACGATGACGATCACCAGATAGGCGGGCAGATCGTCGGCGCGGTGATGCGACAGATCCTGATGGCAATGCGGGCATTCGTCATTGACCTTGAGAAACGCCTTGAACAATTTGCCTTCGCCGCAGCGCGGGCAGCGGCAAACGAAGCCGCGTTTCATGGCCTGCCAGACGTCGCGCTTCGGGCGCAGCGCGCCGTCCCGGGTCCAGACCTTCGTCTCGGTCGTGCTGTCGATGCTCATGGCTGACCTTTCTTCGCTTTGGCTGCCGCTCTCGCTTTTTTGCCGGGCTTCGTGCGGCCCGGTTTTGCCGTTGCAGCCTTGGCCTTGCGCGCCTCTTTGCGCTGCTTGGTTTTCGTCATGCCCTCACCAAAGGGCGCCGCCTCCAAAGACCCTTTCGGGGCGCGGCTGCGGCCCGGTCCGGCTTTCGTCGCAGAGGGCTGCGGCCGCTGCCGTCCTCGGGTCACAACGCTGCCCGGCGACAGGAGTTCAAACCGCAGCGCTCCCGCCACGGGGGCGGCTTCGACAAGGCGCACATCGACGACGTCGCCGAGGCGGTGTATCGCGCCGCTGCGGGTTCCGACTAGAGCGTGCCGCGCCTCGTCGTAATTGAAATATTCGGTGCCGAGCGTGCGGATCGGGATCAAGCCATCCGCGCCGGTGTCGGCGAGCTTGACGAACAGGCCGGCGCGCGTGACGCCGGAGATGCGGCCCTGAAAACTGGCCCCGATCCTGTCGGCAAGAAAATGCGCGATCAGCCGGTCGGCGGTTTCGCGCTCGGCCTTCATGGCGCGGCGTTCAGTGACGGAAATCTGCGCCGCGACGTCGCTGAGCGTCTCGAAGGTCTCGGTGTCGGGCAGCGCGCCGTCGCCGAGACCCAGCGCGCGGATCAATGCACGATGCACGACCAAATCCGCGTAACGCCGGATCGGCGACGTGAAATGCGCGTAGCGGCGCAGGTTGAGGCCGAAGTGCCCGTAATTCTCGGCGGAGTATTCCGCCTGCGCCTGCGAACGCAAAACCACTTCGTTCACAAGCGGCTCGGAATCATGGCCTTTGACCTGCGCCAGCACGCGGTTGAACAGAGCCGGCCGCAGCGCGCCTTGCTTGGCCAAAGGAATATCCAGCGTCTTCAGAAACTCCTGGAGATTATGCACCTTCTCGACGCTCGGCTCGTCATGCACGCGATAGATCAGCGGCAGCGCCTTCTTCTCCAGCGCCTCGGCCGCCGCGACGTTAGCGAGGATCATGAACTCTTCGATGAGCCTGTGGGCATCGAGGCGTTCGGGGACGATCACGCGATCGACTGTGCCGTCTGGCTTCAGCAAAATCTTGCGCTCGGGAATGTCGAGGTCCAGCGGATCGCGTTCGTCGCGCGCGCGCTTCACTTGGCGGTAGGCTTCGTATAATGGCTCAAGGATCGGCGCGAGAATGGGACCGGTGGCATCGTCGGGCCGGCCGTCGATCGCGGCCTGGGCCTGCGCATAATTCAGCTTCGCGGCCGAGCGCATCAGCACGCGATGAAACGAGTGGCTTTTCTTGCGGCCGTCGGCGCCGATCACCATGCGAACGGCGAGTGCGCCGCGCGCTTCGCCCGGCACCAGCGAACACAGATTGTTGGAGATGCGCTCCGGCAGCATCGGCACGACACGGTCCGGGAAATACACCGAGTTGCCGCGGATCAGCGCGTCGCGATCCAGCGCCGATCCCGGCCGCACATAGAAGGCGACGTCGGCGATCGCGACAAAGACAATGAAGCCGCCGACATTGCCGGGATCGCTGTCCGGCTCGGCATAGACCGCGTCGTCGTGGTCCTTGGCGTCCGGCGGATCGATCGTCACCAGCGGCACGTCGCGCCAGTCTTCGCGGCCTTTCAGCGTCGCGGGTTCAGCGGCCTCGGACTCTTCGATCGCGGCCGGCGAAAACGCCTGCGGAATTTCATGGCTGTGAATCGCGATGAGGCTGACGGCCTTCTCGGTTGCGAGCGAGCCGAGCCGTTCCTTCACCTTTGCCGACGCCAAGCCAAAGCCGCGCGAGCGGATCATGTCGACGCTGACGAGGTCGCCGTCCTCGGCACCCATCGAGTCAGCCTTGGCAATGTTGAGTTCGCCGCGCCCGGCCTGCTTCTTGTCGATGCCGATCAGGCGGCCTGAACCGTCCGGCGAGCGGCGGAAGATGCCGAGCATCCGCGCCTTGGCCTGATCGATGACTTTGATGACGCGGCCGGTATACAACTCGTCATGCTGCTCGATCCGCAGCAGCACGCGATTGCCGATGCCGGCTGTCGTGCCGGGCGCGGGCTTGCGCGGCACGTGAATGCGGATGACGGGCTTCGGCCCGTTGGCATCCTCCCAGTCGAGCGGGGAGGCGAGCAACTCGCCGTCGCGATCATGGGCGGTGATGTCGGCCATCACAGTGGTCGGCAGCGCGGATGGTTCCGACACGATGCGGCCCTGCTTCTTGATCGTGCCGTCGTCCTTCAGCTCGCGCAAAATCTGTTTCAGCGCGATGCGGTCTTCGTTCTTCAGGCCGAATTCGCGCGCGATCTCGCGGGTGCCGACCTCGCCGGGATTCGCGCGGATGAACGCGACGATGGCGTCGCGAGCGGGGAAGTTGCGCGCGCGGGACTTGCTCACATTCAGCCAGCGCTTTTCTTGGGGGCGGCCTTCTTGGCGACCGGCTTTTTCTTGGCCGATGTTTTCGCGGCCTTGACCGGCGCGCGTGCCGAACGCGACGCCGCATCGGCCTTCGGCTTCGCGGCCTTTTTGGCAACGGCCTTTTTCGCCGCTGCCTTCTTCGCAGGCTTGGCGTCGTCGGCGGATTTCACAGCAGCCTTTTTCACAGGTGCTTTGTTCTTGCTCCGCGCGGGCTTGCCGCCCTTGGCCGCGCGCTCGTCGATCAGCAGGATCGCTTCCGCGAGCGTGATCTCGTCCTTGGTCTTGTCGCTCGGGATCGTCGCATTGACGCCGCCCGCCGTGACGTAGGCGCCATAGCGGCCGGCCTTGACCGCGACCGCGCCGAGCGTCGGATGGTCGCCGAGCGCCTTGCCGGGGTCGGCGCCGAAGCGACCCTTCGACGGACCCTTCGCGATCTTCTCCGCGATCAGCGTCACCGCGCGGTTGAGGCCGATGTTGAACACCTCGTCGCCGGCCTCCAGACTCGCATAGGTCTTGATATGCTGCACATAAGGCCCGAAGCGGCCGATGCCGGCCTTGATCGGCTCGCCGTCTTCCGGATGCTTGCCGACCTCGCGCGGCAGCGACAGCAGTTGCAACGCCAGTTCAAGCTCGACATCGCCGGGGCCCATGTTCTTCGGAATACCCGCGCGCTTCGGCTTGACGCCTTCGTCGTAATCCTTCGGCTCGCCAAGCTGGATATAAGGTCCGAACCGGCCCGCCTTCACCGCGACATCGCGATCGGTCTCGGGGTCCTTGCCGAGAATGCGGTCGCCGGCGGCTTCCGCATCCGATGCAAGCGGCCGGGTGTAGCGGCATTCGGGATAGTTCGAGCAGCCGACGAACGCACCGAACTTGCCGGCCTTGAGATTGAGCTTGCCGGTGCCGCAGCTCGGACACTGGCGCGGATCACCGCCATCCTCGCGCGGCGCATAGATGTGCGGTCCGAGCATATCGTCGAGCGCGTCGAGCACCTGTGCGACGCGCAAATCCTTGATCTCATCGACAGCGCCGATGAAGTCGGTCCAGAAATCGCGCAGCACCTCCTGCCACGAAATCTCGTTGTTGGAGATGTGGTCAAGCTTCTCTTCGAGCGATGCCGTGAAATCATATTCGACATAGCGCGCGAAGAAGTTCTCCAGAAACGCGACGACGACGCGGCCCTTGTCCTCGCCATGCAGGCGCTTCTTGTCGAGCCGCACATAGCCGCGATCCTTCAGCACTTGCAGGATGGAGGCGTAGGTCGAGGGCCGGCCGATGCCGAGTTCTTCCATGCGCTTGACCAGCGATGCTTCCGAGAAGCGCGGCGGCGGCTCGGTGAAATGCTGGGTGACGGCGAGGTTCTGCTTCTTCAGCGCCTCGCCTTCGCTCATCGCGGGCAGGCGGCGGCCGTCCTCGTCGTCAGCATCGTCGTCGCGGCCTTCCTGATACAGCGCCAGAAAGCCGTCGAACTTCACGACCTGACCGGTGGCGCGCAATTCGAGCGTGCGGCCGCCGGCCTTGGCCGTGATGTCGACCGTGGTGCGCTCCAACTCGGCGGATTCCATCTGGCTTGCCAGCGTGCGGATGTAGATCAGCTCGTACAGACGCGCCTGGTCGTTCTCCAGACGGCCGCGCAACTCGGCGGGACGGCGCGCGAGATCGGTCGGGCGGATCGCTTCATGGGCTTCCTGCGCGTTCTTCGCCTTTGCCTGATAGAGGCGCGGCGAAGCCGGCACGTAGTCCTTGCCGTAATCGTCGCCGATGATCTTGCGGACCTGCGTGATCGCCGAGGCATCGATCTGCACGCCGTCGGTTCGCATATAGGTGATGAGGCCGGTGGTCTCGCCGCCGATATCGATGCCTTCATACAGGCGCTGCGCCACGCGCATCGTATGCGCCGGCGCAAATCCCAATTTGCGGCTGGCTTCCTGCTGCAGCGTCGATGTGGTGAACGGGGCTTGCGGATTGCGCCGCGCCGGCTTGGCCTCGACCGTCGCCACTTGAAACGCGGCGGCCTCGATCGCCTTCCTGAAATCCTCGGCTTCGGCACCGGTGCCGATGTCGAGCCGTTGAATCTTCTTGCCGTCGGCACCGACGAGACGTGCTTCAAAGGCGTCGCCGCGCGGCGTCAGAAGCGTCGTCAGCAGCGACCAGTATTCGCGTGGAACGAACTTCTCGATCTCCATCTCGCGATCGCAGACGAGTCTTAAAGCAACGGATTGCACGCGGCCGGCGGAGCGTGCGCCTGGCAGCTTGCGCCACAGCACCGGAGACAACGTGAAACCGACCAGATAGTCCAGCGCGCGGCGCGCCATATAGGCATCGACCAGCGCGCCGTCGATCTGGCGCGGATTCTTCATCGCCTCGGTGACGGCCTGCTTGGTGATGGCGTTAAACACGACGCGCTCGATCGGCTGATCCTTCAGCGCGCGCTTTTCCTTCATCACCTCGAGGACGTGCCACGAGATGGCTTCGCCCTCGCGATCGGGGTCGGTCGCGAGGATCAGCTTGTCCGCCCCCTTGAGCGCTCTCGCGATGTCGTTCAGGCGGCTGGCGGCCTTGGGATCGATTTCCCAGATCATCTGGAAATTCGCGTCCGGATCGACCGATCCATTCTTGGCGGGCAGGTCGCGCACATGACCGAAAGATGCCAGCACCTCGTAGGAGGAGCCAAGATACTTGTTGATCGTCTTGGCTTTGGCCGGAGACTCGACAATGACGAGATTCATGTCTTTCCAGATACTTACAGGGGAAATGCGGGCCTTGTTCGCGAGACTCGCGGCGGCCGTTTCGTCCGGAACATGGGCACTGACCCCTCTCAAGTCAAATCGCGGCTATGAGAGCGGTCGACAAAGCCTTGCCGTGAATACACGAAATGGTTGTATTTTATCCCGTTATGGTTGTATGCACAGCGCACGCGAACGTGGACCTGAGCAACGATGGACCTCCGCAATTATGAATCGTCCGGCGACGGCGGCCCTTTTGAACCCGCAGGTGATATCGCGGCTGCGGTCGTCGAACCGCAGGGCGACGCATCGTCCGCCATGCGCCGGACGCGATGCGTCTGGCGATCGATCCTAATTTCGCGGCTTTACCGAGAGCGCCAGCCGGCGAACGCGCTCGGCATAGCGTTTCTGTTCGGTGATGCGGGCCGTCTGCACCATCAAAAGCGACGACCCCTCGCCGAAACGCATGAAGAACGACACCGCGATCGGCGTATCGCTCTTGGCTGTGTCGACCTTGCCTCTAATCTCAGCCCATTGCGCGCCGCCCGCCTCGAACAGCTTCTCGGATATGATTTCGACATTCTTCATATCCTTCACCGTCTTCAGGACGTTCCGCGCATAGAGGCTTCGCTGCGCCGCAGGCGGCGGATACTGCAAACTCGTCGAAATCACGACCACTGGCTGCGCGGCGTCGGGATCGACATCCTTCGGACCCTCGGTCAGCAGCAGCCCCGCGCCTGCGATCACCGCCACGGGACGGAAGCCCGCGCTATCGCCCACCACGAACGGCAGCGCCGCGATCTGCTCCGGTAGCCCCGGCCGATCGCGAAGGGCGATGCTGCGCAACGCGGTCTCGACGGCGGCATCGGAAATGCTGTCGTCTTCCGCCGGCACCTGCACCGTGACCATCGCCGTTTGCGCGCTGGCGTCGAGCACGAGCGCCCATTTGCGAAATGATTGGCCAGCAACCTCTTGCGTGCCGCGTATGATGAAGCCCTGCGCGCCTGCGACGCTGAAGTCCTCGGCCTTGGCGGCGACGAATTTTTCGGCGAGACGCTGGCGGTTGCCGTTGATCTGCGGGTAAGCGACTTTCGGCATTTCGATAATGACGATGGATGCCTTGCCGGCCTGGAAGCCGAGGAAATCGTCCGCGACCGCCATGCCCGCCGGCGGCTCCAGACCCACGCTGCTCGCGCGCGGAAACACCGGATCGGCCCAGGCACAGAACGGTGCGAGTAGGACGAGTAAGAACGACAGCGTCAAACGCAATATAAGCATGTCCTGAACAACCGGTTTCTTGATCTTACAGAATAGAAACCAGTCCGCCGCCATGACGTTCCAGCCGCCCGGCGATTTCCAGTTCGAGCAGCACCGTCCGCACGACGCCGGGCGCGATGCCGGTCAGCCGGATGATGTCGTCCAAGCCTAAAGGACTCGGACCGAGCAGATCGGCGACGCGCGCGCGCTCGCCAGTCTCAGGGTCGGCCGGCGGCATTGCAAAGTCCGGTTCGTGCGCGGGCAGGTTGATCGGCCGGTCCATGATCGGGCGCACCGCGCTCGCCACGTCGGCGGCGTCGGTAATCAGCGTCGCGCCCTGCTTGATCAGATCATTGGTGCCGGCGGCGCGCGGATCGAGCGGCGAACCCGGCACGGCAAAGACCTCGCGGCCCTGTTCGGCGGCGATCCGCGCGGTGATCAAAGAGCCCGAGCGATGCGCGGCCTCGACGACGATGATGCCGAGCGCGGCACCCGAGATCAACCGGTTGCGGCGCGGGAAGTCGCGCGCACGGGGACTATGCCCGAGCGGCATCTCCGAGATCGCGCCGCCGCGCGTCAGCATATCGAGCAGCAAATCTCCATGCTCGGGCGGATAGATGCGGTCATGTCCGCCGGCGAGGACGCCGAGCGTGCCGCTGTTCAAGGACGCGCGATGCGCGGCCTGATCGATGCCGCGCGCCAATCCGGATGCGACGACGAAGCCGGCGTCGCCGAGTCGCGCGCCAGCAGCGCGGCGAATTTCAGGCCGGCGCCCGACGCATTGCGCGAGCCGACGATGCCGATCATCGGCCGCATCAGCGTCTCCGTCGATCCGCGAATGCCGAGCAAAGGCGGCGCGTCGTCGATCGCGGCCAGTTGCGGCGGATAGCCGGCCTCGCCGGGCGCGCGCAGGGCGACGCCGATCTTCGCCGACAGCGCGATCTCGCGTTTCGCATCGGCTTCGCTGCAGATGCGGCCGGGGCGGGCGCCGCCGCGTCTCGACAGGTCGGGCAAGCGGTCGAGCGCGGCCGATGCGCTGCCGAAATGATTGATGAGCGACCGAAACGTTCGCGGACCGACGCGGTCGCTGCGGATCAGCCGCAACCAGTCGATCCGCTTGGCGTCGGTGAGATGCGTCGTCGCCTGACTGATGTTGTCCATGCCCGTCCCCTCGGACAGCATGATACAACTTAAAAGCGCAATCAATCGCCGGACAGTGTCCGCTCCGGCCGGGCGATCTGACGGCGGCCGAACAACACGCCAAGGATGGCACGGCGCATCGGGTGGCGAAGACTCCAGCAATCTCCAAGAGCGAGGTCAGCCTGATCGGGGTTGAACGGAGACATTCCGGACCATGAGTAGAGCGTGAGTTCGCCGATATAGATTCGCTCACCGCAATCGTAGAAGTCGACGCGAACATGATCGAGGTCGTGGCCGAGGCGTTCCGCCATGCGGATCATGTCGTCGAGCCGTTTCGGCCGCAGGAACATTCGATCCAGCGCGCGCGTAAAATGCCAATCGAGTTTCACCCAGTCGCGGGTGTGAAACGCACCATTGCGGATCAAGCCGTCTTCGACGAACACCGTATTGATCACGCCGACCTTGCCGTTGAAGACGAAAAGCCGGACTTCTTCCGGGCGTTCGCCGTCGTCGGTCCTGATCGTTTCCTCGACCATCAGCATTGGAGGCACCGGGACGTAGCCGGGCTCATCCTGGGTGATGCCGAAAGGCTGCGCCAGCCAGCTTGCGGCGCGCAACCGCAACTCGGTCTGTTGCGCCTCGCTGTCGCCGTTGGCGTCTATCAGCGCATAATGGCCGCTCGCATGTGTGCTTTTCAGCACATAAGGCGGCCGGATTTTTGCAAACGGAATGTCTTCGGCAACGCCTGACCAGAGGAGCGGAATCAGACAATCGGCGCCGACGCGCTCGGCGATAAACGTCCGCACCGCCAGCTTGTCGCTGAGCACGGCGAAAACGGGGTTCATATCGAAGAGTTTGCGCCACTGGATTTTCTCGGTGAAGCGCCGCGGCGCCGCCAGATTTGGTTTGCGTTTGTGATGCAATTCATACGCGGCGCGCACCCGCGAGATGGCCGCGCGCCACTCTGACACGCGCGCATGCTGGGATTTCAGGAGGCGTCGCACCATCGCTGCAACCGTTGTCTCAGGCAATAACCGAACGTGGGCAATCAATCGAAAGGCGGCGTCATCAAAATGTTTTCGGCGAAAGGATGAAACGGTCTTGTCGTCTAGGTCTTCGCCCCGATCTTGCTCTCGGTCCCGGCCATCAGCCGCTTGATGTTGTCGCGGTGCATGACCCAAAGCAGAAGAGTCAGCACAACGGCGAGAACCGCGAGGTTGGGCAGGCCGAAAATCCACAGGAACACCGGCGTGACGGCGCTCGCCGTCAGGCCCGACAGCGACGAGTATTTCGACGCGAAGGCCGTCGCCAGCCATGCCACGCAGAACACCAGCGCCGCCGGCCAGAACAGGCCGAGCATGACGCCGATATAAGTGGCGACGCCTTTTCCGCCCTTGAACCTGAGCCAAACAGGAAACAGGTGCCCGAGAAACGCGAAGGCGCCGGCGATCATCGCCGCATAGGGCCCGCCGAACGCGCCCGCAATGATCACCGCAGCGGTGCCCTTGAGCGCATCGCCGAGCAGGGTCGCCGCGGCGAGGCCCTTGCGGCCGGTGCGCAGCACGTTGGTCGCGCCGATGCTGCCGGAGCCAAGCGTGCGCAGATCCTGCGTTCCGACCGCCTTCGTCAGGACCACCCCGAACGGGATCGAGCCAAGCAGATAGCCGATGAGCGCCGATAAAAGATAAAGACCTGTCATCCGAACCTACACATGTTCATACACCGTGCGGCCGCCGACGATGGTGCGGATAACGCGGCCGGAGAATTTCGCCTCGTCGAACGGCGTGTTCTTGCATTGCGATTTCAGGTCCGCCGGATCGACGATCCACGGGACATCCAGATCGATGACGATGAGATCGGCGACCGCGCCCGGCCGCAGCGAGCCGCCGGGCAGGCCGAGCAGTTCGGCCGGTCGCGTGGACATCGCGCGAATCAGTTTCAGCAGATCGAGTTCGCCGGAATGCACCAGCCGCAATCCGGCCGACAGCATGGTCTCCAGGCCGATCGCACCGGCAGCAGCTTCGGCGAACGGCAATCGCTTGGTCTCGACGTCCTGCGGATTGTGGTCGGACACCACAACGTCGATCAGTCCCGACGCGACGGCGTCCACCAGCGCCCGGCGATCATCCTCGGTGCGCAGCGGCGGCGACAGCTTGAGGAACGTCCGGTAGGGACCGATGTCGCCTTCGTTCAAGGTCAGGTGGTTGATCGAGACGGAGGCCGAGACCGCCAGGCCGGTATCGCGCGCGCGCTGCAATACCTCGAGCGATTCGATGCAGGTCAACGACGCCGCGTGATAGCGTCCGCGGGTCAACGCGACCAGGCGCAGGTCGCGCTCCAGCATGATCGCTTCGGCGGCGGCGGGAATCCCGAACAGGCCGAGACGGGCGGCGAATTCGCCCTCGTTCATGACGCCTTCGCCGACCAGATGCGGGTCTTCGGTGTGATGCACGATCAGCGCGCCGAAATCGCCCGCGTAAGTCAGCGCGCGGCGCATCACCTGCGCGTTCATCACGCTCTTCGCGCTGTCGGTGAAGGCGACCGCACCGGCGGCTTTCAACAGGCCGATTTCGGTCATCTCCTCGCCGCGCATGCCCTTGGTCAGCGCCGCCATCGGATGGATGTTGACGATCGCCGTGTCTCGCGCGCGGCGCAGGATGAAATCCACCGTCGCGGAATTGTCGATCACCGGCGACGTCTCCGGCTGGCAGATGATCGTGGTGATGCCGCCCGCCGCCGCGGCGCGGCTCGCCGACGCAAAGGTCTCCCGGTGACTTGCGCCGGGTTCGCCGACGAAAGCGCGCATGTCGATCAAGCCGGGCGCGACGACGTGGCCGCCGCAATCGATGATGTCGGTGCCCTCGGGCACGCCGGCGGCTCCGATGCCGCGCCTGGCATCGCGAATATGGCCATCGACGATCAGCACGTCGCCGGGGCCGTCGAGATTGGCGACGGGATCGATCAGGCGCGCATTGGCGAGCAGAATAGGGCGGCGGTCCGTCAGCATATTGGGCACCTCCGCTGCGACAAGGCACTGCGGGCTCCCTCTCCCCGCTGGGGAGAGGGTTGGGGTGAGGGGGCTCTATTTCGCGCAAAGAGAGGCCCCCTCACCCGACCGCTACGCGGTCGACCTCTCCCCAAAGGGGAGAGGTGAAGAAGAGCGCGCATCTGACGCTCACGCATTCGGCAAATTCCGCGCGAGCGCTTCGAGCACCGCCATTCGAACGGCGACGCCCATCTCGACCTGCTCGCGGATCAAGGACTGCGCGCCGTCGGCCACAATACTATCGATCTCGACGCCGCGATTCATCGGCCCCGGATGCATGACCAGCGCGTCGGGCCTGGCATAAGCGAGCTTCTTCTGGTCGAGACCGAAATACTGGAAGTATTCCTGGCTCGACGGCACGAAGGAGCCGTTCATGCGCTCGCGCTGCAACCGCAGCATCATCACGATGTCCGCGCCGTTGAGACCTTCGCGCATGTCGCGCGCAACCTCGACGCCCATCCGCTCGATGCCGACCGGCAGCAGCGTCGACGGGCCGACGACGCGCACGCGCGCGCCCATCGTGTTCAGCAAAAGAATGTTGGAGCGAGCGACGCGCGAGTGCAGCACGTCGCCGCAGATCGCAATGGTCAGCCCTTCGAGCCGGCCTTTATTCCTGCGGATCGTCAGCGCGTCGAGCAGCGCCTGGGTCGGATGCTCGTGCGCGCCGTCACCGGCATTGATGACGGAGCCATCGACCTTCCGCGCCAGCAATTCGACCGCGCCGGACGCGTGGTGCCGTACCACCATGATGTCGGGATGCATGGCGTTGAGCGTGACGGCGGTGTCCATCAGCGTCTCGCCCTTCTTCACGGATGAGGTCTGGACCGACATGTTCATCACATCCGCGCCGAGCCGCTTGCCGGCGATCTCGAAGGACGACTGAGTGCGCGTGGAGGCCTCAAAAAAAAGGTTGATCTGGGTGCGGCCGCGCAGCGAGGTGCGCTTCTTGTCGACCTGCCGGTTGAGTTCGACATATTCTTCGGACAGGTCGAGCAGGCCGGTAATGTCGGCGGCGGAAAGGCCCTCGATGCCCAGCAGATGCCGATGACCGAAGACGTAGGTCGATTTCGATGCGGTTGCCATTAAAACGAGAGCTATAGGGAGTGTTGTCGGGACGGGCAAGGATGAATTCGGGTTGCCCACCGGGCCGGTTCAATTCATCGCAAACCGTCATCGCCCGGCGAGAGCGCATCTTTGCGCTCGCAGACCGGGCGATCCAGTATTCCAGAGTTATACCGAGAATCTCGCACGCCGCGGCGTACTGGTTCACCCGCTTTCGCTTTCGCGGGTGATGACGGCCATCTATGAGGCGGCGTCTGCAAGACCCATGCGGCTCGCAATGACGAACGTCACGCCGCCCAGGCGATAAACACCGGCATGGTCAGCACCGCGAGCAGCGTCTGCAACGACAGGATCTGCGCCAGCAGCGGCGCGTCGCCGCCCATCTGCCGCGCCAGAATGTAGCCGTTCGATGCCGACGGCACCGAGGCGCAGCAGGCCACCACCGCGAGGTTCGATCCGGACAGGCCGAACACCAGCCCGAGCGCGATCGCGAGCACCGGCATCACCGCGAGTTTCAACACCACCGTCAACATCGTCGCGGGGGAAATGCGATGCAGCGTCTGCAATTGCAGTCCCGCACCAACCACCAGCAAGCCGATCGCCAGCGAACAGCGCCCGAGCGCATCCATGAATTCATGCAACGGGCGCGGAATCGGCGCCGACAGCACATTGAGCAGCAGGCCGATCACGCAGGCCCAGATCAACGGGCTCTTCGCGATCGTCAGCAACAGCGCCGGCCATTTCAGCTTCTGCGGCGAGGCATAGGTCGCGAGCACGGCGACGGCGAAGATATTCAGTAGCGGGATCATCGCGACCATCGCGACCGAGGCCAGCGTGATGCCGATATCGCCGTAAAGATTGCCGGCGATCGACAGCGCCACGAAGGTCTGCCAGCGGGTCGAGCCCTGAAAGATCGAGGTGAAGGCCGGTCCGCTGATGGCCCAGTGCCGCGCCATCAGCGGCCGCAGCGCCATGCACAAGGCCGACATGATGATGACCGCGAGCAACAGCGCGCCGCCGACGCCGGCGATCGGCACCGACGACAATCTGGCCCGCGACAGCGTGTCGATCAGCAGCGCCGGAAACAGCACGTAATAGACGAGGCGTTCGATGCCGACCCAGACCGCGTCGTCGGTCAACATGCGCTGCTTCAACGCCACCCCAAGCAAGATCAGCAAAAACACTGGCACCAGCGCGCCGAACACGAGCAGCATCGTCAAGTCGCCTTGGTCGCGTGCTTCGATGCGGCGACCTCGCGCGCGCGGTTGAGCACGACGAGTCGATCCAGCGCGCCTTGCAGGATGAAGATCGCGGCGTGTTCGTCGATGACTTTCGCGCGTTTCGCGCGGCTGACGTCGTTGGCGATCAGTTCGCGCTCGACGGCGGCGGTCGAAAGCCGCTCGTCCCACAGCCCGATCGGCAACTCCGTCAGGCGCGCGAAATTGCGTGCAAACGCTCTGGTCGATTGCGCGCGCGGCCCCTCGGAGCCATCCATGTTGATCGGCAGGCCAAGCACGAAGCCGCAGGCATTGCGGTCCTTGGCCACGGCAATCAGCCGGGCGGCGTCGGCGGTGAATTTGGTGTGCTCGATCGTCTCGACGCCGGTTGCGAGACGCCGATCCGGATCGGACACCGCGACGCCGATGGTCTTGGTGCCGAGATCGAGACCGATCAACGCGCCGCGCTCGGGCCAATGTGCGACAGCTTCGATCAGCGGAAGGACGGGAACAGGCATAAGGTCGCTTAGCATGGTACGTGGAGCGGGCGCAAAAGCTCAAGCATAGCAACGGGACCGGCCGTCACCACCCGCGCATGCGGGTGGTCCGGTATTTTGTGACGCATTCTGTGATACGAAGCGTCTCGAAATACCGGGTCGCCCGGTCAAGACGGGTGCAAATGCGCACCGCCGGGCGATGACGCTCGCGTGAAAATGGAAGGCTCTCGGATGTGGCCGGACCGCAGATTGATCGACCTCATCAAGACCGATCATCCGATCATCCTCGCGCCGATGGCGGGCGTCGCCGACGCCGAACTGGCGATCGCAACCGGCGAGGCCGGCGCGCTCGGCTCTCTCGCCTGCGCCATGATATCGGCCGACAAGATGCGCGAGCAGATCCAGATCATCCGTCAACGCGTGGCTGCCCCGATCAATGTCAATTTCTTCTGCCATATGGCTGTTGCCGCAGATCCTGCCGCTGAGGCGCGCTGGCGCGACCGTCTCGACGGTTATTATAGAGAACACGGCCTCGATCCGAACGCGTCGGTCACGGCCGCCAACCGCGCGCCGTTCGATGCCGCGATGTGCGCGATGGTCGAGCAGCTCAAGCCGGAAGTCGTCAGTTTTCATTTCGGCCTGCCGGAAGCCGCGCTGCTGGCGCGCGTCAAGGCTGCCGGCTGCATCGTGCTGGCTTCTGCGACGGTCGTGCGCGAGGCGGTCTGGCTCGAACGCAACGGCGTTGACGCGATCATCGCACAAGGGGCGGAGGCGGGCGGCCATCGCGGCATGTTCATGACGGACCAGATCACCACGCAGCCCGGCACGATGGCGCTGGTGCCGCAGATCGTCGATGCGGTGAAGGTCCCGGTCATTGCCGCCGGCGGCATCGCGGACGGGCGCGGCATCGCGGCGGCGTTTGCGCTGGGCGCGTCCGGCGTGCAGATCGGGTCGGCTTATCTGCGCTGTCCGGAAGCAACCGGCAGCGCCATCGCCAAGGCCGCGCTTGCGGCAGCCGATGATGATTCCACGGTGGTCACGAACGTCATGACCGGACGACCGGCGCGCGGCGTCGCCAATCGCGTGATGCGCGAGGTCGGGCCGATCTCGCCGGACGCGCCGGCGTTTCCACATGCGGCGACGGCACTGGCGCCGCTGAAGGCCGCCGCGGAGAAGCACGGCAAGGTGGATTTCACCAATCTGTGGGCCGGGCAGGCGCTACGTCTCGGCACCGAGATGCCGGCTGCGGAATTGACGCGAAAACTGGCGGCGGATGCGCAGGCGGTGATAAAGTCTCTTAACGGTTGAGGCCGACCTCACCCCAATTGCGCCGCGAAAGCTCCCTCTGCTATAGGGCAGCCTCAATTCCTGCCGAGGCCGAACAAATGTCCGTCGATGCCACCATTGTTCGCCGCATCGCGCATCTTGCGCGGATCGCGGTCACGGACGACGAGGTTCCGCATCTGCAGGGTGAACTGAACGCCATGCTGGCTTTCGTCGAGCAATTGCTGGACGTCGATGTCGAAGGCGTCGAGCCGATGACGTCTGTGATGCCGATGCAGATGAAGAAGCGCGCCGACGTCGTCAATGACGGCGGGATCGCCGATAAGGTCGTCGCCAATGCGCCGGCGACCGAGGATCACTTCTTCATGGTGCCGAAAGTCGTCGAATAGGAGCCTGACCATGTGCATGCTGTGCGACGACGAGAAGGCCTATCAGGCCTACATGGATTACCTCGACGCGATGGCGCGGCAGGGCAAATCCGCCGACCCTGACAAGGCGATGGAGGTGGTGCTCGACGAGATGCAGACCGCCGACAGGGCCAAGGCGGCCATCTGGGATGCGCCCGAAAACGACAAGACGCTGTCTCCGTTCTTTTGCAGCCCGGTTAACACGGGCAAATTCGGATTATGATGAGATCGAGCAAAGCGAACCTGTCTATAAACTCAATCCGAAATTGTCCGAGATGACTGACCTGACGTCGCTGACGCTGAGCGAGGCCCGCGACGGCCTCGCGACGAAATCATTCACGTCGCTTGAACTGACCGACGCGCACCTCAAAGCGATCGAACAGGCGCGTGTGCTCAACGCTTATGTCCTGGAGACGCCCGATCAGGCGCGCGCGATGGCCAAGGCCGCCGATGCGCAGATTGCGACAGGCGACCACAAGCCGCTCGGCGGCATTCCGCTGGGCATCAAGGATTTGTTCGCAACATCGGGCGTCCGCACCACCGCGTGCTCGAAAATTCTCGGCAACTTCGTGCCGCCTTACGAATCCACCGTCACGTCGCAGCTCTGGCGCGACGGGGCCGTCATGCTCGGCAAGTTGAACAACGACGAGTTTGCGATGGGATCGTCGAACGAGACGTCGGCGTTCGGCAATGTCGTCAATCCGTGGCGGCGCGATGGCGACCAGGGTTCTGGCTTGAACCTCGTGCCGGGCGGCTCGTCGGGCGGCTCGGCGTCAGCCGTGGCGGCGGGGCTGTGTCTCGGCGCGACCGCGACCGACACCGGCGGCTCGATCCGCCAGCCGGCGGCGTTCACCGGCACCGTCGGCATCAAGCCGACCTATGGCCGCTGCTCGCGTTGGGGCATCGTCGCCTTTGCGTCGTCGCTCGATCAGGCCGGACCGATCGCAAAGACCGTGCGCGACGCCGCGATCTTGCTGCGCTCGATGGCCGGTCACGATCCGAAGGACACCACGTCGGTCGATATTGCCGTGCCCGATTACGAGAAGGCGGTCGGCGGCTCGGTGAAGGGCATGCGGATCGGCATTCCCAAGGAGTATCGTCTCGATGGCATGCCGCCCGACATCGAAAAGCTCTGGATGCAGGGTGCGGAATGGCTCAGGGCGGCCGGTGCGGAACTGGTCGACGTCTCGCTGCCGCATACCAAATACGCGCTTCCCGCTTATTACATCGTGGCGCCGGCGGAAGCTTCGTCGAACCTCGCACGCTATGACGGCGTTCGCTACGGTGAGCGCGTCAACGGTCGCAACATCATCGACATGTATGAAAACACCCGCGCCGCCGGTTTCGGCGCGGAAGTTCGCCGCCGCATCATGATCGGCACCTATGTTTTGTCCGCAGGTTATTACGACGCCTATTACTTGCGCGCGCAGAAAGTCCGCACGTTGATCAAGCGAGACTTCGAGAGCTGTTTCGCCGACGGCGTCCACGCGATCCTGACCCCCGCGACGCCCTCGGCCGCGTTCGGCATCGGCGAAAAAACCGGCGCCGATCCGATCGAGATGTACCTCAACGACATCTTCACGGTGACGGTGAACATGGCCGGCCTGCCGGGCATCGCGGTTCCCGCGGGCTCCGATTCGCAAGGCTTGCCGCTCGGGCTGCAATTGATCGGCCGGCCGTTCGACGAGAACACGCTGTTCTCGCTCGGCAATGTCATCGAACAGGCGGCCGGACGCTTCACGCCCATGAACTGGTGGGCGTGATGCCCAGTTGCGCGGCTGTGTTCCGCATTGCCTTTTAGGGCGGCTTTCGCCATGGTTCGGACATGAATGCGAACGAGGCCGGGCCTTCTCATCAAATGCCGCCAACCGACAATGTTGACCGGATACTCGGATCGCCCAAGCTCGCGCTTGCGATCGAAAGCGACAAATACAAGCATTTGCTGGATCATGTTCCGGTCGCGGTCGCGGTGTCGCGCGGCAACGGGCCCGACCAGCGCGTCGTCTACGCCAACAAGGCATTCGAGGAATTGCTGTCCATTCCTCATGCCGACATCGAAGGCCAGGACTGGGCCTGCCTTGACGGATATTTCAACGAGGACGTTCCCGTCCAGACGCTCGGCGAGGCGATCCGTGACGGCGAGGATTTTATCGGCGTATTCCGGCCGGTCACGCCGGTGGAGCGTCTGGTCATCGTGCAGGCCTATGCCTCCGTGATCGAGAACGACGAGGGCATCGAGAATTTCCGCATCGCCGCGCTGGTCGATGTCGGTGGCCGCGAGCGGGCGCAGATCGAGGAGTTTGAGATCCAGATCCGCGATCGCGACATGCTCATGCGTGAATTGCAGCATCGCGTGAAGAACAACCTACAGCTCGTGACCGCGCTGGTGCGGCTCGAAGCGCGCTCGGCCGCCGAGGGCGAGGCTGTGGCGCTCGCGCGCCTCGCCAGTCGGATCGACGCGCTGACGGTGCTGTACCGGACATTGTCGGCGGAGGATGCCGCGTCCGAGATCGATCTCGGTCAATACCTGTCTGACATCGCCGGCGCGGTGATGAAAGCGGCCGCGATACCGGGCATCACCATCGACACGCAGGTGCATTACTGCCCGATGTCGATCAACATCGCGATGCCGGCAGGCCTGCTGGTCAACGAGATGCTGACCAACGCCCTGAAATATGCGTTCATCGGTCGGGAGGCTGGCCATTTGCGGCTGGCCTGCAAGATCGAGGACGGTCGCGTGATGGTCGTGGTCGCCGATGACGGCATCGGCCTTGACGAGGGCCAGCACTGGCCGTCGCCGCGCAAGCTCGGCGCGCTGATCCTGCAGACATTGAAAGAGAATGCCAAAAACGTCGCGTTCAATGCCAAGAGCCTTCGCGGCCAGGGCACATGGTTCACATTATCGTTCGATGCCAGCCTTGCACTGACGCCGAATTGAATAAAGCGCTTCGGATTGGTTGGCCGGATTGATGGACCATCTGGTTCCCGTCGCAGATTGGACAAGATGCAGGCGCGGAACTCATTTGGTTAGTAATTTCCATATATTCAGAAACACCTTGTCAACGGGCGAGACGACTTGTCGTCGGATGGGACGCGGCCCTGGTTCGTTCCGCGTGTGAGTGAGCAGGACGCTAGCGGTCGATGATGTCCAGTGTACGTGTTTTCGTCTTGGCGGCCGCTTGCGCTTTGCTGGCCGGCTGCGCGTCCGTCAACAACATTCCCGTCAACGTGCCGCTCACCGCAAATTCTGGCGCTGAACCACGGCGTCTTGGCTTTGAAGACCCATCCGTCGTTGACGATGTTCTGGTCGGGCTGTCGTTCTCCGGTGGCGGCACGCGCGCGGCGGCGTTTTCGTTTGGCGTGCTCCAGGAAATGGACCGCGTCCCGGTGCGTGGCGCATCGGCGTCCATGCTCGACCGCATCGATTTTGTCTCCGGCGTGTCGGGCGGTTCGGTGACAGCCGCATATTTCGGCCTCAAGAAGCGTGCGGCGCTCGACGACTTTCGCGAGCGCTTTTTGCTGCGCAATGCGGAGGAGGGGCTGACGACGACGCTCTCGCTCGGAACGATCGGACGCGCTTTCGCCGGCGGCATCAACGAGTCCTCCGGCTTCACCAAATGGCTCGACGCCAATCTGTTTCAGGGCGCGACGTTTGCCGAGTTCCGCGACAACAGCCGTCCGCGGGTCTGGATCAACGCCTCGGACATCTACAACCGCACGCCGTTCGTCTTCGGCTCGACCGCATTCGCGGCGATTTGCAGCGACTTGAACGCCTATCCGTTGTCGAACGCGGTCGCGGCATCGGCGGCGGTGCCGATCGCCTTCGCGCCCGCCGTGGTGCAGGCCTTTCCCGACCAGTGCAACGATCCGCTGCCGCCATGGGTGCTGCGCGCGGCGAGCGATCGCAGCGCGGCGCCCATGCTGAGTTCTTTTGCCAAGGCGATCACGCGCTATCGCGACGGCCGCGTGCCGTTCATCAAACTGCTCGACGGCGGCCTCGTGGACAATTACGGCATCGCCGGCTTCACCATCGCGCGACTGTCGTCGGACACGCCTTACGGGCCGCTGACGCCGGCCCAAGCCGTGAAAATCAGGCGCTCGCTGTTCCTCGTCGTTGACGCCAAGGCCGGCATCTCCGGCGATTTCGTGCGCAGCGTGGAAGGCCCGAACGGCGTCGAACTGATCAAGGCCGCCGTCGATACCACGATTGACGCCAGCGTAGGTGCGAGTTATTCGGCGTTCGACCGGACCATGAAGGACTGGCAGGGCGCACTGATCAAGTGGCGCTGCGGATTGTCTCAGGCCGAGCGCCGCCGCCTTGGTGCGGGACCGGGCTGGAATTGCAACGATCTGAAGTTCTTCGTCGGCCGGCTTGGCTTCGATCAACTGGATTCCGCCCGCGCCGCGGAACTCGATGGGGTGCCGACGCGCTTCCAGTTGCCGCCGGATCAGGTCGATGCCGTCATTTCGGCCGGCCGTGACGTGCTCCGCACCAGCCCGACCTTTCGGGCCTTCGTCGCGAGCTTATAGCCGACACGGGATTGCATCTCCTTGGCAGCGCCGAAGAAGCGGTTAGAATCCAGTATGGCCGCGTCGAGTTTTTCGAGCGTACAGATGTTCCGCGGGATCGCAGCGAATGCCGTGGTCTTGTCGCATCTGGCGATCATCGAGACGAAATACAGTCACGGATTCGTGCTGTTGCCGCAGTGGCTGAACTTTGCCGGCTCGTCCGGCGTGCACTTCTTCTTCGTCATATCGGGCTTCGTGATGGCGCTGATCGGGCCGGGCACTGGCTGGCTGCAATTTTTCATCGCGCGCGTTGTCCGTATTTATCCGATCTACTGGATCTACACATCGGCCGTCCTCATCGTATTCCTGTTTGCACCGGCAATGGTCAACTCTGCCTACGAGCAGCCGCCCTCGATCCTGAAATCCTATCTGCTATGGCCGCAGGAGATGGGACCGCTATTGGCTGTGGGATGGACCTTGATCCACGAGATGTATTTCTATCTCGTCATGTCGGCTTTCATCGCATTCGCGGTACCGCTGCGATACGGGCTGGCGATCTGGGCGCTCGTGGTGGCGACCGGCTATCTCAGCGGCGGTCCAGGCTTTGGCCCGTTGCTCTCGATCGTGTTCAGTCCGATGACGCTGGAATTCATCGCCGGCGCCTGCGTCGGCCTGCTTATTCGCCGAAACCGTCAGTCCTTCGCGATCACAAGTCTGATCGTCGGCCTGTGCCTGTTTGTCATCGGTGCGGTTGTTCATGTGGTCAACGATGTGGTCCTTCTGGGCCCGGCATCGATCCTGTTGCTCGGCGTGCCGTTTCCTTTCATCGTCTATGGCGGCGCGGCTCTCGAACGGCGCGGCCGCTGGCCGCGCTTGAAACTGCTCGAGCAACTGGGCGACGCCTCCTATTCCACCTATCTCAGCCATGTGCTCGTGCTCTCTGCCGTCGGCCGCGTCTTCCAACTGTTCCCCGTCCACAACTGGGTCATCGAGGTCGGCTTCGTGATCGCCGCGCTCTTGCTGGCCAATCTGGTCGGCGTTCTCAGCTTTCGCTATCTTGAGCGGCCCTTGCTTGCGCTGCGTCGCTTGATCCCGAGGCGTGACGGTCCCGGCGCGGTCATCTCCGCTTGACTAGGTCGAGAGCGGCCGGGGTTTTCGTGTCTGACCTTTCATTGTAGAACCGGCTTATGAATGCACCTGTCAAACCAACCACGCTCGTGAAGGGCGCCACCGGCGATTGGGAGATCGTGATCGGGCTGGAAGTCCATGCCCAGGTTACATCGAATTCCAAGCTGTTCTCCGGCGCATCGACGCAATTCGGCGGCGCGCCCAATGCTCATGTGTCGCTGGTCGATGCCGCGATGCCCGGCATGCTGCCCGTCATCAACGAAGCCTGCGTCAGCCAGGCGGTACGCACCGGCCTCGGCCTGAACGCGCGGATCCATCTGCGCTCGACCTTCGACCGCAAGAACTATTTCTATCCGGATCTGCCGCAGGGCTACCAGATCAGCCAGTATAAATCCCCGATCGTCGGCGAGGGCGAAGTGATCGTCGAATTGCCGGATGGCAGCAGCACCGTCGTCGGCATCGAGCGGCTGCATCTCGAGCAGGACGCCGGCAAGTCGCTGCACGACCAGCATCCGTCGATGTCCTTTGTCGATCTGAACAGGTCGGGCGTCGCGCTGATGGAGATCGTGTCGAAGCCGGACTTGCGCAGCGCCGAGCAGGCACAGGCTTACGTCTCGAAGCTCCGCACGATCCTGCGCTATCTCGGCACTTGCGACGGCGACATGGAAAAAGGCTCGCTGCGCGCCGACGTCAACGTCTCCGTCCGCAAACCCGGCGGGCCGCTCGGGACGCGCTGCGAGATCAAGAACATGAATTCGGTCCGCTTCATCGGACAGGCGATCGAGTTCGAGGCGCGGCGGCAGATCGGCATCATCGAGGATGGCGGCGCGATCGATCAGGAAACGCGTCTTTATGATCCAGGCAAGGGCGAGACGCGCTCGATGCGCTCGAAGGAAGAAGCGCACGATTATCGCTACTTTCCCGATCCGGATTTGTTGCCGCTCGAATTCGATCAGGCCTATGTTGATGCTTTGAAAGCCGACCTGCCGGAGCTGCCGGACCAGAAGAAGGCGCGCTTCATCGCCGATTTCGCGCTCACGACATACGACGCCGCCGTGCTGGTGAGCGAGCGCGAGATCGCGGACTTCTTCGAAGCGGTTCTGGCGACACTCAAGGATGCCGCGCGCGACGGCAAGCTTGCCGCCAACTGGGTCATCAACGAGCTGTTCGGCCGCCTCAACAAGGAAGGCGTGGACATCGCAGCCTCGCCGGTGTCGTCCGCGCAACTCGGCGCGATCGTCGATCTGATCGGCGAGGGCACCATCAACGGCAAGATCGCGAAAGAGCTGTTCGAGATCGTCTGGACTGAGGGCGGCGATCCGCACGCGCTGGTCGAGAGCCGCGGCATGAAGCAAGTGACCGACCTCGGCGCGATCGAAAGCGCAATTGACGACATCATCGCCGCCAATCCCGACAAGGTCGAGCAGGCGCGCGCGAAGCCGGCGCTGATCGGCTGGTTCGTCGGACAAGTGATGAAGTCATCCGGCGGCAAGGCCAACCCGCAGGCCGTCAACGATCTGCTCAAGAGCAAACTCGGCGTCTGAATTCTGCCCGTCATCGTCGCGCAGCGTGCGCGCGACGATGACGAGCGCGCGCGAATCAACGTGCAGCGATTCGCCGAAAACATCGTCGTCGCGATGTTCGCGCGTCGCCGTCGTCTGCTTTTTGCAAAAATTTTTTGATTGCCAAAATGTCCGACTCAGAGTCCGCGCAATCAGGTGTCTAATGTCGCGGCGAGTCGCAGACGTCCCGCCCGGTCTATGAAAATGCCTGCATGAATTTCATGAAACGACTGCGGCGCAGTCATTTTCTTGAATATTGACATTCGCCGACGTAAGTTTCGCAGGTGTTTTCGCCATCGCTTTCATTCGCGAACCTTTGCGAAAGCCCTGTGCGCGCGCATCGCGCTGTCATTGCATCATCAACACTTCCTTAAGCGGCGCACTGTTTTTTTAAGGGTGTTGGTGTATTCGGGATGACGTGCATTTCGATTCCCGCAGTGCATGCAGCGATTAAGCCATCTCACTTATTCAGGAGGGCAACATGGCCAAGAAAGCAGTGAAAGCGAAGAAGACTGTGAAGAAGGCGAAGACCGCCAAGAGCGCAGTGAAGAAGACCGCGAAGAAGACCAAGAAGGTCGCCAAGAAGAAGAAGTAACGTTCGCCTCACGGCGAATTGCCGGCGGCTTGAGCCGGCGACGTCATCAAGAGCCGCCCCACTGCTCGCTTCGCCGCACGCGGTCTTCTCGCGAGGACCAGATCAGCGAAGCGAAATTCGACGCGGCGGCTCTGGCGACGAAGAGGGTGTCGGCGAGACATCAGGTCAAACGGTCGGGTCGTTGTTTCAGGTGTCAGTTCTTTTCGGAGCGCTGCCATCAGACATCACGGTCCGGCAGAAGAACGCAGGTCGCGGGCTTCCAACGGTGCGAACATGCTGTTCGCAATTTCATCGACACCCGCTGCCGTCACTGGCGTCCGGTCCACCGTGAAATCTGATCCTGAATTGCTCGCCGACGCCCTCGTTTTTGTGAGCACGATATTTCAAGCCTCGGTCCTTTGAGACGCGACGCTTCGTTGGCGCCTTTGTAGGGCGCCTCGACCCATTCCCCAGTTGTGAAAACCAGTTCTGAAAATACGATTCGACGTCGGCTTTCATAGGCCGTTGCGGCGATGGTTATCGTTTCGACAAAGGCGACGGTAAACCGAATCTGCCTTTCGCGGTCCTTGCCATCAAACACGGGCGTTTCTGAATCGGTCGGATCGCGCGGCGGTGCGATCTTCAGAATCCGTTCATCGCGATGCTTAAACTGAGATTCAAATTTGCCCGCCATGATGTCTCCAACACGCCGGCAATGGCGGTGGGGTGGCATCAACGGACCTGGACAGGAGCCGCGCTCGGTGAGCCGGACGGATCCAGCAAACGAATCGGCAGGAGAGGGCATCATGTTTCAGGCACAGATCGACATCGCTCAGGCAACCCCGGTGGATGCCAGTGCGATTCCGGACACGCTGTTCGATCGCGGCATGTATTGGGCGAGCGGCCGCTGCGGCATCGTCGATCTGGTCGCCGCGCATAAATGGTTCAACCTCGCCGCGCTCAAGGGCCGCAGCGATGCGATCGCGCTTCGCCGGGAGATCGCGACGCAGATGTCGGACGCCGAGATTGCGAAGGCCCAGCGCGCCGCGCGCGACTGGATGACCACTCACTGAAAATCGCGCCCGATTTGGTTGCCGCGATACGGTCATGTTTCGCAGCGGCGTTGTTTTGCCGAATCGCGTGCATCTGGCGCTTGCGGCATGCGGCGGTGTCAGGCATATCCAGCAGTGTTGGATGGAGCTGTGGCCGAGTGGCTGAAGGCACCGCTTTGCTAAAGCGGCATACCTTTTACCGGGTATCGAGGGTTCGAATCCCTCCGGCTCCGCCAATCAGGTTCCTGGCGCCGATAATTATGAGCCGCGGATTCCGCAGGTCTTTCGCCGAATGCGCCTGCGAGTTCGGGATTCGTGCGATGGAACCGTCGAAACGCCGGTTCCTTGCGAGTTCCAAAAGCCGATAAACGGTCGGATCAATATCCAATATCGCCGTTTGGGAGCGTCGCAAAACACTACGATTCGCCCGATTCCGATGCCGTCCGCATCGTGCGAGGGTTGCGGGCCAGATTTGGCCTTCTCGCAAATGCGAAATCGTCATAATGCAATATGTCAATGAAAACAGTATCTTGCAGGTGTGGCGCGATCACACTTGCGTGTTAAATGTGCAACACAGTTTTGAAAACCATTCCAGGTTGCCTTCCGAACTGCGTTCCTCTGTTGCGAGATGGAACGCGTTCGGTAATTGTCTAGGTGCGGCTGAGGGGGGCATCCCGATGTCGTCCCGTAAGGTGGTTCGCTTTAGTCCCTCGCGTTTGAGCGGGTGTGTCCGAAGACGCGAAAGACCAACGGTGAGTGAGGGACTAAGGGAACCTATCGTCGGGTGATTGGCACCTACGTATGGAACCTTCCCTGGGAACAACTTGGAGGTTATCATCATGAAGACGATTAAGGGGCTCATACTCGGCTCGGCCGCGACGCTCGTCGCGATGGGCGGAGCACAGGCTGCCGATCTTCCGTTGAAGGCCAAAGCGGTCGAATACGTGAAGGTCTGCTCGCTCTACGGCGCAGGCTTCTACTACATCCCCGGCACCGACACCTGCATCAAGCTCGGCGGCTATCTGCGCGCTGAAATCATCGGGAACGCAAACTCGGTCTATGGCGGCAACACCGGCGGCGCCGGCGGCGCTCAGAACCGCTTCACCAACGCTTATACCTGGCGTTCGCGTCAGGATCTGACGGTCGACACCCGCACCGCGACCGAATACGGCGTCGTTCGCACCTTCTTCGATGCGACCTTCACCTGGACGTCGGACTCCTTCGCAGGTCAGGGTAACGGCGCGACCGTTTACTCGCCGATCGGCGCAGTCTCGGCCCCGAACAACGCGAATGCCGGCGGCGTCGCGGGCGGCACGCTCGGCGTGTACTACGCCTACATCCAGTTCGCCGGCTTCACGATGGGTAAGGCCGTCTCGCAGTTCAGCGCGCCCTGGGCAAACTATCCCGGCAACAACTTCGACGGTCTCGTCGGCGGCGGCGGCACGGTCACGGGTGTGAACCAGTTCAGCTACACCGCCCAGTTCGGCAACGGCGTGTCGGGAACACTCTCGGCACAAGACCCGTCGGCCTATTATCAGGCCGGTCTCAACAACACGCTCGCGGGCGGCGCGTTCGGTACCAGCGACTACGGCGGCACCACCTTCCCGGACGTCGTCGCGATGCTGCGCGTCGATCAGGCTTGGGGTCTGTTCCAGGCATCGGGCGCCCTGCATAACAACCATGCCGCCTATTACGGCGGTACGGAACCGACGGGCCATCCGGACGACAAGCTCGGCTACGCGGCGCAGGTCGCGTTGTCGATCAAGAACATCCCGACCGGACCTGGCGACACGATCAACGTCCAGGGCGTCTACACCAACGGCGCGACCCGCTACAACATCCAGGATTTGGCCGCCGCTGCCGGTGCAAGCACTGTCTATGGTAACTCCGGCATTCCCGGCGCCTATCAGAGCATCGGTTTCGGCATTGCGCCCGATACCGTGTTCGGTGCGATCGGTGGCGTTGGTACCTCGCAGCAGTTGGTTGAAACCTACGGCATGCGCGGTGCGTACACCCACAACTGGGATGCGTTCTTCAACACCAGCATCTACGGCGCCTACGCTGCTATCAAGTACACTGATACTGCGAAGACCTTGATCTGCGGTGTTGGCGGTGTCGGTGGCACGTTCCGCGCTGCCTTTGGTGCCGGCGCTGCCGCTGGCAACTGCAACCCGGACTACAACATTGCCCAGCTCGGCATCATCACCCGCTGGACTCCGGTCAAGAACCTGACCTTCTCGGCCGACCTTCTGTATACCCATCTGGACCAGAAGTACGCCGGTGTGGTTAACGCGCCTGCCAGCGCCGGCATCGGCAAGCCGGCCGCCGTGTACGAGTTGAAGGATCAGGACACCCTGACCTTGCTGCTCCGCGCACAGCGCAACTTCTGATCCGGTTGCCTTCGGGCAGTCTGATCCGAGTTCAAAGTCCCCGGCGAGCGATCGCCGGGGATTTCTATTTGTGTGCCTGCGATGCATGTCGTCGCGGGTGATACGAGAAAGCGCCGCCGGGGAAAATCCCGGCGACGCTTTCATGTCTGATTGCAGAATGGCTCAGGCCGCCACGTTGTCGCCGAGATACTTGACCGCCGCATCGACGCCGCCCGCGCCGTGCGGAATCCGCAACGCCGTGAGCGCCATCTCGATCACGCCGAGCGTGCCGAGAATCATCGGTGCGTTGACGTGGCCCATATGGGCGATGCGAAAGGCTTGTCCGGACAGATTGCCGATGCCCGTGCCGAGGATCACGCCGCATTTGTCGTTGCAATAACGCTGCAGCGCGACCGGGTCGGCGTCCTGCGTGACCGTCACGGTCGTCACCGTGTCGGACCGCTCATGAGCGTTTGCGATGTTGAAGCCGAGGACGCCGCCTTGCGCCCAAACGGCGACGGCGCGGCGCACGGCTTCGGCGAGGAGGCGATGACGCAAGGCCGCGGCGTCGAGCCCTTCCTCGAGCAACAGATCGATCGCACGACGGAGCGCAAACAGCAGATGAACGGGAGCCGTGCCGGAATATTTCTTGTAATGCTCCGCACCCTCGCGCTCGGTCCAGTCCCAATAGGGCGTGCGCAGATTGGCGCTGGCGTGAATCTTCCGGGCGCGGTCGTTCGCCGCGACGAAAGCGAGGCCCGGCGGGGCCATCAAGCCCTTTTGCGAACCGGACATCGCGACGTCGATGCCCCATGCATCCATCTCGAACGGCATGCATCCGAGCGACGCCACGGCATCGACCATGAACAAGGCATCATGATTGGCAGCCTTGATCGCGCGGCCGATCGCCTCGACGTCATTGACCGCACCCGATGCGGTATCGACCTGCACGACGAGAACCGCCTTGATTTCGCACTTGGTGTCTGCCCGCAGCCGCGCCTCGACTTCGTCCGGACGGACCGCGCGGCTCCAGTCGCCTTTCAACACCTCAACCTCGACGCCCATTGCGGCGGCCGCCGTGCCCCAGCCGACCGCGAAACGACCGCTCTCAAGGACAAGAATCTTGTCGCCGCGTGACAACACGTTGGAAATGGCCGATTCCCATGCGCCGTGGCCATTGGCGATGTAGATGTAGCTGCGGCCCTTGGTGGCGAACAATGCCGACAGATCGCGCAACAGGCTCGCGGTCATCTCCTCCATCGCGGGGGAATAAATGTCGAGTGCCGGGCGATGCATCGCGCGCAGCACTTCGTCGGGCATCGTGGTGGGGCCGGGGATGGCGAGAAATTCACGGCCTGCGCGAACGACCATTGCTATGAGTCCTTTGTGATTTTGACCGTCGGGCGGGGTAAGCGTTTGAGCGTTTGCGAGACCCGTCAATGCCGCGATGGGTTTCGCAAGTCGGCGCGCCGATCGCGCTTGTGCTCAATCCATCCTACAGGCCGGCATGAGTGTCACCAAATCGCAGCGCCGGTTTCTAGCGTCGCGTCTCGCGACAGCCGGCGGCGATGGCGTCTTCCACCGAGCAGAACCAGCGCGTGCCCTTGGAGACCCGCATCGTGATCTTGGCGTACCAGCGACTGGTTGGCTGATGGAAGATGCACACGCCCGAACGGTTGACGTTGCCCTTGATGGTGCAGGTCGGTGACGGTGCAACTGGCCCGGAGGCTGAAGCGAGCAGGATCGCATTCGCGGTGTCCGGCGCCTTGACGGCGCCGAGAACTTTTGTGGTCTTGTTGCGAATGCGCCAGTCCCACGGCGCGATAAATGCACCGGCCCAAAGTCCGGCCTTGGCGTCGCGCGCGTCCTTTTCGTCCGACTCATATTCCTTCGAGAATTGCAGATAGGCCAGAGCCCAGCCGTTTTTGACCATCCACTTCGAGACGTCTTCGCCGTCGATCAGGCATTTGGCAACGCTGCGGCCGAAGCGATCGGTTCGTGTCGGCGTGCAAGTCCAGCTCTTGTCGCCGGAAAACTTGATCAGCGCGTCGCGTGCTGCCGAGCCGCAGGTCCAGCGTTCGCCTTTCGGATTCAGGCAGAGTTGATCGAGCGCCGGCGCATCCATCCCAGCCAGGCGCACGCGTGTCGTGCCGATGACGACCTGATCGGCGTCGCGGAATTTTGGCACGCCGACGATATCGGCCGCTTGCGCCAAGCCAGGCAAGGCAAGCCCCGCAACGATAAGAAGAACGCGTCTGATCATGCGCAAGCCGTTCAGTCGGAGAGAGCGGCAGGAAGGTCGGCAATTGTGGTGCGAGTTGGGCCGCAGCGCCAGACGCGTCATGCCTTGATCGCGCGTTGCGAAGTCACCTTTGCGAGAGGGTGCGCCGCGCCAGGGCCAGACCCATGAGCACAAAGGCAGATGTCACCTCCGGCCCGCCGACAATGATGCGGATCGGCGTCGTCATCTTGGTCCATCCACAGGCCTTGAACGGACCGTGGCGTCCGCCTTCGCCTTTTGACGCCGTAATGCAGGCAAGCGGTGCACGGAAATGGTCGGCATCGGCGTCGAGATGGCCGAGCGCGATCAGCGCCAGCGCCGCATCGAAGGCGTTCATCTCGTGGGCGATCAGATCGTCCAGCACGTAAGCGAGGACGCGCTCGCGGATGAGGCCGAAATGATTGGCGGGATCGATCGCCTGTCGCGCGGCGACCGGCAAATCGCGAAACGCCGCGTAGCAGCGTCCGACATAGGCGGCATACAACTCCGGCAGATAGTAGATGTGCGAGCGGATCGGCGAATTGTCCGCTCTCGACCAGACGGCGCTGGAAGCCGAGAATGCGGCGCATGGTTTCAAGTCGCGCTGCAGCGGCGGATTGCCAAGGCTGGTCCTGTAGAACTTGGCGAGGTGGACATCGCCACCGTGCCCGTTGCGCAGAACGGGATCGCAGACGTCGTAGAGCGACGGCCCATCCTTGGTGGCTGTGACTGCGCGAAAGGCCGCGCCGGCGAAGTCCTGAAAACCCGTAAGCGCCTGCACGCTGAAATTGATCGTCGCGGCCTGCAATCCAACGATTGAAGGCCAGGTGCTTGTGACAAGTGCTTGTGAACTTGCATGATTTCGTTCGGAACACAAACTTGCCGGAACCGGAAATCCGTCGCGGCTTGCCGAAAACCTCTTCGCACGGTAAGGATTTGTTATGTTGCAGTGCCGCAAACAAGGCACAATTGGGCCGCACTGACGCGGCACAACCCGAAGGCACTGATAGGTCTGCGCTGACGCGTTGCGCGCGCTCCCGATAACGATCAGGATTGTACCGATATGAATGTCGCGCAGTTTCGCGTGTCCCGCCGTTCGGTCGAAGTTGCGACCGCGCTCGTTGCGCTGGTGTCGCTGGCGATCGGCGCGCATGCCTCCCTCAACAAGCGGCTTGAAACGAACAAGCCCGTCACCGTTAGCTATGCCGCCGATCAAGCCGCCAAGCCTGTCCGCGTCGCGCTTGTGATCGGCAACGGCCATTATCCGGACGCCAACGCGCCGCTGGCCCAACAGATCAACGATGCCCGCGCGCTGACCGCGGCATTGCGAAGCAATGGGTTCGACGTCGATGTCGTCGAAGACGCCAGCCGCGACGACATGCAACGCGCCGTTGCGCGGCTCAGGGAAAAGATCACGCCTCAGTCCGTGGTGATGCTGTATTTCGGCGGCTTCGGCGTTCAGGTCGGTCGGGAAAGCTACATGATCCCGATCGATGCGGCGATCTGGAAGGAATCCGACGTTCGTCGCGACGGCATCAGCGTCGAGCGGGTTCTCGACGTGATGAAGGAGCGCGGCGCGCAGGCCAAGCTTGCCGTGATCGATGCCTCGCGCCGGAATCCTTATGAGCGCCGCTTCCGCACGTTTTCGCACGGCCTCGCGCCCATCAATGCCGACAACGCCCTGATCCTGTCGTCCGCCAGCCCCGGCCAGGTGATGGATGATACCGATGCTCGCCACAGCGTGTTGATGGCCGAATTGCTGACCAATCTCGGCGACAAGACCGATGGCGTAGCCGCGATCTTCGGCAAGACCCGCAACGCGGTGTCGCGGGTGTCCGATGGCGGGCAGGTGCCGTCTGTCTCGTCATCGTTGCTGGAAGATGTGCGCATCGGCCGCTCGGACGAGGCGTCGGCCGAGAAGGCGGGGAGTTAACGCCGTCATTCCGGGGCGAGCGCGCTCTTGCGCGGTCGAACCCGGAATCTCCTCGTGTTCATCTTGACAAGATTCCGGGTTCTCGTCCGGCAAGAACCGGCCGAGCCCCGGAATGACTTTCAGTGATTGATTGATCTATTTCCCCTCAGCCATGATCGGCCGGACCGCATCGCCCTCGCGCAGCATTGCGCCGGCACGAGCGACGACGATGTCGCCATCGTTCAATCCCTCGCGGATTTCGACCTGACCGGCCGACATCAGTCCGATTTCGACCCGGCGTGTCTCGACCCGGTCGCGCTTCACCACCTGAACAACGGTGCCGGCGCTTCCATAGAGAATCGACGTCAGCGGCACAGCGACCCCGCAGCTTTCACCTGTCTTGATGATAGCGCGCGCCGAGGCGTTCACCAGCAGCCGACGCGATGCCGTGATGGTAATGGTGACTTGCCCAAGCTGGCTGTTCGGCTCCACGGTCGCCGCGACGCGCCGCACGCGGCCGTCCATCTCTCCGGCACCGAGAATCTTGATCCGCGCCGCCTGATTGACCGAGAGCTTCGACAGGTCGCGTGTCGGCACCAGGCCGACCAGTTCAAATTCGCTGCGCGAGATGATGTTGAACAACGCCTCGCTTTTGGCTGACGCCGGCGATCCGATCACCGCCGTCGAACTGCTGACGAGGCCCGTGACGGGTGCCTGGACAAGGCTGTTGCCGCCGTCGGGCAGCGCCAGCCGCGCCATCGTCTGTCCGGCATTGACGCTTTCGCCGGCGTCGACCAGCACGTCGGTCACTTTCAGCCCGGGCCGGTCCGGACGCACGGCGATTTCCTCGCGCGGCATCAGGATGCCGCCGATCTCGACCGTCGCGGCGAAGCAGGATTTCGACACCGTCAACACAGTGACGGCCGCGCCGCGCGGCGCGTTGGGCTCGTCGGCGCCATGGAGCGTCTGCGCAAAAACCGTCGCCGCGATCAAAACAAGCGCCTGAAACGACCGCGAGATCGTCATGGTTGCGGTCCTCTCATTCGCCGGGCACATGGGCTGCGCCATGCGGCAGCTTATGCGGGGTCGCCGGCTCCTCAACCTCGGGGTTGCTGGCCAAGAGGCGCTTGCCGAATTTCCAGGACAGATTGCCGACATCGTCCATCAGCATGAACATCGCCGGCACGAAGATCAGCGACAACACCGTCGAGAACACCAGACCGCCGATCACCGCCAGCGCCATAGGCGACCGAAATTCGCCGCCCGCACCGAAGGCCAGTGCCGAGGGCATCATGCCGGCGGCCATTGCGATCGTTGTCATCACGATCGGTCGCGCGCGCTTCATGCCGGCGTCGATGATGGCGTAGTCGCGCGGTTTGCCTTCGCGGATCGACTCGACCGCGAACTCGACCAGCATGATCGCGTTCTTCGTGACGATGCCCATCAGCATCAGGATGCCGATCCACACCGGCGTCGTCAGTTGCTTTCCGGTGATGAGCAGGGCCGCGATGGCGCCGCCGATCGACAGCGGCAGCGAGAACAGGATCGTGATCGGCTGAAGGAACGTTCCGAACAGCAGCACGAGCACGGCATACACCATCATCAGGCCCGCCGAGATCGCGGTGGCAAAGCCGTCGGACAATTCGTTGAGGCTTTCGGCGTCGCCGGACTGGCTGACCTTGACGTTCTTCGGCAGGCTTTTCATCACCGGCAGCTCGTAGATCAGTTTCATCGCGTCGCCGAGCGCGGCGGTTCCGACAAGATCGGCGGCAACGGTGGCCTGCCGCTCGCGGTCATAGCGATTGATGCTGGTCGGCCCTTGATCAAGCCGGATGTCAGCGACGACAGACAACGGCACGCCGCCGCGACCGCCGCCGATCGGGACGCGCAGTTGCTCCAAGGTCTTGATGTCGCCGCGCGCGCCGTCTTCGAGTTGCACGCGGATCGGCACAAGCCGATCGCCGGCGTCGAACTTCGCCAGCGCGGGACCGACGTCGCCGATGGTGGCCACGCGAATGGTCTCGGACAGGCCTTCGGTCGAGACGCCGAGCCGCGCGGCGAGATCTGCCCGCGGCTGGATGCGCAGTTCGGGCCGGTCGAGCGAGGTTTCCGGAATGACATTGGCGATCAGGGGAATCCGCTTCATCTGGTTGGCCAGTTCGCTGGCGACGTTGCCGACGATCGCCGCGTCCGTCCCGGTCACGACCAGCGAAATCGCGCGCAGGCCGTTCTCGTCGAGAAACCAGTAGCGCACGTCAGGCACGTTGTTCATTTCGCTCGAGATCGAAAGCTCCAGCTCGCGCTGCGTGATCTTGCGGTCGCCCTTCGGCGTGTAATTGATAATGAGCGCCGCGCGGCGGACCTCCTGAAGGCCGGGCGGGACGCGGCCGCCGTCGACGAACACGCTTTTGACTTCGGGCCGCTTGCGCAGCCGCGTGACGATGTCCTCGGTGACTTTTTCGGTGAAGGCCAGTTGCGATCCGGGCGGCAACTCCATCGCCAGCAACGACCGCGCGCTGTCCTGCGCCGGCAGGAAGCCCTGTGGCAGCAGTTTGATGCTGGCGATCGAGGCGACGAACATGCCGAGCCCGATCAGCACCGTGATGAAATAATGTTTAACCGACCACGTCACGAGCCGGGTGTAGGTGCGCAGGACGAGACCCGGCGGCGGGTCGTCGTGCTTGTGGTCCTTGAGGAAATACGCCGCCAGCACGGGCGTGACGAAGCGTGCGGCGAGCAGCGAGAAGAACACCTGCACCGAGACGGTGATGCCGAATTGCTTGAAGAACTGCCCGGCGATTCCCGACATGAAGCTCGCCGGCGCGAAGATCGCGATGATGGTCAGGCTGATCGCGATCACGGCGAGGCCAATTTCGTCGGCGGCTTCAAGTGCGGCCTTGTAGGGCGATTTGCCCATGCGGATGTGGCGGACGATGTTCTCGATCTCGACGATGGCGTCGTCGACCAGAATGCCGGTCGAGAGCGTGATCGCGAGAAAGCTGACCAGATTCAGCGAGAAGCCGAGCAGGTCCATGACCCAGAAGGCCGGGAAGATCGACAGCGGCAATGAGATTGCGGCGATGACCGTCGCGCGCAGGTCACGCAGGAACAGCAGCACGATAAACACGGCCAGCGCCGCGCCCTCGAACAGCGTCGAGATCGCCGCTTCGTAATTGCCTTTGGTGAATTCGACGGAGGTGTCGATCATCTTCAGATCGACATCGGGGTAGGCCGCCTTGAGGCCGTCGATGCGCTTTTGCACGGCTTCGGCGACGACCACGTCGCTGGCGCCCTTGGAGCGCTTGATGCCGAGCGCCACCACAGGCTCGCCGTTGAAGCGCGCAAACGTCCTGCGGTCGGCGATTGTGTCCGTGACCGTGCCGAGATCGTCGAGCCGGATCTCGCCGCCTTGCGGAAGCGCGATCATCGTGCCCGACAATTCGTTCAGCGTCTTTGCACCGGCCAATGTCCGAATCGCCTGATCGTTCTTGCCGATCTCGGCGCGGCCGCCGGCCAGGTCGACATTCGTGCCCCGCAAGCGACGAGAGACATCGAGCGCCGTGAGACCCGCCGCCTGGAGTTTGTCGGGATCGAGCGCGACCAGGATTTCGCGCTCGACGCCGCCGATGCGTTCGACCTGCGCCACGTTGCGCACGCCCTGGAGCGCGCGCTTCACGACATCGTCGACGAACCACGACAATTGTTCGGGTGTCTTGCCCGGCGAGATCGCTGCATAGGTGACGATCGGCAGGCCGATGACGTCGACTCGCTGGATCAGCGGCTCGGTCACGTTTTGCGGCAGGTTGGCGCGCACCCGCGTGACGGCGTCCTTGACGTCGTTCAGCGCGCGGTCGGTGTTGGTTTCCAGCGCGAACTGGATCGTCGTGACCGACAATCCATCCGTGATCGACGATGCGATGTGGCGGACGCCTTCGACGCCGGAGACGCCGTCCTCGATCGTCTTCGTGACCTGCGCTTCAAGCTCGGCCGGGGCCGCGCCGAATTGCGATACGGCGACGGAAACGACGGGAATATCCGCACTCGGCAGCCGCGTGATCGCAAGCTTGGTGAAGGACATCCAGCCCAGCACCAGGAGGATAACGGAGAAGACGATCGACGGCAGCGGATTGCGGATCGACCAGGCCGAGATGTTCAGTGCCATCAGCGTATCCGCGTTCGATCGTCGTCAGCCAGCATGGTTTTGACCTTGTCGCCGTCATGCAACGACGTGCCGGCGTCGGAAACGACGAGTTCCCCCTCCTGAAGGCCGTCGATGATCTCGGTCGAGGTGTCGGAGGTCAGGCCTGAGCGAATCCGCCGGGTCTCGATCGTGTCGCCGTTCACGACCTGTACGGTCTGGTGATCCAGCGCCGAGCGGGGAATCGCAACGCCGCAGCTTCGCCGGGCGTCGATGCTGGCGCGCGCAAACATGCCGACCTTGAGATTGGGCAGGCTGGGCAGCGCAATGCGGACATTGCCGAGTTGCGTATTGCGGTTGATCTCGGGCGAGACCAACCGGACGCGGCCCGCAATATCCGGCTCGTTGTCGCGGCCGACCCGCGCGGTCGCGCCGGGATTGAGCTTGAGCATATGCAGGCCGGGCACTTCGGCCTCGAGTTCGATTTCGTTGCCGACGGCGATGCGGAACATCGGCTCTGACTGCGGCGAGGTCGGTGCGCCGGCGATGGTGCGGATCTGCATCACGAGCCCGGCGGCAGGCGCGCGCAGCGAGGTGGTCGGGCGCGTGGCGGTGTTGCCCGGTGCGGCAGGCGACTGCAGCCGCGCCAGTTCCTGATTTTCGGTCACGATGTCGCCCTCGCGCACCATCACCTCCGTGACCTTGGCACCTTCGCTCTCGACATTCACCAGTGCAAGCTTGCGCGGCACGACGAAACCGGTGACGCGGACCATGTCGGAGAAGCAGGCGCTTGTCGCTTTGGCGACGGTGACGGTCGCAACGCCGGCCGGTGCCGCCTGCTGTTCGGCGGCGAACAGAAACATGGGAAAGAAGCCGGCGAGCGCTGCGCCGAGCAATGCGGCCGGTAGACGATGGCGAAGCGGCAGATGCGGCGGGCGCGTCACGATGCGGCTCTCACTCTTGGCAACAGGTGGCGAGCGCTCTGATCGCCGGTCGATCCAAAGGCTTATCCGTCCCGCCGGCATGCGGCAACTCATCACGCCGATGATTCGGCAGGGGGGTTAAAACGTCGCAGTTCATGGCCCCGTTGCAACACAGCCGCGCGATGCCGACGCGGACGCGGCCGGGTCGTCGCGTGGCGATTTTTACTTTGAAGCGGTCTCCATTTGGTTCAATATCTCAACATAACGTCGCCATGACCGTCCGGCGACGCCATCATCGCCAAAATCGGGGGTGAGCGGTTTTGCTCAACGCACCCCGTAGCTGTCGTATTCGTTCACGATATTCGGATCCATCGCCTTGGCATTGGCAATGTCGATGTCGCCGTCGGCCGCCGTGCCCGTCCGTTGCCTCGCGAGACCGCGCCCGTAGAGCGACGAGGTCAGGCGCGGATTGATCTTCAGCGCGGCATCGAAATCAGCGATCGCGTTCTTGGCCATTCCGCTCTTGAGATTGACGAGGCCGCGGCTGTCGAGCGCATCGACGAAATTTGGGCGCAGCCGGAGGGCTTCGTTGCAGTCGCGAAGCGCAGACTGCAATTCGCCGACGACCGTCCGAGCCCAGCACCGGTTGTTATAGGCTTCGACGTCCCGCGGATTGAGCCTGAGCGCGTCATCAAAATCCCTGATCGCCAGCTTGTACGCGCCCTTGCTGGCATACACCTGACCGCGTCGGTACAGCGTGTTCGCGCTATTCGGATTGCTGGCGAGGCGGTCGGTCAATTCGCGGATGATCGGATCATCGGCAAGATTCGAGTCCGTCTTCGCGGGCTCGGGTTTGGAATCGAATGGCTTCAGATCAAGTGGTTTCGGATCGGAGGTTTGGACCTCGGCCGGTTTCGGGTCGGTCGGCGTCACGGCCGCCTGCTTGGTTTCGGCCGGCACGGCTTCGGCCGGTTTGTTGTCGGCCGGGGCGGCCTCGTTCACGCTCGGTGTGGCCGTTGTTGCCTGCTTGGTCGGCGTCTGACCGGGGATGAAGGAAAAATCATCCGCCAGCGACGACGAAATCCATGGCACCTGTTCGCTTTTCGACGCACGGATCACCGCCACGCGGGTCCGGTTCAGCGTGTCCTCGGCCGTCAGATCGGTCGTCCGCATCGCCTTGAGCAGTTCCGCCACGAACAGGCTTTGCTGGCCGCCGCTGTCGCTGACCACCGAACTGAGCGCCGCCGAATACATCACCAGCGAACCGCCCGGCGCGACGATCGGCGCGAGGCCCGCCGAGAAGCTGCGGAAACGGCGCTCGAACGGGTTGCGGCGCGAGGCGTCCATCAGCGCGATCTTGACGCTTGCGCCGCGACTGTTGATTTCGCCGAGCACCGTTTCAAGGCTGAAGCCATCGCGGCGGACGTCCGGCTCGGTCCAGATTTGGGCGTCGACCGGAACCATGTAGCTCTGGCGGTTCGATTGAATGCCGATGCCGCTGTAGAAAATCAGTGCCGCCGAGCCTGGTTTGATCCGCGCATAGAGCCGATCGATGGCGCGTCGCATTCCATCGCCATTGAGATTTTCGCCGATTTCGACATCGAACCCGTCTTTCTTCAGTTCCGCCGCAATCTCGCGGGCGTCGCCGACGGGTTCCTTGAGCGGGCTTTCGGCATCGGGATATTTTGAATTGCCGATCACCAGCGCGATGCGGTTGTCGGCCGCCCGAGCGGGCAGGCCCGAGGCAAAGACCGATGTGGCCAGCAGGACGACTTGGAAAAGCTGGGCCAGGCGGATGTTCATCACCGTTCGGGTCCGATTGAATCTTTGCAAAGCGCTGCAGCTCAGGCAGCCGCAACTGCATGCCGCATCAAACCGGCTGGGCGACAGGAGTCAATGGCGACAGCGTCGCGGCGCGATCCCGGCAGCCTTGCTGGACAGCGCTGTTGATGGGGCGTCACGATTTGACGGCAGCGCGCGGCGATGGCTGGGTCGTTTCCAAAAGGAGACCGGCACATGTCGCGACAGAGTACGATCGGCTTCATCGGCCTCGGCGTGATGGGCGAACCGATCTGCCGCAACCTCGTCCGCAAATCCGGGCGGGCGGTGCTTGCCTTCGATCTCGCCGCCGAGCCGTTGGCGCGATTGAACGACGACGGCGCGCAGATCGCCGGTTCGGTCGCCGACGTCATCGCGACCGCCGAGACTGTTTTTCTGTGCCTGCCGAGCGCGTCCCATGTGCGCGAGGTGTTTGAAGGCGACGGCATCCTGGCCCATGCCCGCTCCGGGCAGACGGTCATCGATCTCGGAACATCGTCGGTCAGGCAGACCCGCGATTTCGCCGCACAACTTTCGGTCCGTGACGCTGTCTGGATCGATGCGCCGATCGCGCGGACGCGGCAGGCGGCGCAGGACGGCACGCTGAGCGTCATGGTCGGCGCGACGCCGGCGCATTATGCAACCGTCGAACCATTGATCCGGCATTTTGCGACTGACGTGACGCGTTGCGGCGAGGTCGGTGCCGGGCAGGTGACGAAGATCCTGAACAATATGGTGCTGTTTCAGACCGTCAATGCGCTGGCGGAGGCCGTTGCGGTCGCGCGCCATGCCGGCGTCGATGCCGGCCTGCTGCTCGACACGCTGTCAAAGGGCTCAGCGGATAGTTTCGCCCTGCGCAATCACGGCCTGAAAGCGATCGTGCCGGAGATGTTCCCGCACCGCGCATTCTCGACCGAATATGCGCTGAAGGATTTGTCCTACGCGCTCGAACTCGCGGCCGAGGCTGGAATCGATTTGCTGGGCGCTGGGCCGGTCGGCGCGCGGCTGCAACGGGCGATCGATGCGGGAGACGGCGGCGCGTATTTTCCGGTGATCGCCAAGCGGGTTGCTCCGGAGTGACGACGCCTCAATAGGATTCTTTCGCCGCAGCCTCTTTGCCGGTCTGAATCAGGTGAAGGCCGGTTTCGATCTTGCCGAGCAACACCGCGAATTGCTTGCGCTCCTCTGTCGAAAGACACGACAGGATGTCGCGCTCTCGGCGCTTCAGTCGGGGAATCAACTCTTCATAAAGCGAGCGACCGCGCCCCGTCAGCCGCAGCCGGAATTCGCGGCGGTCGTCGGCATTCTCGACCCGTTCGATCATCTGCCGATGGATCAATGCCGTGACGGCACGGCTGATCGTCGATTTATGTGTCCGCGTGCAGTGAGAAATATATTGCGCGCTGCTGGCCCCCTCGCGAAAGCCGAGCGTGGCGATGACGCGCCATTCCGGAATATCGAGTCCGTAGCGCGCCTGATAGTCTTCGGACAGCGCCGCGCTGACCTCGGCTGCCAGACGGTTCAGCCGGAACGGGACAAATCGAAACAGGTCGAGTTTCCGCAATTCAGGCTCCCAGTTTCGGGTTGCGCTTGGACCCGCGAGGCGTTTAGATGGTTGCATTTGAAACTATTCTAGGCGGGGCGGGCGCCTTTTGGCCAGCCCATGCATGCCGTCATGGTCCCGATTGATGCCGTCGTCTGCCAAAACCCAGTTCGGCTATCGCCGGCACGCGGATCAGGACCGCCGCGATGCCGTGCGTCATCCGGTCGTCATCGTCGGCGCGGGGCCAGTCGGGCTGACGCTGGCGCTCGATCTGGCCCAACGTGGTCAGGGGGTCGTTCTGCTCGACGACGCTGACCGGATCGGCGAAGGCTCGCGCGCAATCTGTTTCTCGAAACGCTCGCTGGAGGTTTGGGATCGGCTCGGTGTCGCCGCGCCGATGGTCGAGAAAGGCGTGGTCTGGCAAGTCGGCCGAATCTTTTGCGGCGACGCGTTATTGTATCGGTTCGACCTGCTGCCCGAGGCCGGGCACAAGATGCCGGCCTTCATCAACCTCCAGCAATATTACGCCGAGGCATTTCTGGTCGATCGCGTCGGGCAATTCGATGCCATCGATTTGCGCTGGCGCAACAAGGTGTCATCGATCGAGAGGCGCAACGACCATGTCGTGCTGACCATCGACACCCCGGAGGGGTCGTACAAGATCGCCGCGAACTATCTCGTCGCCTGCGACGGCGCGCGGTCAGCCTTGCGCGGCATGGTCGGCGCGGATTTCCAGGGGCAGGTGTTCGAGGACCAGTTCCTGATCGCCGACGTGAAGATGACGGCCGCGTTTCCAACCGAACGCTGGTTCTGGTTCGATCCGCCGTTCCATGCCGGCAAATCGGCGCTGTTGCACAAGCAGCCGGACGACATCTGGCGCATCGACCTGCAACTCAGCCGCGATGCCGACGCCGCCGTCGAACGGTTGCCGGAAAATGTGCGGCCGCGCATCGCAAAAATGCTGGGCCATGACGCGTTCACGTTTGAATGGATTTCGATCTACAAATTCCAGTGCCGCCGGATGCAGAAATTCCTGCACGACCGCGTGATCTTCGCCGGCGACGCGGCGCACCAAGTCTCTCCGTTCGGCGCGCGGGGCGCAAATTCGGGCATCGAGGATGCGGAAAATCTCGGTTGGAAATTGGCGATGGTGTTGCGCGATCACGCGCCGGCTTCGCTGCTCGACAGCTATGATGGCGAGCGGGGCGCTGCCGCCGACGAGAATATCCGCGAGTCGACGCGATCGACCGATTTCATGGCGCCCGCGAACGAGCAGGAGACGCGGCTGCGGCGTGCGGTGCTGTCGCTCGCCAAAGAGACCGAATTCGGCAAGCGCATGATCAATGGCGGGCGGCTGTCGGTGCCGTCGGTCTATGCTTCGCCGCTCTCGACGGCTGATTGCGATACGTGGGCGGCCGGTCCGGGGCCGGGCGCGCCTATGGTCGATGCGCCGCTGACCGGCGAGCATCAATTCTTGAGTGACGCTTTTGCCGATGCGGGACGCGGCTTCACGGTGCTGGAATATGCCAATGGCGTCGCGGCCGATGTGCCCGATGGCGTCGCGCATTTGCGGATCGGCGACGGCGGGGCGTTGCGCGACGACGCCGGGCTGTTTGCAAAACGTTATGATGCTGTGCCGGCCAGCGCCTATCTGTTGCGGCCGGACGGCTATGTCGCGGCACGCTTTCGCCGCCCGACGCGCGATGCGATCGCGGCCGCCGTCGCGCGCGCCAGCGGAGGTTCGAGATGACGCTGTCGACAGCATCGAATTTCCGCGACCCTGACACGGCCTATCGCGCGCTGGTGGAAGCGCATCGCGGGCTGCAAGCTGCGCAAAACGCCGATCTCGATGCGGCGCTGGTGTTGATCCTGGCCAATCATATCGGCGATGCCGAGGTGCTGGCGCAGGCGATTGCGTTGGCGAAGCGGACTTTGGCGATCGATGAATAACGGCGCAATGTCCCTCCCCACCGCAGGAGCGGAGGGAGGTGAGAAGAATCCCGATCGATTTCAAGGAAACAGAACGAATGGCCAAAGGCTTCGCATCGACCACCGACATGGCGGACAAGACCGTCACCTTTTCCGAGATCGGGACCGATCTCTACGCCTTCACCGCCGAGGGCGATCCGAACTCGGCGGTGATCGTCGGCGACGACGGCTGCCTCGTGTTCGACGCGCAGGCGACGCCGGCGATGGCGAGCAAGGTGATCGAACGCGTCGCGACCGTCACCGACAAGCCGATCAAATATGTCGTGCTCTCGCACTACCACGCTGTGCGCGTGCTCGGCGCATCCGCCTACCACGCGCAGAACATCATCGCCTCCGCCGAGACCTATCGTCTGGTCGACGAGCGCGGCCAGCAGGACTGGGATTCCGAATTCGGCCGCTTCCCGCGGCTGTTTCAGGACGCCGAGAGCATTCCCGGCCTGACCTGGCCGACGCTGACCTTCGAGGGCGAGATGTCGCTCTATCTCGGCAAGCGCGAGGTCAAGCTCATGCAACTCGGCGCAGGTCACACGTCCGGCGATATCGTCGCCTGGGTGCCGGACGCCGAGGTGATGTTCTCGGGCGATCTCATCGAGTATCATTCGGCCTGTTATTGCGGCGACGCGCATCTGCGGGAATGGCCGATGACCCTGAACGAAATTCGCGACTTCAATCCGAAGGCGATCGCCCCCGGCCGCGGCGACGCGCTGAAGGGCCTCGCCACCGGCCGCGACGCCATTGCGATGACGCGCGATTTCGTCACGTCTCTTTACGGGGCTGCGGAAACATCCGTCGCGCGCGGGCGCGATCTCAAGGAGACGATGGCGGCGACGCGCGAGGCGATGGACGGCAAGTTCGGCGCCTTCGCGATTTACGAGCACTGTTTGCCGTTCAACGTCTCGCGCGCGTTTGATGAGGCCTCGGGCATCGACGATCCCGTGATCTGGACCGACAAGCGCGATCTGGACATGTGGGCAGCGTTGCAGGGGTGAATGCAGGAATGCTGCCAAGGAGTGTCTGACATGAACATCACCACCAGACCCGACACGTTGGTGCCGTCGCGGATCGACGTGACGCCGGGCTACATGTCCGGCTTCGGCAACTCCTTCGAGACCGAAGCCTTGCCGGGCGCGCTGCCGATCGGGCGCAATTCGCCGCAGCGTTGCGCCTACGGGCTCTATGCCGAGCAGCTCTCGGGCTCTCCCTTCACCGCGCCGCGCGGCAGCAATGAACGCTCGTGGCTGTATCGAATCCGGCCGTCGGTGCGGCATTCCGGCCGCTTCGCGAAAGCCGATGCCGGGCTGTGGCGCACCGCGCCGTGCCATGAAGACGATATGCCGATCGCGCAGTTGCGCTGGGATCCCGCGCCGATCCCCAAGGAGAACATGACGTTCCTGCAGGGCGTGCAGACCATGACGACAGCCGGCGACGCCAATACACAGGCCGGCATGGCGGCGCATGTCTACCTCATCACACAATCGATGGTGGACCAGCACTTCTATAACGCCGACGGCGAGATGATGTTCGTCTTGCAGCAGGGCAGCTTGCGCTTCGTCACCGAGTTCGGAGTCATTTCGGCGGAGCCGGCCGAGATCGTGGTCATTCCGCGCGGCGTCAAGTTCCGCGTTGAACTGACGAGCGGCCCGGCGCGCGGTTATCTTTGCGAAAACTACGGCGGCGCGTTCACGCTGCCGGAGCGGGGACCGATCGGCGCCAATTGCCTCGCCAATGCGCGCGACTTCCTCACGCCCGTTGCAGCCTATGAGGACAAGGACACGCCGACCGAGTTGTACGTGAAATGGGGCGGCGCGCTCTACAAGACGACCTTGCCGCATTCGCCGATCGATGTCGTCGCCTGGCACGGCAACTACGCGCCGTACAAATATGATTTGCGGACGTTCTCGCCGGTCGGCGCGATCGGCTTCGACCATCCCGATCCGTCGATCTTTACCGTATTGACGTCGCCGTCGGAAACCGCGGGGACTGCGAATATCGACTTCGTGATCTTCCCGGAACGCTGGGCCGTGGCCGAGAATACGTTCCGGCCGCCATGGTATCACATGAACATCATGTCGGAATTCATGGGCCTGATTTACGGCGTCTATGACGCCAAGCCGCAAGGCTTCACGCCGGGCGGCATCAGCCTGCACAACATGATGCTGCCGCACGGGCCGGACCGGGAGGCGTTCGAGCATGCGAGCAACGGCGAGCAGAAGCCGGTCAAGCTGACCGGCACGATGGCCTTCATGTTCGAGACCCGTTACCCGCAGCGCGTCACGGCGTACGCCGCAAACTCTGCCACCTTGCAGGGTGACTATGCCGACTGCTGGAAGGGGCTGGAGAAGCGCTTCGATCCGACGAAGCGGTGATCAATCCATCACCGCCGCATGATCGCTGGCGCCGCTCTGCTTGCGCAGAGCCGCCTTGGTCGAGCCGATGATGATCGCCATCGGGATCGCCAGTGCCGTCACGATCATCACCATCTGATAGTCATGACCATAGGCCAGAATCTGCGCCTGCATCTGCAACACCTGATCCATCAGCGCGCGCCCCGAATCTGTGCCGAGATCGAGCATCGCCTTCACATCCGGCATCTGGAGCGCGTTGTTGAACGGCGTGATGTGCTCGTTCAATATCGCATAGTAACGCCGGCCGCCCGAGGTCAGTTCGGCGACGACGAGCGAGATGCCGATCGAACTGGCGACATTGCGCATGAGCGTCAGCATCGACGTTCCGTCGGTGCGCAGATGGTTCGGCAGCGTCAGGAACGCGACGGTCGACAGCGGCACGAAGACGAGGCCGAGGCCGAAACCCTGCAAGACGCTGCAGACGATAATTTCAGTGACCTGCGTGTCGTTGGTCCATTTCGACATGAACCACAGGGTCGTCCCCATCAGTGCGAGGCCCGAAATGATGAGAGTCCGCGCCTCGATATACTTCATGATGCGCCCCACCAGCATCATCGCGACGAATGTGCCGGAACCGCGCGTCGCCAGCAGCAGGCCCGCCGAGATGATCGGATAGCCGATCACATTCTGCAGGTAGGGCGACGACAGCGCCATGGTCGAGAACAGCACGATGCCCATCACGGCCATGAAGACGCAGCCGCCGATGAAGTTGCGGTCCTTGAAGATGGCGAACTGGATGAACGGTTTCTTCGTCGTCAGCGAATGCGCGAAGAAATAATAGAAGCCGACCAGCGCCACGATCGTCTCGACGATGATCTCCTTGGAGCCGAACCAGTCGAGTTGCTCGCCACGATCCAGCGCCAGTTGCATCGAGCCGATTCCCACCGCCAGCGCGAGGAAGCCGAACCAATCGAAGCTGAGTTCGGTATTCTTCTTGGTCTCGTCCATGAAGGTGATGAGGCCGAGCACCGTGATGATGCCGAAAGGGATGTTGACGAAGAACACCCAGTGCCAGGAATAGGTTTCGGTCAGCCACGCGCCGAGTGATGGCCCCATGATCGGGCCCATCATCACGCCCATGCCCCAGATCGACATCGCCTTGGCGCGTTCCTGTAGCGAATAGCTGTCCAGCATCACCGCTTGCGACAGCGGCACCAGGGCCGCGCCGAACATGCCCTGCAACAGCCGGAAACCGACCATCTGCGTGATGTCCTGCGACAAGCCGCACAGCACCGAGGCGACGGTAAAGCCCGCCGAGCAGATGATGAAGACGCGCTTGCGACCGAAGCGGTTGGCGATCCATCCGACCGGCGCGGTCATGATCGCGGCGGCGACGATATACGACGTCAGCACCCAGTTGATCTGGTCGGTCGAGGCCGACAGCGTGCCCTGCATGTAGGGCAGCGCCACGTTGGCGATCGTGGTATCGAGCGCCTGCATGACCGTCGCCGTCATGGCGCAGATCGTCACCATGTTGCGGCGCAGGCCGGGGACCACTCCGTTTTGCGCCTCCGACATCGGATCAGTCCTTCGCGGAGGCGGTCGAGAAGCCGAACAGCCCGGCCAGCGACCGGCGATGATTGGTGTCGATCCAGACATAGGTGCTCATGCCGGCCTTGAGGCGCTTCACCATCGGGTCCTGCGGATCGAGATTGATCCGCACCGGCACGCGCTGCACGACCTTCACGAAATTGCCGGTCGAGTTCTGCGGCGGCAGGATCGCGAACTGTGCGCCGGTGCCCGGTGACAGCGAACCTACGGTGCCCTTGAAGGTGTGGTCGGGGTAGGAATCGACTTCGAGAGTTACGGGTTGGCCGACCGCGATGTAGGTGAAGTCGGATTCCTTCATGTTGGCGTCGACCCAAGGCTTGGAGTCGTCGATCACGCTGAGGATCGCCGAACCCGCCGCGACGAAGCGGCCGAGCTGGATGTTGTCGACCTGCGTGGCGACGCCGCTCATGGGTGCGCGCAGCACGGTATGATCCAGATTGCGCTGCGCCTGATCGAGCGCCGCCTTGGCCTGTGCATAGGGCGGAAATTGATCGAGCGGCAGATCGATATTGCCGAGCAACTGGTTCTTCGCCGTCGCGGATTGCTGCTTGAGATATTCGAGTTGCGCGCGCGCCGTCACCACGGCTGTCGTCGCATTGTCGAGATCGAGTTGCGAGCCGAAGCTGGACTTCACCAGCGTCGATTTGCGGCCGACGTCGCGCTGCTTCAGGTCGACGCCCTGCTGAGCGAGATCGAGCATTTGACCGTAGATTTTCAGATTGCTGACCAAATTGTCATAGTTGGTTTTTTGCTGCGCCAGCATCGATTGCGCCTGTTGCAGCGCGAGCTTGAACGGCACCGGATCGATCTCGAACAGAACGTCGCCTTCGTTGACGTGCTGGCCTTCCTTGACGACGATCTTCTCGACTTTGCCGGAGATGTCCGGCGTGATCAGCACTTTCTGCGCGCCGACATAGGCGTCGTCGGTGGTCATGTAGCGGCCGCCGCTGAGATAGAAAGCAAGACCGCCGACCAGCACGACCAGCGGCAGCACCACGAGCAATAACGGCCGGCGATAACGCCGCAAGACGCCGCCTGCGGCCTGGCTTGTCGCCGCCGGCCGCTGTGGCTGTGGGTCGGGCGAGGGGGCCTTTTGCTCGATCGGCTGCTCGGCTTTGACCGGCTGCGGCGCGAGGGATTCGGCGGCCTTCTGTCCAGGCACCTGTTCGGCTGATTTCGGGTCGGTCGGAAATTTCAGGACGGGATCAGCCATAGCGTTCTTCCTTGATACGAATCTGCGGTCGTCCGGCAGTCGCGCCTTGCAGCGCGTCGCGGATGTTGTCCTTGACGGTTTCGAGATGCGCGACAATCAGTGCGATCTCTGGCTCGCCGAGCCCGCTCAGCGCCGTGCGGGTGATTTCGCCGCGCAGCGTCGCCAGCGTCGCCATCAACGGACGGGCGGATTCGGTGAGATAAAGCCGGTTGACGCGGCGATCATTGGGGTCGCTGCGCCGCTCGATCAGACCCTGGTCGCATAATTTGTCGATCAGTCGGGTCAGGGTGATCGGGGCCATGTCCATCAGGTCGGCGATTGCCGTCTGTTTGAGACCCTCGGTGCGCTCGAGCTTGGCCAGCACCGCCCATTGCGCCTTGGTCAGCCCGTGGCGCTGAGCCTGCTTGTCGGCATAGAGCCGCAGCAGGCGCTGCGTCTCGAACAACGCGAACAGGAAATCAGGATTGGCGGTGTGCGGCATTCGGTCCACTCAGTAAGCTTGCAATATAATAAGCATGCTTATGAATACATGCTCTTCCTCGCGCGAGGGGCTGGTCCGCGCTTGGCTCATGGCTTGCTGGAACTTTGTTCGTGTTTAATTTACCTCTCGTTCGCGCTAGATATCCCGCATGACCGCGCTGAAGCCGAGCTTTCCAGCCCCCGATCACGATCACGACCGCTGCAGCGCGGATGCGATGAGCCACGCCGAGGCGGTCTGTCAGGCGACGTCGCAGAAATTCACGCCCATGCGCCGCCACGTCCTGCGGGCGCTGCTCGCAAGCCATCGGCCGCTCGGCGCTTACGAGATCATCGACGCTCTGGCGCAGCATGCGGCGCGACCGGCGCCGATCACGGTGTATCGCGCGCTGGATTTCCTGATTGAGAACGGCCTCGTTCACCGCATCGAGAGCCGCAATGCGTTTCTGGCTTGCGCGCATGATCACGCGGCCGGGGCGATGGTCGCGTTTTTGATCTGCGAAAAGTGCAGTTCGGTTGGCGAAGTGCCGGCGGCGCGCGTTGCACAGAGCCTGAACGACGCCGCCCGCGGCATTGGGTTCGCACCGAAATTATCGGTTGTTGAAATCACCGGGATTTGCGCGCATTGCCAGCGGGCAGCATAATCCGCGCGTGATCAAGAACACGGCGTCAAGCCGGGCAAGAGTCCTCATGTCAGCCGAGCCAGCGTCCATCAGCCCGCCGCAAGTGAGCATCGGCGGCCGTCCGCTCACCGCCGGCGCGGTCGCCTTGATGTTGCTGTTGTGCCTGTCCTGGGGGTTCAACCAGATCGCGGTGAAGCTTGTTCTGCCCGAGATTCCGCCGTTCCTGCAGGGCATGCTGCGGTCCTGCGGCGCGTTGGTGGTGATCCTCCTGATCGCCCAGTTTCGCGGCGTGAAGCTGTTCAAGCGCGACGGCACGCTGAAAGCCGGGCTGTTTTGCGGTCTGATGTTCGGGGTCGAATTCGTGCTGATCTATCGCGGGCTTCTGCTCACCTCGGCGTCCCGCGCGGTGGTGTTTCTCTACACGGCGCCGTTTTTCGTGGCGCTTGGTTCGTACAGGTTTCTCGGCGAGAGGCTGCGCACGATCCAGTGGGGCGGGCTGGCCTTGTGCTTTGCCGGCGTGGCATTGGCGATCGGCGTGCCGCAGCCCGATGTCGATGCCAATATTTTGCTCGGCGACCTGATGATTGTCGGCGGCGGGGCGCTGTGGGCGGCGACCACGTTGATGGTCAAAACCACGCGGCTGCTCCACGCCCCGCCGGAAAAGGCGCTCGGCTATCAGGTCGGCCTATCGATTCCCATCCTCGGTTTCGCGGCCTGGGCCAGCGGCGAGACGATCACAGCCGTTCCCAGTCCCTTAAGCCTCGGTTTGATGGCCTATCAGGCGTTCTGGGTGGTCGGGTTGACGTTCATGCTCTGGTTCACGCTGGTTCGGACCTATTCCGCTAGCAAATTGTCGGCTTTTACCTTCATCACCCCTTTGTTTGGCGTCGCCGCTGGCTATTTCATCATGCATGACCACCTGACAGTGGCGTTTGGCGCTGCGGCTTTGCTGGTCATCGCCGGACTGTATCTGGTGAACAAGCCCGGTGCGCCGGTCCAGGCGATCGGTTAAGCCATTCCCGACGGGTCCATTGCTGACCGTCATGAAAATCTGATAATTGAGACCCATGAACATGCTCGAAAAACCGCCCCAGCAGGACATCGCAGGCCCGAAGGCCCGGCATCAAAGCACCCAGGTCATGGTCGGCAATGTCGCCGTCGGCGGCGGTGCCCCGATCGTCGTGCAGTCGATGACCAACACCGACACCGCCGACATCCAGGGCACCATCGAGCAGGTTGCGGCGTTGTCGCGCGCCGGCTCCGAAATGGTCCGCATCACGGTCGATCGCGACGAGGCCGCCGCCGCGGTGCCGCATATCCGCGACGAACTGCGCAAGCGCGGCATCACCGCGCCGCTGATCGGTGATTTCCATTACATCGGCCACAAGCTGCTCGCCGATCATCCGGCCTGCGCCGAAGCGCTGGATAAATACCGCATCAATCCCGGCAATGTCGGCTTCAAGAACAAGCGTGACAGCCAGTTCACCGACATCGTCGAGATGGCGTTGAAATACGGCAAGACCGTTCGGATCGGCGCCAACTGGGGGTCGCTCGATCAGGAATTGCTGACCAAGCTGATGGATGAGAACGCGCTGCTCGCCTCGCCAAAGGATGTTCGCGCGGTCACGCGCGAAGCCATGGTGCAGTCGGCGTTGCTGTCGGCCGCGCGGGCCGAAGAGATCGGCTTGCCGAAGAACCGCATGATCCTGTCCGCCAAGGTGTCTGCGGTCCAGGATCTGATCGCGGTGTACCAGACGCTGGCGGAGCGCTCGGATTACGCGATCCATCTCGGCCTCACCGAAGCCGGCATGGGCTCGAAAGGCATCGTCGCCTCATCGGCCGCGCTCGGCATCCTGCTGCAACAAGGCATCGGCGACACCATCCGCATTTCGCTGACGCCGGAGCCCGGCGGCGACCGCACGCTCGAAGTGCAGGTCGCGCAGGAATTGCTGCAGACGATGGGTTTCCGCACCTTCGTGCCGCTGGTGGCGGCATGCCCCGGCTGCGGCCGCACGACGTCGACCACGTTCCAGGAATTGGCCCGCAGCATTCAGGACTTCATCCGCGTCGAAATGCCGGCGTGGAAGACGCGCTATCCCGGCGTCGAATCGCTGAACGTCGCGATCATGGGATGCATCGTCAACGGCCCCGGCGAATCCAAGCACGCCGATATCGGCATCTCGTTGCCGGGTACCGGCGAAACCCCGGCCGCGCCGGTGTTCGTCGATGGCAAGAAATTCCGCACTTTGCGCGGACCGAACATCGCGACCGATTTCAAGGCAATGGTGATCGATTATATCGACCATCGCTACGGCGAGGGCAGCAAGGTGCCAGAGACAACGGCGGCCGAGTAATTCGCAGTCGCCGCGATCCGATCAACATTCTGGCCCGGCCGCGTTCGCGGCCGGATAGCATTTCCTTTATCGTCTTTAAGAACGACACGACTGGCATTGTTCGTATCCGACATGCGGCCAAGAGAGCCGTTTCAGCGATCGGCTAATCCGCTTCGGCCGCGCTCGCCGTCGCGCCTGCGCCCCGACGCAGATCGGCATCGATCTGAAGCTTCGTGCCGCCGCCGAAGCGGGCGCGATAGACCTGAAGATTTTCCATGATTCGCTGCACATAATTGCGCGTCTCGGCGAACGGGATCGATTCGACCCAGTCGACCGCGTCGATCTTGGGATCGCGCGGATCGCCGTAGCGCTCGACCCATTTGCGGACACTGCCGCGACCGGCATTGTAGCCGGCGAATGTCATGATGTAGGAGCCGCGATAATCCTCGATCAGACTCGCCAGTTCGGCCGCGCCGAACGTCGCGTTGTAGACGGAATCATTCTTCAGCCGCGTCAGGTCGAAGCTGGCGCCGTATCGCTTCGCCACATAGCGGCCGGCGTCGGGCGTGACCTGCATCAGGCCGTAGGCATTGGCGGGTGACACGACGCTGGGATTGAAGGCGCTCTCCTGCCGCGCGATCGCGAACACGATCGAGCGTTCGACATCCGGCCCGATCGGTTTGAAGGCCGGAATGCCGGAGACGGGATAGGCAAAGAAATCGAACGGCAGGCCGCGATTGAGGGCCGCCTTGCCGACGATCAACATGCCGCGCGCGTCGTTGTTGCGGGACGCCGTCTCCGCCAATCCGAGGACGGCATCAGGATCGCCATTCTCGCCGATGTCGGCAAAGATCGAAATCGCCATCTCGCCTTCGTCGAGCGCATAGAGAAGTTGCACGGCGCGGACGATTTCGAGGCGTTCGACGCCGCGCGCGCGGCCGGACGGCGCGCCGTTGAGGTCGATCTGCGGCATGCCGAGTTTGGCGCGGGCCAACTGGCCGTAATAGCTGGTCGATTGTTCGGCCGCCGACGCATAGGCCTGACGCGCGTCGGACGAGCGACCTGCGGCTTCCGCCGCGCGGCCTTGCCAGTAGCCGGCACGCGCCAGCGCCGTCGGGTTGACGCTGCCGACGCCGATGCGCGCAAAGTGCTGTGCGGCAGTGCTCGGATCGTTCAGGAAGCGCAGCGCGATCCAGCCGGCCGTGAATTCCTGCTCGGTCTTGTAGATATCCTTTTGCGGCAGCGCGGCGTCGCGCGCGACGATATAGGCCGTGCGCGGCTCGTCGGTATCGAGCAGCTTGCGCGCCAGCAACCGGCGCTCGATCCACCATTCGTCGTAATTGTAAAGGCGGGAGTGATCGCGCGGTGCGCTCGCCATCAACTGGGCGGCCGCGGTAAAATTATCTTCGCGGCGCAGTTGCTGGGCGCGCGCAAAAATATAGCCGGGATCGCTGCGCAACTCGCTCGGGACATCGTTGAGCAAAGCGCCGGCATTGCCGGCTTTCTTGTTGACCGCGATCCGGGCTTTCGCCAGCGCCATCTGCGCCGCGCCGAGGCGCTTGGCGGCGCGCATTCCCGTATCCAGATCGGCGCCGTAGAGAAAGAAATCCATGCGGGCCTTGTGGTCGCTGCCGGTCAGCAATGCGCCGAACATGTCGAGCGCCGCCGTTTCGGTGTCGCTCGACAGGCCGTCATTGCGCCAGGCATCGCGGACCAGCCGCTCCGCGCCGGCGCGATCTCCGCGCGCCAGCATCGCTTTTGCGAGCGCCAGCTTGCCCTTGCCGGAGACCGGTTTTTCGTCCTGAAAATAGCCGATCGTGGTGCTGTCGTCGCGCTTGTCGTCCCACAGCGCGGCTTCCGCCCGGCGCCGCAAAAAGATCTGCGACGGCCAGCTTGGATTGGTCGCGACGAAGCTGCGATAGCGCTCGACCGACGCGCCGTTGTTCTCGCTGCGCAGATAGATCCACTCGCCGAGCTTGCGCGCGACCGGGTCGGAAATGTCGCCGACAGCCGTCCCCGCATCGCTTGATTTTCGATTGCGCACCAGTTCGATGACGTTGGCGAGCGCGTCCTTGTCGCCCTGCGGGGTCGAACCGCTCGTGGCGACGGCCGCCGGCACGACCGTCCGACGGGCCGCCGGCGCGGCATGCTGGCGGGTCGCCGGCTGCATCGTCGGTGCGGCGGACGACATCCCCGGCGGCGGCGCGAGGCGGACCGGGCCGTCAGCCCGAACGGACGCCGTCGTCTGCGGCACCACGCTGCGGGCGATGGGCCTTGGCTTCGGCACCGGGACTTGCGCGACGGCTTCGAGCGACAGCGCACAGGCGCCGACGGCCAGTATGGCCAGGCTCGGCACGGTCCAAGATGAACGAAGAGGAAAAGCACGGCGAGGAAGCGTCACGGCGATCCTTTGGGCAATCCGTCGGCACAAATCTGTCCGAGCGAGTCAATTTCGCTTAAAATGGTGGACAAATCACCAATGACCGTTCGGTGTCGGCCGTCTGATTGCCGCAGCAGCGCGGCGAAATGACGGCCGATCGCGTTTTCCCGCTTCGGCAACGGGCCTTTCGCCGCGGCGCTGGAGGCGTTATGACAGGCCGAAGCTCGAGACCAAGCGTGCGTGGAGACGGATGATGGCAGCCAGGACGGATTTTCGGGGGTCGTACACCGCCTTGGTCACGCCGTTCAAAAACGGCGCTCTGGATGAAATGGCGTTTCGCGCCCTCGTGAGCTGGCAGATCGCCGAAGGCACGCACGGACTCGTTCCGGTCGGCACCACCGGCGAGAGCCCGACATTGAGCCATGACGAGCACATGCAGATCGTCGAATGGTGCGTGGATGAGGCCAAGGGCCGGGTGCCCGTGATCGCCGGCGCCGGCTCGAATTCGACCAAGGAAGCCGTCAGCCTGGCCGTCCACGCGGAGAAGGCCGGGGCCGACGCTGTGCTGGTGGTGACGCCCTATTACAACAAGCCAACGCAGGACGGCATGTATCACCACTTCAAGGCGGTGAATGACGCCGTCGGCATTCCCATTATCATCTACAACATTCCGCCGCGCTCCGTTGTCGACATGTCGGTCGAGACCATGAGCCGGCTGTTCGAGTTGACGAACATCGCCGGGGTGAAGGACGCGACCGCCAATCTCGGCCGCGTCTCGCAGCAGCGCCATGCGATGGGGCCGGATTTCATCCAGTTGTCGGGCGAAGACATGACCGCGCTCGCTTACATGGCCGCGGGCGGCCATGGCTGCATCTCGGTGGTCGCCAACGTTGCGCCGAAAGCCTGCGCCGACCTGATGACCGCCGTGCTGAAGGGCGATTACGCCGAAGCGCTCAAGATCCAGGATCGGCTGACGCCGCTTCATGACGCCATCTTCAGGGAGCCCGGTCTGGCCGGCGCCAAGCATGGCCTCGGTCTGCTCGGGCGTTTGTCGGAGGAGGTGCGTCTGCCGCTGATGCCGGTGACGCCGCCGACCGGCAAGGTGATCCGTGATGCGATGGTGCATGCCGGATTGCTCAACTAACAACTCTTTTTCAAATAGAGGATGTTGCAGATGCTAAAGGAATTTCGCGAATTCGCGATGAAGGGCAATGTCGTCGATCTCGCGGTCGGCGTCATCATCGGCGCCGCGTTCGGCGCGATCGTCACCTCGATGGTCGGCGACATCATTATGCCGATCATCGGCGCGCTTACCGGGGGTCTCGACTTCTCGAATTACTTCGTCGGGATGTCGAAAGCCGTGACGGCCACCAACCTCGTCGATGCCAAGAAGCAAGGCGCTGTGCTGGCTTGGGGCAATTTCCTCACCCTGACCCTGAACTTCGTCATCATCGCCTTCGTGCTGTTCATGATCATCCGCTTCATGAACAGGCTGAAGCGCAAGGACGAGGCGTCTCCCGCGCCGGTCGCACCGAGTTCGGAAGTCGTTTTGTTGACCGAAATCCGTGATTTGCTGAGCAAGAAGGCCTGATCGGGGAGTTTAACCCTGCGGCTCGATATGACGCGCGCTCATTCGCGACGCAGGGTGTTTTAGGCTCGGATATTTTAGGCAAATGGCTGAAAAGAACGAACGTCCGATCAAGGTGGCCGCGGAGAACCGCAAGGCGCGGTTCAACTACGCCGTCGAGGATACGTTCGAGGCCGGCATTGCGTTGACCGGCACCGAGGTGAAATCGATCCGCAACGGCAAATCCACCATCGCGGAATCCTACGCCGACCCGAAGAACGGCGAGATCTGGCTGATCAACTGCAATATCCCGGAATATTTACAGGCCAACCAGTTCAATCACGAGCCGAAGCGACCGCGAAAGCTGCTTTTGCATCGCAAGCAGATCAACAAGCTGATGGGCGCGGTCGAGCGGCAGGGCATGACCCTGGTGCCGCTCAAACTCTATTTCAACGAGCGCGGACGGGTGAAATTGCAACTGGCCCTGGCCAAGGGCAAGCAACTCCATGACAAGCGCGACACCGAGAAGAAGCGGGATTGGTCGCGCGAGAAAGGCCGCATTCTTCGCGCGCGCGGCTGAGTTTTATCATCGCAAGCGGTCGAGGCGACATGAACCAGAAGAATTTGCTCGATGTCGACTGGAGCACGATTCCCGCGCCCATCGATGATGGCGGCGCGGACCATCTCAAGGGCATGACGGTTCCGCCGGTGTCGCTGCACGCCACCAACGATATGTCGGTCGTGTTGTCGGAATTGGCCGGGCGCGTCGTGGTGTTCGCCTATCCGCGCACCGGCGAACCCGGCAAGATCGCGCTGGTGGACGATTGGGACATGATTCCCGGCGCACGGGGCTGTACCCCGCAGACCTGCGCCTTTCGCGACCTGTTCGCCGAATTGAAAGCCGGCGGGGCGCAGCATGTCTTTGGCGTGTCGACGCAGCCCAATGATTACCAGACCGAAATGGCGGGACGGCTGCATTTGCCGTTTCCCGTGTTGTCGGATCACGATCTCGAATTGGCGAAGGCATTGGATTTGCCGACGATGGAAGCAGGCGGCGAGACGTTGCTGAAGCGGATGGCCTTGATCATCGACGACGCCGTCATTACGCACGTCTTCTATCCGGTGTTTCCACCGGACCGGAATGCCGGCGATGTCCTGGCGTGGCTGAAGGCGAATCCGGCCAGACGAGCCCTGCCGTCATCCTGAGGCGTGACGCCCGACCGCGCCTTTGCGCGGTCTTGGGCGAGCCCCTCAGGATGACGGTGTGGCTGCGGACTTTTCCAAATCCGCTTTTACCCGCGCGAACACGGCCTCGAACATCTCTGGCGTCAGTACGCGCGTGTTCGTGTTGTAGCGCGAGCAATGATAGCTGTCGTAAAGCCTGACCGTGCCGGCTTCGTGCACCCCGCCATGTCGGAACGGCGCCGCAGCGGCGCGCAGGCCCAGCGCCTTCACCGCCGACTCGTGGGCGATGCGGCCCAACGCCACGATCGCACGCAGCCTGGGCATTTGCGCCATCGTCGCGATCAGAAACGGCCGACAGGCGTTGATCTCGATCGGCAGCGGTTTGTTCAGCGGCGGAACGCAGCGTACGGCATTGACGATGCGGCAGTTCCTGAGCAGGAAACCATCGTCGCGCCGCGCCTGATAGATGCCTTCGGCAAAGCCGTAGGTCTTGAGCGTCGCGTAGAGCAGATCGCCGGCATAGTCGCCGGTGAACGGCCGGCCGGTCCGGTTCGCCCCCTGCATGCCGGGCGCCAGACCCACGATCAGCAGTTGCGCGTCCTCATCGCCAAAGCTCGGCACCGGCGCGTTGAACCAGTCTGGATTCTTGACACGCGCGATGTGACGAAATTCGACCAGCCTTGGACATAACGGACAATCGCGGCCGGGCATCGCGGAGGCTGTCGATGGCAAGAGGCCGGCGGTGGCGATCTCGGCACGCGCCGGCCTCTGATTGGCCGAGGCTTTCGTCGTCGCAGACACCTTAATGGTCGAAAGCGTCGTCATTGCCGCGCGGGGCAGTCGAGGCCATGGCGACCGGGCGCTGCACAAATTGCGGCGCCGCGCTGCGTGGTTCGCGTGGAACAGGACGTTCCGACGGATCGCGGCCGAGTTTCGACTGCAATTCGATCAGATCGGTGAAGGCGTCAGCCTGGCGGCGCAGCTCGTCCGCGATCATCGGCGGCTGGCTCGATATGGTCGAGACGACCGTCACGCGAACCCCGCGGCGCTGCACGGCTTCGACCAGCGAGCGGAAGTCGCCGTCGCCGGAAAACAACACGATCTGATCGACATGTTCAGCCAATTCCATCGCATCGACGGCGAGTTCGATATCCATGTTGCCTTTGACCTTGCGGCGGCCGCTGGCGTCGATGAACTCCTTCGTCGCCTTGGTCACGACGGTGTAGCCGTTGTAATCGAGCCAATCGATCAGCGGGCGAATCGACGAATACTCCTGATCCTCGATAATCGCCGTGTAATAGAAGGCGCGCACCAACGTGCCGCGGCTCTGAAATTCTTTCAGCAGGCGCTTATAATCAATATCGAAGCCAAGCGTCTTGGCCGTCGCGTACAGATTTGCGCCGTCGATAAAGAGCGCGATCTTGTTGGATGCTGGGGACATCAAGTTGTTCTCATCTACGTATGTTGTTGAATGGTCGGCGCGGCGGACCGCGTGACGATTGATGGCAATTGCCCGCCTGCGCAGGCTTGTCGAGGCCACCTCAGCGGCTCCAATTGACGACTCGCATATCGGGAGCGCCATTATGGATAAAGTAGGAGGTTTACAGCCGCAATGAAGCGAATTGGTGTTCACGCGATTATGACGACCATTTGACGGTCGATCACAGATTCTTAACTAATTCAAGCCCGATTGTTCAGTCGGGAATATCACTCATGAGCAGCATTTTACCGGCAATTCGGCCCGTTTGACCCGCGAGCGAGACGTTGACACAACCGGAAATTGGTTCTTGCGAAGACGCGGCTGTCTCTGTAGTTAGAGGCTTCATCACCCTATTTGGTTCCATTGTAACGGAGCGGCATTCATGGCGCGCGTCACCGTCGAAGATTGCATCGACAAAGTCGATAACCGGTTCGACCTCGTTCTTCTGGCCGCTCACCGCGCCCGCATGATCTCGTCGGGTTCCCAGCTCACAATCGATCGCGACAACGACAAGAATCCGGTGGTCTCGCTGCGGGAGATCGCCGATGAGACGATTTCGCCGGAAGACCTCCGCGAGGAGCTTGTGCATTCGCTGCAGAAATTCGTCGAAGTGGACGAGCCGGAGCCAGACACAGTGCCGTTGATCGGTTCGGCAGGCGCCAGCGTCGATGCCGACGACACCGAAGTCGCCGTCGAGCGCATGACCGAGGAAGAACTTTTGAAGGGCCTCGAAGGCCTGGCGCCGCCGGAAGACGTTCCGGAAGAGGACGAGTAAGCCGCCCGTTCGATCGGACGGATTTCAAGCCCGGACCTCTGGTCCGGGCTTTGTCATTGGAGGCTGCCGTGAAAGCGGGGCAGGGTGCGTCACCCGGCCCCGCGAACTCCGATCACCGCAAATCCGTCAGGACATTGTCGGGCTTGCTCGCAGGCAGGTCTCGTCAACGCGAAGGTGATGTCGATCTTGGCTTGGCGCGGGCCGCAAATGTGCGAAGCTGGGCATCGACACAACAAAGCAAGCGAGGCACAGCATTGATGGCGGACCGGCGGCGCACATCCCCACAGATGCAGGCTGCCTCCGATGTCGTGGCGGTGGCGGCTGATAGCGCACCTGTGCCGGTGAAGGCGCCGCGCGCGTCACGCGTCCGCATGATGCGCCAGTACGATCTGGTCGATCGGGTCCGCGCCTACAATCCCGGCACCGACGAAGACCTGCTCAACCGCGCTTATGTCTACGCGATGATGGCGCATGGCGAGCAGAAGCGCGCCTCGGGCGATCCTTACTTCTCGCACCCGCTCGAAGTCGCGGCGATACTGACCGACCTCAAGCTCGACGACGCCACCATCGTCGCGGCCCTTCTGCACGATACGATCGAGGATACCGAGGCCACCCGGACCGAGATCGACACCATTTTCGGCGCCGAGATTGGATCTCTCGTCGAGGGCCTGACCAAGCTGAAACGGCTCGAACTGGTGTCGCGCGAAGCCAAACAGGCCGAAAACCTGCGCAAGCTGCTGCTTGCCATCGCCGACGATGTCCGGGTGCTGCTGATCAAGCTCGCCGACCGGCTGCACAACATGCGGACGATGGAGTTCATGCCGCCGGCGTCCCGCAAGCGCATCGCCGAGGAGACGCTGGACATCTATGCGCCGCTGGCCGGCCGCATGGGCATGCAGGACATGCGCGAAGAGTTGGAAGAGCTGTCCTTCCGCGTGCTCGATCCCGAAGCGCTCGCGGTCGTCATGCAGCGGCTCGATGCGCTGGCCGACCGCAACCGCAACCTGATCGGCGAGATCGAAACGCAACTGTCCGCCAATCTCGCCAAACACGGCATCGCGGCGGAAGTGTCCGGCCGGCGCAAACGGCCGTTCTCGATCTGGAGCAAGATGGAGCGCAAGTCCGTCGGCTTCGAGCAATTGTCCGACATCTTCGGATTCCGCGTCGTGCTCAGCGATATCGAGTCCTGCTACCGTGCGCTTGGCGTCGTGCACACGACGTGGCCGGTCGTGCCGGGCCGCTTCAAGGATTACATCTCGACGCCGAAGCAGAACGATTACCGCTCGATCCACACCACGGTGATCGGGCCGGGCAATCAGCGCGTCGAATTGCAGATCCGCACGGAGGACATGGATCAGATCGCCGAATTCGGCATCGCGGCGCATGCGTTCTACAAGGACGGCGTCGGATCACCGACCGAACTGCTGAATCGCGAGTCCAATGCCTTTGCCTGGTTGCGGCACACGATCGAAATTCTTGCGGACAGCGCCAATCCGGAGGAATTTCTCGAACATACCAAGCTGGAATTGTTTCACGATCAGGTGTTTTGTTTCACGCCGAAAGGCAAGCTGATCGCATTGCCGCGCCAGGCCAACGTCATCGACTTCGCCTATGCCGTTCATACCGACGTCGGCAATTCGGCTGTCGGCTGCAAGATCAACGGCAAGTTTGCCGCGCTGTCGTCCGAATTGCAGAATGGCGACGAGGTCGAGGTTCTGACCTCGCGGGCGCAATCCGCGCCGCCGTCGGCCTGGGAGTCGCTGGCCGTCACCGGCAAGGCGCGCGCTGCGATCCGTCGCGCCACCCGCACAGCCGTCCGCGATCAATATGCCGGACTGGGCCGCCGCATCGTCGAGCGCCTGTTTGCCCGCGCCAAGATGACTTATGCCGACGACAAGCTGAAAGGCGCGCTGCCGCGTCTGGCGCGCGCCTCGATCGACGATGTCATGGCCTCTGTCGGGCGCGGCGAGTTGCGGGCCGCGGACGTCGCCCGCGCGATGTATCCCGATTATAAGGAAGAGCGCGTCACGCGCTTCGGGGGCAAAGGGGCGGACAAGGCGCCTGACGCCGCCGCCAAACCCGTGAAGCCGTCGACCTCGTCGGCGATCCCCATTCGCGGGATCAATTCCGACTTGCCGGTGAAGTTCGCGCCGAGCGGCGGCGCAGTGCCCGGCGATCGCATCGTCGGCATCATCACGCCGGGCGAGGGCATCACGATCTATCCGATCCAGTCGCCGGCCCTGAAGGATTTCGAGGAAGAACCCGAGCGCTGGGTCGATGTGCGTTGGGATGTCGACGAGTCCTCGCCGCAGCGCTTCCCGGCGCGGTTGTTCATCCAGAACGTCAACGAGCCCGGCAGTCTCGCGCAGATCGCCCAGGTGATCGCCGACCATGACGGCAACATCGACAACATCACGATGCAGCGCCGCTCGCCCGATTTCACCGAACAGAACATCGACATCGAGGTCTATGACCTCAAGCACCTCAGCGCGATCATCAACCAGCTTCGCGCCAAGGAGGTCGTCGCCAAGGTCGAGCGGGTGAACGGGTGACTCTTGTCATTCCGGGGCGAGAGTGACGTTTTGAAATTGACGTTTTCGTCAATTTCAAAACGCACGAACGAGCCCGGAAACCATAACCACTGCCGGGAGTATCGATTCCGGGCCTGCATCAATCGTCGTCGGCTTTGCCGACTTGATTGACGCATCCCGGAATGACGATACTTGTTGGTCCTCTCTGAACTTTCGCGAGTCCTCCATGCCACCTCGTCCGCTCCGCCTCGGCGTCAATGTCGATCACGTCGCCACCGTCCGCAATGCGCGCGGCGGCCTGCACCCCGATCCCGTCCGTGCGGCGGTCGCGGCGATCGAGGCCGGCGCGGACGGCATCACCGCGCATCTGCGCGAGGATCGCCGCCACATCCGCGACGACGACATGAAGCGGCTCAAGGCCGAGATTTCCAAGCCGCTGAATTTCGAGATGGCGGCGACGCCCGACATGGTCCGCATCGCGCTGGCGACCCAACCGCATGCGGCGTGCCTCGTGCCCGAGCGGCGCGAGGAAGTCACCACGGAAGGCGGCCTCGACGTTGTCGGCCAGCGCGAGTCGCTGTCTCCGTTCATTTCGCGGCTGACGGATGCCAGCGTGCGGGTGTCGCTGTTCATCGCCGCCGATCCGGCGCAGATCGAGATGGCGGCGAGGTTGAAAGCGCCGGTCATCGAAATCCACACCGGCGCGTGGTGCGACGCCATCGCCGATGGCGACGACGCCAAGGCGAAGCACGAATGGCAGCGCATCGTCGCCGGCGTGGCGCTGGCGACGGCGGCAGGGCTCGAAGTCCACGCTGGCCACGGCCTCGATTACGCGACTGCCGAGACCATCGCGTCACTGCCCGAGATCGCCGAACTCAATATCGGTTTCTATATGATGGGCGAGGCGTTGTTCGTCGGCCTGCCAACCACGGTGCATCGCATGCGCACCGCGATGGACCGCGGGCGGGCGGCGGTGTCGTCATGATCCTCGGCATCGGCTCCGACCTGATCGACATCACCCGGATCGAGAAGGTGATGGCGCGGCACGGCGAGCGCTTCCTCGACCGCGTCTTCACCGCGGCCGAACGCGCCAAGGCCGAGCGCCGCGCCGGGAACGCCCGCATGGTTGCCGCGACCTATGCCAAGCGCTTCGCCGCCAAGGAGGCCTGCTCGAAGGCGCTCGGCACCGGCATCCGGCAGGGCGTGTGGTGGCGCGACATGGGGGTGGTCAATCTGCCCGGCGGACGGCCCTCGATGAGCCTCGCCGGCGGCGCGCAAACGCGGCTGCTGGCGATGACGCCGACGGGCTTTACCGCCCGGATCGATCTCACGATGACCGACGATTGGCCGCTGGCGCAGGCCTTCGTGGTCATCTCGGCCGAGCCCACTACACGGCCTGAAAACTAAAATCGCTGCACGCTCAATCAATTAGCAGTTTATGCCGGGGTCGTTCATTGCACACCCCGCCAACACGGTCTAGAACGCGCAAGCAGGACGTACCTGCGTCAATTCGGCTGAGATTCGGGAAAGCGATGAGCGTGACATCCGGCACCAAGACTGAAAGCGGCATCGGCGAAACCATCCGTGTCGTGATCCACGCATTGCTGATCGCGCTGGTGATCCGGACCTTGCTGTTTCAGCCCTTCAACATTCCGTCGGGATCGATGAAGGCGACCTTGCTGGTCGGCGACTATCTGTTCGTCTCGAAATATTCCTACGGCTACAGCCATTACTCGATCCCGCTGTCGCCGCCCTTGTTCTCCGGCCGCATCTTCGGCTCCGAACCGTCGCGCGGCGATGTCGTCGTCTTCCGTTTGCCGAAGGACGACACCACCGATTACATCAAGCGCGTCATCGGTCTGCCCGGCGACCGCATCCAGATGAAGGAAGGCCTGCTCTATATCAACGAGCAGCCGGTGAAGCGCGAGCGCCTGTCGGATTTCGTCGGCGAAGACCCCTGCGGGTCGGACGCCACCGCGCGCGTCAAGCGCTGGAAGGAGACGCTGCCGAACGGCGTCACCTACGAGTCGCTGGATTGCGTCGATAACGGCTTCTACGACAACACCATCGTCTACACCGTGCCGGCCGGGCACTTCTTCATGATGGGCGACAACCGCGACAATTCCACCGACAGCCGCGTGCTCTCAGCGGTGGGTTATGTGCCGTATCAGAACATTATCGGCCGCGCGCAGATGATCTTCTTCTCGATCGCCGAAGGCGAGCAGGCCTGGCAGATCTGGCGCTGGCCGACCGCCGTGCGCTGGAATCGCATCTTCTCCATCGTGCGATGAGCGACGATACTGCCACGCAGCACGTTTCGCATGAGTCGGCGGACGGCTCCGTTGCGGCGCTGCCTGCCGGCGATGCGCCGCTGACGGCCAGGAAGAAGCGCGGCAAGGCCGCCGTCAAGCTCACGGCAAAAGTCGTCGCAGATGCCATCGAGGCGCGGATCGGATACCGGTTCAAGGATCCGGAATTGCTGACGATGGCCTTCACGCATGTCTCCGCGCTGAAATCGCAAGGCAACCGAGCCGGCAGCTATCAAAGGCTCGAATTTCTCGGCGACCATGTGCTCGGGCTGGTCGTCTCGGACATGCTGTTTCGCGCCTTTCCGAAAGCGGATGAGGGCGAACTCTCAAAACGCCTCGCCGATCTCGTGCGCAAGGAAACCTGCGCCGATGTCGCCCGCGCGCTCGATCTGATCGACGGCATCAAGCTCGGGACCGTCGGCGCCGGAGCGGGCGCGCGGCTGAGGAAGTCCGTACTCGGCGACATCTGCGAAGCGGTGATCGGCGCGATCTTCATCGACGGCGGCTATGCAGCGGCGGCGGATTTCGTGACGCGAAACTGGACCGAGCGGATGCGAACGCCGGTGCGTCCGCTGCGCGATCCCAAAACCGTGTTGCAGGAATGGGCGCAGGGCAAGGGTTTGCCGACGCCCGTCTATCGCGAGGTCGAACGCTCCGGTCCGCATCACGATCCGCAGTTTCGCGTCGCCGTGGATTTGCCGGGGCTCACGCCTGCCGAAGGGGTCGGCGGCAGCAAGCGCGCCGCCGAAAAACTGGCGGCGTCCGCGATGCTCGCGCAGGAAGGAGTGTCTGGTGGACACGAATGACAACGGGACCGTGACCGAGGCGCCCGTCCGCGCTGATCCGCGGTGCGGTTTCGTTGCGTTGATCGGCGCCCCGAATGTCGGCAAATCGACGCTGGTGAATGCGCTGGTCGGGTCGAAAGTGACCATCGTCTCGAAAAAGGTACAGACCACCCGCGCGCTGATCCGCGGCATCGTCATCGACGACAACGCGCAGATCATTCTGGTCGATACGCCCGGCATCTTTTTGCCGAAGCGCCGCCTCGATCGCGCGATGGTCAGGACGGCGTGGAGCGGCGCGCATGACGCCGATCTCGTTTGCGTGCTGCTCGACGCGCGTGCCGGGCTCGACGACGAGGCCAAGGCCATTCTGGAGCGTGTGGCCGATGTCGATCACCCCAAAATTCTGGTCATCAATAAAATCGATCTCGTCCCGCGCGAGAAGCTGTTGTCGCTGACGCAACGCGCCAACGAGCGGCTGACATTCGACGAGACCTTCATGGTGTCGGCGATGTCCGGCGACGGCGTCGAGGATCTCAAGCATGAACTCGCCAGGCGCGTCCCGGCCGGTCCTTTTCATTATCCCGAAGACCAGATGTCGGACGCGCCGATGCGCCAGTTGGCGGCGGAAATCACGCGCGAGAAAATCTATCGCCATCTGCATCAGGAGTTGCCGTATCAGTCCACCGTCGAGACGGACTCGTGGACCGAGCGCAAGGACAAGTCGGTGCGGATCGAGCAGACGATTTTCGTCGAGCGCGACAGCCAGCGCAAGATCGTGCTCGGCAAGGCCGGCGCCACCATCAAGTCGATCGGCGCGGATTCGCGCAAGGAAATCGCCGAAATCGTCGGCGAGAAGGTGCATCTGTTTTTGTTCGTGAAGGTCCGCGACGGATGGGGCGACGATCCCGAGCGCTATCGTGAAATGGGGCTGGAATTTCCAAAAGAATGATGCCTCCCGCGAATACGGCTCGGCCGACCAACGTCATCTATTTCGAGGCGGCGCTCTACGCGTCGCTGATGCTCGACGCGGTGTCGGTTGCGTTCCAGGACCGCACGCCCGACGCCGACCTGTCGGATTCCACGATCATGGTCGCGAACCTGCTCGCCGCCGGATTGCTGCTGCTGTTCGTCTATCTGGTCTGGCTCGCAGCGCATCACCGCAAAAGTTGGCCGCGCTGGATTTTGTCCATTTCGCTGGCGGTATCCGTATTGTCGCTGTCGCAGGTGCTCGGCGCCAACGGGCTGCAGTTCGACAGCTTCATCGAACTGGTCTCGAGCGTGCTGACCGGCTTCGGCCTGTTCTGCGCCTTCACCGGCGATGCGAAGGGCTGGTTTAAGGAGTAGGGCGTTGATCCGTCATTGCGAGCCACGACATGCCGACGCTCGCGCCGGCATGTCGTGAGCGAAGCAATCCAATTCTTTTTAAAAAGCTGGATTGCTTCGTCGCGTTGTCTCTCGAAGGCGAGAAACAACGCTCTTCGCAATGACGGCACTGCATGGCGCGACGTCTCGTGCTACACATCAAACCATGGAATGGGCTGACGAAGGCATCGTGCTGGGCGTCCGGCGGCATGGCGAGGCCAGCGCCATCGTCGAACTGCTGACGCGCGGCCACGGCCGCCATCTGGGCCTCGTGCGCGGCGGCGCGGGCTCGCGGATGCGGCCGCTGCTGCAGCCCGGCAATTCCGTCAGCGCGGTGTGGCGGGCGCGGCTCGACGAGCATCTCGGCTACTACGTCATCGAGGCGACGCGGATGCGCGCCGCGACGCTGCTGGCGTCGTCGCACGCGGTCTACGGCTTGACCCATCTGGCAGCGCTGGCAAGGCTGCTGCCGGAGCGCGATCCGCACGACGACATCTACGCCATGCTGGAGCGGACGCTCGACGACTTCGACGATGTCGGCGCCGCCGCCGTGCATCTCATCCGCTTTGAACTGGCGATGCTGACCGAACTTGGCTTCGGGCTCGATCTCACCACCTGCGCCGCCAGCGGCGTTTATCACGATCTGATCTACGTCTCGCCGAAATCGGGCGGGGCGGTGTCGCGCACGGCGGGCGAGCCGTGGCGCGACAGGCTGCTGCCATTGCCGCCGTTTTTGCGCGAATCCGACGATGGCCGGAACGGGTTTTCCGAACAGGATTTGCAGGACGGTTTCGCGCTGACCGGCCGCTTTTTGATGCGCAACGTGCTGGAGCCGCGCGGGCAGGCGCATTCCGATGCACGGGCGGGGTTCATCAATGCTGTCACCCGGCTGATGGCGGCCGAGGCGAATCCTCAGGCCCTGCCGTCATCGTGAGCAGGACGGCCGTCATCCCCGCCAAATGCGTCAGCGCGCTTGCGCTGTTCGCATGCGAGCGGGGATCCAGTATGCCGCAAGGCTGATTGTGAACATCGGCGTCGCAGGATACTGGGCCCTCCGCCTTCGCGGAGGGTGACGGCCGTGTCCGTATTCCGAATCGTTTCTTGCCCTGAATCCCGCCAAACGCTAACCCGTCCTTATGGGAAAACGACTGATTCCGCCGGAGCCGGCTGAGATCCACGAGGTGATGCTGCGCGATGCGCTGGAAGAGCGCTATCTTGCTTACGCGCTCTCGACCATCATGCATCGCGCGCTGCCGGATGCCCGCGACGGGCTGAAACCGGTGCATCGGCGCATCCTCTACGGGATGCGGCTGCTGCGGCTCGACCCCGGCACGCCGTTCAAGAAATCCGCCAAGATCGTCGGCGACGTGATGGGCTCGTTCCATCCGCATGGCGACCAGTCGATCTACGACGCGCTGGTTCGTCTGGCGCAGGATTTCTCGTCGCGCTATCCGCTGGTCGACGGGCAGGGCAATTTCGGCAATATCGACGGCGATAACCCCGCCGCCTATCGTTACACCGAAGCGCGCATGACCGATGTCGCGCGGCTGCTGCTGGAGGGCATCGACGAGGACGCGGTCGAATTCCGCGCCAATTACGACGGCCAGTCGAAAGAGCCGGTCGTTCTTCCGGGGGGCTTTCCGAACCTGCTCGCCAACGGCGCGCAGGGCATCGCGGTCGGCATGGCGACCTCGATCCCGCCGCACAACGCGGCCGAACTCTGCGACGCGGCGCTCCATCTTATCGAGAAGCCGGACACAAAGTCGAAGGGGCTGATACGTTTCGTCAAAGGCCCGGATTTTCCGACCGGCGGCATCATCGTCGACTCCAAGGAGAGCATCGCCGAGGCCTATGCCAGCGGGCGCGGCTCGTTCCGCACCCGCGCGAAATGGCATCAGGAGGAAGGCGCGCGCGGCATGTGGGTGGTGGTCGTCACCCAGATTCCCTGGCTGGTGCAGAAGTCGCGGCTGATCGAGAAGATCGCCGAGCTTCTGAACGACAAGAAACTGCCGCTGATCGGCGACGTCCGCGATGAATCCGCCGAGGATATCCGCGTCGTCATCGAGCCGAAAACGCGCGCGGTCGATCCCGAAATCCTGATGGAATCCCTGTTCCGGCTGACCGAGCTGGAAAGCAGGATTCCGCTGAACCTTAACGTGCTCGTGAAGGGCCGCATCCCGAAGGTGCTCGGCCTCGCCGAATGCCTGCGCGAATGGCTCGACCATCTGCGCGACGTGCTGCTGCGCCGCTCCAACCATCGCAAGGCGCAGATCGAGCACCGGCTCGAAGTGCTCGGCGGCTATCTGATCGCCTATCTCAACATCGACGAGGTGATCCGCATCATCCGCAACGAGGATGAACCGAAGCCGGCCTTGATGGCCGCGTTCAAGCTGACCGAGATTCAGGCCGAAGCGATCCTCAACATGCGGCTGCGCAGCTTGCGCAAGCTCGAAGAGTTCGAGATCCGCACCGAGGACAAGAAGCTCCGCGCGGAGCTGAAGGGCATCAACGCGGTGCTGGCGTCGGAGACCGAGCAATGGGCCAAGGTCGGCGAGCAGGTTCGCCATGTCCGCGAATTGTTCGGGCCAAAGACGCCGCTCGGCAAGCGCCGCACCATCTTCGCCGACGCGCCGGAGCATGATCTGGCGATGCTGGAAGAGTCATTCGTCGAGCGCGAGCCGGTGACGGTGGTGATTTCCGACAAGGGCTGGGTCCGCACGCTGAAGGGCCACGTCGCGGATTTGGGCAATCTCACCTTCAAGACCGACGACAAACTCGGGCAATCGTTCTTTGCCGAGACCACGTCGAAGCTGTTGCTGTTCGCCACCAACGGCCGGTTCTATTCGCTCGACGTGGCGAAGCTGCCCGGCGGGCGCGGCCATGGCGAGCCGATCCGGCTGTTCATCGACATGGAGCAGGACGCGGCGCTCGTCTCGCTGTTCGTCAACACCGGCGGCCGCAAGTTTCTTGTCGCCAGCCATGACGGGCAGGGTTTTGTCGTCAATGAGGATGATTGCGTCGGCACCACCCGCAAGGGCAAGCAGGTGCTGAATGTCGAGATGCCGAACGAAGCGACGGCGCTCACCGTTGTGGGCGAAGGTCACGATCAGGTTGCGGTCATCGGCGAGAACAGGAAGATGCTGATTTTCCCGCTCGATCAGGTGCCGGAAATGGCGCGCGGCAAAGGCGTGCGGCTGCAACGTTACAAGCAGGACGGGTTATCGGACGTGGCGACGTTCGCAGCCAAGGACGGATTCACATGGCGGAGCGCATCGGGTCGCGAGTCCAGCGCCGCATTGAAAGAACTCGCCGAATGGCGTGGCAACCGCGCCGATGCGGGTCGTCTTCCGCCGCGTGGATTTCCTGCGTCGAACAAGTTCGGCAGGGGACTGTAAAGGCACTTCAGGATCGGTCGAGCCGCTTGGCGATCCGCACCTCCGCAAGCCATTCGTTAACGGGCGTCTCTGGCGGCGCGAAGATCGCGCTTCGGCTCGACCGTCCTGCGACCGGCGTCATGTCGACGGCACGTCACCCCACCACGCTCTCGACGCGGCTCGCCAGCACCTTGTCGATGCGGCGGCCGTCGAGGTCCATGATCTCGAAGCGCCAGCCATGCGCCTCGATGGCTTCGGCGACATCCGGGATCGCGCCGAATTCCTGCAGCAGAAATCCTGCAAACGTCTGGTAGGGCCTTTGCGCGACCGGCAACTCGATGCCCAATAGTGCTGCGAATTCGACGGCCGGCATCCAGCCCGAGATCAGGTAGGAGCCGTCGTCGCGTTGCACGAAGGCCAATTCGGCCGGCCCTTCTTCGGTGTGAAACGATCCGACGATCGATTCCAGAATATCGGCCGACGTGACGACGCCCTGAAACACGCCGTATTCGTCGTGGATCAGGCCAAGATGCACTGGGCTGTCGCGCAGAATGGCGACGACGTCGCGCGCATCGACCGTGTCGGGAATGATCGGCGCGTCGCGGACCAGCGCGCGCAGGTCGGGCGTCTTGTTATGCAGATAGGCGTCGAGCAGATCCTTGGCCTGCAAGATGCCGATCGCCGATTCGCGGTTGCCGTCGAACACTGGAAAGCGCGAGTGATTGCTGTCGGCCAACGCGGCAACGGTCGTCTCCAGCGTGTCGGCGAGATCGACCATGTCGACCTCATGGCGCGGCGTCATCACTGCGCCGACGGGCAGATCGCCGAGCCGCATCACGCCGGCGATCATTTCCTTTTCGCCGGGTTCGAGCACGCCGGCGGTTTCCGCCTCGACGACGAGCGTGCGGATTTCGTCTTCGCTGACTTTTTCCTCGGCCTTGCCGCGCTGACCCAGAAGCCACAATATCGCCTTGCCCGAGCGATCGAGCAGCCAGACCAGCGGCAGCGAGACTTTCGCCAGCAGCACCATGGCCGGCGCGACGCGGACCGCGACCGCTTCGGGATCGCGCAAGGCGATCTGCTTCGGCACCAACTCGCCTATGATGAGCGAAGCATAGGTGATCACGCTGACGACGAGGCCGACGCCGAGCGTATCGGCGAGGCCCTTTGCGACACCTTGCTCCATCAGGAATTCGGTCAGTCGTTGGCCCAAGGTCGCGCCGGAAAACGCGCCGGAAAGAACGCCGATCAGCGTGATGCCGATCTGGACGGTGGAGAGAAACTTGCCGGGGTTGGAGGCCAGCGCCAGCGCGCGGCGCGATCCCGTGACGTTCTTTTCGACTAGGCCCGCCAGCCGGGCCGGACGTGAGGAGACGATGGCAAGCTCCGACATCGAGAGCAGGCCGTTGATCACGATCAGGACCGTAACGATCCCGAGTTCTATGGCTAACACGATGGTCCTTCGAGAGATGATTTCAGTTTGGCATCGTGTAGCACAGTCCGGCCAGGATTGCTGCTAACAGGCCGGTGCAGGTTCCGCGACCATGTCAGGCTGCCGAACGAGGCCGACAGCCGGCGAACGAAGGATCACCAGCGCCTGCCAGCCGAAAAACGCCGCCGCAAGATAGAAGCACGTCTCCGCGCCGGCGTAGAACCCGACCAACGCCGCGAGACCCGCGCCGAGCGGGCGCGCGCCATAGCTCATGATGTTGATGGCCGAGACGCGGCCGAGCAGCCGCGGCGGAGTCACCGCCTGCCGCAGCGTCGTGGTCGAGATCACCCACAGGATCGGACCCGCGCCGAGCAGGAAGAAGCTCAATCCGGCCAATAGCGGCGACGGGATGACGGTGGTGAGCGCCATGACCAGGGACGCCGCGAAGCCGGTGACGGGCCCAAGCGCGATCACCGTACCGAACGGCAGCCGCCGCATCAGCCGCGTCGCCGCCAACGCACCGATCGTCATGCCGACGCCGTACATCGCCAGCGTGGCGCCGACGCCTGTTACGCTCAATCCGAGATGCCGGACGGCATAAGGCACGAAAACAGACAGGATCAGAAACGACGCCGTGTTGAAGATCAGTTGCGTGACGAACACCGGCCGCAGCAACGCATGATTGAACACGAAGGCGGCGCCTTCCTTGATGTCCTGGATCGGATGTCGGGTCGGAACGGTTGTGCGTGCCGGTTCGTGGATGCCCGACAACGCCACCATCGCGATCAGCGACAACGCCGCAGCAACGCCGAAGGCGGGCGCGGCTCCGACCCAGCCGACCAGCACGCCGCCCAATGCGGGGCCGCTGGCGAAGGCGACCGTCCGCGCCAGTTCGATCCGCGCATTGGCGGCCGGCAGCGATCGCGCCGGCACCAATGACGGCACCAGAGAAGGGGCCGCCACGCTGTAGACCACCGTGCCGCACACCGCGATGAAGCCGAGCAGCGCCAGCAGCCACAGCGTCAGCGTGCCGGTCGCGATCAGCACCAGGATCGCCAGCAGCGCCAGCGCGCGCAAGCCCTCCGCGCCGGCCATCAATGAGCGCCGCATCATCCGGTCGGCCAGCAGGCCAGCGGGGACCGCTAGCAGCACGAACGGCAAGGTCAGCGCGGTCTGCAATAGGCCGGTCGCGGCCTCGCCGACGCCGAGCAGCAGCACCGCCACGATCGGGGCGGCGGCCAGCGCGATCTGTTCGGCCGATTGCGCGGCGAGGTTGGACCAGGCCAACCGGTTGAAGGTCGTGGGGAGAGTGTCGTGTGATGACATGGGCATGGGAAATGTCCGATCGTTTCAATCTGATGCGAGACTGCGCCTTCCCAGAACCCGCAGCCCACCCGTTCTCCGGCAACCGCCGATAGATGCAGTTGCAAATTATTTGCAACAAGACCCGGTTTGGTCTATGAGCGGTGATGAAATCGGCCGCCCCGCAAAGACCCTCGGATAAATTGATGTCTTCCATTCCCAGCGACGTTCAACCCGCCTCCGGATGGCGGTCGGGCAACGGCGCCGACGCAAGATTGAGCCTGCCTGAGGTCAATGCGTCGATCCCGGTGCCGATCGGCGGCCACTGGTTTCGCCGGTTGCTGGCCTTCGCCGGACCGGGCTACATGGTGTCGGTCGGCTACATGGACCCTGGCAACTGGGCGACCGATCTCGCCGGCGGATCGCAGTTCGGTTACACCCTGCTGTCGGTCGTTCTGCTGTCCAACGTCATGGCCATCCTGTTGCAGGCCCTGGCGGCGCGCCTCGGCATCGTCACCGACCGCGACCTCGCGCAAGCCTGCCGCGACAGTTTTTCCAAGCCCGTCAATTTCATGCTGTGGCTCGCTTGCGAGACTGCGATCATCGCCTGCGATCTTGCGGAGGTGATCGGCACCGCCATTGCGCTGCAACTGCTGTTCGGCATTCCCCTGGTCGGCGGCGCGCTGATCACCGCGCTGGATGCCTTCCTGCTGTTGCTGTTGATGAACAAGGGATTCCGATTTCTGGAAGCCTTCATCATCGCGTTGCTGATCGTGATCGCGGTTTGCTTCACGGTTCAGATTGCCGCCGCCGCCCCGCCGATCGCCGGCGTGCTGCGCGGTTTCCTGCCGTCCAGCGACGTCGTCACCAATCCGGCCATGCTTTACATCGCGATCGGCATCATCGGCGCGACCGTGATGCCGCATAATCTTTATTTGCATTCGTCCATCGTGCAGACCCGCGCCTATCCCCGCACCAATGAAGGTCGCCGCGATGCGATCAAATGGGCGACGACCGATTCCACGATTGCGCTCATGCTGGCATTGTTCATCAATGCCGCGATCCTGATCCTCGCCGCCTCGACGTTCCACACCTCGGGACATTCCGACGTGGCCGAAATCGGGCAGGCCCATGAGCTGCTGTCGCCGCTGCTCGGTCTCGGCATCGCCTCGACCTTGTTCGCGATCGCGCTGCTCGCATCGGGCCTGAACTCGACGGTGACGGCGACGCTGGCCGGTCAGATCGTGATGGAGGGCTTTTTGCGGCTGCGGCTGCCGCAATGGGCGCGGCGGCTGATGACGCGCGGCATCGCCATCGTGCCGGTGGTGATCGTGACGGCGCTGTATGGCGAGCGCGGCACTGGACAGTTGCTGGTGCTGAGCCAGGTGATCCTGTCGATGCAGTTGCCGTTCGCGGTCATCCCGCTGGTGCGGTTCGTGTCGGACCGGCGCAAGATGGGCGATTTCGTGATCGGACGGTGGTTTGCGGCCGCGGCATGGCTCATCGCGGGCGTCATCGTGGTCCTGAATCTGAAGCTGCTCTACGACACGGTGCTCGGCTAATCCTGCGGCTCGACGGCCGCGGACCCGGTCGCATCGACGCGGAGCCAGCCGGACGGCGCCAGACGCTGCTGAGGCAGATAGCGGCCCTTGTAGTCCATCTTCTGCGAACCATCGATCCAGTAGCCGAGATAGACGTAAGGCAGGCCCAGCCGCCTCGCGCGGGCGATATGATCGAGAATCATGAAGGTCCCCAGCGAGCGGCTCTCCTCCGCCGGCTCGAAGAACGAATAGACCATCGACAGCCCGTCGCTGAGCACGTCGGTCAGCGCCACAGCGATCAGGTCGCCGCCGCGCCCGGTGATGCCGGTATCGACGCTGCGGCGGCGATATTCGATGATCCGCGTCTCGACATGGCTGTCCTCGACCATCATCGCGTAATCGAGAACCGTCATGTCGGCCATGCCGCCATTGCGATGGCGCTGGTCGAGATAGGCGCGGAAGATCGAATATTGTTCGGACGTCGGCACGGCGCTGCGCTGTTCGCCGACGATGTCGGCATTGTGCGCCAATATCTTCCTGAAGTTGCGCGACGGCCTGAATTCGTTGGCGATGACGCGCACGGAGACGCAGGCGCGGCACTGGTCGCAAGCGGGACGGTACGCAATCGACTGGCTGCGCCGGAAACCGCCATGCGTCAGCAAATCGTTGAGGTCGCCTGCCTTCTCGCCCACCAGATGGGTAAACACCTTGCGCTCGAACCGGCCCGGCAGATAGGGGCAGGGCGAGGGCGCCGTCAGGTAAAACTGCGGGGTGTCGCGCGAGTGCTGGGTCACGGCCTGTCGTCGATCTCCGGGCGCGCATCAAGATTCGCGGCGCGACGCCGTCAGCATCGCGCCGACGCGATCAAGAATCAATAAGCTCCGGCCGCCGGACCCATCGCCGCCGCGACATGGGTGTTCACGACCTCGGTGCCGAGCACGAAATCATGCAGCAGCTTGCGGCGGCGGTTGAAGAATCCGACCAGCACCACGAAGGGGGTCAGCAGGGACATGGAGGCCCAGAACAGCAGGGCATGGGCGCAGCCCAACACGAAATAGCCGCGTTGACCGCCCGCGGTCCGCATCTGCAGCCCGAGCATTCGCATGCCGACCGTGGCCGAATGCGGCCCGCCCAGCGAAAAGCCGTAATAGACGACCGGCCAGATGACCGTGGCCGGCGACAGGAGCCAGAACAGGCCCCAGCCGAGGCCCAGCGTCAGCACGCCGAACACGGCGATGAAGAACGTCGCCAGTACGACCGGGATCGAAATGATCACGACGTCGATCAGAAAAGCCAAGGCGCGTTTGGTCAGCACGCCGTCGTAAAGCTCGGGCTGCAGATAGCTGCCATAGGCGTAGGCATCGTCGCCGGTCGGCTGGCCGCTGCGCCAGGTGGCTTGATCCGGCCTGTTGCGCCGTTCGGTATTCGACATGACGTGTCCTCTCGCCCGTTCGATTGCAGCGCCAGACATGGCGACGGCCGGAACCTGACGCAAGGGCGTGCGACTTTATGGCGGAGCGGACTTTCGCCGGATGCGTGGTTTCTGCCAATCTTGGCAGCATGGAACCCGCCGATGCGATCGAGAAACTCAAGGGCTACGCCGGCGCCATCCGGGCGCTCGGCGGATTGCATCGATTGATCAGTCGAGAAATCCAGGCGAACGCGATCCGGTTTTTCTGATGATGACGCGTAGCCCGCTGCTTCGCATTTATGACATGTTGCGAAACATCGAGGCGCCTTTGGCAATGCAGGCATCGCTCAGCGCCTAACCGATTTCCCGCAGTTTCTCCGCCACGGTCGGCGCGAAGTAGGTCAGCACGCCGTCGGCCCCGGCGCGCTTGAACGCCAGCAGACTTTCGAGCATCGCGCGCTCGCCGTCGATCCAGCCATTGTTGGCAGCCGCCTGGATCATCGCATATTCGCCGGACACCTGATAGGCGAAGGTCGGCATCGCGAAGGTGTCCTTGATGCGCCGAATGATGTCGAGATAGGGCATGCCCGGCTTGACCATCACCATGTCGGCGCCTTCGGCGATGTCGAGTTCGACCTCGCGCAGCGCCTCGTTGGAATTGCCGGCATCCATCTGATAGGTGCGCTTGTCGCCGGTCAGCGTCTTGGCCGAGCCGATCGCGTCGCGGAACGGGCCGTAAAACGCCGAGGCATATTTCGCGGCATAGGCCATGATCTGCACGTCGAGAAAGCCGGCTTCGTCGAGCGCCTGACGGATCGCGCCGACGCGGCCATCCATCATGTCGGACGGCGCGATGATGTCGCAGCCGGCCTCGGCCTGCACCAATGACTGCCGCACGAGCACCGCGACCGTCTCGTCATTGAGAATTTTGCCGTCGCGGATCAGGCCGTCATGACCGTGGCTGGTAAAGGGATCGAGCGCCACGTCGCAGAGAATGCCGAGATCGGGAAACTCGGCCTTGATCGCACGCACGGACTGACACACCAGATTGTCCGTATTGGTGGCTTCCGAGCCGATCTCGTCGCGCAGCGCCGGCTCGGTATATGGAAACAGCGCGATGCAGGGAATGTCGAGCTTCACCGCGCGTTCGGCATCGCGGACGGCCTGGTCGACGCTGAGCCGTTCGACGCCGGGCATCGAGGCGATCGACGCGCGCTTGTTGTCGCCGTCGATGACGAACAGCGGCCAGATCAGATCGTTGGCGGTCAGGACGTTCTCGCGCACCAGCCGGCGCGCCCAGTCGGACTTCCGGTTCCGCCGCATCCGGGTCGCGAGATCCAGCGGAGCAGGCGCGAACGCCGTCTCGCGGCGCGGGCCGTCGCGCATCTCGATCGGCCGGCCGAATTTGATCGCCATGGACACTGCCTCCTGCATGCGGACCTGTCGCTTTGAACCATTCTATCATCTTCGACCGGCCTCGTCACCGCGTCCATGGTCGGTTTGCGCCCGTTCCGGATTGCTTTTGCGCCGCGCAGGGGCCATCAATCGCAGCAGGAGCCATCATGATCGACCGCCTGCATGTCTGAGATGTCGTCACGCGACCCGGCGTCACGGGACCGGACGTTGCGCGATCAGAGCTGGCGCGACAACGCCACGTCGGTCGCGGCGATCTCGTCGGAGCGCACCGAGTCGGACGAGAACGTCTGGACGCGGCGTCTGGTGCTGTTCCTGCGGATCATGGCCGTCATCTCGGTGATCAAGGGACTGTATCACTGGGCGCAGGTGACGGGCTTCGTCGGCGGCGAGGATGACGCCTTCGAGGTGCAACCGCTGGCCTGGCAAACCGCCACCGTCTATTTCGCCGTCATCGAACTGGTCGCCGCCGTCGGCATGTGGCTGGCGACGCCGTGGGGCGCGGTGGTGTGGCTCACGGCTGTGGTTTCGATGACCGTCATCGAACTCATGTTCCCGGCGATCTATGGCGGCAGCCTGATCGTCGCGGGTCTCGAACTGGCCTGTCTCGCGGCCTATCTGGCGCTGGCCTTCCTGGCCGCGCGGGAGCGGCCTCCATAAGGTCTGGGTCGAGCAATCGGCTGACGGCATCTCATCGGGCCGGAGCGCACTCCCTCTGCCACAGGGAGAGCCGGCGCTGCATGCGTCGACCGGCCGATCTCGGATTGATGGGCGACGGACAAAAAAGCAAATGCCCCGCATGAGGGCATCGCGACACCAGGAGGGAGCGACAGATGACCAGCCTTCATTCCGGCGGCACGCTCGGCGGCCTCGTCGTCTCGGCCGTGGCGCGCTTCGGCGATCGTCCCTGCATCGCTGATGGCAACATCAACTGGAGCTATGCCGAGTTCGGCGCCGCCGTCGGCCGCTTCATCACGCTATTCGCGACTATCGGCCTCGTCAAAGGCCAGGCATTGTCCATCCTGTCGTCGAACCGCGCCGAATCCTGGGCCGCGATCTGCGCCTGCGCGGTGATGGGCCTGCGCTACACGCCGCTGCATCCGTTGGCGGCGGAGGACGATCACGCCTTCATCGTCGAGGATGGCGAGATCGACTGCGTCATCGTCGAGGCCGGCAAGTTCGCGCCGCGCGGCCTTGCGATCAAGGCGCGCGTCGCGTCGCTGACGCATCTGCTGTCGTTCGGCGCGGTCGATGGCGCGCGCGATTGCCTCGCCGGATTCGACACGCTTCAATCCGCGCCGCTGATCGACGCCAGCGAGAACGCGAAGATCGCGTGGCTCGCTTACACCGGCGGCACCACCGGCCGCTCCAAGGGCGTGATGCTGCCGCATCGCTCCATCGTCGCGATGGCCATGACGCTCTATGCCGACTGGGATTGGCCAGCCGCCAGTCGCTATCTCGCCGCAACGCCGATCAGCCATGCCGCCGGCATCACTTTGTTTCCCGTGCTGATGCGCGGCGGCTATGCGCGGCTCGTCAACGGGTTCGACGCCGAAACCTATTGCCGTACCGTCGCGGAGGACAAGATCAACGCGACCTTTCTGGTGCCGACGCTGATCTATGCGCTGATCGACGCGCCGGCGCTGCGGGAAAAATACGATCTCACGTCGCTCGACATGATCGTCTATGGCGCGGCGCCGATGTCGCCGGACCGCCTGCGCGAAGCGATCGCGATCTTCGGCCCGGTGTTCCTGCAGCTCTACGGCCAGACCGAAGCGCCGCAATGCGTGACCACGATGCGCAAGGCCGACCATGATGACTCAAAACCCGGGCGTCTCGGCTCCTGCGGGCGGCCGTCGCCGCTCGTCGATGTCAAACTGTTCGACGCCGAGATGCGCGAGGTCGGCATCGGCGAGCCCGGCGAGATTTGCGTCCGCGGTTCGCTGGTCATGGATGGCTACTGGAAGCGCCCCGAAGCCACCGAGGAGGCATTTGCCGGCGGCTGGCTGCATACCGGCGACGTCGCAGTAAAAGACGCCGAGGGCTACCTCTCTATCGTCGACCGCACCAAGGACATGATCATCTCCGGCGGCTTCAACATCTATCCGCGCGAAGTCGAGGACGCGCTGATGGCGCATCATGCGGTTGCGTCGGCCGCCGTGATCGGCATTCCCGACGACAAATGGGGCGAGGCCGTGAAAGCCTTCGTCGTGCTCAAGCCCGGCGCGAACAACGCCGTCTCGGAGCTGCAAGCGCATGTGAAGGACAGACGCGGCGCACCGTGGTCGCCGAAGACGATCGATTTCGTCGACGCCATTCCGGTGACGGGGCTCGGCAAGATCGACCGCAAGGCGCTGCGCGCGCCGTATTGGGACGGCCGGACGCGGGGTGTGGCGTAGTCTTCAATGCGTCATTCCGGGTTCGCTCGCACCAAGAGGTGCGATCGCCCCGGAATGATGAGGCCGTCTCGGCTCAAAATCCCCGCGACTTTTCCGAAAATCCTCGCGCAGTTTTCCGACAAATCGACAAGTCATTTTCGGTTCACCCTAACGCCGTGGTCATCTGTCTTACGCAGATGTTTCAAATTGTCGGGATGCTGTTTCCAAACGCGACACCCGTTGCGCACGAAGCAGGAACAAAGCCTTGGTCTCCGTGAATCAAATATTGCAAAAACCCGCATTTGGCGGGCTTAACATGCGATTTACTGTCTTAAATTCATGATCTCTTTATTGTCTTATTTAAGCTGATCTTCAAGCGCGCTCCCTAAGTTCGGGTCATCAGGCGGAACACAAGTTTCGTCGAATAAGTCGATAAAACGACAACAGGGGCACGTCATGAAATCACTCGCAAAGGCGATCGAACCCGCCGACCGCGCCGCCGGCGAAAAGCCGGTTCAGCCGCTCTATCTCGAAGCCTTGACCCTCGTCGAGCGCCTGCATCGCCGGCTGCTCGATGTCATCAAGGACGAGTTCGACCGTCGCGGTCGCAACGACATCAATTCGGTTCAGGCCTTGCTGCTGTACAATATCGGCGACAAGGAATTGACCGCCGGCGAACTGCGCACCCGTGGCTATTATCTCGGCTCGAACGTCTCCTACAACCTCAAGAAGCTCGTCGAACTCGGCTTTCTCGATCACAAGCGGTCCCGCGTCGATCGCCGCTCGGTCCGCATCAGCCTGACCGCGCAGGGCCAGGAGATCCGCAAGATCGTCGACGCGCTGTATCAGAAGCACGTCAAGACGGTGGAGCAGGTCGGCGGCATCTCGAACGACGAATTCGCCACGCTCAACAAGTCGCTGCATCGCCTCGAGCGCTTCTGGACCGACCAGATTCTCTATCGGCTCTGAGGTTTGCGTTAACGCAATCGCCAACGGGCCAGCCGGCGCAAGATCGGCGGCCCCAAGACTTAGAACATCGCCACAGGCGAGCGAACCGCGATGCTTAACGAGCGCTGAATCATGCACGGTTCAGCGTCGTTAAGATTTATCGCCGTCATTCCGGGATGCGTCACCAGTCGGCTTTGCCGACAGGTGACGCATCCCGGAATGACGAACGTCAGCAATTTGTCGCCTCCAGGCTGTCGAAACGCCGGATTGCCCTCCGGTCGAATCGGTCTCTCCTGAAAAGGAGGGGCCGATTTGGTTTTGCAGATGGGTGACGTCGGCAGCCGATCTCATTATGATGGCTTCAACAGATCGAACTTTCGCGAGGCCCCATGTCCAAGCAAGCGATGCGCGAAGAAGCCGAACGCCTGATGCGCGAGGCGATGGAGCGCAAGGCCTTGGCCGTGAAGCAGGGCGATACGCGGATCGATGCGACATGCAAGAAATGCGGCGCGCCCAATCGCGTCAAGGCCCCGAAAGGCGAGACCCGCGTGCCGTTCGCCTGCAAGGAATGCGGCGTCAAGCAGACCACGCTGTAATCGTTTCTTAAGTTCTGACCGGTCGCGAAAACGCGGCCCCTGTTCGTTCTCCGTGAACAAAGGAGAACTGCGGTTCGCCGCTGCGCTGCGACCGGATTGCAAACCTTCTGTTGATATGGCCGAAGATTTGGCGGCTAGCCGGGAACCCGATATCGACCTCCGCTTTATCGCTGAGGTTGAGCAAGAGGGACTGCACATGCTGGTCGAACGCAATCTGAAAGTCATGAATGTCGCCGTCGTCGGCGACGCTTACGCCATCGCGGCGAACTATCTTCGCAAATCCGGACTGATCTCCGATACCTCCCGCACCAATGACCGCCTGCTCGAGATCATCATCATGATGATCCACTGCGGCGAAACCCATAAAATCCGCGTCGCCAACAAGGCGATTTCCAAATTCGAGGACACGCGGGCGGTCCGCGTTTAAGTCCCGGTTCACTCTTGCGCGCAATGCAGCTTTGCCGCGCGCGCGATGGTCTTGCAATTTGTGGGACGCGGTTTTAGGTGCTGTTGGCTGCGCCGCGACGCCGGCGCGGTTTGCAACGTGGTGAATGACGGGGACAGCATGGACGCCGCGATCGACCGCATCATGAAGACCTACGATCTGCTGGTGAACCGCTCGGCCGCGGCCAGCGAAGAAGCCCGCGAAAAGGTCACGGCCTATCTCGCGATGCTCACCGAAGGCGGCGAGACTGACCCGCATCGGCTGACCGTTTGCGGCCTGACCTATCTGCGCCAGCTCGATGGCAGCAGCGATCCGGTCAAGGCCGGCTATACCGGCCTCTGAGGGCCTTCGTTCATCGGCTGACCCGGATCTCGACCTCGCGCTCGACATAGCGCCACTCCTCGGTGGCGCGCAGCCGCTTCAGCATCTCGTCAAATGCGTCCGCATGATCGGGTGCGAATTCAAACCAGGTCAGGAAATCGAACGGTTCGCCGAGGTCGCGGCCATGATGGAGGCGCCGCGAGATCGCCGGCAGATAGTCCATGCCGATGCCGATATGGCGCGAGCGCTCCTCCATGATGGCGCGGCGTTCGTCCTGCGCCAGCGCCCACCACGCCTCGGTCTTGCGGATCGGGATCAGCGCCGCCAGGCGCGCTTGCGGCCGGCCGAGGCCCTGTTGTCTCGCCGCGAGGGCGTCGGTTTCCGGCCGTGTCGTGTAGCGCGTATTGCTTGTCACGCCGCGCAGCGCCCATGTCGTTTCGTGGAGCTGCGGCTCGGGAACGGGCTGCTCGATCAGTGCGAGCCGCGGGGCGGCCGGCAGCGTTTCGCCGGTGACCGCATCGATTCGATCGATCTGCCAGGGCCCGTTGGCGCCGGCGGCAAACATGACATGAAGGGGACGCGGCATCGGGCAGTCTAGGCCGTGACCGGCGGCTCGTTCAAGGCCCTCGCCAGCCGGCGTCCGGCTCTGTTATTTGTCCGGTTCGATCAAGCGCGCCAAAGCGCCATGCCGCAGGAGACGCCCGTGCTCGTCGTTCACCACCTCAACAATTCCCGCTCGCAGCGCATTCTATGGCTGCTCGAAGAACTCGAACTGCCATACGAAACCAAAAACTATCAACGCAATGCGACGACCAATCTCGCGCCGCCCGAACTGAAGGCCGTGCATCCGCTCGGCAAGTCGCCGGTCATGACCGATGGCGACGTCACGATCGCGGAATCCGGCGCGATCGTCGATTATGTTATCCGCACGCACGGCAACGGCCGGTTGCAGCCCGCGCCCGGCCGCGAGCACGAGGTCTATAACGAGTGGCTGCACTACGCCGAAGGCTCGGCGATGCTGCCGCTGATGCTGAATCTCTATGTGGGACGGCTGGGCGAGGCCGGCGGCCCGTTGCATCCGCGCATCAACGACGAATTGGCCAACCACCTTGGCCACGTCGATGCCGCGCTGAAAGGCAGGGACTATCTGATGGGCTCCGAACTCACTGGTGCGGACATCCAGATGAGTTTTGTCGGCGAGATGGCCAAAGCCTTCAAAAAGCTGGCGCCATATCCCGATTTGGCCGCCTGGGTCGCCCGGTTTCAGGCCCGCCCGGCGTACCTGCGCAGCATCGAGAAGGGCGGGACGTACCGCTACGGGCCATAGGTCATCCACCATATCTTGCATAACCGCCCGGCAAGTGACGCGACAGCTTGGTCCTCCCTTGGCCATTGCGGCGCAATATGCTATGGCCCACGCACCGCTTCCGACCCCTTTCTTCAGAGCCGTCCGCAGCCGATGGGCTGCGGCGGTGGAGACAGTCCCGATGAGCTCTTCCAGCGCCAAAACCGCCGCGACCGCCAACGCCCCCGACACGTTCTTTTCGGCCTCGATCGCCGACTCCGACCCGGAGATTGCCGCCGCGATCAAGGGCGAACTCGGCCGCCAGCGCCACGAGATCGAACTGATCGCGTCCGAAAACATCGTCAGCCGCGCGGTCATGGAAGCGCAGGGCTCGGTGATGACCAACAAATATGCGGAAGGTTATCCGGGCCACCGCTATTATGGCGGCTGCGAATTCGTCGATGTCGCCGAGACGCTGGCGATCGACCGCGCCAAGAAGCTGTTCGGCGCGAATTTCGCGAACGTTCAGCCGAACTCCGGCAGCCAGATGAACCAGGCCGTGTTTCTGGCGCTGCTGCAGCCCGGCGACACCTTCATGGGTCTTGATCTCGCGGCGGGCGGACATCTGACCCATGGCTCGCCCGTGAACATGTCCGGCAAATGGTTCAAGCCCGCGCATTACACGGTGCGCCGCGACGACCAGTTGATCGACATGGACGAAGTCGCAAAGATCGCCGAAGCGACCAGGCCGAAGCTGATCGTCGCCGGCGGCTCGGCCTATTCGCGGCCGTGGGACTTCAAGCGCTTCCGCGAGATCGCCGACGGCGTCGGCGCCTATCTCCTGGTCGATATGGCGCATTTCGCCGGCCTCGTCGCCGGCGGCGTTCATGCCTCGCCGGTGCCCTATGCCCACGTCACCACGACCACCACGCACAAGTCGCTGCGCGGTCCGCGCGGCGGGTTGATGCTCTGGAACGACGAGACGCTGACCCGGAAGATGAACTCGGCGATCTTCCCCGGCCTGCAAGGCGGCCCGCTGATGCATGTCATCGCCGCCAAGGCCGTCGCCTTCAAGGAAGCGCTGCAGCCGGATTTCAAGGTCTATGCGAAGAATGTCGTCGAAAACGCCAGGGCGCTCGCAGAGACGCTGCGCGCCAGCGGCTTCGACATCGTCTCCGGCGGCACCGACAACCATCTGATGCTGGTCGATCTGCGGCCGAAGGGCCTCAAGGGCAACATCTCGGAGAAGGCGCTGGTCCGCGCCGGCCTCACCTGCAACAAGAACGGCATTCCCTTCGATCCCGAAAGCCCGTTCGTCACGTCGGGCATTCGCCTCGGCACGCCGGCGGCGACGACGCGCGGATTCGGGATTGCGGAGTTCAAGCAAGTGGGCGAGATGATCTCCGAAGTGCTGAACGCCGTGTCGCAGTCGACCGATGGCGCGGCGCCTTTGGTCGAGGCGGCGGTGAAGGAACGCGTCAAGGCGCTGACGGCACGCTTCCCGATCTATCAATAGACGTTTGCTTGCGGCCATCCTTCGAGGCTCGCCGCAAGAGCGGCTTCGCACCTCAGGATGACGACGTGTTTGTTGCCGTCACCCATGAACGAACAATTGTTTGTTCGGTGGTGCGAGCCTTCTTAGGCGAGCCTCGAAGGGCGACGGCTGAGGGAGTCGGACGAGAATGCGCTGCCCGAGCTGCAACAGCCTTGATACCCAGGTGAAGGACTCACGGCCGACGGAAGACTCGGCCGTGATCCGCAGGCGGCGCGTCTGCATGGCGTGCAATTTCCGCTTTACCACCTTCGAGCGCGTGCAGTTGCGCGAACTCACCGTCATCAAGCGCAACGGCCGTCGCGTGCCCTTTGATCGCGACAAGCTGGTGCGCTCGCTGCAAATCTCGTTGCGCAAGCGGCCGGTCGATCCCGAGCGGATCGAAAAACTGGTTTCCGCGATCGTGCGCGAACTCGAAAGCGGCGGCGAACCGGATGTCTCATCGGAGACGATCGGCGAGATCGTGATGGAGCATCTGCGCGGCCTCGACGATGTGGCTTATGTGCGCTTCGCGTCGGTCTACCGCGATTTTCGCGAGGCCAAGGATTTCGAGGCGCTGCTCGGCGAACTCACCGGCGATGATGAACCCAAGAACGAACTGAAGCCGGTCGTGGTTCGCAAATGATCTTCCGCATTCTGGAAGATCAGCACGCGGAAAAAGCCCGTGCCGCCAAAGCCGCCGATCGCCGTTTCATGCAGATGGCCTTGACGATGGGACGTCGTGGCCTCGGCCGCACCGCTCCCAATCCCGCCGTCGGCGCGGTCATCGTCAAGGACGGCATCGTCGTCGGTCGGGCCTGGACGCAGGATGGCGGCCGCCCCCACGCCGAGCCTGAAGCGCTGCGCCGCGCCGGTGCAACTGCGAACGGTGCAACGCTCTATGTCACGCTCGAGCCATGCTCGCATCACGGCCGTTCGCCGCCTTGCGCCGACGCGATCATCGCGGCGGGCATCGCGCGCGTCGTCTCGGCGATGCAAGATCCCAATCCGCTCGTGGCCGGGCAGGGGCACGCGCGCCTGCGGGAGGCCGGCATCGCCGTCGATGTCGGTCTGTGCGCCGATGAGGCGAGGCGCGACCATGCCGGACACATCACGCGCGTCACGCGGCAGCGGCCTCATGTCATCCTGAAGCTGGCGGTGTCCTCCGACGACAAGATCGGTCTTGCGGACAAGCCGGTGGCGATCACCGGCGAGGCGGCGCGGTCGCGCGTGCATCTGCTGCGCGCGCAATGCGACGCCGTTTTGGTCGGCATCGGCACGGTCAAGGCCGACAACCCCGACCTGACCTGCCGATTGCCGGGAATGGCGGCGCGATCCCCGGTGCGCGTGGTGCTGGATCGCGCATTGCGGACCTCCGGCGACAGCAAGCTCGTGCAGTCGGCGCGCATCACGCCGCTGTGGCTGATGACGTCGGAAACGGCGGAGGCCGCCGCCGCGACCAAGCTCGGCGCGGCCGGGGCGCAGATCATTCGGCTGCCGACGCGCGACGCGCCGGGGCTCGATCTGGAAATCGTACTGAAGGCTCTCAACGAACGCAGCATCACGCGGCTGCTGGTGGAAGGCGGCGCGCGGGTTGCGGAATCCTTCCTGCAGGCCGGTCTGGTCGATGAGGTCTGGCTGCTGCGCGGACCGGCCGCGATCGGCACGGCTGGCGTGGCTGCCCTTCATGCAATGCCGCTGTCGGCGATCACGCAGTCGCCCGAGTTTCGGGTTCGTGGGAGCGAAACGATTGGAAACGATACGATGACGATTTACGAGCGCGCGTAATGTTCACCGGCATCATCACCGACATCGGCGAGATCGAAAGCCTGAAGCCGACCGCGCAGGGGCAGTTGCACCGGCTGCGGATTCTGTGCCGCTACGATCAGACAACGATCGCCGACGGCGCGTCGATCGCCTGCAACGGCGTCTGCCTCACTGTGGTCGCGTCCGGCGTGGACAACGGGAAAACCTGGTTCGACGTCGATGCCGCCGCCGAGACCCTGTCAATGACGACGGCGAAGCACTGGCTGGCCGGAACGAAACTCAACCTCGAACGCGCCCTGAAGATCGGCGACGAACTCGGCGGCCATATCGTCGCCGGTCATGCCGACGGCATCGCCACCATCGTCGCGCGCGACGATCTGCCGGACATGGCGAAGTTCACGCTGCGCACCACGCGCGAACTGGCGCGCTTCGTCGCCGCCAAGGGGTCGGTCACGCTCGACGGCGTGTCGCTGACCGTGAATACCGTCGCCGACGTCGAATTCGCGGTGCTGATCATTCCGCACACGCTCGGCGCCACCACGCTGAACGCCTGGCAGGCGGGCTCCGAGGTCAATCTCGAAATCGACCTGATGGCGCGATACGCGGCGCGGCTGAGCGAGATGAAGTAGGCGCATTGACGCTTGGCTTCGTGCGCTGCGACGACTACAAACTCTCCACTTGTCATTCTGGGATGCGCGCTCTTGCAGCGCAGGCCCGGAATCCATACTCCCTGCGGTGGTTATGGATTCCGGGCTCGCTTCGCATCGGCGACGAAGACGTCGCCGATGCGAAGCGCCCCGGAATGACGACCAACTTTTTCTAAGACGGACTCCCCAATGGCCGACGCGCGACGCGCACCTTTCAAGGATCAGATCGATATCACCGGCGCCCGCGTCGTGATCGTCGAGGCGCGGTTCTATGACGATATACAGGATGCGATGCTCGACGGCGCGCTCGACGAATTGAAGGCTGCGGGCGTTACCTACGATTTGCTCACCGTGCCCGGCGCGCTGGAAATCCCCTCGGCCATCGCGATCGCGCTCGATGCCGCCGAAGCCGCCGGCCGACCCTATGACGGTGCGATCGCGCTGGGCTGCGTCGTGCGCGGCGACACGTTCCATTTCGAGATCGTCTGCGTCGAATCCTCGCATGCGCTGATGGACCTGTCGGTCGCGCGGCGGCTGCCGCTGGGCAACGGGATCATCACGGTGAATACCGACGCGCAGGCGTGGCAACGCGCCCGCAAGACTGAACTGAACAAGGGCGGCGACGCGGCGCGCGCGGCGCTGGCGATGATCCGCATCAAACGCCGGCTGGCAAAAAGTTCGACATGATGGCCGATACGAAGAAGATTCAAGCCACGTCCGCCGGCAAGAAAGCCAACCGGCGCGGCGCCGCGCGGCTCGCCGCGGTGCAGGCTCTGTATCAGATGGACATCGGCGGTTCGGGCATCAACGATATCTTCGCCGAGTTTGAAAGCCACTGGCTCGGCAACGAGGTCGAGGGCGATCAATATCTGCCGGCCGAGCAAGCCTTCTTTCGCGATATCGTCTCGGGCGTGGTGCGCGACCAGACGAAGCTCGATCCCTTGATCGACGACGCGCTGTCGAAGGGCTGGCCGCTGAAGCGCATCGACGCGATCTTGCGCGCCGTGCTGCGCGCGGGCTCCTATGAGCTGGAGCACCGGCTCGACATTCCCGCGCGCGTGGTTGTCTCCGAATATGTCGACGTCGCGCATGCCTTCGTCGAAAAGGACGAGACGGGGCTGGTGAACGCCGTGCTCGATCAGATCGCCCGGCAGTTTCGGACGAGCGAGTTTACGAGGGCGTAGGCAATGCGAGACGGCAGAACCGATTGCTGCCGTCGTCACCCGCGAAGGCGGGTGATCCAGTATTCCGCGACGCTCACGTTCATCTCGAAACGCTCTGCGATACTGGGTCACCCGGTCACGGCGCGTGACGATGCGCGCCTGCCGGACGACGACGTTGTGCGGGTGGCGATGCGGCCATGATGAACGAAGACTCCCTCATCGCGCGCTATTTCAAGCCGCTGGCGACGCATCCCGGCGCGCTCGGCCTCGTCGATGACGCCGCCTTCCTGAAAACCGACGGCAGCGACCTCGTTGTCACCACCGACGCCATCGTCGAAGGCGTGCACTTTTTGCCCGACGATCCGCCGGACACGATCGCGCGCAAGGCGCTGCGGGTGAACCTCTCCGACCTCGCCGCCAAGGGCGCGACCCCGGCCGGCTTCGTCCTGACATTGGCGCTGCGGTCGTTCGATGAAGCCTTCCTCGCGCCGTTCGCGACAGCCATCGGCGAGGATGCCGATCACTTCGCCTGTCCGCTGCTCGGCGGCGACACGGTTTCGACGCCGGGGCCCTTGATGATCTCCGTCACGGCGTTCGGCCGCGTACCGCCGGGACAGATGGTTCGTCGCGACGGCGCGCAGATCGGCGATGCGGTCATCGTCACCGGCACGATCGGCGATGCCGCGTTGGGCCTGGCGATCCTGCAGGGCAGGGCGACCGCGCCGGATGACGATCACCACTCGGCGCTCGTGTCACGGTACCGCGTGCCGCAACCGCGCAACGCGCTCGCCGCGCTCATGCGAGGCAATGTCCATGCCGCGATGGACGTCTCGGATGGTTTGGCCGGCGATCTTGCAAAACTCTGCACCGCGTCCGGCGTATCGGCCACGATTGACGTTGCCAGACTGCCCTTGTCGGCGGCGGTCTCGACAATGCTCGACCACAAGAGCGTCGCCATCGAAACGCTGCTCGCCGGCGGCGACGATTACGAAATCTTGTGTGCGATGCCGCAGAATCGGGTGGCTTCGTTTCTGGCCGCCGCCGAGGCGGCGGGAACGCCCGCCACGGTGATCGGCACCATCGTCGCGGGCGGCGCGAGCCCGCTGTTTATCGCCGTGGACGGCGTGCCGATCGTGTTGAAACGGCTCTCCTACAGTCACTTTTGACAAAGCAACGATGCTCCGGCAGCCGGGCGCTGCATCGCGCCTGCAACCCCTCAAATGATCTGAATTTAGCCTAAAGCCAGCGTTGCACCGCCGTCGCGATTTTGGCAAGCTCCCGCCACTTTCGAGCTGCCTTCGGGGAAGGGTAGCTATAATTGTGCGTCCGCCGCGCAACGCGGCCAAGGGCGTTCGGGGAAATGCAGGACTAAGGCAAACTCAATGACAGCTTTATGGGTAATCGTGCTCTGCGGAGCGCTGTCCATCGTTTATGCGATCTGGGCGACGGCTTCGGTGTTGAAAGCGGATGCCGGCAATGCACGGATGCAGGAAATCGCGGCGGCCGTCGCCGAAGGCGCGCAGGCCTATCTCAAGCGGCAATATCTCACGATCGCCATCGTCGGCGTCGTGATCTTCGCGCTGCTGGCCTATTTCCTCGGCATGCTTGTCGCGGTCGGCTTCCTGATCGGCGCCGTGCTGTCGGGCGCCGCGGGCTTCATCGGCATGAACGTTTCGGTGCGCGCCAATGTCCGCACGGCGCAGGCGGCGACGACATCGCTCGCCGGCGGCCTCGAACTGGCCTTCAAGGCCGGTGCGATCACCGGCATGCTGGTGGCGGGTCTCGCGCTGCTCGGCGTGACGATCTACTTCGCGTATCTCACGCATTACCTGAATCTCGCCGCCAACAGCCGCACCGTGATCGACGCGCTGGTCGCGCTCGGCTTCGGCGCGTCGCTGATCTCGATCTTCGCGCGGCTCGGCGGCGGCATCTTCACCAAGGGGGCTGACGTCGGCGGCGATCTCGTCGGCAAGGTCGAGGCCGGCATTCCCGAGGACGATCCGCGCAACCCGGCGACGATCGCCGACAATGTCGGCGACAATGTCGGCGACTGCGCCGGCATGGCGGCCGATCTGTTCGAGACCTATGCGGTGACTGCGGTGGCGACCATGGTCCTGGCCGCGATCTTCTTCGCGACCTCGCCGCTGCTCGTCAACATGATGACGCTGCCGCTCGCCATCGGCGGCATCTGCATTCTCACCTCGATCGCCGGCACGTTCTTCGTCAAGCTCGGGCCCTCGCAGTCGATCATGGGCGCGCTCTACAAGGGCTTGCTCGCGACCGGCGTGCTGTCGTTGTTCGGCGTTGCCGGCGCGATCTACTGGCTGGTCGGCTTCGGCGCTCTGCCGGGCGTCAACTATACGGGGCTTGCCTTGTTTGAATGCGGCATCGTCGGCCTCGCGGTCACGGGCCTCATCATCTGGATCACGGAATACTACACCGGCACGGAGTATCGCCCGGTGAAATCGATCGCGGCCTCGTCGGTGACGGGCCACGGCACCAACGTGATCCAGGGCCTCGCCATCTCGATGGAATCGACCGCAGGGCCCGCGCTCGTCATCATCGCGGGCATCCTCGTGACCCACTCGCTGGCCGGCCTGTTCGGCATCGCGATCGCCACCACCACGATGCTGGCGCTGGCCGGCATGATCGTCGCGCTCGACGCCTTCGGTCCCGTGACGGACAATGCCGGCGGCATCGCCGAAATGGCGGGCCTGCCGAAGGAGGTCCGCAAGGCCACCGACGCGCTCGACGCCGTCGGCAACACGACGAAGGCCGTCACCAAGGGCTACGCGATCGGCTCGGCGGGATTGGGCGCGCTGGTGCTGTTCGCGGCGTATAATGAAGACCTCAAATTCTTCATCGCCAATGCCGCGAAGTATCCGTACTTCCAGGGCGTGCTTCCCGATTTTTCGCTGAACAACCCTTATGTGGTGGTCGGCCTGCTGTTCGGCGGTCTGCTGCCATATTTGTTCGGCGCGATGGGGATGACCGCGGTGGGCCGTGCGGCCTCGGCGATCGTCGAAGAGGTGCGCCGTCAGTTCCGCGAGAAGCCCGGCATCATGCAGGGCACCGAAAAGCCGGATTACGGCAAGGCGGTGGACCTTTTGACCAAGGCGGCGATCAAGGAAATGATCATCCCGTCGCTGCTGCCGGTGCTGTCGCCGATTGTCGTCTACTTCATCATCTACGCCATCGCGGGCGGCGGCGCGGCCGGCAAGTCGGCGGCGTTCTCGGCGGTCGGCGCGATGCTGCTCGGCGTGATCGTGACCGGTCTGTTCGTCGCGATCTCGATGACGTCGGGCGGCGGCGCGTGGGACAACGCCAAGAAGTACATCGAGGACGGCCATTACGGCGGCAAGGGCTCGGACGCCCACAAGGCGGCCGTGACCGGCGACACCGTCGGCGATCCCTACAAGGACACGGCCGGCCCGGCCGTCAACCCGATGATCAAGATCACCAACATCGTGGCGCTGCTGCTGCTGGCGATTTTGGCGCACTGAGGTCGGGCTGATGCGAATGCCAAACCCCGCGGTGCAAGCCGCGGGGTTTTGTTTTGACATAAGCACGCCGTCATCCTGAGGTGCGTCCGAGCGACGCCTTCGTCGCCCGGCGCCGCTCTTGCGGCGAGCCTCGAAGGATAGCGCTGAGTTGCGAGTCCGCACAGACAGAAAGATCGACCGATGTCACTGTCATCCGCCAAGAACTACGCGCTGCGCGCCGCCAAAGCGCAGGACCAGAAGGAGGCAACCGAGCTTTTGTCGAAAGCAATTCTTGAACTGACGCAAGCGATCGAGGCGACAGACGCCAAGATCAAGAAGATGAACAAGGGCGGATAAAGCATTTCGATTCTGACAAGAACGCACCGGGTCTCGCCTTCGGCGAGCCCGATGACAGGCTCCGGCGGATGAACCAGTATTTCGCGACGTCCGTGATCGCACACGGACGCTGCAGCGTACTGGATCCCCGCCGTCGCGGGGACGACGGCTTCCTGTGATGTGACGCCACCTGAAGCAAATTCGCTTTAGCCAGGCTTCAAATCTTAGGCGCCATGTGCAGCAACGCCACCGCCACATCACCGACATCGGCCCGCGGATAGATCCGAAGCACCTCGGGATCGTGGCCCGGCACGATATGGTCGGTGCTGTCGGCGAGCCGTTCGAGCTTCGCCCAGCTTTCCAGCATGTCGGCGACATCGACCAGGATCGGAAACGGATTCGCCCGCGCCTTGTTCGCGTAAAAATGGCAGGCATCCGACGCCAGCACGACCGCGCCGCGCGCGGTCGTCACGCGGACGCATTGCAGGCCCGGCGTATGGCCCGGCGCGCGATGCACGCTGATACCGGGAAACACGTCGTCGTCGCCGTCGATGAAATGCACACGGCCGTCATAGAGCCGGCGCACCATCGTCACGACATCCTCGACCTCGAAGGCGTGCCTCAGGCGAGGATGACACATGCAGCGTCCGGTGACGAAATTCATCTCGGAATCCTGCACATGGAACGTCGCCGCCGGAAACGCGGCAAGGCCGCCGGCATGGTCGTAATGCAGATGCGTGATGATGACGTCCGTGACGGTACTGGCATCGACGCCGACGGCTTTGAGCGCTTCGGCCGGCAGATGCGCGAGGTTGCGTTTGCGTTTCTCGGCCGTCTCGTGAGTAAAGCCGGTGTCGACCACGATGGTGCGGTGGGCGTTGCGGATCACCCAGACGAAATAATCCAGCGGCAGTTCCATCTCGTGCAGGTCAATGGCCTCCTGCGGATGCATGAAATTGTCGCGCACGCTGCGCTCCTTGTGCGTGCCGTAACGCACCGCCAGCACGTCATACGTCTCGGTCAAATCCATCGTATCCTCGCTCATGTCCGGCCATTGCGGTTGCCGGTTGTCATGATGGTGTGAAGATGCGCACCTTGTGTCAAGAATGCGCGGTGCTTCAAACCAGCTTGCCGATCATGCTAGATTGGCGGTCATGACAGTTCGATCCTCGCTTTTGTTTGCCGCATTTCTCGTTCTCGTCGCGCCGACGCTCGGTCAGGCGCAATCGGCCGATCTGGTTTTGTGCGACCGGTTGGCGGCTGACCCGGCCGATCCCGACAAGCCGGCGGATGTGCGCGGCGTCGCCGCCGTCGCCGCACCCGATGTCGCGACCGCGATCAAGTTCTGCCGGCAGGCGGCCGGCGCGTCGCGTCGCGCGCAATATCAGCTTGGCCGGGCGTTCGCGGCGAACGGGCAGGCCGCCGAAGCAACGGCGGCGTGGCGCAAGGCCGCCGACAAGGGCAGCACGTCGGCGATGGTCGAACTCGGCGTGCTCTATGCGACCGGCGCGGGCGTGGCGAAGGATGAAGGCGCCGCGCGAAAGCTGTTCGAGCGCGCGGCGCAGGCGGGCAATCCGCGCGGCATCAGCAACCTCGCGGCCCTGGGCGGCGCTGCGAGCGATCCCGCGCAGTCGCGGGCCATGTTGGCCAAGGCCGCCGAGACGAATGCCGAGGCGCAGTATCAACTCGGCATGATGATGGCCGAAGGGCTTGGCGGCGCGAAAGACGACGTCGCGGCGCGCGGCCTGTTCGAAAAGGCGGCGGCGCAGAACCATCCTGCTGGCTTGGAGCGTTACGGTGCTTTCCTGCAGGCCGGGCGTGGCGGCGAGAAGGATTCGACCGCCGCCAAAACCTATTTCGAGAAGGCGGCAGACCTCGGCAACGAAGACGCCAAGGCGGCGCTGAAGCGCGCGAATTGCAGTTTCACGTTCAAGGACAAGCGCGGCAACAAGGTCGGCGATCTGTGCTTCTAGGCGTTAGATTCTAAGATTTCGAGACGCATGGTGAACATGCAAAATCTCCACGGCTTGGTCGCGGACACGATAGAAAATCACGTCGGGATATCGCTGCCAACTCGTCCTGAACATGCGGCGGCCAGGTTTCGGCGCGCGCCTGACTATCGCTGAGGCGTCTTGTCGTCATCCGATCGATCGAGCAATGTGTCGATCGTCGTCAAAGCCGCATGATTACCAAGCAAAAGGGCCGGAGCATGAATGCACCGACCCTGACTGAACGCAACGGCGTCGAAGGATGACCTGATTGCCCTAGCCGGCCAGGGCGTCATTGTTTGGTCCCCTGCTGCGATTCGAGTATCGCGACCTGGTGATACCAGGCGTCCGCCACAGCAAGATCGCTGCTGGCTGGGCGAGCGGTTAATTTGCCCTGATCGCGTGATGTCGTCAGGCCCGCGCGGCCGCCGACCGGGAATTGATAGATCGTCGCGGTCGCCGCGACGGGCCCCTGTGTCGAAATACTAGTCATCGTGCTCTTTCCTGGATGCGCCGGGTCGCGGATTCGCCCGGGCGTTGCGATTCAACGCATGGTCTGCATATCGGGTTGCCAAACGAGAGTGCAACGTGACTAAATTGAACCCTCCGACTGCCGATTTTTAAGGCGGACGTGCTGATGCACCCTGTTTGATCGCACCTGTCCGGCATTCGCTCCGAAAGCGCGGCCTAGCGTTTTTTGCGGGCTGGACCAGCACCCAAATCCGTAAAAAGGGCCGCCGTGTTTTTGATCTTTTCATCGATCGGAGTCGGGGGTGCCCAGAGTTCGCGCTTTGAAATAGCGCGTGAATCCCGGCCGGGATCGTTGCGATGCAACAAGCTGCGCGTCTATGCCGCATCTCCCATGCGCCCGAGCGGACGCTATCCACCGAAATCGCACGCGCTTTGCGCGCCGCCGGCGCAGGGGAAACTGCCATATTTGGCACACAAAATGCTTACCGGTTGATAGCCAATGGCGGCTGCAGGTCGGTTGGTCGCCGGCCTGGGTCTTCATCCCGCTACCCTGTTCACTCATGAGAGATTTGCGATGACAAAGTACAAGCTCGAGTACATTTGGCTCGACGGCTACACGCCGGTCCCGAACCTGCGCGGCAAGACCCAGATCAAGGAATTCGATTCGTTTCCGACGCTTGAGCAATTGCCGTTGTGGGGTTTCGACGGCTCGTCGACGATGCAGGCCGAAGGCCGCAGTTCGGATTGCGTGTTGAAGCCGGTCGCAGTCTATCCGGACGGCGCGCGCACCAATGGCGCGCTCGTGATGTGCGAAGTCATGATGCCGGATGGCGTCACGCCGCACGCGACCAACAAGCGCGCCACCATCCTTGACGACGCCGGCGCGTGGTTCGGCTTCGAGCAGGAATACTTCATGTACAAGGACGGCCGCCCGCTCGGCTTCCCGACCGCGGGATATCCGGCGCCGCAGGGCCCGTATTACACCGGCGTCGGCTACAGCAATGTCGGCTCCGTCGCGCGCAAGATCGTCGAGGAGCATCTCGATCTCTGCCTGTTCGCCGGCATCAATCATGAAGGCATCAACGCCGAAGTGGCGAAGGGCCAGTGGGAATTCCAGATCTTCGGCAAAGGCTCCAAGAAGGCCGCCGACGAAATGTGGATGGCGCGCTACCTGTTGCAGCGCCTGACCGAAAAATACGAGATCGACATCGAGTATCACTGCAAGCCGCTCGGCGACACCGACTGGAACGGCTCCGGCATGCACGCCAACTTCTCGACCGAGTATCTGCGCACGGTCGGCGGCAAGGCCTATTTCGAGGCGCTGATGGCGGCTTTCGACAAGAACCTGATGGACCACATCGACGTCTATGGCCCGGACAACGACAAGCGTTTGACCGGAAAGCACGAGACGGCGCCGTGGAACAAGTTCAGCTACGGCGTCGCCGATCGCGGCGCGTCGATCCGCGTGCCGCATTCCTTCGTCAAGGCCGATGCCTATAAGGGCTATCTCGAAGACCGCCGTCCGAATTCGCAAGGCGACCCCTACCAGATCGCCTCGCAGATTCTCAAGACGATCGCCGAAGTCCCGACCGAGGGCAAGGCCAGCGCAGCGGCGTAACGAAGCCGCGCGCCGGCGCAAGCCGACGGCATGCCTGGACAATCAGAACGGGCGGAAGCAAATCGCTTCCGCCCGTTTTTCGTGTCAGGTACAATCCGACGAAACCCGCCGCGAGGCGCGGGACCGGGCAAGTTGAAGCAAGTGAAGAGGAATGACATGAGAACGATGTTGGTGCTGATCGGCATGATGGTTTCAGCAACGGCATTTGCGCAGAGCCCGCCGCCGATGGTGGGCGACAAGCCGCTGGTGCAGGTGACGCCGAAGGGCGGCGCGGCCAAGGCGAAGGCCCAGCCGCAGCCGCAAGCCTCGACGGCGTCGAAGCTGCAGGCCTGCCTCGAGATCGAGGACGAGTCGAAGGAGCGGCTCGATTGCTATGACGCGGTGATCGCGCCGAAGCCGGTTGCCGGCAAGCGCAAGCCGCCCGCCGCCAGGGCCGTCACCGACTGCCGGCTCCTGAAGGAACAGGATGAGCGGCTGGCTTGCTTCAACGGCTTCGTCGCCAAGCTGCCGAAGACATGAGCGCCGCGCCGGATGCGCGCGCCATCCTCGGCGCGATCATCGCCGAATGGTCGGCGGCGTTCACGCGGCTCGACGCCGACGCGCTGTCGGCGCTCTATTCCGAGCAGGCGCTGTTTTACGGCTCTGTGCCGACCTTGTTTCGCGGCCGTGCCGGCGTCGCGGCCTATTTCAACGGACTGACGCGCTGGCCGTCGCCGACCGTGGCGTTCACCGATCTCGTCACCACGACGGTCGGCGACGACCTGGTGAACATGGCGGGGCGGGCGACGTTTCTCACCACGCCCGACGCCGCGCCCCTGAACGTCAAGATCACCTGGATCATCCTGCGCGAGAATAAGGACTGGAAAATCGTCAGCCATCACGTCTCGCCGGTCGCGTCGCTGGTCAAGCGGGATTGACGGCGGGCGGATTCACTGTCGGAAAACATGCCCTTCGCGCCCCATTCACCGCTCGGACGCCTGCTGAACGCCCCGCTGCGGCCGGGCCGCGTGACCTGGATCGGCCTGCGCCCGGCGCGGCGCGCACCGATGCAGGTGGTCGAGCGCGCAAATCTGATTGTGGGGCAGGGGCTTGTCGGCGATCGTTACCTCTCGACCCATGACGGCCCGCGTCAGGTGACGCTGATCGCGGCCGAAGACATCGCCGCGATCGCGTCGTTTCTCGGGCGTGACGCGATCGATCCGGCCTTGCTGCGCCGGAATATCGTCACGTCGGGAATCAACCTGTCGGCGCTGAAGGAGCGCCGCTTCCGCATCGGCGCCGCGGTGCTGGAGACGACTTCCGACTGCGCGCCGTGCAGCCGCATGGAGGAAGTATTCGACCCCGGCGGCTACAACGCCGTGCGCGGCCATGGCGGCATCTGCGCCAGGGTGATCGCGGGTGGCGAAATGCGGGTCGGGGATGCGGTGGAGCGGGCGTAAAGCGCGAAACGTCATGACCGCTCATTCCCGCGCAAGCGGCAATCCGGTGCTTTCATGTGATGGATACCCGCTTGCGTGGGGACGAGCGGACGTCCGTTGCTCCAGAGCCGTGCAACCAATCCGGCGCCGTCCTGTTGACCCGTCGTGATGATGCAGCCCGCGTCGTGCGCGACTTGCGGCCCTGTTTCACGATCAAGGACAATCGAACGAGGTGCAGAATGCAGATTCCGAACAAGACCGTCGTGGCCGTTGCGGATGGGGAGAAGCTCCACATGTTTCGCAACAACGGCGACGAGCGCGAATTGAAACTGGTGGCGCTCGACGATGTCGATATCGATGCCGCCGCTGCGGGTTCGGCATCCGTGGGTCGCAGCAGCCCGGCCAATCCGGACGGCGGGGCGGCTGAAGAAGCCGGTTTTGCGGTCGGCATCGCCGAGATGCTGAACCGGCGCGTGCTCAACGGCAAGGTGACGTCGCTCGTCGTCATCGCCGCGCCGCGCACGCTCGGCGAATTGCGCAAGCAGTATCACAAGCAGCTCGAAGCGGTGCTGATCGGGGAAATTCCGAAAGACCTCACGGGCCATTCGATCCAGGATATCGAAAAGGCCCTGCACGCGCTCGCCGCGTAATCGGCTTGCAGATGCGATCGACCCGCCGCAGCAATGCGGCGGGTTGATTTTTGGCTGGAGAAACAACTGTTGTGGGCGCTGCTTTCGCAGCGGTTTATCGCAATGTCAGCGCCATGCCGCTCAGATCGAGGCTGACCATCAGGCCGGTCTGCATGCCGCTGAGTTCGAGCACCGCGCCGCGCTGATTGACGAGCGCGATGGCCTGCGGGCCGCGAATGATCGTGCCGCCCGCACCGGCCGCGCCGAACACGCCTTCGATGTCGGACGCGCGCGTGATATTGCGGACCGTGCCGCGCAGATAGGTCTGCGAGCCGCCGAAGGTGAGGCCGTAGCTCAGGCCTCCGATCGAGATCGGATAGTTGCGGCCGCGAAAGCTCAGCGTGCCGGAGCCGGCCGACCCGCCGATGACGAAGCCGGCCTTGATGAAGCTGAGCCGCACCGCGCCGCTGTCGGCCCGCGCGGTCGACGCCCCGGCGGTGACGAAGGCGATGCAGGCGATCAGGAGAATACGAAGGGACGACATGGCAGGCCTCGCGAGGTTTGGAGCTTTGCGAATCTGTCTATCCGCTTGCGGGGTGTTGCGCCAGGGATGGGATGCGGCTTCGCGGTCGTGCGCATCGCGGCAAAGCCGCAATGCGTCAGCCATCCAGCGGCGGACCCTCGTCATGGGGTCCGACAGCCACCCTCGGACCCTCGGGTGCGCGGGGTGTGGGTTGCGCTTCCGCTTTTCGTGAACGGCTTCGGCGTTTCGGTGATAAGGCGGCTCGACAACTCTCCTCACGCACAGCCGTCATCCCGCGAAAGCGGGGGAACCAGTATTCCGCGAGGCCGCGTTCAACACAGACGTCGCGGCATACTGGATCGCCCGATCGTCGCGCGAAGAGCGCTCGTCGGGCGATGACGCCGTGCGGGATGAGAGATGTAGCCCGGATGACGTCGATGCGCGGCCCGCCGCGCGGCGACCCGCATTGCGCTGCTCCATCCGGGCTACGCTTGCTGGTTATTTGGATCAAACATTTTGTAAGAGTATCCGTACTGCACTGCTTTCTGTTGCACGCTCAATTGTCCATAAGAGACGGGAAAGTCGCTGATTGCGTGCTTGATGGCCTCGAGGGTGTAGGGAATGTGCCCTACGTTCGCGTTATCGCGGATCAGCGCGGGACCTAAATTGCCGTCTTTTCCATTTTTCTTGTTCAGGTTTGCGGCGACAATTGGTAGTTTAAGTTTTAGGGCGAGCTCAAGCTCCCATCTCACATACTTGAACAAATTTTGTCTGCTTCCTTCATATTTTCATATTCCTTCTAGGCCATTCGCTCCGACGATAGCGAAATATCCCCACGCCCCGCCAGCAATCCCGCAATCGAGATATCCTCGTCGATCTCATCCCAATGTAATCCGACGCGGCTGAGTTCGACCTGATCTCGCTGCGCAGGCGTCGCATGGAGCAGGCGGGGAAACCACGCAAGCGGAATGCCGAGCGTGCGACCGTCGGTCAGCTCGACCCACATCGAATCATCATCGAAGCGAACGCTAGTTGCGGAAATGGTCATGCCAAGCCCTTAGGATCACGTCGCGACTATCAGCAACGATCCGCAGAATAGTTGAAAGCTCGCGTGGGTTGAAGCCGTAACTGTCATCGAGTGAGATATCCGGCTCCAGCCAGACTTTGGCGTCCCGGCCGCCACCTTTGATGTGGATATGCGGCGGCTCGCGCGGTTCGCCTTCGTTGGAAAAGAAATAATAACGAAGGCCGCCGTTACGGAAGACTACCGGCATTGTCGGCTTCTCCGGCGAAGGCGGCCTTTGTTTGATTGATGGATGGCCAGGCCAAGCCCGGCCATGACATTCAGTGCAGCTTACGAACACCCCGTCGTACTGCCGCACGTATCGCACTTCATGCAGGTGCCGTTTCTCACCAGCGAGAAGTGTCCGCATTCGCCGCACATCTCGCCTTCATAACCCTTGGCCTTGGCTTCGGCGCGGCGTTCGGCTTTCGACGGCTGGGTTGCCGCCGCGGTGCCGGCCTTGCTCCAGTTCTGCACTTCGAGCTTTTCGGTCGGCGAGAGCTGATGCGCGGGCTCGGCGGTTTTCAGGGCTGTGGCGGCGTGCGCGCTGGACCTCGACGTGACCGACGACATCCCGCTATCCACGGTCCCCCCACCCGGCGCACTTCGTGCGCCACCCTCCCCACCAAGGGTGGAAGGAGAAGAAGAGCCACCGCGCATCACCACGAGATTGTCGGTGCGCGAGCGGGTCAGGCCCTTGGAGACGAACTTGCTCGAATGGGCCGGATCGCGGCCTTCCTCGACGCCCTTGCCGAGCGCGTCGAAATTGCTCTCGGTCGGGTCGACATGGGCGAGGTCGAAGCGCGACATGTAGCTGACCGCGAGTTCGCGGAAGACATAGTCGAGGATCGAGGTCGCATATTTGATCGAATCATTGCCCTGCACCGGGCCGGCCGGCTCGAAACGCGTGAAGGTGAAGGCATCGACATATTCCTCCAGCGGCACGCCGTATTGCAGGCCTAGCGACACCGCGATGGCGAAATTGTTGATGAAGGAGCGCAGCGCGGCACCCTCCTTGTGCATGTCGATGAAGATCTCGCCGATGCGGCCGTCGTCATATTCGCCGGTGCGTAGATAAACCTTGTGGCCGCCGACGACCGCCTTCTGGGTGTAGCCCTTGCGGCGATCCGGCATCTTCTCGCGCTCGCGCATCACGACGATGCGCTCGACCAGACGCTCGACCACCTTCTCGGACAAGGCAGCGGTGCGGGCCGCCATCGGCTTGTCCATGAACGCCTCGACGCCATCTTCGTCCTCGTCATCGTCGCTGATGAGCTGCGAGTTCAGCGGCTGGCTCAGCTTCGAGCCATCGCGATACAAGGCATTCGCCTTGAGCGCGAGCTTCCACGACAACAGGTAAGCCGACTTGCAGTCCTCCACCGTGGCGTCGTTCGGCATGTTGATGGTCTTGGAGATCGCGCCCGAGATGAAGGGCTGCGATGCCGCCATCATGCGGATGTGGCTCTCGACCGAGAGATAACGCTTGCCAATTTTTCCGCAGGGATTGGCGCAATCGAACACGCTGTAATGCTCGGCTTTCAGATGCGGCGCGCCTTCGATGGTCATCGCGCCGCAGATGTGGACGTTGGCGGCCTCGATCTCGCGCTTGGTGAAGCCGACTGCCGCGAGCAGGTCGAAGTTCGGCGCGGCGATCGCTTCGGCTTTCAGGCCGAGCGCGCCGGTGAGGAAGTCCTCGCCGAACGTCCATTTGTTGAAGGCGAACTTGATGTCGAAGGCGGTCGGCAGCGCCGCCTCGACCTTCTTCAACGCCTCATCGGTAAAGCCTTTGGCTTTCAACGTTGAGGCGTTGATCCCCGGCGCGTTGCTCAGCGAGCCGTGGCCGACGGCATAGGCCTCGATCTCGGCGATATCCGCCTCGCGATAGCCGAGCACGCGCAGCGCCTCCGGCACGGCGCGGTTGATGATCTTCCAGTAGCCGCCGCCGGCGAGCTTCTTGAATTTCACCAGCGCGAAATCCGGCTCGATGCCCGTGGTGTCGCAATCCATCACGAGGCCGATGGTGCCGGTCGGCGCCACCACCGTGGTCTGCGCGTTGCGATAGCCGTTGGCCTCGCCGAGTTCGAGCGCGCGGTCCCACGCCGCCTTGGCGTGGACGACCATCGCCTGTTGCGGGCAGGCGGCATGGTCGAGCGGCACCGGCGAGACGGCGAGGCCTTCATAGCCGCGCGATTCGCCATGCGCCGCGCGGCGATGGTTGCGGATCACGCGCAGCATATGGCCGGCGTTCTTCTTGTAGCCGGGGAAAGGGCCGAGTTCGCCGGCTATTTCGGCCGAGGTCGAATAGCTGATGCCGGTCATGATCGCGGTCAGCGCGCCGCACAGCGCCCGGCCTTCCTTGGAGTCGTAGGACAGACCCATGGTCATCAAGAGGCCGCCGATATTTGCAAAGCCCAAGCCGAGCGTGCGGAATTCGTAGGACTGTTCGGCGATCTGCTTGGACGGAAACTGCGCCATCATCACCGAGATTTCGAGCACGACGGTCCACAAGCGACACAGATGCTCATAGGCCGCGATGTCGAAGCTCTTCGCCGTGGTGTCGTAGAACTGCAGCAGGTTTGCCGAGGCGAGATTGCACGCGGTGTCATCGAGGAACATATATTCCGAGCACGGATTGCTGGCGCGGATGTCGCCCGACGTCTTGCAGGTGTGCCAGTCGTTCATCGTCGTGTTGAAATGCAGGCCGGGATCGGCCGAGGCCCAGGCGGCGTGGCCAATTTTTTCCCACAGGTCGCGGGCCTTGAGCGTTTTCGTCACCTTGCCGTTGGTGCGGCCGATCAGATTCCAGTTGCCGTCGGTCTCGACAGCGCGCAGGAAATCGTCCTTCAGCGAGACCGAGTTGTTGGAGTTCTGGCCGGAGACGGTGAGGTACGCCTCCGAATCCCAGTCGGTGTCGTAAATCGGGAAGTCGATGTCCTTGTAGCCCTGCCTGGCGAACTGGATCACGCGCTTGATCATCGCGTCCGCGACCAGCGAACGGCGCGCCAGCTTGATCTCGCGGCGCAGCGCCGGATTCTTCTCGGGGTCGAAGCAGTCGTCGCCGGAGCCTTCGCAATTCACGCAGGCCTTCAGAATCGCCTTGAGGTGGCGCTGGTTCAGCTTGGAGCCGGTGACGAGGGCTGCGACCTTCTGCTCCTCCTTCACCTTCCAGTCGATATAGGTCTCGATGTCCGGATGGTCGGCATCGACGACCACCATCTTCGCGGCGCGGCGCGTGGTGCCGCCCGACTTGATCGCGCCCGCCGCGCGGTCGCCGATCTTGAGGAATGACATCAGGCCGCTTGAGCGGCCGCCGCCGGAGAGCTTTTCACCTTCGCCGCGCAGCCGCGAGAAGTTCGACCCGGTGCCGGAGCCGTATTTGAACAGCCGCGCCTCGCGCACCCACAAATCCATGATGCCGCCCTCGTTGACGAGGTCGTCGTTGACGCCCTGGATGAAGCAGGCATGCGGCTGCGGATGCTCGTAGGAGGATTTCGACTTGGTCAGCTTGCCTGTGAACGGGTCGACGTAATAGTGGCCCTGACCGGGACCGTCGACGCCGTAGGCCCAATGCAGGCCCGTGTTGAACCACTGCGGCGAATTCGGCGCGACCATCTGCGATGCCAGCATGAAGCGCAGCTCGTCGAAGAAGGCGCGGGCGTCGTCTTCCGAAGTGAAGTAGTTGCCCTTCCAGCCCCAATAGGTCCAGCAGCCGGCGAGACGGTCGAACACCTGCTTCGACGACAGTTCGCTGACATAGCGCTCGGCCTCGGGCAACGCGGCCAGCGCGACGGTGTCGGGCGCCGAGCGCCACAGCCAGGACGGCACGGTTTCTTCCTCGACCTTCTTCAGGCGCGCGGCGACGCCCGCCTTGCGAAAATACTTCTGGGCGAGCACGTCGGAGGCGACCTGCGACCAGGCGTCGGGCACTTCGACATTCTCGAGCCGGAACACGACCGAACCGTCCGGATTCTTGATCTCGGAGGTGGTGAAGCGGAAGGCGATGTCCGCATAAGGGGACAGTCCGTCGGTGGTGTAGCGGCGCTCGAATTTCATGGTCGTCGTCCCCGTATGGTCCGGCCTCGCAGCCGATGGTGATATCCTGTCCGCGGGTGTTTCGATAACGCCCGCGGCCGTGTTTGGTGGCTTCGCCCGCGCATGGCCGACGCCTCGAATTCCGCTCGCAAAGACCCGGCCCCCGGCCGCATGGCGATCGGTGGAGTGGCCGGTCTTTGACCCGTTGGGATTTCGCCGGGGCGCACTTGAAACACGTTCGCGCCGACGGGTCGAAAACTAGGCCGACTCCGCTGTACCCGTCAAGGATTAGTGCGAGTTCCTTAACTCAATACTAAATATGGTATCAACAGGGGATAACCAGGGGGACAACCGCATCCTGATCTCCGCCAAGTATCGGAGAGTCCTCACGGATTCGGAAGCTAAAAATTTATTCGATTTGCCCCGCAGCGGCCCTGCACCCGCTGTTCACAGGGCAAAATCTTTCTGCCGCAGGGCAGGTATTTTTCGCCCCCGCGCGCTTGCATTTCAATTTGTCACAAAAGGCGGGCGAGTCGCATCGCCGCGACCAAACGCCGATGCCAGCCATGCCCGCCATCGGGTGGCGCCATAGGGATTTCCACGCCATCGTCCCGGCCCGACCAACCGGACCGTTCCCCGATGACCGACCTTGCTTCGCCGTCCACCCGCGCGCGGATCGCGCCTGCTGGGCTTGTCTTCCTCGCCATCACCTCGGTGGGGTGGGGCCTGAACTGGCCGGTCATGAAATATCTGCTGACCGAATGGCCGCCGATGTCCGCGCGCGGCCTGACCGGTGTGGCCGGCGGGCTGCTGCTGGCGGGCCTGGCCGTGGTCAAGGGCCAGAGCCTGCATGTGCCGAACGCGTTGTGGCCGCGCTTGCTGCTGCTGTCGTTTCTCAACGTGACGACATGGATGACCCTGATGGGTATCGCGCTGCTGTGGCTGCCGGCCAGCGAGGCGGCCGTCATCGCCTACACTATGCCCGTCTGGGCCTCGGTGCTGGCGTGGCTGATCCTCGGCGAGCGGATGATGTGCCTGCGCGTGCTGGCGATGCTGATGGCGTTTGCCGGCATCGGCGCGTTGCTGGGCGGCAACGGCATCTCGGCCAGCCGGGACAAACTGCCGGGCATCGTCATGGTGCTGGTCGGTGCGTTCGCCTTCGCGCTCGGCACGGTGGCGGCGAAACGCCTGCCGCTGAACCTGCCGTTGATCGCCTCGTCGGCGCTGCAGATCGGGATCGGCTGCGTGCCCGTCGCCATCGCCGGCGTCTTGATCGAGCAGCCGCGACTGGAGGCGCTTTCGACCGTCGGCTGGGCGCTGATGGCCTATATGACGGTGATCCAGTTCTGCATCGCCTATGTCTGCTGGTTCGCGGCACTGGCGCGATTGCCGGCCTCGGTCGCCGCCATCGGCACGCTGGCCGTGCCGGTGATCGGCGTCATCGCTTCGGCGATCGCGCTCGGCGAGCCGCTTGGTCCCGGCCAGATCGCGGCGTTGATGTTCACGCTGGCGGGTGTGGTTCTCGCGACGCGGAGTTAGGGCAGGCCGATTATGCGCTTGGCGCGAGGGAGCGCGCGCCGTGCCTGTCACCCCGGCAGCATCCGCTCCAGTTCGGGCTTCTTGTCGATCCACTGATGCTTCAATGCCGCGCCGACATGCAACGCGAACAGGGCGTAGAGAATGTAACCGAGCCAGACATGCACCGCGCCGGAGACGGCGTGGAACTGCTCCTTTGCCGCCGGCTCCATATTGACGATGAAGGAAATGCGCGGCCACGGCACCATGTAGAAGAGCTGCATGGGAAATTGTGCGGCGGCCTTCCATGCGGAATCGTGCAGCCAGCCTGACAACGGCAGCGCAAGGATCAGCGCATAAAGCGCGATATGCGCGACATGCGAGGTCTTTTTTTCCCATTGCGGATAGGCGTCCGGCAGCGGCGGCGGCGCGTTCGCGATCCGCCACAGGATGCGCAGCAGCACGAGGCCAAGCACCGTGATCCCGATCGACTTATGGGTATCGACCGCCGGCCGGACCCACCCTTCCGGGTAGAAATCAACCAGCAGGATCAGCGCGACGTTGATCGTGATCAGCAGCGCGATCAGCCAATGCAGGATCATGGCGATTTTGGTGTAGCGCAGGATTGGCGGTGCGGTGGCTGTGTCGGTCATGGCGTCAGCATACCTTCGGAGAATCGGAACGGCTATGACGTGTTTGTGTTTCGGAGCCGAGGGTAACGCACGGTATGAGGTCACGGTTGCGCAACCGAACCGGCTGCGACGACGTACCTCGCCCGACTCATCGGGCATAACGGATCCGACGCAATCGATGCAGGCATGACAATCTCTCTTCGCGCGGCGTTCGACGCCGCATCGCCGCGCGTGACGCCGCGCCCGACGCCATTGTTCAGCCTGCTGATTTACGCCGCAGTGCTTGCGGCATGGGCGCTGCTGTTCGGCCGCGCATTATGGCTGGACAATATCTGGGCGTGGTCGGCCGGCATCGTCTACATCCTTTACGATACCGCGCTGATGGCCCTGGTCGCGTGGCAGACATGGCCGCTTCGCCACCCGTCCGCGAGGCCCGCCGTGATTGCGGCGGGGCCGCGTCCGACGCTCGGCATCGTCATCGCCTGCTATAACGAGGCGCTGCATTTGCCGGCGACGCTCGATGCGATCTTCGCGCAGTCCGTCCGGCCCGATGTCATCATGATTGCCGATGATGGTTCGACCGACGATACGGCGTGGGTCCTGGCCGATCGCTATGGTCTCACGGCGACGCAAGCCAGCGTGTCGCATCCGGCCTTGCATTGGTTGCAGTTGCCGCGTCTCGGCAAGGCGCAGGCGCTCAATGCGGCGCTGCTCAAGATCGACACCGATATCGTCCTGACGCTCGATGCCGACACGTTCCTCGAACCGGGCGCACTCGAAAGCATCGGCGACGCCTTCGCAAGCGACGCCAAGCTCGTCGCCGCCGGCGGCATTCTCGTGCCGTTCTGCGACACGAGCGCGACCGGCCGCGCGATGCAATTTTTCCAGACCTATGAATACATCCGCAACAATATCTCCCGCTTCGCCTGGATGAAGATCAACAGCCTGCTGTTGATCTCCGGCGCGTTCGCCGCGTTTCGCCGCGAACCGTTGATCGCCGTCGGCGGCTTCGATTCGAAATGTCTCGTCGAGGATTACGAACTCACGCATCGCATGCACCGTTACAGCATCGATCACGACCTCGGCTGGCGATTGGCGATGGTCGGCGGCGCGCTGGCCCGGACGGAAGCGCCATCGAAGATATCCGCCTTCATGCGACAGCGCCGGCGCTGGTTCGCGGGCTTCCTGCAAACGCAATACTGGAACAGCGACATGACCGGCAACCGCTTCTACGGTCTGCTCGGCACGCGAATGCTGCCGATCAAGGCGCTGGACACGTTGCAGCCGATCTACGGGCTGACGGCGTTCGCGCTGCTGGTGCTGCTCATCGTCACCGGCAACGGCGCGATCGCATTATCGGTCGGCGGGGTGATTGTCGCCAAGATCGTCGCCGACTTCATCGCCTTCATGTGGAGCATTCATCTCTACCGGCAGATTACCGGCGGCCGCACCGATGCGAACTTTGCCGCGGCTTTCGTGGCTGCGATCCTGGAGCCGTTCAGCTTTCAGTTGCTGCGTCATGCCGGAGCGGCATGGGGCTGGGTCGCGTTCCTGCGCGGCAGCGGTGGGTGGGGCGTCAGTGCGCGCTCGGTCGCGTCGGATACGGACGCTGTCAAGAGTAGGATCGATTTTCTTTGAAATCTCCGCGCGTTCCCGCGCAAGCGGGAATCCAGCGCGACGCGATTTGCTTGGCAAAGTCCGGGTCCCCGCGTCGCGGGACGGCTAAATCGTCTCAATCCGACTTTGCTCCCGACGACGGAGCCAGCGGCACCTGCACGCTGAAAAACGTGCCGCGGCTGAGATCGGACTTCAATTGGATCGTGTGGCCCAGCGCTTCGGCCGTGCGGCGCACGATCGACAGGCCGAGGCCGAGGCCTTCGCTGTCCGGATTGATCTGGCGGAAGGCGTCGAAGATCGCGCTTTGCTGATCGGCTGCGATACCTTTGCCGGTGTCCAGGATTTCGATCGAGAGCATATTGCCGCGACGGCGGCAGCCGATCAGGACGCGGCCCCGTTCGGTATATTTGATGGCGTTGCCGACGAGGTTGCCGACGATCGCCCGCAACATGGCGGGATCGCTGACGACCTGTGCGGAGCAGGGCACGACCACGAGCTTCAAGCCTTTGGCGTCGGCATGCATGCGCCAGTTCGTTGCGATCGACTGAAACACGTCGGAGATCGGGAACGTCGTGAGCTGCGGCGTGCCGTTGTCGCCGTGCAGCGCCGACATCTCGGCCAGCCGATCCAGTTCTTCGGCGATTCGCATGCCGGCGTTGACGGCATGGTTGAGGCGGTCGCGGTCGCGGGCGTCGGTGATTTTGCCGCGCACGCGGTCGATCGCCATCACCATCACCTGCAGAGGCTGCTTGAGGTCATGGCCGGCGACGGCCATCAATCGGCTGACATTGCGCTGCAAACGGTCCGACACAACCAGCGCGCGGCGCAATTCCATCTGCGACATCACCTGCCGCGCTAGCGCCGCCAGAATATCGCGTTGCTCGGCTGACAATTTTCGAGGCTGATAATCCAGCACGCAGACCGTGCCGAGCGGCAGACCGTCGGGCGTCCGCAACACGGCGCCGGCATAGAACCGCAGATGCGGGGGACCCAGCACCAGCGGGTTGCTCACGAAACGCCGGTCCAGTGTGGTGTCCGGAATTTCCATGAAGCTCTGTTCGAGGATCGCATGCGCGCAAAGCGAACCGTCGATCGGCGTTTCGCGCACGCCCAGCCCGATTTCGGATTTGAACCATTGCCGGCCGTGGTCGATCAAATTGATGACCGAGATCGGCGTCTGGCAGATGTAGCTTGCAATGCGCGTGATGTCGTCGAACGCCGGTTCGACGGGGGTATCGAGAATGCCGTAGGAGCGCAGCGCCTGCAGCCGCTCGGCCTCGTTCGGATGGAGCGGCGCGGCAATCGACTGGTTCAACGCATCCACGACAACTGATCCACTCTGCAACGACGTCTCGATGACGGGCGTCTCGATGACGCGCCTCCTTATCGGAGCAAATGGCGGCGCACTCAAGACGCTCGACGCAAACAAGTCGGGCGGCGCTGGATGCGCCGCCCGACCGATCCGAACTCATCTCTCACGTTACGGGCAAGACACCTGCTGGCCTTCGTAGGATGTGTAGGTCTGCGTCCGGCGATTGTAAGATTTGAACCGCGCCGCGCACTCCTCGACGCTGTCCGAACCGCCGGGCACAACCGACACTGACGGACCCTCATCATATCCTTCATCGTAATATTGCGGACCGTATCCATAGCTGTTGTAGTAGCTGCTCGAGGCAAGTCCGCCGAGAACCAGGCCGGTTCCAAAGCCGATGCCGGTACCGTAGCCGCGGCCATAACCATAACCGCCGCCATAGCGTCGACCGCCGCCGTATCCGCCGCCATAGCGCGGGCCACCGCCGCCCATGCCGACGCCCGGTCCGCGACCGCCGCCCATACCCATGCCGCCACGGCCGCCGCCCATGCCCATGCCCATGCCGCCGCCGCCCATGCCGCCGCGACCACCGCCCATGCCCATGCCGCCGCCACCCATGCCGCCGCGACCGCCGCCACCGCCCATGGCCGCACCGCCGCCACCACCGCCGCCGCCGCCCATCGCACCGGACTTGGCGCCGCCGACGCCCTGCGCCGCGCTCGGCGCCGCCAGCATCAGAGGTGCGGCGAATGTTACGGCTGCTGCTGCCGCCAAAATTTTCAGATTGATCATTGCTTAACTCCGTATCGAGGATGCATCCCAACCAAAGCACCCCCTGATTGTTCCGTGATTTTCGCGGAGATACGGCGTTGCGACCTTGCGCCACAGCAGGGCCGCAACTGGACAATCGATCGCGCCAATGGCATCACGAACGATCTCTCGAACCGGCAAGCCCAATGAAGCTGTTCTTCTTGAAATTTTTCACCTGGTGGAGCGGCCAGACCTTCGGCACGCAGCTCTGGACCTGGCGGTTCGGCGAACTGGTCGGCACCGATGCCGGCGGCAATCGCTATTACCGCACCAAAGGCGGCGTCGTCGACCCGACGCTCGGCTTCCAGCGCCGCTGGGTGGTCTACAATGGCTATGCGGAATCGACCAAGGTCGGCGCCGACTGGCACGGCTGGCTGCATCACACGGTGGACGTCGCGCCGACCGAAGAGAGCTACACGCCGCGCGACTGGCAGAAGCCGCATCAGCCCAATCTGACGGGAACGCCGATGGCGTATCGTCCGTCCGGCTCGACGCTGGCCAGCGGCAAGCGCCCCAAGGCAACCGGCGACTACCAGTCGTGGACGCCCGGGTCTTAGGGACGCGCACCTGCCATTCAACTATGCCGAAGCACACCACCATGTGCTGACGTCACCCCCGCGAAAGCGGGGGCCCGGTATTCCGTGACAACACCGACTAACACGAGCGCTGCGGCGTACTGGATCCCCGCATTCGCGGGGATGAAGGCCTCGTATTGTTCGGATCGCACCAAACTCAATTCCCCTTCAGCCAGTCGCACACCTCGGTAACGACCGCATTGGCCTCCGGGATCACCTTGCCCATCGTGAAGAAGCCGTGGAACTGGCCCGGCCATGTCTTGTGCGTGACCTTGACGCCCGCGGCTTCCAGCTTGCGCGCATAGTCGTCGCCTTCGTCGCGCAGCGGATCGGCGCCCGCGGTGACGACGATCGCCGGCGGCAGACCCGTCAGATCAGCCGCGCGCAGCGGCGAGCCGCGCCAGTCGGCGTAGTCGTTTTCCGACATGACGTAGTGGTCGCGAAACCAGCGCATCACGGTGTGGGTCAGCAGCAAGCTCGTCTCGGGTTCGCTGTGCGAGGGATGGCTCATCGCCAGATCCGTCACCGGATAGACCAGCATCTGCCCCGCCAGCTTCGGGCCATGCTCTCGCGCGTGAATCGCGACAACGGCCGAGAGGTTGCCGCCGGCGCTGTCGCCGCCGACCACGATGCGCGCGGCGTCGATGCCCAACTGCATCGCATTGGCGGCGATCCAGTCGGTCGCGGCGATCGCATCGTCGATCGCAGCCGGAAATTTGTGCTCGGGCGCCAGTCGATAATCGACCGCGACCACGATGCGCGCCGCGCCCGCCGCAAGCTGCCGGCAAACGGTATCATGCGAATCCAGATCGCCGATCACCCAGCCGCCGCCGTGAAAAAAGACGAGGCCGGGCGCCAGCGCGTCCTGCCCGGTGATGCCGTTCGGCGTGTAGACGCGGACGGGAATGGGGCCGGCGGGGCCGGGCAGCGTCAGCGGCTTGACCGATTGCAACTCCGGCGGCTCCGGCTGCGTCACCGCGCGGCCCATAAGATAGGCGATGCGGGCCTCGGGCGGCGACAGGGTCTCCAGCGGCGGCCGTCCGGCCTCGCGAAAAAGCTGGACGATCTGGGCGGCGCTTTGGTCGAGCGTAACGGGCATTGTGTGCGAAACCTTCGTTGCGATATGTCTCGGTCAGGACGCGGTGCGGCCGCCATCGACGGTATAGTGGCTGCCGGTGACGTAGCTGGCGTCGTCGGATGCGAGAAATGCGACGATCGGCGCGACCTCGTCCGGGCGGCCGAGACGGCGCGCGGGAAGCCGCGCGGCGATCGTCTCGGCGGGCACCGGGCCCGCGCCGGGATTGCGGCCGTCGAAAATCGCACTCAGCATTCGGCTTTCGATCAGGCCCGGACAGACGCAGTTGACGCGCACTTTCGTCGCCGCGCATTCCATCGCCGCGCTTTTCGTCAGCCCGATAACGGCGTGCTTGCTCGCGGTGTAGGCCGCCACGTCCGCCGCGCCCGTGAGACCCGCGATCGACGCGGTGTTGATGATGCTGCCGGCGTTCTGCTTCATCATCACGGGCAGCACATGCTTGAGGCCAAGAAAGACGCCGACGACATTGACGTCGAGCACGCGGCGAAAACTCGCCAGCGGGTAGCGCGTGATCGGCGCGATGTCGCCCTCGATGCCGGCATTGTTGAAGAACGCGTCGATGCGGCCGAAGCGGTCCGTCGCGCCGCGCACATAGCCCGCCACGGCGACCTCGTCGGTCACATCGGCGACCAGCGCCAGCGCGTCGGCCGAGGCGGGCAGGGCCTTCACCACGCGGTCCAGCTCCGCCGCGTCACGGTCGACGCAGACGAGCTTCGCACCGCGCAGCGCCAGCAGTTTCAGCGAGGCTTCGCCGATCATGCCGGCGGCTCCGGTGACGACGACGATCTTGCCGTCAAGGCGGATGCCGTCGCGCGCAGGGTCTGTCATGTGAAGTTCCGTCCCGTTGTTGCTTTTGCTTTTGACTGGCGCGAACTATTTCACGGCCGACGCAGCCTGACCAGCCGTGGCCCCGACCGCCCTTCCGCTGCCGTAATCGCCGTGTTAACCGAAGCCAACGCGAGCGGCCGCGAGCCTGTAGAATGGCGCGATCCCGATTCGTCGCAATCGTCGTAAAGCCGCGTGAACATGCTCAGAACCTTGTCCCTTGCTGGTCTTGTGGCGCTCGCCGCCGCGCTGACACCGCCGTTCGCCGGTTCGGCGCAGGCGCAACTCGGCAATATTTTTCGCGATGATCCGCCGCGACCGCCGCGCGGCATGATCCAGCAGGACGACGAGGAAGAGGTTCCGGAATTGCCGCAGGGCCGGTTGCTGCCGGCGCCGAACCGGCCGATGCCGGGGCAGGGTGCGCCACCGCCGGGCAGCTATCAGTCGCAGCCATTGCCGCCGCCACCCGGCACGACGGTCGTTCCCCAAAACGCGCCGCCGACCGCGATTGCGCCGCCCTCGGCCCAGCCGCCCGCCGTCGCCACTACGCCGCCGTCTCCGGGACAGCGCGGCAAGACGGCGGTCGCGCCGCCCGCGCCGGCATCGCTGCAGCCCGGCGACGAGGTGGTGTCCGAGCCGCCGGCCCAGAAGATCGTCAACAAGAAAGCGACGTTTAACGGGCTCGACAAGATCACCGGCCGCATCATCGCCTTCGATGCCGATATCGGCGAGACGGTTCAGTTCGGCGCGCTGCGCGTGAAGCCCGACGCCTGCTATACGCGCCCGGCGACCGAGGCGGCCAACACCGACGCGTTCGTCGAGGTCGAGGAGATCACGCTGCAGGGCGAGGTGAAGCGGATTTTCTCCGGCTGGATGTTCGCGGCGAGCCCCGGCCTGCACGGTGTCGAGCACCCGATCTATGACATCTGGCTGACCGACTGTAAGGGCCCGGCCACCACCGTGGTGTCGGCGCAGCCCGATCCGAAGCCGGCGCCGGCCGCTGCGCAAAAGCGCGTGCCGCCGCCGAGACAGGCTCCGCGTCCCGCGCCGCAGCCGCAGCCGCAACAGCAGCCGAACTTCTTCCCGCCGTTCGGGCGGTAAGGTCACTGCCGTCATTCCGGGATGCGCCCTCTCGCAGTCGGCGAACGCCGTTGATCTTGCGCGGCGCGCGCCCTGGAGTCTGATCCATCAAGTTGGAATCGGCCGACAGCACGGGCATTGACCAACCTCTCCTCGTCGGGGAGAGGTTGGAAGCAAGCGAAGCGACGCTTCCGGGTGAGGGGGGACGATTCTATCGATGGGCCTCACACCCGGAACGACGACGACACGTCTTGACAATATTCCTACTATGATTATAGTCATAGACATCCCGCCTCATTGAGAGGGGCGAGCGCGATCGTCACGATTGCGAGGCGGGGTGCGGTGGACGGCGTCGCGCGTTTGACGAAGCGCGCAACGTCCGGACGGCCCAAGTCGCGATCTCCCGACGCGCCGCCTTGCGTCTGGAGCGGCGCTGCCTGACGGCTGCCTTGTACAAAGGGGCCTGATGACGGCATCGCTCCTTGAATGGTGAGCCAAAGCCAATGGTCGATTGCCAGGGGTTTCGCGAAGCAAGCCGTTAACACCATCGCGTGCGGAACGCCGGGCTGTCCCCGGTTCGTCCGTTATCCTGGGCGCACTCCCTTGCCGAAGACGGCATCGGCGTCCGGGCCA
>CAXTJT010000011.1:0-129153 GCA_964244735.1 uncultured Tardiphaga sp.
ACGACACGTTGTTCATGCGCGGGAACGCCATGTCGGGCGCGCCGATCATCAGCGGTACGAACCAGTTGCCGAAACCGCCGATCATCGCGGGCATCACCATGAAGAAAATCATGATCAGGCCGTGCGACGTCACGAACACGTTGTAGGTGTGGGATTCGTGGAAGATCTGGACGCCCGGATACATCAGTTCGATGCGGATCAGGATCGACATCACGCCGCCGATGACGCCGGCCATGATCGCGAAGAACAGATACATCGTGCCGATGTCTTTGTGGTTCGTCGAATAGACGTAGCGACGCCATCCCGTCGGGTGAGCATGCGCGTGATCGTCATGCGCATGATCGCCAAGCGCCGTCTTGGCATGGGCGGTATCGGAATGAATCGGAGGTGCAGCGCTCGTTGCCATTTTCAGATCCTAGTTGTCAGCCGTCTCGGCAGTTCTTGAAAAACGTGCCTGAAACCTTGCGGTCTGGTCGCTTGTTCGGTCGGCGCGCGGGCGAAGCGCTATGAAAACCTGCGCCCGCTATGCGTTACTGAGCCGCAGACCCTGCGGAGGCGAAGGAATTCGCCGGCGCGGTTGCGTATTTCTTTTTCGCAGCTTCGGTCCAGGCCGCGAACTCCTGATCGCTGACGACACGGATCGCGATCGGCATGAAGGCATGGTCCTTGCCGCACAGTTCGGAGCACTGGCCGTAATACATGCCTTCCTTGGTCGCCTTGAACCATGTCTCGTTGAGGCGGCCGGGGATCGCGTCGATCTTGACGCCGAAGGATGGCATCGCGAAGGCGTGGATGACGTCGGCAGCGGTGGTCTGCACGCGGACCACCTTGTTCACCGGAACGACCATCTCATTGTCGACGGCGAGCAGGCGCGGGCCCTTGTCGACCGACATCAGCGAGTCGAACTCGAACTTGCCGCTGTCGGGATAGGAGTAGCTCCAGTACCACTGCTTGCCGGTCGCCTTCACCGTCAGATCGGCCTTCGGCAGATCGAGCTGCAGGAACAGCAGCCGGAACGACGGCACGGCGATGCCGACCAGAATCAGAACCGGAATGATCGTCCACGCGACTTCAATCAGCGTGTGATGCGTCGTCTTCGACGGCACCGGATTCGATTTCGCATTGAACTTCACCACGACGATGATGAGCAGCGCCAGCACGAACAGGGTGATCGCGGTCACGAGATAGAGCAGGAAGTTATGAAACCAGGTGATGTTGTCCATGACAGGCGTGACGGATTTCTGCAGGCCAAGCTCCCACGGCGCCGGCTGGCCGTATTCGGCTGCTGCTGCCGCCCCGCTTAGCGCCATGGCAGTTCCGAGAACCGCAAATCCCAGCAACCGGCAGCCAATCTGGCCCTTCGACATCGTCATGCCGCGTGTGCTCCTTGTGAGTAACCGCAAAAGCCGGACCGCATTCCGCAGTTCGGCCACGCATTCCGAGACGAGCCATCAGCGTCGTCGTTAGAACGCGTCGAAATCCAGCCTCTCAAACCATAATTCTCTGCCTGTCGCAATGCAGTATTCGCACCGACCCGCATGCAGGGTCGCCGACATCGGCAGGTTTGCAGTGCCGCCGGGTTGGCCTGCATTTTCAGCACAAACCTTGCGTGCCGCGACGCAGCGACGCTTGACAGGCCAAATGTCCGATGTAGGCAAAGAGACAGCGGTTCGCGGCAGGCTGATTCGCGCGTTTGGCGCGCATCGTCGCGTTGCCCGCCGCCTTCATGACGCCGTCATGGCGAGTCAGGCCGGATGCGACACACACTGCCAAGGGACCGACCCTGATGGGGCCAATGACACAGCAGCAGACACGCCACGGCAAGGCCCTGATCGAGGGGGCGCGCAATTTCATTTTGGCGCTGGCCTGTATGATCGGAATGAGCGTCGCCGCGCACGCGCAGGGCGCGGTGCGCTCGGTCCATGGCGACTGGCAGATTCGCTGCGACACGCCGCCCGGCGCGCAGGCCGAACAGTGCGCGCTCATTCAGAGCGTGGTGGCGGAAGACCGCTCCAATGCCGGTCTGACCGTGATCGTGCTGAAAACCGCCGACCAGAAAAGCAAGCTGATGCGGGTCGTCGCGCCGCTTGGCGTGCTGCTGCCGTCGGGCCTCGGATTGAAGCTCGACAATCAGGATGTCGGTCGCGCCGGCTTCGTGCGCTGCCTGCCGAACGGCTGCGTTGCCGAAGTTGTGATGGACGAGAAGCTGCTCGGGCAGCTTCGTACCGCCAAGACGGCGACCTTCATCATCTTCGAGACTCCAGAAGAAGGCATCGGCTTTCCGCTCAGCCTCAACGGCATCGGCGAGGGCTACGACAAGCTGCCGTAGGGAATTTGTCTGGTTAGAACCCGCACAGGAAACTGATCGTGGTCCATCCAAGGCCGGCATCGCCTGTTGAGCATTTTTCTGACAGCCGAAACCCGCGAGATTGGGGATTGGCCTGCTGGCTGTTTCTCGTGTACGCGGCTCCGGCGGTTATCGCTGGAGTGTTTGTGCGTATGGGGTGGCAGATGCTTTGGACGGACATCATCCGGACCAACCCCAACCGGACGCTCGGAAATGCTCTGACGAGCATTCCTTTGGTAGGCACCCTCGTCGGTGTCTGGTTTCTTCTGGTCTTGTCCATCCCATTGATCGCAGTGTCAGTTACGGCATCAATCTACGCTCGCACCCGACGACCTCTGGATGCTGGGCCAGTCAGCCGCACGGCGGCTCTAACGGCTCTTCTATCGCCGGGATTGATCGCCGGCTGGTGGCGATTGCGGTTAGCCAAATAGGCATGGCTGAGCGCAGCCTGCCACCCCTCCCTTTTTGCCGCGACTGCGCCTATGTTCCGGCGACCCGCCCGATGCCGCCCCCGGAGAATGCATGTCCCAATCCGCCCCCTCGTCCCTGCTCGACCGCGCCAACCTCGACCGCGACCAGGTCCGCAACGAAGTCGCGCGCGGACTGGCCGGCTCCGACGATGGCGAACTGTTCCTCGAATACAGCCAGTCCGAAGCGCTGGTGTTCGACAACGGCCGGCTCAAGCAGGCGACCTACGACACCTCGCAGGGGTTTGGCCTGCGCGCGGTCAAGGACGACGCGGTCGGCTACGCGCATTCTTCCGACGTCTCGATCCCGGCGCTGATCCGCGCCGCCGACGCAGTTCATGCGGTGCGCGGCGGCTATCAGGGCACTTTTTCGGCCGCGCCGTCGCACACCAATGTCCGCCTCTATCACGACGACAACCCGCTGGACGCGCCGGGCTTCGAGGCCAAGGTCAAGCTGCTGGCCGAAATCGACGCCTACGTCCGCGACAAGGATCCGCGGGTGCGGCAGGTCTCCGCCAGCCTCAGTGCAACCTGGCAGGTCGTCGAGATCATGCGCCCGGACGGCGAGAGTTACCGCGACATCCGCCCGCTGGTCCGCGTCAATATCACGGTCGTCGCCGGACAGGGCGACCGGCAGGAGAGCGGCAGCAAGGGCTATGGCGGCCGCGAGGGGTATCAGCGCTTCATCGAAAGCGGCAAATGGCGCGCGGCGGCCGACGGCGCGCTGCGCGAAGCCGTTGTGAACCTGGATTCAGTTTCCGCTCCGGCCGGCGAAATGGACGTTGTGCTTGGACCCGGCTGGCCAGGCGTGATGCTGCATGAAGCCGTCGGCCATGGCCTCGAAGGCGATTTCAACCGCAAGAAAACCTCGGCCTTCGCCGGATTGTTGGGCCAACAGGTGGCCGCCAAAGGCGTCACCGTGGTCGACGAAGGCACCATGTCGTCGCGGCGCGGCTCGCTGTCGATCGACGACGAGGGCACGCCGACAAACCGCACCGTTCTGATCGAGGACGGCATCCTCGTCGGTTACATGCAGGACCGCCAGAACGCGCGGTTGATGAACATGAAGCCGACCGGCAACGGCCGCCGTCAGGGCTATGCCCATGTGCCGATGCCGCGCATGACCAACACTTACATGCTCGGCGGCCAGCACGACCCGGCCGAAATTCTGGCTTCGGTCAAGAACGGCATCTACGCCGCGAATTTCGGTGGCGGTCAGGTCGACATCACCTCCGGCAAATATGTGTTTCAGTGCACCGAGGCCTACAAGATCGAAAACGGCAAGCTCGGCGCGCCGCTGAAGGGCGCCATGCTGATCGGCAACGGCCCGACCGACCTGCACCGCATCACCATGATCGGCAACGACCTCGCGCTCGATGACGGCATTGGCACCTGCGGCAAGCACGGTCAGGGCGTGCCGGTCGGCGTCGGCCAGCCGACACTGCGCATGGAGCGCATCACCGTGGGGGGCACGGGCTGATGGCCGATCAAACGCAATCGCCTGTGAAGATGTCGGGCTGGCGCAGCCAGATCGCGCAGCTTGCCGCCGTCGTGATGGTGGTCTTCGTCGCCAAGGGCGCGCTGGCCGAGCCGTTTTACGTACCATCGGCCTCGATGGAGCCGACATTGCTGATCGGCGATGCATTGCTGGCGTCGAAATTTCCCTACGGCTACAGCGCCGCCTCGCTGCCGATTCATGTCAACGTCCCGGATACTGGGCGCGTGCTCGGCGCGACACCCAATCGCGGGGACGTCGTGGTGTTTCGCTGGCCCGGCGACCGGTCGCAAGTCTGGGTCAAGCGCGTCATCGGCGTTCCCGGCGACCGCGTGCAGATGAAGCACGGCCAGGTGTTTCTCAACGGCGAACCCGCCATGCTGAAGCCCGACGGCATCGGGCAGGCCGAGGACGACAACGGCAAGAGCGAACCGGCGCGGCGCTATATCGAGACGCTGCCGAACGGCGTCTCGCATCCCATTTTCAAGATGTATGACAACCCGCGCGTCGATGACACCGCCGAGATCGTCGTGCCGCCGGCGCATCTGTTCGTGATGGGCGACAACCGCGACAACTCCGCCGACAGCCGGGTGCCGCTGACGCAAGGCGGCGTCGGATTGCTGCCGACCGACAATCTCGTCGGCCGCGTCGATGCCATCGTCGGCTCGTGGGATTTGGGTGTGCGCAACAAGCCCGTGACGGATTGGCTGTCGGGGATTCGGCTGTCGCGGTTTTTTATCGGCGTGCACTGAGCTGCGCGGTCCGGTTAAACTCGCGAATTCCCGACGTGGAATTCATGGGTCTCACGACGCTCCACCCCGCCGACAAGCTCGGTCGGATCGAGAGGCATTTCACATGACCTTCGATGACGTCCGTGTTCTCGCGCTGGCATGGCCTGAAGTCACGGACGGCAAGTCCTACGGCACCCCGGCGCTCAAGGTCCGCAAGACATTATTGGTCCGCTTGAAAGAGGACGGCAAGACGCTGGTGATGCCCGGCGTGCCGCAAGACGAGCGCGACATGCTGATCGCACGCGCGCCGCATATTTATTCTTTCACGGATCACTATCGCGACTATCCGATCGTGCTGATCACGCTTCCAAAAGCCAAGCGCGCAGATGTCGAGCCGCTCCTGCGCCGGCACTGGTTTGTGTTGGCGTCGAAAAAGGCTCGCGAGGCGGTCTCTACCTGATCACGCCCGACATAAAACCCGGCTTGTGCACCGGCGGCTTGATGTCCTTCTTCAGGAAGCAGCGCGCGTTGCGCCCGACATAGCCGGCGCGGGCGAAGGTCCAGGCGCGGCAGGTCTCGTCACCCGAACAGGCGGCCTTGCAGATGTCGTCGCCGTCGTCGTTATTCTTGACTTCGAAACTCTTGTAGTCGCCGCCGAAGCGATCGATCGACGGTTCGATGGCTTCCTTGCGCGGTTCCAGCACGCCGGCCCCGCGCACGCCGGTGACGCAGCAGGTGTTGTGCTGGCGCTGCGGTACGTTGGTCTTCAGCCAGCACGCCGCCCCGCTGGCAGGATCGCGGGGATAGACGAAACTCCAGGACCGGCACCGCCGGTCACGCTCGCACAGCAATGCGCAGTCGGCCGGATCACCGCTCGACACTTGGGACCGCAAATAGTCGCCGCCCGGCCGGTCGAAATTGACTTGGGCCTGTGCGGGGATCGACACAAGGCCGATGAGCGCCAGCATCACGACGGCTAGTCCGGCAGGAAGCAAATGGCCCCAGAATTGGCCCGAGAGTCGGCCAGTGAACATAGGAAGCGGCTTTCGGCGACATGGCGACGCCGCTCAACGCACGGCGCTACATTTTGATGCGTTGCCATTTGATCGCCATCGACATGTACGCCAGATGAACGCGAACCGGTCGCGTCACACGCTTCTGTCAGAACGCATACTCGCTATAGGCCGGATCGACCGAGCCGCCCCAGACTCCGTTATATTTGTCGAGCATCTGCTCCGCCGGGGTTTTGCCCGTCGCCAGGATTTGATCGAGCGGGTCGAGGTAGCGCGTTTCGTCGCGGCCGACATGGTCCGTGAAATTGCGACGGCGCAAGCCCCCATGGACAAGCTTGAGGCATTCCTTCGCGATCTCGAATAGGTAACGTTCGCCGATTTTCGCCTTGAAGCCGAGCTTCGGCACGTCGTCGCGCAGGGCCTGACGCTGCTGCGCCGTCCAGCGCTTGCAGATGTCCCAGGCCGCGTCGAGGCTTTGATCATCGTAAAGCAGGCCTGCCCAGAACGCCGGATGCGATGGCAAGCGGCCCCACGTCACGCCGTCCGATCCGCGCATCTCGAGATACCGCTTCAGCCGCACCTCGGGGAAGATCGTCGACAGATGATTGGCCCAGTCCGACAAGGTCGGCCGCTCGCCCGGCAAGATCGTGTTGTTACCGGCGAAGAAGTCGCGGAACGACGAGCCCGCGACGTCGATATAGGCGTCGCCGCGCTTGATGAAATACATCGGCACGTCGAGCGCGTAATCGACCCAGCGCTCATAGCCCATGCCGTTTTCGAACGCCCATGGGATCATGCCGGACCGGGCATTGTCGGTGTCGCGCCAGATCTCCGAGCGAAACGACAGCAGACCGTTCGGTTTGCCTTCTGTGAAAGGCGAGTTGGCGAACAGCGCCGTCGCCACAGGCTGCAATGCGACGGAGACGCGCAACTTCTTCACCATGTCGGCTTCGGACGAAAAGTCGAGATTGGTCTGCACCGTGCAGGTCCGGAACATCATGTCGAGGCCGTATTGGCCGACCTTCGGCATATAGCCCGACATGATCTTGTAGCGGCCCTTCGGCATCACCGGAATCTGCGCGCGCGACCAGGACGGCGTCATGCCGAGCCCGAGAAAGCCGATGCCAAGCGGCGTCGCCACTTCGCGCACCTGCGCCAGATGCGCCATCAATTCCGATTGCGTCTGGTGGATGGTCTCGACGGGCGCGCCGGACAATTCAAATTGCCCGCCCGGCTCCAGCGAGATCGCGCCGCCGCCGGTGACATCATAGAGCCCGATGATGTTGCCGCGCTCCATGATCGGCTCCCAGCCCAGCAGCAGCTTCATACCGTCGAGCAGCGCCTGAATACCGTGCACGCCTGCATAGGGCACGGGCTGATGGCCTTGCAGCGTGAACGGCGTCTTTTCATGCTCGGTGCCGATGCGGAAATCCGCCTTCGGCTTTTCGCCGGCGGAAATCCACGCCACGAGTTCGTCGCGCGAATGCAGCGGCGTCATATCGATCTGGTCACGCGCCATGAAACGTCCGGATGGAAAGCGCGGCAGGGATTTGCGCGCGGTGTCGGGAACGGCCGCGGACGGGAAGGTCCGCGCGCCAAACGGGGAGCAGTCCTATCATCGCGCCGCGGCGGCGTCTCGTGGGGACGGAGCAGATGCGCCTTGGCAGGCGCAACCCAAACGATCAAGCAATTCGCATAATTTCAGCGCGTCTTCGTCCGACAGTTTCGAGCCGACATGGGTTTCGATCGCCGCCGAGTAAGACAGCCACATCCGCTTTTGCAGATCGCGGCCGGCCTCGGTGATCTCGACGAACTGGCCACGCTTGTCGCGCGGACAATCACGCCGCGCCGCCAGCCCTTCATCGACCAATCGATCGATCAGCCGCGAGGTGGAATATTGCGGGATCAGCATCTGCTTTTCGAGTTCGACCGGGCGCAACTCGCCCGACGGCGCGCGCGACAATTCGAGCAGCGCGTCGTACCAGGCCAGCGGCGGAAACCCCGCTTTCTTCAAATCGTGTTCGACGGCATCGAGCACGCGGCTTTGGAGCCGCGCCAGCCTGATCCAGGCCGCAGTCGCTTCGGTCGACGGTTTCCGCTTCATCACGTGGTCCAGATAGCCTGCAATACAATCCCACGCTTACTGTAGCTCACTAAATGCACCTGCATCAATCTTGACATTTTCATGCATTTGCATTCAGTTGCCGTTCTCGTCAAACCATAGGGAGAGATGTTATGAAATTGTATTACGCGCCGGGCGCTTGCTCGCTGTCGCCGCACATCACGCTGTGCGAATCCGGACTGCCGTTCGATCTGGTCAAGGTCGATCTCAAGGCCAAGACCACCGAACATGGCGACGACTACACCACAATCAATCCGAAAGGCGCGGTGCCCGCTCTCGGCCTCGACGACGGCAGCGTGCTGACCGAAGGCCCGGCCATCGTACAGATGATCGCCGACAAGGCTCAGGCGAAGAACCTCGCGCCGGCCAATGGTTCGACCGAGCGCTATCGTCTGCAGGAATGGCTGAACTTCATCTCGACCGATCTGCACAAGAGCTTCGGCCCGCTGTTTCAGCCAACGCTCTCCGACGAGACCAAACAGTTCTTCAAGGACCGTATCGCCAAGTATTTCAGCTATGTCGACAAGCAGCTCGCCGGAAAAAATTACCTGATGGGTTCGCAGTTCAGCGTCGCCGACGGCTATCTGTTCGTCATGCTGGCCTGGGCCGGCCGCATGAAGATCGACATCACGTCGTTCCCGAACCTTGTCGCCTATCAGGCGCGCGTCGCGGCACGGCCTGCTGTCGTCGCGGCGATGACGAGCGAGGGATTGTTGAAGGCGGCGTGATCCCACATCCGCTGCCGTCGTCCCGCGCAGGCGGGGACCCAGTATTCCGTGACATTTGTCATTTGATCTCGGACGTCACGGCGTACTGGGCCCCCGCTTTCGCGGGGTTGACGTTTGTTTGTCGAGCGGGCGCAGTGCCTTCGCTTACGCCGCCGCCAGCTTCTTCGGCGGGAAGCGCCCGTAGAACGTCTCGCCCGTCTTCGCCATGTCTTCCAGGAGCTTCGGCGGCGTGAAGCGCGAACCGTATTTCGCCTCGAGCTTGTGGCACAGCGCGACGAACTCCTTTGTGCCCATGAAGTCGATATAGCTCAACGTACCGCCGGTGAACGGCGCGAAGCCGAAACCGAGGATCGATCCGACATCCGCCTCGCGCACATCGGTGATGACGTGATCCTCGACGGTGCGCGCGGCTTCCACCGCCTGCACCACGAGAAAGCGCTGCTTCAGTTCCTCGACATCCAGCGTGTCCGGATCGACCGCTTCCGGCACCAGCGCCGTGAGACCCGGCCACAGATGCTTGGAGCCCTTGCCTTTCGGCGGATAGTCGTAGAACCCCTTGCCGTTCTTGCGGCCCATGCGGTCCTGCTTCTCGACCATCTCGACGATCAGCTTCTTCTGCGCCTGGTCGACGGCCTGCGCGCCGAGATCGGCCTCGGTCGCCTTCATGATCTTGAGGACGAGATCGAGCGCGATCTCGTCCGACAGCGATAGCGGCCCGACCGGCATGCCGGCCATCTTGGCGGTGTTCTCGATCATTGCCGGCGGCACGCCTTCCATCAGCATTTCCAGCCCTTCGGCGGTGAAGCGCAGCACGCAACGGTTGGCGAAGAAGCCGCGCGAGTCGTTGACCACGATCGGCGTCTTGCCGATGACGCGGACGTAATCGAGCGCCGTGGCGAGCGCGACATCGCCGGTGTTCTTGCCGACGATGATCTCGACCAGCATCATCTTCTCGACCGGCGAGAAGAAATGAATGCCGATGAACTTCGACTGATCGGCGAATTCTTCCGCGAGCGAATTGATCGGCAGCGTCGAGGTGTTGGACGCGAAGATGGCGCCTTCCTTCAACAGCGGCTGTGCCTTCTTGTAGATCTCGGCCTTCACCGCGCGATCCTCGAACACCGCCTCGATGACGAGGTCGCACTCCTTGAGCACGCTGAAATCATCACTCGCGGTGATCTTCGCCATCAGCTTCTCGGCATCCGCCGGTTTGGCGCGGCCCTTGGCGACCAGCGCGTCGATCGCCGCTTGCGCATGGCCGCGGCCCTTGTCGGCACTGGCCTGATCGCGGTCGATCAGCACGACGTCGATACCGGCGCGCGCCGAGACGAAACCGACGCTCGCGCCCATGAAGCCAGCGCCGATGACCGCGAGCTTCTTCACTTTCGTGGGCGGCACTTTTTGCGGACGCCGCGCGCCCTTGTTCAACTCCTGCATCGACAAGAAGAGACTGCGGATCATCGCCGCCGCTTCCTTGGTCTGCAAGACATTGGCAAAATAACGCGACTCGACGCGCAACGCCGCATCCATCGGCAGTTGCAGGCCTTCATAGACGCACTGCATGATGGCGCGGGCGGCCGGATAGTTGTCGTAGGTCTGGCTGCGATAGAGACCGTTGCCCGCCGGGAAGAGCTGCATACCCATCTTGGAATAAACCGGCACGGGCAGCCTGAAGCCCTTCTCATCCCATGCCGCCGTGGGTTTGCCGCCGGCCTTGATCCATTCTTTCGCCGCCGCAATCAGATCGGCAGCCGGGACCACCGCACCCACGAGTTTCTGCGCCAGCGCCTTTTTCAGGTCGATCGCATCGCCCTTGAGCAGCATCTGCATCGCGTCCTGCGGCGGCAGGATGCGCGGCAGACGCTGCGTGCCGCCGCCGCCGGGAAACAGGCCGACCTTCACTTCCGGCAGGCCGAGGCGGGTTTTGGGATTCTCTGACGCAATGCGATGATGGCAGGCCAGCGTCACCTCGAACGCGCCGCCGAGCGCGAGGCCATTGATCGCGGCGACCCATGGCTTGCCCGATGTCTCGATCTTTCGCAGCGTCAGCGACAGTTGTCGAGATTCATCAAACAGCATCTGCTGGGCGGCTTCCTCGCCCTTGGACTTCTTCATCTCGGCAAACGTCTTGTTCATGTTGTCGAGCATCGACAGGTCCGCGCCCGCCGAGAATGCGTCCTTGCCCGAGATGATGACGACGCCCTTGATCGCGGCATCGGCGGTCGTTGCGGCAACGATCGCGCCGAGTTCTTCGATCGTCGTGGTGTCGAGCACGTTCATCGACTTGCCGGGGATGTCCCATGTGACCAGCGCGATGCCGTCGGCGTCGGTTTCGAGTGTGAAGTTTGTGTAGGTCATTGGATGGCTCCCTTTGTGCCGGCGGCCACGAAGGCGCGGCGATTGTTTCGTCTCCCCTCCCCCCTTGCGGGGAGGGGTCGGGGGTGGGGGTGGGGTCCGCGAGTCAGAAGGTGTTGTTACCCCCCTCCCCAACCCTCCCCCGCAAGGGGGGAGGGAGCGCGCCGCGCTCTGAATTACACCCGCTCGATGATCGTCGCGGTGCCCATGCCGCCGCCGATGCACAATGTCACCAAAGCGGTCGACTTGCCGGTACGCTCCAGCTCGTCCAGCACCGTGCCCAAAATCATCGCGCCGGTGGCGCCGAGCGGATGGCCGAGCGCGATCGCGCCGCCATTGACGTTGATCGTTTCCGGATCGAGACCGAACGCCTGGATGTAGCGCAGAACGACCGACGCAAAGGCCTCGTTCAGCTCGAACAGATCGATGTCGGCCTTGGTCATGCCCGAGCGCGCGAACAGCTTCTCGGTGACGTCGACCGGGCCGGTCAGCATCATCGCCGGCTCCGAGCCGATGTTGGCGAAGGCTCGGATTTTCGCACGTGGCTTCTTGCCGAGCTTCTCGCCGGCTTCCTTGCTTCCCAGCAAAACCGCCGCCGCGCCGTCGACAATGCCCGACGAATTGCCGGCGTGATGCACGTAGTTCACCTTTTCGATTTCCGGATGCGACTGGATCGCGACGCCGTCGAAGCCGCCCATCTGCGCCATGCCGGCGAAGGACGGCTGCAACTGGCCGAGCGACTGCATCGTGGTCGACGGACGCATATGCTCGTCCTTTGCCAGAATCGTGAGTCCGTTGATGTCCTTCACAGGAATGACCGAGTCCTTGAAGCGGCCTTCGTCCCACGCCTTCGCCGCGCGATGCTGGCTTTGCACGGCATAGGCATCGACGTCGTCGCGCGAGAACCCATATTTGGTCGCGATCAGATCAGCGGAAACGCCTTGCGGCATGAAATAGGTCGGCACCGCCATCGACGGGTCCATCGGCCACGCCGTGCCGGACGAGAGAATGCCGACGCGACTCATCGATTCCGCGCCGCCGCCGATCGTGAGGTCGTGCTGGCCGGACATGATCTGCGCGGCGGCGAAGTTCACGGCGTCGAGGCCGGATGCGCAGAAGCGGCTGATCTGGATGCCGGGCACCGCCTGACCGAGCCCGGCCTTCATTGCCGCGAAGCGCGCAATGTCGCCGCCGGCCTCGCCGACCGGATCGACCACGCCGAGTACGACGTCGTCGATGACGTCCTGCGCGAGGTTGTTGCGCTTTTTCAGCGCGGCGAGCGGCGCGGTGGCCAGCGCGAGCGCGGTCACTTCATGCAGCGCGCCGTCGGACTTGCCGCGGCCGCGCGGCGTGCGAACGTGATCGTAGATATAGGCCTCGGGCATTGGGGCTCCTCAGATTGAAATGCGTTGGTGGCCGTCATCACCCGCCGAGTGCGCACTTGCGCACAAGAGCGGGTGATCCAGTAATCCCGGCGCTCGCTTTTTGAACATTGACGCCCTGGAATACTGGATCCCCGCCTGCGCGGGGATGACGGCTGTGTTCGGGGCAGACTATCAGATCAAAACGCTTCCGCAGGCAATTCCATCGTGGTCGCGGCACCGGACTGGATGCGCGCGAGATGCACGGAGGTTTCCGGCAGCATTCGCTCCATGAAGAAACGCCCGGTCACGAGTTTGGTGGTCAAGTAAGACGTGGCGCCGGACGCCGCGATCTTGTCCTGCGCCACCTTGGCCATCCGCGCCCACATGTAACCGGAGGCCGTGAGTCCGAACAATTGCATATAGTCGGTCGCGCCGGCGCCGGCATTGTCGGGCTTCGTCATCGCGTTCTGCATCAGCCACATCGTCGCCTGCTGCAGATGGCCGAGCGCCGTGCCCAGCGGCGCGAGATAGGGCTTCATCGCCTCGTCGGCGGCGTGATCTTTCGCGAAAGCGCCGACCTCGCCGAAGAACGCCATCGCGGCGCGGCCGCCGTCGCGCGGCAATTTGCGGCCGACGAGATCGAGCGCCTGGATGCCGTTCGCGCCTTCATAGATCATCGCGATGCGCGCATCGCGGACGAACTGCTCCATGCCCCATTCGGCGATATAGCCGTGGCCGCCGAACATCTGCTGCGCCGACACGGTGTTGGCGAAGCCGACATCGGTCAGCACGCCTTTCAGCACCGGCGTCATCAGGCCCATGTGATCGTCGGCCGCCTGACGCTCCTTGGCGTCCTCCGAGCGATGCGCGACGTCGCTTTTCAGCGCGGTCCACACCACCATCGCCCGCGCCGCCTCGTTGAAGGCGCGGATCGTCAGCAATGTCCTGCGAACATCCGGATGCACGATGATCGGATCGGCCGGCTTGTCGGTCGCCTTTGCGCCGGTCAATGCGCGGCCCTGCAAACGCTCGCGCGCATAGGCCACCGCGTTCTGATAGGCGACTTCGGACTGCGCGAGGCCTTGCACGGCGACGCCGAGGCGCGCCTCGTTCATCATCACGAACATGCCCTGCATGCCCTTGTTTTCTTCGCCGATCAGCCAGCCGGTCGCGTTGTCGTAATTCATCACGCAGGTGGCGTTGCCGTGAATGCCCATCTTGTGTTCGAGCGACCCGCAGGTGACGCCGTTGCGCTCGCCCAATGACCCATCGGCATTGACCAGAATCTTCGGCACGACGAACAGCGAGACGCCCTTGATGCCGGCGGGCGCGCCGTCGATGCGCGCGAGCACCAGATGGATAATGTTGTCCGCGAGGTCGTGATCGCCGGACGAGATGAAGATCTTGGTGCCGGAGAGTTTGTAGCTGCCGTCGGCCTGCTTCACCGCCTTGGTGCGCAACAGGCCGAGGTCCGTGCCGCAATGCGGCTCGGTCAGGTTCATGGTGCCGGTCCATTCGCCGGACACCATTTTCGGCAGGAAGATCGCCTTTTGCTCGGGACGGCCATGGACGATCAGCGCGGCGGTCGCGCCCATCGTCAGGCCGCCATACATCGAGAACGCCATGTTGGCGGAGCATTGAAATTCCGAGACCGTCTGCGACAGCGTCACCGGCAGGCCCTGCCCGCCAAACTCCACCGGCGCGGAGAGCCCGAGCCAGCCACCCTCGGCGACCTGCCTGTAAGCCTCCTTGAACCCCTTCGGCGTGGTGACGGCGCCGTCGGCGCTGCGCTTGCAGCCTTCGAGATCGCCGATCCGATTCAGCGGCTGCAGCACATTTTCGGAGAGCTTGGCCGCTTCGCCCAAGATCGCCTCGCGCACGTCGGCGGAGGCGTCGGCGAAGCCCGGCAGATTATTGTAGCGGTCGAACTGAAACACGTCGTCGAGCAGGAAGCCGACATCGTCGAGCGGGGCTTTGTAGCTGGGCATGCGAGGCTCCTTAAAGGCAAGCCGGACTGAGGTCGTCATCGCGACGAAGCGAATAGGTCGGCAAGAGCCGCCCTTTTAGTGGCGCGCAATGACGAACCCGAGACCATCTCGTCGTGCGAATCATCATGTCAGGCCAGTTTCTTTCGTGGATGCGGCTTGCTGCCGCGCCAGTAGCTCGCCCATCAGGCGGTGCAGCAGGTTGATGGCCTTCAGCGGGCGCACCATGACCTTGAAGTGCGTGATGCGTCCGTCATCGGCGAAGGTGATGATGTCGACGCCGTTGATCTTCGTGCCGTCGATTACATTCTCGAATTCCAGCACCGCGCTGTTTTCCGCGCGCCATTCACCGACATAGGTAAATCCGGGCCCGCCCAGCACCTTTTCCGCGCCGGTCAGATATTTGAAGGTGATGTCGCGGCCACGCTGCGGGCTGTGCACGACGGGGCTCTCGAACACGGCGTCTTCGTGCAGCAGATCCCACAAGAGCCGCCGATCATGCGCCTTCATATAGCTGTGCCATTTGTCGAGACCGGTCATTGTCATCGGCAATCTCCCCATAAAGCGGGCCGCAAATGCAAGATGGTGATGCGGGACAGAAGGCCGCAATTGCCTGACGACATGACGGCCTCAAATGCCGGGCTTGACCGCACCGATTACAATAAGAACCACCGCCGTCGCCATCAGCATCCAGCCGGGATGGCGACCCCGCGTCGCCCAAAAATTGAAGACGGCCCCAAACAGATAGGCGCCTCCGACCAACAGGCTGATCGCAAGCCGGGCGTCGTAAGCCGCTCCGGTCGCAGCAAAGACCAATGCCAGCCCGCCAAGAAACCACACGACCGTACTGAAATGCAGAAGCGGCGGGATCAGCCGTCGTGCGGTCCCGGAAAAGCGCCCGTCGGCGACCGCAACCGCCTCGAACGGCTTCACCATATGCCGCTGCATCAGGATGCCGTGAACAACCGCCACGGCCGCCCCGATGACTCCGGCGGCGCTCAACGCTGCATTCTGCCAGATCATGACCATACACCTCTGCACGGAGACTAGCTCCAGCACTTGGCTTTCGTCAAGACACTTGTGTATGGTTCTGTCATGGATGAGCCGTTGACCAAAGACCGCCTGACGCGCACGGCCTGGCTCGATCACGGCCTGCGCACTCTGTCACGGCACGGCGCCAATGCCCTGAAAGTCGGCGCGCTCGCGACCGGGCTGGACGTGTCCCGTGGAAGTTTTTACTGGCATTTCAATGATATAGATCACTTCCGCGCGCAGCTTTTGCAGATCTGGCAGGAGCGCGCCACCGATCAGGTGATCCGCGATATCGACGCCTCGATCGTCGGGCCGGCGCGGCTCACGCGCCTGATGAAGCTCGCCTTTTATGAAGACCGGAGTCTTGATCGTGCCTTTCGATCCTGGGCCTCGGCCGATGCGGCGGTGGCGGCGGTCGTCGCGTCGGTCGATGCCAAACGCATCGCCTATCTTGCCAAGCTATTGATCGAGTCGGGCGTGGAGCAGCAGCGCGCATTGCCGCGCGCCGAGTTTCTCTATTGGGCCTATATCGGCCAGTCTGCCGTGATGGATCCGCGTCATACGGCGATCACCGAACGCGACATCGACGACCTGAGCGAACTGTTCACGCGGTAGTTTACCGCGCCGTCATCACGACCCACCCAGATATATGTGGCGTGGCCCGGCACGGGACTTCACCGATGCGACCGGTTAACGATTTTGATCGTTCCGGTCATGGTCCTTAACCCGATGTTTACTCTAACGCGAAAAAGTCCCGACCAGTGGCAGACCGCATGCTTGCGCCGGGATTTGATCCGGCGAGTGCGCGCGGAGGAGCTGGCGGCGCAGCGCAACGCGCCAAGAGTCGGAACCGAACATCATGAATTCGCGGACCTCGTGGAGTGTCGACGGCATCGATCCGAAAGTGCGAGAGCGCGCGGAAGCCGCTGCGCGCCGTGCGGGCATGTCGCTCGCCGACTGGCTCGACGCATCGATCCCCGATCAGCCGCCATTGGCGAAGACAAAAACGCTGCCGCCGCACGAAGCCAAAGAAGTCGCCGAAATCCATAGCCGACTGGACTCGATCACCCGCCAGATCGAGCAGATGTCTGGCCCCGCCCCGCGCGGCGACACCGGCGTCGCCCGCCAGTTGAATGAAGCCATCTCGCGGCTCGACGCCCGGCTGTCGCAAATCGGCGAACCGGCCGCAAAGCCGTCTGCCTTCGCCGCGAGTCCCATGATGGCGTCGCCCTCGATCAGCCCAAGCTCGCTCGAAGACGCGATCGCCGAACTTGCGGCGCGCCAGAACGAACTGAGCGGCGGCACGCGCCACGCCGTGTCCTTACAATCAAAGGCCTCCGGCCCGGATTTCTCGATTTTGGAACGGCATCTGCTGAAGATCACCGGCCAGATCGAGGCATTGCAGCGCCCCGATTCAATCGAGCAATCGATCGCCACCTTTCGCGGCGAACTTGCGGAGATCCGCAACGTCATCACAGAGGCGATGCCGCGGCGCGCGATCGAATCCATCGAGAATGAAATCCGCTCGCTATCGAAGCGTATCGACGATTCGCGTGACAACGGAAGCGACGGCAAGGCGCTGGCCGGAATCGAGCGCGCGCTCGCCGACATCAAGGACGTGCTGCGGTCACTGACTCCGGCCGAACAGCTTGCCGGCTTCGACGATGCGATCCGCAATCTCGGCGGGAAAATCGACTTGATCGTGCGCGCCAGCCAAGATCCAGGCACCATCCAGCAACTCGAAGGCGCGATCGCGGCCTTGCGCGCGATCGTCTCCAACGTCGCATCGAACGAATCGCTCGGCCGCCTGAGCGACGACGTCCGCCTGCTCGCAACGAAAGTCGACCAGTTTAGCCGCCCCGACAGCTTCAATGAAGGTTTCGCGGCGCTCGAACAGCGCATCGCCGCGCTTACGACGACGCTCGAGAGACGCCCGCAGAGCGCCGTCTCCGGCAACTCCGAACATCTTGAAGGCGCGCTGCAAGCGCTATCGAACCGGCTCGACCTTCTGCCGGTCGGCCATGACTCGACGGCGGCATTCTCGCATCTCGAACAGCGCGTGTCGTATCTGCTCGAACGCCTCGAGATGAACAACGATCACCGCAGCCATAATCTCGGCAGGGTCGAGGCAAACCTGCACGACATTCTGCGTCATCTGGAGAGCCAGTCCGCGACGATCGCGACGCTGGCCAGCCCGAGCCTCGCGCCGACCGGTCCGGGCGTGGACCCTGCACTGGTCGACCAGATCAAGCGCGAATTGTCGGACATGCGCTTCAGCCAGAACGAGACAGATCGTCATACGCAGGATTCGCTGGAAGTCGTTCACAACACGCTCGGTCATGTCGTCGACCGCCTGGCGATGATCGAGGGCGATCTGCGCGCCGCGCGCGCAGCCCCTGCTCCGGTTGCTGCGCCGGCGCCAACGATGGCCGCCGCGCCGCGGCCGGAATTGCCGAACCCCGTTGTCCGCGCCCCTGACGCGCCTGCTGCATTCTATCGTGAAGCCAGCGCCGCCGCTGCGGTCGCCGCGCCGCGTGCGATCAGCGACATCCTCGATCAACGGCCGATGGCAGCGATGCGCGAGCCAGCCGCGCTCGTCGAGATGCATCAGCCGCAGGTGCGCCCGCAGTTCAATCCCGATCTGCCGCCGGATCATCCGCTCGAGCCGGGCACGCTGCCGCTTGGCCGCGTTGCGCTGCCGTCCGAACGCATCGTCCTGGACGTCGCCGGCGATGAGCCGGCATCGACATCAAGCTTCATCGCTGCCGCACGCCGCGCGGCGCAGGCCGCAGCCTCGTCGGTGGCGGTCAAGGACAAGGCTAAGCGGGCCCCTGTCGCCGCCAACGACAAGATCGCCCAGGCTTCGACCATCACCACCAAGATCCGCTCGCTGCTGGTCGGCGCGAGCGTCGTTGTGATCGTGCTCGGTTCGTTCAAGATGGCGATGACGTTGCTCGAAGGCTCCTCGCAGCCGAAGACCGAGACCGAGACCTCCAGCGAAGCCCGGCCGCCGATGACGTTGCCCCCGCCGGAAAGTTCGTCGCGCCCCTCCCTCCCGAAACCGACCGAACCGTCGATGACATCACCGACGCCGATCGGCCGGCAGTCACTGGTCGCGCCGCAAAACTATGACTCGCCCTTTGCAGCCAGCCCGACGCAACTGGCCAATGCCGACGTTACCGGCTCGATCCCGCAGCAACTCGGCACTGCGTCGTCGCTGCCGCCTGCCGGTCGCAAGCCGGCGCAGATCGCCATCCCGTCGACCGAAAAGCTGCCGGATGCGATCGCGGGCCCGATGCTGCGCGCCGCCGCGCTGAAGGGCGATGCTGCGGCTGCCTATGAGATCGGTCTGCGCTACGCCGAAGCGCGCGGCGTGCCGGCGAATTTCAACGAAGCCGCCAAATGGTATGACCGCGCGGCACAGGCCGGCATCGTGCCGGCGATGTTCCGCATCGGCACGCTTTATGAAAAGGGCCTCAGCGTCAAAAAAGACACCGAGACCGCGCGCAAATATTACGCGGCTGCGGCCGAGCGCGGCAACGCCAAGGCGATGCATAATCTTGCCGTGCTCGACGCCGATGGCGGCGGCAACGGCGCGAACTACAAGGGCGCGGCGCAGTGGTTCCGCAAGGCCGCGGATCGCGGCGTCGCCGACAGCCAGTACAATCTCGGCATCCTCTATGCGCGCGGCATCGGCGTCGAACAGAACCTCGCCGAGTCTTTCAAGTGGTTCAGCCTTGCCGCCGCACAGGGCGACGCCGACTCCGCCACCAAACGCGACGACATCGCCAAGCGCCTCGATCCGCAGTCGCTGGCCGCGTCCAAGCTCGCGATCCAGACCTTCACGCCAGAGCCGCAACCGGACGAGGCGATCACGGTCGCAGCCCCGGCCGGCGGCTGGGACAATGCCGGCTCGCCGGCTGCAAAGCCAGCCGCGAAGCGGGCGGCGAAGTAAGCGCGAAATCTCGACCGGGGCGATCGTGACGCGGGGCAGCAGCCCAGAAGCCGCCGCCTCTCCTGTCGGCTCCTGTGCCCTGGGCACCGTCGTCGTCACCCGGCAAGTTGCACAATTGCGCATCGCGACCGGGTGATCCGGTATTGCGCGACGTTCGTTTTGTCCTGCAGCGCCTGCAATTGCTGGTTCCCGGCTTTCGCTGGGATGACGGCTGTGTTTGTTGGGAAGCTCTCCCCCGCACGAGGGGTTTGGTCTATGCAAGTGACCAACGAGCCTCCCATCCAAAGCGAACGCCCGTGCAGCTTTACCTTCCCATCGCCGACCTTCCGGTCAATGTGCTTCTCGTCCTCGCGATGGGTGCGGCGGTCGGCTTCGTTTCCGGCATGTTCGGCATCGGCGGCGGCTTCCTGATGACGCCGCTGCTGATCTTCATCGGCATCTCGCCCGGCGTCGCCGTGGCCTCCGTGGCCAGCCACATCGCGGCCTCGTCATTTTCCGGCGCCCTGTCCTATTGGCGACGACGCACGATCGATCCGGCGTTGGCGCTCGTGCTATTGAGCGGCGGCATCGTCGGCACGGCTCTGGGCGTCTGGCTGTTCACGATTTTGCGCACGCTCGGCCAACTCGATCTGCTGATCGCGCTATCTTACGTCGTGCTGCTCTCGACCGTCGGCGGGCTGATGTTCTGGGAAGGCCTGCGTGCGATTCTGCGTGCGCGCGGCGACAAGCCGCCGGTGAGACGTCCAAGTCACAACTGGGTGCACGGCCTGCCGCTGAAAATGCGCTTCAAGCGCTCGAAGATCTATCTCTCGGTGATTCCCGTCATCGCCACGGGTCTGATCATCGGATTCATCGGCGCGGTGATGGGGATCGGCGGCGGCTTCATCCTGATCCCGATCATGATCTACATTCTGCGCGTGCCGACCTCGACGGTGATCGGGACCTCGATGGTGCTGACGCTGGTGACGATGGTCTTCGCGACCTTGCTGCATGCGGTCACGAATCACCTCGTCGATGCGGTGCTGGCGCTGATCCTGATGACCGGCGGCGTCACCGGCGCGCAATTCGGCGCCCGCGCCGGCCAACGGATTCGCGGCGAGCACCTGCGGCTGTTGCTCGGCCTGCTGATCCTGTCGGTGGGTATCCGCTTTGCGGTGGAGCTGGTGATCCGGCCGGACGATCTGTTCACAATCCGCGACACGGGTATCGGCTCGTGAGCGTCCGAGCCATCCTCCTTGGCTTCGGCTTGCTGCTGATCTCGCCGTCCGCGCAGGCCGAACGCCTGATCGTCTCGGTGTCGAACCATCGCGTCACCGTGACGCCGAATTATTCCGGCGAGGAGCTGGTGCTGTTCGGCTCGGTCGAGAAAGACGCGGACACGCCGGCTGATCGCGGCGGCTACGATCTCGTTGTGACGATCAGCGGGCCGCGCGCGGACATGGTGACGCGCCGCAAGGAGCGCAAGTTCGGAATCTGGATCAATACGGATTCACGGCAGTTTCTGCAGGTGCCGGCCTATCTTGCCGTTTTCGCGAACCGACCGTTCGAGGCGATCGCGTCGCCCGACGTGCAGCGCCGCCAGCAACTCGGCCTGACAAATGTCCTGCTGACGCAGCGCGTCGGCACCGACTATGCCGATGTGGTGCCGAGCGATGCGTTTCGGAGCGCCTTCGTGCGGCTGCGCGGCGAACACGGACTGTATCGCGAGTCGACATCGGCTGTGACGTTTCTGACTCCGACGCTGTTTCGCACCGGCATTCCGCTGCCGGCCGAAGTGCCGATCGGCAGCTACGACATCGATATCAAGCTGTTCGCGAAAGGCTTGCTCGTGACGCGTACGGACACCGCGTTTGAAATCGTCAAGGTCGGTTTCGAGCAATTCGTCGCCACCAGCGCGCGGCAATACGGACTGCTTTACGGGCTTGCCACGGCCTTCATGGCGCTGATGACGGGCTGGATGGCGTCGGTGGTGTTTCGGCGGGATTGAGGGAGGTCGTCAATAACACCGCGACGCGGCGATGGCGTGCAGCCGCTTGTCGCCGAGCACATGCGCAACAAAGCCCATGGTCTGGAATATCTTCGCGAACGCCTTGTCGCGGATGCTGAGGCCGCCGGTGTAGGCGCCGAAAGCCGGCATGATCGCGCGCTCGCCATCGCAGGCAAAACATTTGCGCTCGACGGAACGACCGCGCATCGACACCCGCGCCTTCGGATGCAGGTGGCCGGCGATCTCGCCCGCAGCGCCGGTCGGCTCGTGACGAAACGCGAGCGATCCGATCGCCATTTCCTGCACGACGTCGCCGCCGAGGTCGTCAGGCAATTCGGGATCGTGATTGCCGGAAATCCAGATCCAGTTCCGGCGCAATTGCAACGCGGCCAATACGCCGCGATCCGGCGACGTCAGCCGGCCATGCGCGTTGCGATCGTGGAATGAATCACCGAGCGCGACGACCGTGCGCGGATCGTGCCGCGCGATGACGGCGCCGAGGCGACCCAGCGTGGCGATGGTGTCGTAGGGCGGCAGCAGCACGCCGCGCATCGCGTAGCTTGAGCCTTTTTCGAGATGCAGATCCGACACCACCAATAAGCGCTCGTCCGGCCAGTACAAGGCGCCCGACAGGTCGGCGACCAGCGTCGCGCCAGCGATGAGGACGGTGGCGTCGGTCTGTTCCATGGTCATCGAATCGGTGTGCATAGTGTCTTTGTAGATCAAGACAATGCGTCCGTCATTGCGAGAAGGCATTGGTCCTCGTCTCGAGGAACTATGCAGACGAAGCAATCCAGTCTTTTCTCGCAACAAAAAGAACTGGATTGCTTCGTCGTTCGGAATTGCTCGCCGACGAGCAATTCCAGACTCCTCGCAATGGCCAATTTGGCCGCGTCACGCTTCCGGTTCCATCGCCTCGCGCACCAGTTCGTCCGCAGCTTCGGCCAGCAGGTCGTCGGACGCCTCGCCATAAATCGGCTCGCGGCCGATTTCCAGCATCACCGGAACCGCGAGCGGCGACACGCGCGTCAGTTGCCGATGGGTGACATGGCCCTTGATCCGCACCAGCATGTCGCTCAGCCGGCGAATATCGAGCTGCCCGGTCGCGGCATCGGCGCGGGCGGCGCGCAGCAGCACATGATCGGGCTGGTGCTTGTTCAGCACGTCGTAAACAAGGTCGGTCGAAAACAGCACCTGCTTGCGCGATTTTTCCTGCCCGGTGAATCGGCGGTTGATGAGCCCGCCGATCACGGCGCAGGCGCGAAACGTGCGTTTCATCAAAGCTGATTCCGCGAGCCAGGCTTCGAGGTCGTCGCCGAGCATGTCGGGATCGAACAGCGCATCGAGATTCAATCGCCCGTGGCGAATGAGATGCGACATGTCGCCGAGGCACCACACCGCCAACGCATATTCGTTGGCGACGAATCCCAAGGGCCGCACACGCGCGCGCTCAAGCCTGCGCGTCAGCAGCATGCCGAGCGTCTGATGCGCCAGTCTTCCCTCGAAGGGATAGCAGACAAGGTAATGCTTGTTGGCGCGCGGAAAGGTCTCGACCACGAGTTCGCGCACGCCGGGCACGGTCGAGACATGCGCCTGCAGCGACAGCCAGTCGCGCACCTGATCCGGCAGGGCTTTCCAGGCGTGCTTGTTGTCGAGCAGCTTTCGCACGCGCTCGGCCAAATAAGTGGACAGCGGAAATTTGCCGCCGGCATAGGACGGCACTTTGGCGTCTTCGTCCGCGGCGCGTGAGACGAACACCTGATCCTCGACGAGGGATTCGTAGCGCACGACTTCGCCGCCGAACACGAAGGTGTCGCCGATCACGAGATTCTCGACGAAGTATTCCTCGACCTGACCAAGCATCCGTCCGCCGCGCGCCAGCGCGCCTGTTGCGCCGCTACGCTTGTTGCCGCGCCCGCCGCGCACAAGCTTCACCTTCAGCATCGAAGATTCAACGATGGTGCCGACATTCATGCGATAGGCCTGCCGGACTTTCGGATTGGTGACGCGCCAGCGACCGTCCTTGCCCTGCTTGATGCGCGCAAAGCGATCATAGATCTTCAGCGCATAGCCGCCGGTGGCGACGAAATCGACCGCGTCGTCGAAATCCTGCCGCGTCAATTCGGTGTAGGGCGCGGCCGTGCGAACCTCGTCGTAAAGGTTATCGGAGTGGAACGTCTCGCCGCAGGCACAACCCATGATGTGCTGCGCCAACACGTCCAGCGCACCGATCCGCAGAGGCGGCGTGTCCTGCGCATTTTCGGCGACGGCATCGATCGCGACGGCGCATTCCAGCACCTCGAAACGATTGGCTGGGATCAAGACGGCGCGCGAGGCTTCGTCGATGCGGTGATTGGCGCGGCCGATCCGCTGCATCAGCCGCGATGCACCTTTTGGCGCGCCGACATTAACGACGAGATCGATATCGCCCCAATCGATGCCGAGATCGAGCGACGAAGTACACACAACGCCGCGCAATTTGCCGGCCGACATCGCATCCTCGACACGGCGGCGCTGCGTCACGTCAAGCGAACCGTGATGCAGCGCGATCGCGAGATCGTCGTCATTGATGCGCCACAGATCCTGAAACAGCATTTCGGCCTGCATCCGCGTATTGACGAACACGAGCGAGGTCTTGTTGGCCTTGATGAGATCGTAGATTTCTTTGAGCGCGTGGCGCGCGGAATGCCCCGCCCATGGCAGGCGCTCCTTCGAGTCGAGCATCTCGACGATCGGCTGCGTCGCGCCGCCGGCGACCACGATGTCGGCAGCGGCAATGCGGGCGCCTGCTTCTCCCCTCCCGCCTCTTGGTGGGGAGGGGTCGGGGGTGGGGGGCATTCCTTCAATAGATTCATCTTTGTTGATGGGAGCGCTGTTACCCCCCACCCCCGACCTCTCCCCGCAAGGGGGAGGGGAGAAGAATTGAGGCACCAGAAACCGCGCCAGCGAGTCCGGGTCGGCTACCGTCGCCGACAAGCCCGTCACCCGCATCTCGGGCGCGAGCCGCCACAATCGTGCGAGACCGAGCGACAGCAGATCGCCGCGCTTCGACGTCACCAGCGCATGCAACTCGTCGAGCACCACGCGCTTCAAGGATGAGAAAAGAAACGGCGCGTCGTTGGACGACAGCAACAGCGCGAGTTGTTCAGGCGTCGTCAGCAGAATGTCCGGCGGAAACCGGCGTTGCCGCGCGCGGCGCGACACCGGCGTATCGCCGGTGCGGGTTTCGACCTTGATCGGCAGCTTCATTTGCGCGATGGGCGCATCGAGATTGCGCGCGATGTCGACGGCGAGCGCCTTCAGCGGCGAGATATAGAGCGTGTGGAGGCCCTTTCCCTCGCCCCGCTGGCGGGGAGAGGGTGGCGCGGACCAACGGGTCGGCGCAGAGCGCCGCCCGATGACAGGCTCCGTCCGCGTCGGGTGAGGGGGCGTATCAATGACTAGCGCCCTCTCACCAACCCCCTCACCCGGCTTGTTCGCTTCGCTCTCAAGCCGACCTCTCCCCGCAAGCGGGGAGAGGTGAAGAGGCCCTGCCCCGCTCAACGCCACTAATGTCGGCAGAAAACCCGCCAGCGTCTTGCCCGCGCCGGTGGGTGCGATCAGCAGCGCCGGACGCCCGTCGCGGGCCTTTTCAAGCAATGCGAGCTGATGGTCGCGCACGGTCCAGCCTCGCGCCGCGAACCAGCGCGTGAAAGCCTCTGGCAACAGATCGGGGGGGTTGGTTTTTTTCCGTGGCGGCACGCAGGGAAGCTAAGCACGCGGCGGGACAAGGTCGAGATGGGCGGGTGAAAGAAGCGAGCTGTCATTCCGGGGCGCAAAGCGCGCTAGCGCAAGCGAACTGCGATGTTCAATTGCACATCGGAGAATCTCATCATGTTCATCTTGACCAGATTCCGGGTTCTCGTCCGGCAAGTGCCGTCCGAGCGCCGGAATGACGATGCGTGTGAAGACCATCACACCTCGAAAAACACCGTCTCGTTCTCACCCTGCAGCCGAATATCGAAGCGATACGCGCCATCTGCATCCCGCTTCGCAATCAATGTCGCGCGACGATCCGCCGGCACCTGCGCTAGCACGGCGTCGGCGGCATTGGCGGCCTCCCCGTCGAAATAAATTCGCGTGTACAGATGCAACAGCATGCCCCGCGCGAACACCGCCATCAGGATATGCGGGGCTTGCGGTGTGCCGTCCGGGCCGGGCACGGCGCCGGGCCTGATCGTCTCGAAGGCATAGGCACCGTCGGACGACGTGCCGCAGCGGCCGAAACCACGAAAACTCGTATTCGGCAGCGCGCGCGTGTCTTGCGGATCGTTGAACCGGCCCTGCGCGTCCGCCTGCCAGATTTCCAGCATCGCATCGGGCACAGCGGCGCCGTCGCCGTCATAGACGTTTCCGACGATGCGGATTCGCTCGCCCGAGGCGTCCGGCGTGGTCAGATCGTTCGAGAAGGCATCGTTCCAGTCGTAGGCCCCGTTCGACGTGAGACCATAGGCGTAGAAAGGCCCAACCGTCTGCGATGGCGTCAGTCCGGCAAGAGTCTTGCCACTCATGATTTCGATTCCATCGGGGTCGCGTTGCGGCCGCGCAGCACAATGTCGAATCGATAGGCCAGCGCCCATTCGGGCCTGGTGTTGTCGAGATCGAACGACGACACCATGCGACTGCGGGCCTTTTCGTCGGGGACCGAATTGAAGATGGGATCGAAGGCAAACAGCGGATCGCCCGGAAAATACATTTGCGTCACCAGACGCGAGATAAAGGCATGGCCGAACACCGAGAAGTGGATGTGCGCCGGCCGCCAGGCGTTGTGGTGATTGCCCCACGGATAGGCGCCGGGCTTGATGGTGATGAATTTGTACCAGCCTTCCGCGTCGGTCTGGGTGCGGCCCGCCCCGGTGAAATTCGGGTCGAGCGGCGCGGGATGCTGATCGCGGACATGGATATAGCGGCCGCAGGCATTGGCCTGCCACACTTCCAGCAAAGCATGCGGCACGCCGCGGCCGTCTTCATCCAACACACGGCCATGCACGATGATGCGCTCGCCGAGCGGGTCGCCTTTATGCTTGGTGGTGAGATCGTTGTCGCCCGGCCGCACCGCCTCGTGACCATAAACAGGCCCGGTCAGTTCCGACATCGTCTGACGGATGATAACCAAAGGCTTCTGCGGCGCGCGCTTGATCGAGCTCCTGTAATCCGGCGACAGATGTTTCGGATGCGCCGCGCGATTGGTTTCGATCGGATAGACCAGCGTCATAATAATAGGGCTCCCCGCTCTGTCATTCCGGGGCGCAAACCAGATCACGACGTCAGTCGTGTCTGGTTCTCGTCATTGTCGGCAAAAGCCGCCAATGACGAGCCCCGAAATGACGAAACTCTCAATTCAGCTTCTCGATCGCCATCGCGACGCCCTGCCCGACGCCGACGCACATGGTGGCGAGAGCGAGTCTGCCGTTCCGCGCCTCCATGCCGTGCACCGCCGTCATCGCCAGCCGCGCGCCGCTCATGCCGAGCGGATGGCCGAGCGCGATCGCGCCGCCATGCGGATTGACGAAATCGGCATTGTCCTTGACGCCGAGCTGACGCAGCACCGCGATGCCCTGCGAAGCGAAGGCCTCGTTGAGTTCGATCAGGTCGAAATCGCTGATCTTGAGGCCGAGCCGCTCCATCAGCTTGCGTGTCGCCGGCACCGGGCCAATGCCCATGATGCGCGGCGGCACGCCGGCCGAGGCGATGCCGAGAATCCTTCCGCGCGGCGTCAGGCCGTGCTTTTTCACGGCGGCTTCCGAGGCGAGGATCATCGCCGCCGCGCCGTCATTGACGCCCGAGGCGTTGCCGGCGGTCACGGTGCCGTCCTTGCGGACGATCGGCTTGAGCTTGGCGAGGCCTTCCAGCGTCGTTTCCGGGCGCGGATGCTCGTCCTTCTCGACCATGATCGGGCCGGCCTTGCCGCCGGGTGCGGCGACGGCGACGATCTCTTCCGCGAAATAGCCGTCCGCGATGGCCTTGCCGGCGCGCTGCTGCGACACGATCGCAAACGCGTCCTGATCGGCGCGCGAGATCTGGAACTCCTCGGCGACGTTCTCGCCGGTCTCCGGCATCGCGTCGACGCCGTATTGCGCCTTCATCAGCGGGTTGACGAAGCGCCAGCCGATAGTGGTGTCGAAAATCTCGGCCGAGCGTGAAAACGCCTCGCCGGCCTTGCCCATCACGAAGGGCGCGCGGGTCATGGATTCGACGCCGCCGGCGATGGCGAAATCGATCTCGCCGGCGCGGATCGCGCGGGCTCCGGCACCGACTGCATCGAGGCCGGAGGCGCAAAGACGGTTCAGGGTCTGGCCCGGCACATTGTCCGGCAGGCCGGCCAATAGCGCCGCCATGCGCGCGACGTTGCGGTTGTCCTCGCCGGCCTGGTTGGCGCAACCGAAATAGACCTCGTCGAGGTCAGTCCAGTCGAGCGACGGATGTTTCGCCATCAGCGCGCGGATCGGCGCGGCGGCGAGATCGTCGGCGCGGACCTTGGCGAGCGCGCCGCCAAAGCGGCCGATCGGAGTTCTCACGGCATCACAGATAAACACGTCACGCATCGGGTCGCTCCCTGAAAGTCTGTCCGGATTGTTGGCACGGGTTTTAGGCGGCGGGCGCGCGCTCCACAAGCGCAGAGCAGATGCCCTGTGCTTGCAGGACAAAATTTTGTAGCGTCCGCCGCCATGACGATCCGACCCGGTATTTCATCATCTGCCTCGCCTGCCGCCGCAGCGGAGCCGGTGGCGCGCGTCACGCCGATGATGGAACAGTACCTCGAGATCAAGGGCGCCAATCCCGGCCTCATCCTGTTCTACCGGATGGGCGATTTCTACGAGATGTTCTTCGAGGATGCCGAGATCGCCTCGCGCGCCTTGGGCATCGCGCTGACCAGGCGCGGCAAGCACGCCGATCAGGACATTCCGATGTGCGGCGTACCGGTCGAGCGGTCGGATGACTATCTGCATCGCCTTATTGCGCTGGGCCACCGCGTCGCCGTCTGCGAGCAGATGGAAGACCCGGCCGCCGCCCGCGCCCGCGGCAACAAGAGCGTCGTGCGCCGCAACGTGGTGCGGCTGGTCACGCCGGGCACGCTGACCGAGGACAATCTGCTCGACGCCCGCGCCAACAATTATCTGCTGGCGATCGCGCGGGCGAAATCCTCCAGCGCCGCCGGCGACCGCGTCGGCCTGGCCTGGATCGACATCTCGACGGCGGAGTTCATCGTCACCGAATGCGCCGCGCCTGAACTGGCCGCCACGCTGGCGCGCATCAATCCGAACGAGATCATCGTCACCGACGCGCTCTTCAGCGATCCTGACCTAGGCGCCCTGCTGCGCGACTGGCCCGCTGTGACGCCGCTGACGCGCGACGTCTTCGACGGCGCGACCGCCGAGCGCCGATTGTGCGATTATTTCGCCGTGGCGACGATGGACGGTCTCAGTTCGATGTCGCGGCTGGAGGCGACCGCCGCCGCCGCCGCCGTGACCTACGTGGACCGCACGCAGGTCGGCCGGCGCGTGCCGCTGTCGCCGCCGGCGCGCGAAGCCACCGGCACCACGATGGCGATCGACCCGGCGACCCGCGCCAATCTGGAATTGACGCGGACGCTCTCCGGCGAGCGCAAAGGATCGTTGCTCGACGCCATCGATTGCACGATGACGCCGGCCGGCTCGCGACTTCTGGCGCAGCGCCTCGCCGCGCCGCTGACCGATGTCGCGGCGATCGCGCGGCGGCTCGATGCTGTGGCGTGTTTCGCGGTGGATCATGCCGCGCGCGACGACATCCGCGCGATCCTCAAATCCGCGCCGGACATGGCGCGGGCATTGGCGCGGTTGTCGGTCGGGCGTGGCGGCCCGCGCGACCTGGCATCATTGCGCGACGGCATTTTGGCCGCCGACCAGGCAGTGACGCGTTTGCAGCGGCTGGACGCTGCGCCCCATGATATCGCCGCCGCGATGGCGTCGCTGCAAAAGCCGTCGCGCAACCTCGCGCAGGAACTGGCGCAGGCGCTTGACGACCAGTTGCCCTTGATGAAACGCGACGGCGGATTCGTGCGCGCGGGTTACGATGCGTCGCTCGACGAGACCCGCAATCTGCGCGACGCGTCGCGGCTCGTGGTCGCTGCAATGCAGGCCCGCTATGCCGAGGACACCTCCGTCAAGGGCCTGAAAATCCGGCACAACAATGTGCTGGGGTACTTTGTCGAAGTCACCGCGCAGCATGGCGACAAGCTCATGCAGCCACCCCTGAACGCGACTTTCATTCACCGGCAGACCCTCGCAGGCCAGACGCGCTTCACGACATCAGAGCTTGGCGAGATCGAGGCCAAGATCGCCAATGCCGGCGACCGCGCGCTCGGGCTGGAGCTTGAAATCTTCGAGCGGCTTGCAGCGCAGGTGAATGCCGCCGGCGACGATCTGCGCTCCGCCGCGCACGCCTTTGCGACGCTTGATGTCGCGACGTCGCTCGCGAAGCTCGCGGTGGACGATTCCTTTGTGCGCCCCGATGTCGATGAGTCGCTCGGCTTCGCCATCGAGGGCGGCCGGCATCCCGTTGTCGAGCAGGCGTTGAAACGCGCCGGACAGCCCTTCATCGCCAATGCCTGCGACCTGTCGCCCGGCCCCGCGCAGCAGACAGGTCAAATATGGCTCATCACCGGCCCGAACATGGCCGGCAAATCGACCTTCCTGCGCCAGAACGCGCTGATCGCATTGCTGGCGCAGATCGGCTCCTTCGTGCCGGCGACGCGGGCGCGGATCGGTATCGTGGATCGATTGTTCTCGCGCGTCGGCGCGGCCGACGATCTGGCGCGTGGCCGTTCGACCTTCATGGTCGAAATGGTCGAGACCGCCGTGATCTTGAATCAAGCCGGCTCCCGCGCGCTGGTGATCCTCGACGAGATCGGCCGCGGCACCGCGACCTTCGACGGCCTGTCGATCGCATGGGCCGCGATCGAACATCTGCACGAGGCCAACAAATGCCGCGCTCTGTTCGCGACGCATTATCATGAATTGACGGCGCTGTCGGCGAAGCTGCCGCGATTGTTCAACGCCACCGTCCGCGTCAAGGAATGGCATGGCGACGTCGTCTTCCTGCATGAGGTGCTGCCAGGCTCGGCGGATCGCTCCTACGGCATTCAGGTCGCGAAGCTCGCGGGGCTGCCGGCCGGTGTCATCGCACGGGCCAAATCGGTGCTGGCAAAGCTCGAGGCGCAGGATCGCGGCGGCGCGGCAAGGGCGCTGGCCGACGATCTGCCGTTATTCGCAATGGCTTCGCGCAAGGTCGAGGCCGCGCCGCCGAGCGACGCCGAACGCCTGGTCGCGGCGCTGGATGCGATCCACCCGGACGAGATGTCGCCCCGCGATGCACTCGACGCGCTTTATGCGCTCAAGAAAGTGCTGGGGAGGTAGCTGCAAGCTCTGCCGTCATCCTGAGGCGCGAGCGACCAAGGTCGCGCAATTGCGCGACCGATGTCGCGAGCCTCGAAGGATAGACGCAGGCACGAACGCGCCGTCGCCCTTCGAGGCGCGGCGACCGGACGACGAAGACGTCGCAGGCCGCCGCGCACCTCAGGGTGACGTCAGACCACAATGCCCGTGACAGCGCCGCCCGGCTCCGATATCGGGTTAAGGCATGGACAGCGCTGCGACATTGGACCGGCCGGACACGTATCTGGCTTTCGACACCACCCGGATCACCGCCGCGATCGACGCGCTGGCCGCCGCGCATGCCGGCCGCGGGGACCTGTTTCGATCGGCCTTGTCCAAAATGCTCAAGGCCGAACTGGCCCACGCCCGCGACGCGGCGCAGGCGATATTGTTGAAGGACCGCCATGGCCGCCGCTGCGCCGAGCGGCTGTGTGTGGTGCAGGACGACATCATCCAGATGGTGTTCGCGGCGGCGACCAAGCATCTCTATCATTCGCAAACGCCATCCAGCGGCGAGCGCATGGCGGTGGTCGCCACCGGCGGCTACGGCCGCGGCCTGATGGCCCCGGAGAGCGACATCGATCTGCTGTTCATCCTGCCCTACAAGCAGACCGCCTGGGGCGAGCAGGTCGCCGAGGCCATTCTGTACTGCCTGTGGGACATGGGCCTGAAGGTCGGCCACGCCACCCGCTCGGTCGATGAATCGATCCGCCAGGCGCGCGGCGACATGACGATCCGAACCGCGATTCTCGAGATGCGATTCCTCACCGGCGATCAGGCGCTGTTCGACGAACTCGTCGATCGCTTCGACCGTGAGGTCGTACAAGGCACCGCGTCGGAATTCGTGACCGCCAAACTCGCGGAGCGCGAGGAACGCCATCGCCGTGCCGGGCAGTCGCGCTATCTGGTCGAACCCAACGTCAAGGACGGCAAGGGCGGCTTGCGCGACCTCCACACGCTGTTCTGGATCGCCAAATACGTCTACCGCGTCCGCGATACCAGCGAGTTGGTCGCGCATGGCGTCTTCGACGCACATGAATATCGCAGCTTCCGGCGCTGCGAGGATTTCCTCTGGTCGGTGCGCTGCAATCTGCATTTTGTCTCGAACCGCCCGGAGGAACGACTATCGTTCGACCTTCAGCGCGAGATCGCGCAGCGGCTTGGCTATACGTCGCATCCGGGAATGCAGGATGTCGAACGCTTCATGAAGCATTATTTTCTGGTCGCCAAGAATGTCGGCGACCTTACCGCGATCCTGTGTGCGAAGCTGGAAGACCAGCAGGCCAAGCCCGCGCCGGTGCTGAGCCGCATGATGTCGCGGCTGCGGCCGAACCCGCAGCGGCGCCGCGTGCCGGAGAGCGACGATTTCATCGTCGACAACAACCGCATCAATCTCGCCGCGCCCGATGTGTTCAGGCAGGATCCGGTCAATCTGATAAGGCTGTTTCGGCTGGCGCAGAAGAACCAACTCGCGTTTCATCCCGACGCGATGCGGGCAGTGACGCGCTCGCTGGGGCTGATCAACACGCAGGTCCGCGACGATCCCGAAGCCAACCGGCTGTTCATGGAGATCCTGACCTCCGACGATGCCGAGATCGTACTGCGGCGCATGAACGAGACCGGCGTGCTCGGCCATTTCATCCGTGCCTTCGGCAAGATCGTGTCGATGATGCAGTTCAACATGTATCATCATTACACTGTGGACGAGCATCTGCTGCGTTGCGTCGGCATCCTCCAGGACATCGAACGCGGCGGCAATGACGAGTTCGTCGTCGCCAGCGACCTCATGCGCAAAATCCGCCCCGAGCATCGCGCGGTGATCTACATCACGACGTTGCTTCACGACATTGCCAAGGGCCGCCCGGAGGATCACTCGATCGCCGGCGCGAAAGTCGCACGGCGTCTGTGTCCAAGGCTCGGCTTCAACACCGCCGACACCGAATTGATCGCCTGGCTGATCCAGGAACATCTGACGATGTCCACGGTGGCGCAGTCGCGCGACCTGTCGGACCGCAAGACGATCGAGAATTTTGCCAATGTCGTGCAATCCGTCGAGCAGATGAAACTGCTGACGATCCTGACGACGGCCGACATTCGCGGCGTCGGGCCGGGCGTCTGGAACGGCTGGAAGGCGCAGTTGATCCGCACGCTCTATTACGAGACCGAACCGGTGCTGACCGGCGGCTTCTCGGAAGTGAACCGCGCGCAGCGGATCGCGGTGGCGCAGCGCGAATTCCGCAACGCCTTCACCGAATGGCCCGAGGCCCAACTCAACGCCTATATTTCGAGGCATTATCCGGCCTATTGGCTCAAGGTCGATCTGCCCCACAAGCTGCGCCACGCAAAGTTTTTACGCGCCAGCGAAGATGCCGGCCACAAGCTCGCGATCAATGTCGGCTTCGACGAGGCCCGCGCCGTCACCGAGCTGACGATCCTGGCGCAGGACCATCCGTGGCTGCTGTCGATCATCGCCGGCGCCTGCGCCTCGGCCGGCGCCAACATCGTCGACGCGCAAATCTACACGACGACCGACGGCAAGGCGCTGGATACGATCGCGATCTCGCGCGAGTACGACCGCGACGAGGATGAAGGCCGGCGCGCGACGCGGATCGGCGACATGATCGAACAGACGCTCGAAGGCAAGTTGCGGCTGCCGGACGTGGTCGCCAAACGCAACGCCAACAGAACCAAGCTGCGCGCCTTCTTCGTCGAGCCCGAAGTCGTCATCAACAATCAGTGGTCGGATCGTTTCACGGTGATCGAGGTCTCGGGGCTCGATCGACCCGGCCTGCTTTTCCAGCTCACCACCGCGATCTCGAAGCTCAATCTGAACATCGCCTCGGCGCATGTCGCGACCTTCGGCGAACGCGCGCGCGACGTGTTCTACGTCACGGACCTCATGGGCGCGCAGATCAACGCGCCGACGCGGCAAGCCGCGATCAAACGCGCGCTGGTGCATTTATTGGCGGATGGAGATGAGAAGGCGAATAGCGAATAGCGAATAGCGAATAGCGAATAGCGAATAGCGAATAGCGAATAGAAGAAGGCAGGAAGCGGAGACACCGCAACAACTCTTTTTTACTATTCGCTATTCGCTACTCCCTATTCGCTCACTACAGGAATTTCTCCAAATCCGCCACCGACCGGCAACGGCTTTGTCCGGATCAGCCGCGAATCTTCAACCGCCGCCTGACGGTGCTTGACCGCTTCGCGATAGACGGGGTCGCGGATCATCTCGACGAATGCTGCCACTTCGGGATACTCCGCAATAAAGCAATGGTCCCAATGCTCGTGTTGCGGGCCGATCAGCATCAGTTCAAAGCGGCCTTGCCAGATCACCTTGCCGCCGAGCCGCGCGAAGACCGGACCGGACTCGCGGCCATACGACGCATAGGCCTCCGCGCCGGACAGGTCGCGGCCGTCGGGATATCTTGCACGGTCATGCAGGCGAACAAGGTTGAGCATCTGGATCGGACCGGGCCGGTTGTTGTCTCGAAACTGCGCGAATATCTCCTTGGTCGGATCGATATGGCCGGTCATGTCGCGCTCCCTTTGTTTTGTCGGTGTGACGATAACATGATCGCACAGCCCGTGACGCCGCTCCATTTTCAGCCGTCGCCACCCGCGCAAAGCGGGTGAACCAATACTCCGCGCCGTCGCGTTGGAACGAGACGTTGCGGAACACGGGGCCCTCCACCTTCGCCGAGGGCGACGGCAGATCAGGCGTATGGCCGCCTGCAAACCGCATCTACAAGCCGCCACCTTGCGTTGAAAATCGCCTTGCCTCACACTCGCCTGCAACGATGGCGGCTGCTTGCGGCGCAGACCATCGCGCAACATCAAGGGAGCACACCATGAGGCAAGGATTGTTCAATCTGGCCACGGCAACCGCGTTGGCCCTCACATTGTCGGCGACATCCGCGCTGGCGCAAAAGAAATACGACACCGGCGCCACCGATACCGAGATCAAGATCGGCCAGACCGTGCCGTTCTCCGGTCCCGCCTCGGCCTATGCCGGCATCGGCAAGACGCAGGCCGCTTACCTCAAGATGATTAATGAGCGTGGCGGCATCAATGGCCGCAAGATCAACCTCATCCAGTATGACGACGCCTATTCGCCGCCGAAGGCCGTCGAGCAGGTCCGCAAGCTGGTCGAGAGCGACGAGGTGCTGCTCACCTTCCAGATCATCGGCACCCCCTCCAACGCCGCCGTGCAGAAATATCTCAACGGCAAGAAAGTGCCGCAATTGCTGGCGTCGACAGGCGCGTCGCGCTTCTCGGACTACAAGAACTCGCCGTGGACCATCGCTTTCAATCCGAATTACCAGAGCGAGGCCCGCATCTATGCGCGCTACATTCTGGAGAATCATCCGAATGCGAAGATTGGCATCTTCTATCAGAACGATGATCTCGGCCGCGATTACATCAGCGGGCTGAAGGAAGGCCTCGGCGCCAAGGCGGCGTCGATGATCGTCGGTGAAGCGTCTTACGAACTCGCCGATCCGACAGTGGATTCGCAGATCGTGAAGCTGAAATCGCTCGGCGCGGATTTGCTTTACAATGCTTCGACGCCGCGCTTCGCCGCGCAGGCGATCAAGAAGGTCGCTGATCTGGGCTGGAAGCCGGTGCACATTCTCGACATCAATGCGAGCCCGGTGTCGGCGACGCTGAAGCCCGCCGGCCTTGATATTTCCAAGGGCATCATCTCGACCAATTACGGCAAGGATCCCTCCGATCCGCAATGGAAAGACGATGCCGGCGTAAAAGCCTATTTCGCCTTCATGGACAAATATTATCCGGAAGGCGACAAGTTCAACACGGTCAACAGCTACGGCTATTCGACCGCAGAGTTGCTGATCCACATCCTGAAGAATTGCGGCGACGATCTGACCCGCGAGAACGTCATGAAGCAGGCGACGAGCCTCAAGGGATTTGTCGGCTCGCTGTCGCTGCCCGGCATGTCGGCCACCACTACGCCGACGGATTATCGCATCAACAAGCAGATGCAGATGATGAGGTTCGACGGCGAACGCTGGCAGTTGTTCGGCCCGATCATCACGGACGACGCGGCAGGGTAGCCTGCAACGCCGCAGTTTGTATTGACACGCATTGCCGTCGCCGTCCGCAAAAAGCGGAATGCGGCGGCAGCCTGTGAGACAAGCGGCGGCGTCCTCAGAGGACGACCGAAAAACAAAAAAGGAGCGAGCGATCCTGATCCTTTGAGATTCCGTTGGATTGCGGAAACTCGATCAAGGGCACGTGGTCTGGCGAGATAGCCTCCCGACAAAAAGGGCGGCCTCGCGGCCGCCCTTCGCTACGCGCCATTCGTCACGGGCGACGGCTTACTCCGCCGCCTGCGATACCGGCGGCGTGGTCGAATGCGCGTCGAAGCGGTCGTTGTCCATCACCTTGACCCACGCCGTCACGAAGTCGCGCGTGAACCTCTTCGCGGCGTCCTTGCTGGCATAGACTTCGGCGATGGCACGCAGTTGCGAGTGCGAGCCGAAGATCAGATCGACGCTCGTACCGCTCCACTTCACCGCATTTGTGTTGCGGTCACGCCCTTCGTAGACGTTGTCGTTGCCGCCGGCCTTCGACCACACGGTATTCATGTCGAGCAGATTGGCGAAGAAGTCGTTGGTCAGCGTTTCCGGCTTCGACGTGAAGACGCCGTGCTTGGAGTCGGCCGTATTGGCGCCGAGCACGCGCAGACCACCGATCAGCGCTGTCATCTGCGGCGCGGTCAGGCCGAGCAACTGCGCCCGGTCGACCATCGCCTCTTCCGGCTTCATGAACTGCGTCTTGCTTCCGATGTAGTTGCGGAAGCCGTCGGCACGCGGTTCGAGCGGCGCGAAGGAATGCGCGTCGGTCTTGTCCTGCGACGCATCCATACGACCGGGCGTGAACGGCACGCTTACGCTGTGACCGGCGTCTTTCGCCGCCTTTTCGATCGCGGCGCCGCCGCCGAGCACGATGAGATCGGCGAGCGAAACTTTCTTACCGAAGTCCTTTTGGATCGTTTCAAGCTTGGACAGCACGGTCGCGAGCTGCGACGGCTGGTTGACCTCCCAGTCCTTTTGCGGAACGAGGCGAATGCGGCCGCCATTTGCACCACCGCGCTTGTCGGATTTGCGGAAGGTCGAGGCCGAGGCCCATGCGGTCGAGACCAGTTGCGACACGGTCAGACCCGATGCAAGGATTTTCGACTTCAGTTCGGCGATCTCGTTGTCGTTGATCAGCGGATGATCGACGGCCGGGATCGGATCCTGCCAGAGCAGTTCTTCCTGTGGCACCAGCTTGCCGAGATAACGAACGACCGGACCCATGTCGCGATGGGTGAGCTTGAACCAGGCGCGGGCGAAGGCGTCTGCGAACTGATCCGGGTTTTCGTAGAAGCGGCGCGAGATCTTTTCATAGGCCGGGTCGGCGATCAGCGCGATGTCCGAGGTCAGCATCGTCGGGACGTGCTTCTTCGACGGATCGAAGGCATCCGGGATCGTCGCTTCCGCGTTCTTCGCCTTCCACTGTTTCGCGCCGGCCGGGCTCTGGGTCAGTTCCCATTCGTGCTTGAACAGGTTGTCGAAGTAGTGGTTGCTCCACTTTGTCGGCGTCTGCGTCCAGGTCACTTCCGGTCCGCCGGTGATGGCGTCCGCGCCGAGACCGGTGCCATGCGAACTCTTCCAGCCGAGCCCCTGATCCTCGATCGCGCCGCCTTCCGGCTCCGCACCGATCAGCGACGGATCGCCCGCGCCGTGGGTCTTGCCGAAGGTATGGCCGCCGGCGATCAGCGCCACGGTTTCTTCATCGTTCATCGCCATGCGCGCGAAGGTCGCGCGGATGTCCTTGGCCGAACCGAGCGCATCCGGATTGCCGTTCGGGCCTTCCGGATTGACGTAGATCAGGCCCATCTGCACCGCGCCGAGCGGCTCGGCGAGTTCGCGCTCGCCGCTATAACGCTCGTCGCCGAGCCAGGAACCTTCCGGCCCCCAGTAAAGCTCTTCCGGCTCCCAGGTGTCGGCACGGCCACCGGCGAAGCCAAAGGTCTTGAAGCCCATCGATTCGAGCGAGACATTGCCGACCAGCACGAACAGGTCCGCCCAGGAGAGCTTGTTGCCGTACTTCTGCTTGATCGGCCACAGCAGGCGGCGGGCCTTGTCGAGATTGGCATTATCCGGCCACGAGTTGAGCGGCGCGAAGCGCTGCTGACCGCCACCGGCGCCGCCGCGGCCATCGGTGATGCGATAGGTGCCGGCGCTGTGCCAGGCGAGGCGGATGAACAGACCGCCGTAATGGCCGAAATCAGCCGGCCACCAGGGCTGCGAGTCGGTCATCAAGGCATGCAGATCCTTGATCACGGCATCGAGGTCGAGGCTTTTGAATTCCTTGGCGTAGTCGAAGCCTTCGCCGAGCGGATCGGCCGCCGGGTGGTTGGTGTGGAGCACGCCGATGTCGAGATGCTCCGGCCACCAGTCGCGATTGCCGTGTCCCTTGCCTCGCGGTCCGTTGCCCTTGGCATCATGGGCGACGGGGCAATTGCCGGCGGTCTCGTCTGTCTTGGCGTCCATGGTAGGTCTCCGATTGTGGTCGTTCGGCTGTTCCGTTCGGAACGGTGCATCCACCGGGTGGGATTGGATTTTCCGGGCCGCGTAAGCGCTGGTTGCGCGGCGGACAACTCGTCGAAGGAGTCTGCCCCGGGGATGTGACGGCATTTTGGAAGATATCCAAGATCAGGTCCAGTCGTTTTGTTTTGTACCGGCGATCAGATAAATTGATGACCAATGATCACGCTGCGTCAGCTTCGGTATCTGTCTGCACTCGCCCAGCACGGCCATTTCGGCCGCGCGGCAGAGGCCTGCGCGGTGACGCAGCCTGCCCTTTCGATGCAGATTCGCGATCTCGAACGCACGCTCGGCGTCAAGGTGGTCGAACGCCGTCCCGGCGATGTGATGCTGACGACAATCGGCCGCGAGGTCGCGCGGCGCGGCGCGGATGTGCTGGCGGCCTCGCGCGATTTGATGGATTTCGCGCGCCACTCCGGCCAATTGCTGACCGGCCGGCTGACGCTCGGCGTTATCCCGTCGCTGGCGCCCTATCTGCTGCCGAAAATCCTGCCGGTGCTTCAGACCCAATTTCCAAATCTGCGGCTTGATTTGCGAGAGACCCAGACCCGTCAGTTGATCGATGAAGTCCGTAATGGCGCGCTCGATGCCGCGATGCTGGCGCTGCCGACAGGCGAGTCCGATATCGACACGCTTGCATTGTTCGAGGATCCGTTTCTGCTTGCCGTGCCCGCTGACGATCCGCGCACCGAGCGCGCGCGCATTGCGGCGAGCGATATCGACCAGAGCAAATTGATCCTGCTGGAGGACGGTCATTGCCTCCGCGATCAGGCGCTCGCGTTCTGCGCCACCGCCGCAGGCGGCCGCAGCAGCGGCGCAGGCGGCACCAGCTTCGGCGCATCGAGCCTGAGCACGGTGATGCAGATGGTCGCGAGCGGTTACGGCGTGACGCTGATCCCGCAGATCGCGGCCGATGTCGAACGCCGCGATCCCCGAGTCAAATTTTTGCGACTGCGCGAGCCTCAGCCCGGCCGCAGCATAGGCCTTGCGTTTCGCCGCACCTCGCCACGCCGCGCCGACTTCGCGGCGCTGGGCGATGTCGTCAAGGCCTGCGTGAGCGTCATATCCGAATCCTAGCTGGATGTTTTGGGCGGCCGATGGGCATCCGCCCCTCAATCAATCAAATTATAATCAGATAAGGGAAACAATGTTCGGTTCCGAACGTAACTTGCTCATCGAGCAACAACAAGCAGCGCGCTGGCTGCGGGGGTAGGTCGACGTGCTTGAAAGCCGTAATCGTCATGGACGTACTGAAGCACAACGACATGCTCGGCAGACTGCCGATGAGCTTTCTCGCGCAGTCGCGTGAGTTTGGAACCAGAATAGACCTGACTTCCGGCAGCGTTCTTTATGAAGCCGGTCAAGTTGTCAGCCATGTCTTCTTCCCTCTAGACGGCTTGATTTCTTTTCTCGTCGCATCCGACAATGGCAACATGATCGAAACCGGCTTCACCGGACCTGAAGGGGCCGCCGGAAGCGCGTTCAATCCGATCGGGCGTACGCATTTCACGACGGCCAGAGTCATCTCAGGCGGAAAGGCCTTGCGGCTTTCCATCAAGGGATTTGAAATTTTGCTCAGCGAATCCGATTTGTTTCGTTCGCTGGTGATGCAGAACAACAATCGGATTTCTGAAAGAGGCCAGCAACTTGCGGCGTGCAATCTGATGCACCGGCTGGAATTGCGCTTGAGCCGTTGGCTGCTGCAGGCATTTTATACCGGAAAGAACGCAACGATCGAGATCACGCAAGAGTCGCTCGCGCAATTGCTGGGCGTCACCCGCGCGCGCTTGAATGAAGCCCTGAAGTCGCTGGAAGAACACGGCGCTCTCGAGCAATCCGCGCGCGGCATCATTCAAATTACGAATTGCGTTCAACTCAGGCAATTGTCCTGCGAATGCATCCACTTTCTGCGAGTCATTCCTAACTAATATAGTGTCTCGGGTGTTCTCTTAAGAACAGACAATGGAGAGCGCGCCCTCCTTAATTATTTTTTTCTGGGAGCGAGTGAGCCAATGACGAATACGATTGATTCTGACGCGGCCGATGGCGGTCGACGTTCATTCCTGAAGCTCGCCGGCATGGCAGCCGCGGCGGCCGTCGCCTTTGGCGTCGATGTGCCCGGCCTCCAATTGAACAAGGCTTTCGCACAGGGCGGAGCCGTCGATCTCGGTGGCGGAGATGTCGGCGTTCTCAACTACGCCTATGCGCTCGAGCAACTCGAAGCGGCGTTCTATACGCAGGCTTTGGCCCAGCCATATTCAGGCATGAGCGGCTATGAGCGCTCCGTGCTGCGCGACATTCGCGATCATGAGATCGCGCATCGCTCGTTCTTCGCAAAGGCACTCGGCCGCAATCGCATCCCGAACTTGACGCCGAACTTCACGGCCGTGAATTTCGCGGACCGCGCCAGCGTTCTGACCACCGCCGCGACGTTCGAGGATCTTGGCGTGTCCGCTTACAACGGCGGCGGAGCCGCGATCAAGAATCCGGCCTATCTCGCCGCTGCGGGATCGATCGTCTCGGTGGAGGCCCGTCATGCCGCGATCATCCGCGACATCATCAACACGCTCTCGTCGAACTTCGCCGGAGGGGACGTCGTGAACTGGAATGGTCTCGATGTATCGCGCTTGCCCTCGCAGGTCTTGCCTGCCGCCGCGCCGTTCATCGCGACGCCCGTCACCGCAACGCAACTTCCCTGATCCAGAAATCCATCGAAAGTAATGACAATGTCACAAGATGTTTCGATTCTCGAAGGCATGGACCCGGATCTCGAAAACCGGCTAACCTCTAGGCGCGATCTTTTCAAGTTCTCAACCGCCAAACTCGGCGTCCTCGCGACGACGCCGGTGCTGCTCGCAGCGGTCTCCAGTCAGGCCTTTGGTCAGGGTCTTCCCAAGCAAGTCGTCGATATTCTGAACTTCGCGCTCACGCTCGAATATCTCGAAGACGATTTCTATCGCGCCGCGCTGTCGCAGCCCGGCCTGATTCCGCAACAGTTTGTTGAAGTGTTCAGCACGATCAGCCGTCACGAATCACAACATGTGAGCCTCTTGCAAGGAACGCTTGGTGCAGCCGCAGTGGCGAAGCCGCAATTCGATCTGACGGGACGCGGTAAGTTTCCGGACATTCTTTCAAATTTCCGGACCTTCGCGCTGGTGTCGCAAACACTCGAAGATACGGGTGTCGCGGCGTATAAAGGTCAGGCACCGAAATTGACGGGTGGCGGCGATCTGCTGACGACGGCGCTTCGCATCCACTCGGTCGAGGCACGTCACGCCGCGGAGGTTCGCCGAGTGCGTGGTGTCAGGGCCTGGAACGGCGCCTTTGACAAGCCGCTGTCGAAAGCCCAGGTGCTTGCAGCCGCAAAGCCATTCATCGTCGGCTAATGCCGTCGACGCGGCGGAGTCGCCGACTGGCGGCTCCGCCGCAGCGGGCGGATAGGCATAGCGAGCCTCGTCATGCTCGCTATTTCCAAGTCATGCTCGCTATTGCAACGAGCAAAACCCGGCTGCTTTGACGGCCGCGCGCCGAAACATTCCGGAGTTTGCTACGGTTTTAGAAGGGTTGGAGTGCCTCGCCAATCATAGCCGGCGAATGCCGGCTATGATTGGCGCGCCATGATAAACTTAGACCCCCAGCGTACCCGCCTTCGCCGCGGCATAACGCTCGCCGATCACCTTCCAGTTGACCGTATTCCACCACGCCTTGAGATAATCCGCGCGGCGGTTCTGATAGGTCAGATAATAAGCGTGTTCCCAAACGTCATTGCCGAGCAGCGCGCGCTTGCCGTCCATCGTCGGATTGTCCTGGTTCGGACGGTTTTCGATCGACAGCTTGCCGGCCTTGTCGACGATGGCGAAGACCCAGCCGGAGCCGAACTGACGGCCGCCGGAGGAATTGAAGTCGGTCTGGAATTTTTCTATGCCACCGAGGTCGCGGTCGATCGCGGCGAGCACGTCACCTTCCGGCTTGCCGCCGTTCGGCCCCATGATCTGCCAGAACATCGAATGGTTGGCGTGGCCACCGAGATTATTGCGGACGCCGGTGCGGATCGCTTCCGGCACGCTGGCCAGATTGCCGAGCACCTCTTCGACCGGCTTCTCTCCGATCATCGGCGCGTCCTTGGCGAAATTGTTCAGGTTGGTGATGAACGCCTGATGGTGCTTGGTGTTGTGCAACTCCATCGTCTTGGCGTCGATATGCGGCTCCAGGGCATTGGTCGGATAGGGCAGCGCGGGCAGCTTGAACGGACCTGCCGGCGGCGTCGCGGCCTGTGCGAAGGCAAAACGTGGGGTGGCGACGGCGGCGGCAACACTGCTTGCAGCGAGCATGAGGTGACGTCGGGACAAATGGGGCATGGAAAACTCCGTGGCGGGCGATGGGCGCGAATGCGCGGCGAATTGAGCGGCCCGCAGCGCAACTACGCATCAGACGTCTAGCGGTTTCCACTCTTGGGAACAAACCGGATGCGGCCGATCGGCGCGGGAGCGCAGGACTCGGCTTGGTCCGGTCCGGCCCACAATCCGCAGTCGCCGGGCAGGTCAGTTGCCGCGCAAGCCAGTTCAAGAGCGCAAATCCTCGCAGAAAAATGATCTGCGCCAGCAATCGATTTCAGAATGATCATCGCGGCAAGCGGCGGAACACAACGCAGCCATTGCTATTTCCCGCACAGCCTCGACAGCGCTGCACTGCGAAACCAATATCGACTCGACATCGATGAAGGAATTCGCGTCCAAGGGATCTCCGCTGATGAGCATTGTTGAAAGTTTACCGCGCGGGCGAACCGCGCGGTTGCCGCGCCTGGATGGCTTGACGCAATGGATCGTTCCGGTTTCGCTGCTTGCGGTATGGCAAATCGCTAGTGTCGCCGGGTTCATCCCAGCCCGCGTGATGCCTGCCCCAAGCGACGTCGCGATCGCAGGCTGGAAGCTGGCGCAATCCGGTGAGTTGGCACGGAATATCTGGGTCAGCTTCTGGCGTGCGTCCGTTGGCTTCCTGATCGGCGGCGGCATCGGCTTTGCCTTCGGCCTGGCCAATGGCCTGTCGAAGCTCAGCAGCCAATTGACAGACACGACGCTACAGATGGTCCGAAACATCCCGCATCTGGCTCTGATCCCGTTGGTGATCCTATGGTTCGGCATCGATGAGTCAGCCAAATTGTTTCTCGTGGCGCTCGGCGTCTTCTTTCCGATCTATCTGAATACACTGCACGGCATCCGCACCGTCGATCCGCAACTGATCGAGATGGGCCGCATCTACGGCATGAGCAACAGCGAACTATTTCGCCGCGTGATCTTCCCGAGCGCGCTGCCGTCAATCTTCGTCGGGCTCCGGTTTGCGCTCGGCATCATGTGGCTGACGCTGATTGTCGCAGAAACGATCGCGGCATCGTCCGGCCTTGGCTACATGGCGATGCAGGCACGTGAATTCATGCAGATCGACGTCGTGGTGCTGAGCATCCTGATCTATGCGCTGCTCGGCAAGCTCGCCGATTCATCCGCCCGCGCGCTCGAGCGCCTGACCCTGTCCTGGCACCCGGCATTTCAGAAGGACTGAGACGATGAATCAATCCGTTCGTCGCATCGACAGCAACGCGCATCCTATCCAGCCCCCGGTGCGGCTTGCTCCAGACCGCAAGTCGAAGGGGCTTTCACTCAACATTCGCGGCCTGCGAAAGTCTTTCGGTGACAACGTCGTGCTGCGCGGCATCGATCTCGATATTCCCGCCGGGCAGTTCGTGGCCGTCGTCGGCAAAAGCGGCTGCGGCAAGAGCACGCTGCTGCGGTTGATTGCCGGTCTCGACAGAGCCGACTCCGGCACAATTAGTTTTGGCGGCGACGCCCGCAAGGAAGATATCCGCGTGATGTTTCAGGAGCCGCGTCTGCTGCCCTGGGCCCGCGTGTTGTCGAACGTCGAAGTCGGTCTCGGAACCGATCGCGGATCGAAGGATGCGATGGCGCGCGCCGAGCAGGCGCTTGGCGCTGTCGGCTTGACTGACAAGCGCACGCAGTGGCCGGCGGTTCTGTCCGGCGGTCAGAAACAACGCGTCGCGCTGGCGCGGGCGCTGGTCAGCCATCCGCGCGTACTCGCCTTCGACGAACCGCTCGGCGCTCTCGACGCGTTGACGCGCATTTCGATGCAGCGCCTGCTGAGTCAGGTCTGGCAGGATCAGACGTTCACCGCGATCCTCGTCACACATGACGTGGCCGAAGCCGTCGCGCTGGCCGATCGCGTGCTGGTCATCGAAGACGGCCGCATCGCGCACGACATTCTCGTGGACATTCCGAGACCGCGTCAGCGCGGCTCAGCCGAACTCGCTGCCCTCGAAGGCGGCATTCTTGCAACGCTGCTGTCCGGCGTCGACGGCGTCGCCGAACCGTCGGCCTGAAACCAGGAGGTCAGCATGACCTGCGCCGTTCGCAACATCACCGTCGCAGCCGAAGCGACATCAGAGGACTTCAAGGGCGCGATGCGCGGCCTTGCGGGCGGCGTCAGCGTCATCACCGTCGGCCGGGGCCGCGACATTACAGGCATGACGGTGACATCCGTGACGTCACTGTCGATCGACCCTCCGACCTTGATCGTGAGCGTCAACCGATCGTCGTCGTCATGGCCGCTGCTGCGGCGTTACGGCGCTTTCGGCGTCAACATTCTTGGCGCCGATCAGCGTGAGATCGCCGAGCGCTTTTCCGGCAAGGGCGGACTGAAGGGAGTGGATCGTTTTACCGGCGCCAATTGGGTGTTTGGCGCAACTGGCGCGCCTTTGCTCGTTGGCGCCTTGGCCGCGATCGACTGCGAGGTCGAGGAAATCATCGAGCGGCATTCGCATGCGATCGTGATCGGCCGGGTGCGGCAGGTGCTGAATGAAACCGCGCGCCCCGCCCTCGTCTACTGGGACGGCGGATATGCGGCGCATCAAAGCGTCACTCACGATATGCCTGTCACTTCCGCTCCGATCACCGTGCCTGCGCGTGGGCTGTGGGAAATTTGAATCGCTGCTCCGGCGGAGAACAGAAACAGCATGGCCCGAATGAGCGATCATTCGGGCCATCCTTTATTTGACGTGCAGTTCCGCTTATTTAAGGCGCGGCGGTAAAGCTCGGATCCACAGCTTTGCTGACATCGAGAGCTTTATTGAAAATGCCGTATGTCGTGCCGCGATCGGCGGCCTGCTGCACCTCGCGGACGATCTCGGCATTGATCGCGATCGGGATTGTCTTCTGCGACGTGTAAGCCTGTAGCAAGACATCTTCCGGCAATCGCGTCAGCGCCGCGGTGCTCTTGGCATAAGCGGCAAGATTGTCGAGCGACCACAGCCGCGCTTTGTTGAGACGATCGAGAAGGTCGGCGACGGCGGCGCGCTTGGTGGCGATCGCATTGTCCGATGCGACGACGAACGTCACCGTCGGCGTCAGGCCCTCGCCCGTCGCGACGATCCGCGCATTGTCCTTTAACAATGCGAAGGAAACGTAAGGCTCCCACACCGCCCAACCGTCGATCGACCCGGCAACGAGCGCGATCTTCGCATCGACAGGGCCGAGCGCGGCAAATGTCGCATCGCGGGTCTTGAAGCCGGCTTTCTCCAGCGTCGCATCGATCAAAAACTGGCCCCAGCCGCCGCGCGAGCCCGCGAGCCGCTTACCCTTGAGATCCTCGATCGTCCTGATCGGCGAATCCTTGCGCACGAGAATGGCCTGCGTTTTCGGGTCCGCACGCGTTCCGCCGATCGCCTTGATCGGCGCACCTGCCGCATAGACCGACAAAAATGCGAGATCGCCGGTATAGCCGACATCGAGCGCGCCGGCGTTCAGCGCTTCCAGAATCGGTGCAGCCGCCGGGAATTCCGACCATTCAATCTTGTAGGGAAGATCCTTGGCGAAGCCGGAAATCTCCAGCAGCGATCGGTTGCCGCCTTTCTGATCGCCGACGCGCAGCGTTACGGCATCAGCGGCGACCGCGCCGCCACTCAGAGCGGCGGCAAGACTGGCGGCAACCATCGCAGTCGTCAATTGGCGACGGGTCGGCGAGATCGAACTCATGATTGGCCCTTGTCATTTGACACGATTTGATCGTCTCAAGCTGATGCGCTTCGCACATATGGTCAATGAAATGGCCAACCGAACTTTGCCTAAGTCGTGCAACGAAACTCTCTCATGGCAATGGCGTCTGGAATTTTCGCCCTCGTCGCGATTTCGGTCGTAACGGCGGTTTCGTCCGGAAAGCAGGTGAACTCCTGCTCCTGATGTTTATGGAGTTTCTGTCTCTCGCACTCGGCAGATTGGAAATTTCATTTCATTGACGCTTGCCCGGCGTGCGCTCATCTTGACGGAAGAGACTCGTATGTTCCGGTATCGGATCACTTCAATGAGCAGCGAACGCTTCCTCAAACGCAGCACGACCGAGACCGACGGCGGCGCTGTCCTTGCCGCGCGCAAGGTCGCCCCACGCATCGCCGCACGCGCGGCACACTACGATCGTGACGGCAGTTTTGGCTTTGAAAATTTCGACGATCTTGCGCGCGCCGGTTTGCTGGGTCTGATGGTGCCGACGACTCTCGGCGGTCGCGGCGCAACCGCAAGCCAGGCTGCGGAAATCATCGGGATCATCGCCAAGGCCGATCCGTCGACGGCCTTGGTGCTGTCGATGCACTACATCCATCACTGGGTGATGGCGACCGACACGCGCTGGCCTGCACATCTTGCACGCAAGCTCGGACAGGAAAGCGTCGCCGGTATCGCGCTCATCAATGCGCTGCGTGTCGAACCCGATCTCGGCTCGCCATCGCGCGGCGGCCTTCCCGCAACGATCGCGCGACGAACCGAAACAGCATGGCGTCTGTCCGGCCACAAGATCTACTCGACGGGATCGCCGATCCTGAAGTATTACGCCGTCTGGGCGAAGACCGACGAGGCGCAGCCTCGCGTCGGATTGTTTCTGGTGCCGGCCGGATTGCCCGGTGCGACAATCATCGAAACCTGGGACCATCTCGGCCTGCGTGCCAGCGGCAGCCATGATGTCGTGTTCGACGATGTCGTGTTCCCGCTCGATCACGAGATCGACGTGCGGCCTCCCGAACAATGGGGCAGACCGGATGTCGCGCAATCGGCTATCCATGCGGTCTTCATCGCTGCGATCTATGATGCGGTGGCGCGCGCCGCGCGCGATTGGCTGGTGACGTTTCTGCAGTCGCGAAAGCCGGCCAATCTGGGCGCTCCGCTCGCGACCTTGCCGCGCATGCAGGACGTCGTCGGCGGCATCGAGGCGCGATTGACCGTCAACGCTCGGCTGATCGCAAGTTTTGCGGCCGAGATCGATGCCGGGGCGCTGCCCGGCGTCTCAGACGCCAACATTCTCAAGCAGACCGTCACCAACAACGCCGTTGCCGCCGTTGAAGATGCGTTGTCGCTGACCGGCAATCACGGCCTGTCACGCAGCAATCCGCTGGAGCGGCATTATCGCGACGTGCTGTGCGGCCGCGTTCATACCCCGCAGGACGATGCGACGCGGCTTGTCGCTGGTCGCCTTGCGCTCGGCATTCAATAATCTCGGAAAACGGAGACACAAGATGTCCAAGCCCGACATTGAATTCATCGGCTTCATCACAACCAACAATTCGTCCGAAACCGTGGTGCGATCCGGACCAATCCTTGATCCGCTTTATATCGAGACGGTCGCGAAGGCACATGAGCTCGCCGGCTTCGATCGCGCGCTGCTGGCGTTTCACTCGACCATTCCCGATGCGTTGCAGGTCGGCCAGCATGTGCTGGGCGTCACCGAGAAACTCAAGGTCATGATCGCCCAGCGGCCGGGCTTCACCGCGCCGACGCTGCTGGCGCGGCAACTCGCGACGATCGATCAGTTCTCGAAGGGCCGCGTGTCGCTGCATGTCATCACCGGCGGAAACGCGACCGAATTGCGCCAGGACGGCAACACGATCGACGACAAGGACGAGCGTTACGCGCGCACCGCCGAATGGCTCGATGTCATCAAGTCGGAATGGACGAGCGAGACACCGTTCGACTATGCCGGAACATATTATCAGGTCGAAAAGGGCTTCTCGCAGGTCAAGCCGTATCGTCCCGAGGGCATTCCGGTGTTCGTCGGCGGCGCCTCGGACGCCGCGATCGACGTCGCCGGCAAACATGCGGATACGTTCGCGCTGTGGGGTGAATCCTATGCGCAGGTGCGTGACGTGACCGCGCGTGTCCGCGCGGCGGCTGCCAGGCATGGCCGGCCGACTCCGCGCTTCAGCCTGTCGGTGCGGCCGATCATCGCCGACACAGAGGAGAAGGCATGGGCCAAGGCCGACGAGATTCTTGCGCGGGCCACCGCCTTGCAGGACAAGACCGGCTATCGCAAGCCGGCGGACGGCCACGCCACCGCCGGCGCAAAGAGACTGCTGTCACTGGCGGAACAAGGTACGCGCATCGACAAGCGGCTGTGGACTGAGATGGCAGCGCTGACCGGCGCCAACAGCAATTCGACGGCCTTGGTCGGAACGCCCGAGCAGGTCGCCGAAGTGTTCGGCGATTATTACGACCTCGGTGTCAGCCACTTTCTGATCCGAGGCTTCAATCCGCTGATCGATGCGATTGATTATGGCCGCGAGTTGATCCCGTTAACGCGCCGCTTGATCGCGCAGCACGGCCAGGCGCGCAGCGTGGCTGCCGAATGATGCGGGTTGTTGTAGCTCTCGCTGTCTTGATCGGAAGTTTGGTTCAGGCCAGTGCGCAGGCGGTGCTGCGCGTCGGCGACCAGAAAGGCAATTCGCAGGCCGTCATGGAGGCCGCCGGCGTGCTCAAGGATGTGCCGTACAAGATCGAGTGGAAAGAATTCGCTGCCGCCGCTCCTTTGCTGGAAGCCCTGAGCGCCGGCGCGATCGAGACCGGCCTGGTCGGCGATGCACCGTTCACGTTTGCCGTTGCAGCGAAAGCGCCGATCAAGGCGATCGCGGCCATTCGCCAGACCCAGGACGGTCTCGCGGTGCTGGTGCCGAAAGACTCCGCGGTCAAGAGCTTCGACGACCTGAAAGGCAAGAAGATCGCGACCGGGCGCGGCTCGATCGGCCATCAATTGGTGCTCGCTGCATTGGAATCGAAAGGCTGGACCACGTCCGATATCCAGCTCAGCTTTCTCGCGCCGTCGGACGCGAAGGTTGCCTATACACGCGGCTCTGTCGATGCATGGTCGACATGGGAGCCGTATGTCAGCCAGGAGGAAGTGTTGTTCGCGTCGCGCCGCGTGCTGACGGCGGAAGGCCTCACGCCCGGCATCGGCTTTCAGGTCGCGTCCGACGATGCGATCCGCGACAAGCGGTCGGAATTGCAGGATTTCCTGAAGCGCCTGTCGGCCGCTCGCGCGTGGTCATTGACCAATGTGAACAGCTACGCCGAGACATGGGGCAGACTGATGAACATTCCCGCAGCCGTGCCATTGAACTGGCTCACACGCGCCAAAATCCAGATTACGCCGATCGACGATGCATCTGTCATCGACGAGCAAAAGACGATCGACCTCTATTTGCGTTCCGGGCTGATCAAGACGAAATTGGACGCCGCCGCGATCGTCGATCGGTCATTTCAGATTCGATAGCGACGCGGCTCCATTCTGGATCACACGGCAATGGCCCGACGAAATCCGGAATGATACTTTTGTTGAGTGCTGAAAGCTGCCTGCAATGCTTGCAGAAAAACATCCTCCATTTGCTCGTCGTTTTGAAACATTGACATCGCCTGCGCTGCGATCGTAACGCGACTATCGCTATTTTTTGCGCCCCCTCGACACCTCCCGACCTCCTGATCATCATCTCGCAACGCTTTGCAAACCAGCGCATCCCGTTTGGAGACGATGATGAAACGGCGTGACTTTTTGAAGCTGTCGTTCGCCACCGCAGCTATGGGCGGCGTCGCCGCGCCGGCCTTCGCGCAAGGCACGCCAAAAGAAATTCGTATCGGCTATCAGAAAACCGGCGTGCTGGTGATCGCGCGGCAGCAGGCCGTGCTGGAGAAGCAATTCGCCGCACAGGCCGTCGGCGTGAAATGGATCGAGTTCTCGTCCGGTCCGCCGATGATGGAAGCGATGAATGTCGGCAGTGTCGATTTCGGCGCGGTCGGTGATTCTCCGCCGATCTTCGCGCAGGCCGCCGGCGCCGCGATCGTCTATGCGGCGGGCTCCCCGATTGCCAACGGGCAAGGATTGCTGGTGCCGAAAGACTCGCCGATCCGCGATATTGCCGACCTGAAGGGCAAACGTATCGGTTTCACCAAGGGATCCAGCGCCCATAACGTCGTCTTGTTGACCCTTGAGAAGGCCGGGCTGACCTATGCCGATATTACACCGGTTTATCTCGCACCGCCCGACGCCGGCCCGGCTTTCGCCAATGGCAGCATCGACGTCTGGGCGATCTGGGATCCGTATTTTGCGATTGGCGAGGCCAAGCAGAACGGGCGCATTCTCATCAACGCCCATGAGGCGGGCATGACCAACGGCTTCTTCATCGCAAATCGCGACTTCGCCAAGGCCAATGGCCGTATCCTGCAACAGACGATCGATGGTCTCAACAAGGCTGCGGCGTGGGCCGAGTCCAATCGCGCTGATGTCGCGAAGTCGCTTGCAGCCGTCACCGGGATTCCTCTCGATATCCAGACCATCGCGGCCAATCGCGCGATCTTCACGATCGGTCCGATCACCGACGAGATCATCGTGACGCAGCAGGGCGTCGCGGATCGATTCCACCGGCTGGGCTTGATCCCGAAGGCGATCAACATCCGCGATATCGTGTGGACCCCGACGCAGACCTGATCCTCGCGCCTGTCGCCATCATCCGTTTCATCACGAAAGAGATCGCTGTGAACATCCGCAGACTTATCCTGAAGGCCGTCGCGTCCGCCGCCGTGGTCTCCGCGCTTGTGGCCTCGTCCGTTGATGCGGCCAACGCGCAGGAGAAAACCGTCCGCATCGGCTTTCAAAAATACGGCAAGCTCGTGCTGCTCAAGAGCAAGGGCACGCTGGAGCCAAAACTAAAGGCGCTCGGTTTTAATGTGAGCTGGAGCGAGTTTCCGTCCGGGCCGCCGCTGCTTGAAGCCATCAATGTCGGCGCGATCGATTTCGGCAATGCCGGCGAGGCGCCGCCGATCTTCGCGCAGGCTGCTGGCGCGCCGATTCGCTACGTCGCTTATGAGCCGCCGGCCCCGAAGGGCGAAGCGATCCTCGTCACCAAAGACAGTCCTCTGAAGACGGTCGCCGACCTCAAAGGCAAGAAGATCGCGCTCAACAAAGGATCGAACGTCCATTACCTGCTCGTGCGTACGCTGGAAAAAGCCGGTTTGAAATACAGCGACGTCACGCCGGTGTTTCTTGCTCCGGCCGATGCGCGGGCCGCGTTCGAGCGCGGCTCCGTCGACGCGTGGGTGATCTGGGATCCGTTCCAGGCGGCTGCGGAAAAGGCGATCGACGCGCGAATGCTGGCCGACGGCACCGGCGTCGTTGACAATCATCAATTCTATCTGTCGTCGCAGCGTTTTCTTGAGGCCGAACCAAAGGTGCTCGACATCGTTCTCGAGCAGCTTGGCGAGGTGGATGCCTGGGCGAAATCCGATATCGGCGCCGTTGCCCAGCAACTCGCGCCGTCGGTTGGCCTGCCCGTTCCCGTAATCGAACTCGCACTCAGCCGACAGTCCTACGGCATCAAGCCGATCAACGACGGCGTGGTCGCCGCGCAACAGCAACTCGCCGATACGTTTCTCGCGCTCGGACTGATCCCGAAACCGATCACAGTCTCTCTCGTCGCACGAAAGTCAGGCTCATGACCACATCGCAGCACTCGCCCGCCAACATCCTCTGGTTCTTGCCGACGCATGGCGACGGCCGCTATCTCGGCACCACCACCGGTGGCCGTGAGGTCAATTTCAACTATCTGCGCCAGATCGCACAGGCGGCGGATCAGCTCGGCTATTTCGGCGTCCTGCTGCCGACCGGGCGAAGCTGCGAGGATTCCTGGGTGGTCGCCTCGGCGGTCGCACCATCGACCGAACGTCTCAGATATCTCGTCGCCGTTCGGCCTGGCTTGCAGTCGCCGAGCGTGGCGGCGCGCATGACGGCGACGCTGGATCGCATCACCAATGGCCGGCTGCTCGTCAACGTCGTCACCGGCGGCGATCCCGTCGAGAATGCCGGTGACGGCATCTTTCTCGATCACGATCAGCGCTACGCGGTGACGCGTGAATTTCTGGATGTCTATAGCGACCTGCTCGCCGGCAGGACGGTGAATGTCGAAGGCAAGCACATTCGAATCGAGGATGGCCGATTGCTGTTCCCGCCGGTGCAGTCGCCGCGTCCGCCGCTATATTTCGGCGGCTCGTCCGATGCCGGCATCGATGTCGCGGTCGATACCGTGGACAAATATCTGACATGGGGCGAGCCCCCGGCCGCGGTCGCCGAGAAGGTCGCGCGCGTGAAAGCCGCGGCGGATAAGCGTGGGCGCAAGTTGTCGTTCGGTATCCGCCTTCATGTGATCGTTCGCGAGACCAATGACGCGGCCTGGAAAGCGGCGGATGAGCTGATCCAATACGTCACCGACGACACGGTGGCGTCGGCGCAGAAGATTTTTGCGCGAATGGACTCGGTCGGCCAGAAGCGGATGGCGCAGTTGCATGGCGGCCGACGCGATCAGCTTGAGATCAGTCCCAATCTTTGGGCCGGCGTCGGTCTTGTGCGCGGCGGCGCCGGCACCGCGCTGGTCGGCGATGCGCAAACAGTCGCCGCACGGATTCGCGAATATCAGGATGTCGGCGTCGATACGTTCATCATGTCCGGCTATCCGCATCTCGAAGAAGCCTATCGCTTCGCCGAATTGGTGTTTCCCTTGCTGTCGGTCAATCAGGCCGGCAACGTTACGCAGTTGCGCGTCAACACTGGGCCGTTCGGAGAGACGATCGCAAATGAAGCGCGGCCAACGGCAAGCGTCCGCGCCTGATTTGTCAGGTTCACTCGGCTGAAAAGCCGAACGGCACGCTCAACGTTCTGAAGTCGTCCGGCAGTAATTCGCGGCCGATCGGAAGCGCGGAGCGCGCGGCACAGCGCGGGCGATGACAGACCCGGCAGGCCACGCCGATCGGGGTCGGCGTATCCATATGTGGCCCAACTCCGTCGCGGTTATAGATCAACTGCCCGGCATGTTCGGCCGCGCAGCCGATCGCGATGGCGCGCTCGACACGTATCGCGCCGAACGAACCGCCGCCGGCCGTCACCGTGCGAGCAATCGAAAAGAACCGCTTGCCGTCGGGCAATTCGAGCCATTGCGTCACGATCTGACGCGGCGTCTTGAAGATTCCGTGCACTGACCACAGCGGACAGGCGCCGCCATGCTTGGCGAATGGGAAACCCGCGCCGTCGAGCAGCTTTGAGATATTGCCGGCCGGATCGACCCGGATCAAAAAGAACGGGACTTTTTCGAGACCTGGCCGTTGCAACGTCGTGATGCGATGCGCGGTCTGTTCAAAACTGGCGCCGAACTGGCGGGCCAGAGCTTCAAGATCGTAATGCCGGGTCTCGGCGGCTTTCGCGAATGCCGAATACGGCATGATCAGCGCAGCCGCTGCATAACCGGCGAGTGCGCGCCGTGCCAGCAACTCAGCGCTCTTGCTCGTGAAATGGCCGTCGCCGAGTGCGGCCGTCATCTCCTCCTCCATTTCCAGATAGGCCAGTTGCTGCGCGAGCTGAAAATTGAGGCTCGCAGTGTCGAGCGAATCTTCCAGCAGCAATTGCCGGCGATGCAAATCGAGCCGCCGCACCGAGCCAAGCATCACGTCCGGCGGCAGATAGCGGACGCTTAGCCGATGCTGCGTTTTCAGCCGCTCGATGAAGCCGCGCGGGCCGGCCGCCAATTGCACGAGGCGTTCAGCCGCGTCGTCGATATTGGCGAAATTGTTGCGGCGCGCAGCAAGAAACCGTCGGACCTCCTCGACGGGATCGTTGGCATCGAAATCGCTGCCACCCGTCAGCGACGCCGCCCCCGTTGGCGCCCTGCGATCGGCCAACGCCAATTGCTCCTCGCGATAGGCCGTGTAGAGACGAAGAAACGCTTCGGTCATGCCGGGATAGCTGACGGCGAGATCGCTGATTTCCAGCGCCGGGATGTCGATGTCCGAAAACATCGGCTCTTTCAGAATGGACTGCATTCGCGCGGTATGGTCAGCGCCGCCATCGCCGGCGAGATCGGTCAGGTCGATCTTGTAGGTCCGCGCCAGCCGCAACAGCATGTCCGCCGTCACCGGCCGCTGGTTGCGCTCCAGCAGCGCGACATAGGGCGCGGAAATCTCAAGGTCCGCCGCCATATCGGCCTGGGTCAGACCGAGATCGCGCCGCAACCGGCGCAGGCGCGGGCCCATAAAGACCGAGCGAATGGTCGAAGTCGCCATGACGAATTCCCATCATTTGTTATTTTCTTACAATAATACACCTAGATTCTGTAAAGTGTGACAAGTTATCTATGCAACGGCTGGCGCTTGGAGGAATTCGGCATAAAAACACTGCAGATATCGTCAGCCGAAGGGACCATCGACATGAATTTCCAGCCACGCGGGATCAGCGACCAGGCGCTTCAGCGCCCGGCCTCCTACCAGAACGAAATCGAGGCCGCGAAGGCGTTGCTCGACAACCAGCCGACCTGGAACGGCGTCACCGCCGAGGCCGTCGCGCGGATGCGCCTGCAGAACCGTTTCAAGACCGGCCTCGATGTCGCAAAGTACACCGCGGCGCTGATGCGCGCCGACATGGCCGCCTATGACGCGGACTCGACGAAATACACCCAGTCGCTCGGCTGCTGGCACGGCTTCATCGCGCAGCAGAAGCTGGTCTCGATCAAGAAGCATTTCGGTGGCAAAACCGACCGCCGCTATCTCTATCTGTCGGGCTGGATGATCGCCGCTCTGCGTTCGGAATTCGGCCCGCTGCCCGACCAGTCGATGCACGAAAAGACCTCGGTGCCGGCGCTGATCGAAGAGCTGTACACGTTCCTGCGTCAGGCCGACCAGCGTGAGATGAACGACATCTTCCGCAACATCGACGCGGCCCGCAAGGCCGGCGACACCGCGAAGGAAAAGGCGCTGATCGAAAAGATCGACACCTTCCAGACCCACGTTGTGCCGGTCATCGCCGACATCGACGCCGGCTTCGGCAATGCCGAGGCGACTTATCTGCTGGCCAAGAAGATGATCGAAGCCGGCGCTTGCGCGCTGCAGATCGAAAATCAGGTCTCGGATGAAAAGCAGTGCGGCCATCAGGACGGCAAGGTCACGGTGCCGCACGAGGTCTTCATCGCCAAGATCCGCGCCTGCCGTCACGCCTTCCTCGAACTCGGGGTCGATGACGGCATCATCGTCACCCGCACCGACTCGCTCGGTGCTGGTTTGACGCAGCAGATCGCCGTCAGCCACAAGTCGGGCGACATCGGCGATCAGTACAACAGCTTCCTCGATTGCGAGGAAGTCGATGCGTCGAAGATCGGCAATGGCGACGTCATCATCAGCCGTAACGGCAAGCTGCTGCGTCCCAAGCGCCTCGCCAGCAATCTGTACCAGTTCCGCGAGGGCACCGGCAAAGACCGCTGCGTGCTCGACTGCATCACCTCGCTGCAGAACGGCTCTGACCTGCTGTGGATCGAGACCGAGAAGCCGAACATCGAGCAGATCGCCAGCATGGTCGATCGTGTGCGCGAAGTGATCCCGAACGCGAAGCTCGCCTACAACAACTCGCCGTCCTTCAACTGGACGCTGAATTTCCGTTGGCAGGTCTACGATGCGATGAAGGACGCCGGCAAGGATGTCAGCAAATACAACCGCGCCGAACTGATGAAGGAAGAATACGATACCACGCCGCTGGCGATCGAGGCCGACGAGCTGATCCGTACCTTCCAGGCGGATTCGGCCAAGCGCGCCGGCATCTTCCATCACCTCATCACGTTGCCGACCTATCACACGGCCGCATTGTCCACCGACAATCTCGCCAAGGAGTATTTCGGCGAGCAGGGCATGCTGGGTTACGTGAAGAACGTGCAGCGGGAAGAAATCCGCCAGAGCATCGCCTGCGTCCGCCACCAGAACATGGCCGGCTCGGACATCGGCGACGATCACAAGGAATACTTCGCCGGCGAGGCGGCCCTGAAGGCCGGAGGCACGCATAACACGATGAATCAGTTCTGATCATCGGCACAGATCTCAGCTTTCAAACGACAACGCCTGCGTCTTGCGACGCAGGCGTTGTTGTTTCTCGAGCCGCGCGATCGTGCGCATGGGGCTTCGCGACGCGGCCGCACGTTGTCGCTCGACCAATGAACGCGAGACTCGCTCCCTGACGCGCGCGACGGTCTGCGCAGCGTGCCCAGAAAAAGAACAATCCCCGGCGATCGCTCGCCGGGGATTTTGAACGCAAATCAGACTGCCCGAAGGCAACCGGATCAGAAGTTGCGCTGGGCGCGGAGCGAGAAGGTGTAGGTGTTCTGATCCTTCAGCTCGTACACGGCGGCCGGCTTGCCGATCGCGGCGCTCGATGTCGTCACGACGCCGGCATATTTCTGGTCCAGGCGAGTATACACGGCATCGGCCGAGAAGGTCAGGTTCTTGACCGGAGTCCAGCGGGTGATGATGCCGAGCTGGGCAATGTTGTAATCCGGATCGCAGTTGCCAGCGGCAGCGCCGGCGCCGTACTGAGCCCGGAACGAGCCACCAACTCCACCGACGCCGCAGATCAGGATCTTGGACGTACCGTTGTAGTTGATCGTGGCATAGGCGCCATAAATGCTGGTGTTGAAGAACGCATCCCAGTTATGGGTGTAAGCACCGCGCATGCCGTAGGTCTGAACGAGTTGCTGAGAGGTTCCCGGAGCAAACACGGTGTCAGGAGCAAACCCAAGTCCAATGCTCTGATACGCGCCGGGCAGGCTTGTGCCACCGTAAGCGGTGTTGGCGCCGGCCTGAGTACCGAGATCCTGGATGTTGTAGCGGGTCGCACCGTTGGTGTAGACGCCCTGGATGTTGATCACGTCGCCAGGTCCGGTCGGGATGTTCTTGATCGACAACGCAACCTGCGCCGCATAGCCGAGCTTGTCATCCGGATGGCCAGACAATTCCGTGGCGCCGTAATAGGCGACATGGTTGTTATGCAAGGCGCCCGACAGTTGGAATAGACCCCAGGCCTGATCGACGCGCAACATGGCGACGAAGTCCGGGAAGGTCGTGCCGCCATAAGCGCTTGCACCGTAAGCGCCGGTACCAGCCGAACCGACCGGGAGGCCGACGCCGGGAGCCTGAGCCGCCGTGAAGATGTTGTTCACGCCCGCCTGGTAATAGGCTGACGGATCCTGCGCCGACACAGTACCCGACACGCCGTTGCCGAACTGGGCGGTGTAGGTGAACTGGTTCACGCCTGTCGACGTGCCGCCGCCGCCGACGAGACCGTCGTAGGTATTTCCCGGATAGTTCGACCAGGGCGCGCTGAACTGCGAGACGGCCTTACCCATCGTGAAGCCGGCGAACTGGATATAGGCGAAGTACACGCCGAGCGTGCCGCCCGCGACGCCACCGGCATTCGCGTTGTTCGGCGCCGACACGGCACCGATCGGCGAATAAACGCTCGCGCCGTTCCCCTGACCTGCGAAGGTGTCCGACGTCCAGGTGAAGACCGCATCGAAGAAGGTGCGAACGACGCCGTATTCAGTCGCGGTGCGGGTATCGACCGTCAGATCCTGACGCGAACGCCAGGTATAAGCGTTGGTGAAGCGGTTCTGAGCGCCGCCGGCGCCGCCGGTGTTGCCGCCATAGACCGAGTTTGCGTTCCCGATGATTTCAGCGCGCAGATAGCCGCCGAGCTTGATGCAGGTGTCGGTGCCGGGGATGTAGTAGAAGCCTGCGCCGTAGAGCGAGCAGACCTTCACGTATTCGACCGCTTTGGCCTTCAACGGAAGATCGGCAGCCTGTGCTCCGCCCATCGCGACGAGCGTCGCGGCCGAGCCGAGAATGAGCCCCTTAATCGTCTTCATGATAATCTCCAAGTTGTATCGGAAGGGACCCACCCGCCGGTGCCAATCACCAATGGCGGAATCCCGCGTCTTCTCACCGTTGGGCTTTACGCTTCGGCTCACGGGCTTCGATGACAAGCGAAATACCGGAGCCGACACCCTCACGGGACGACGCCGGGATGCCCCCCCTTGCGCCGCACAATCACCATTATCGATCGCACCCGCGCGTGCAATAACAGACTGAGAATCCGTGTCTTGTTTTGCGGAGGTGTTGCCCAACTACATCGGGAAGTTTCGCATTCGCGTCACAATTCTTTCGTCTTTGTCCGCTGCTGTATCGAGCGCAAAACCAATACGACCAAGGGCAGCGTCACGGCTTGCGATTGCGTCGTGAAATCGTATTCCACCAGATTTGCAGCGAGCGATCGTCGCAAGACAATTTCACGCTCATGCCGTCCGCAAACCGAATCCAGTCGAGAAATCGATGGGTCGGGACGGCAACGACGACCGGGACATCGGCGGAGCCTGCCCGATCGATCAGCGCAGAGAGACCCCGTCCCTGTTGCTCCTGGCGTCCGAAGCGGTTGACGATCAGCACGTCCGCGCCGATGTCGAACTCGCTTGCGATCCGCGCGCCGACGCGAGCGAATGTCTGCATGTCGATGCGACTGCGACCGAAGGATTGGTCTCTCTGGAAGAGTTCGACGCGCTCGTTGGACGGAATGATGACGGCTTCGAGATGCGGATCGTCATGCGCATGATGGCCCAATTGCACCAACCCGACCGGACGATACCCCTGGAAGCTGAGCCGTAACGCAAAACGGCGCAGGACCGTATCGGGATCCTGCTCCGGGTCGTAGACCAGCGCAGCGAGGTCGTTGTCTGAATCGAACATGGCGCAACGGCTTTGTGCCGATTTATCAAAAACCTGATCGCGACACCGAAGCGCCGCGATCAGGAAGTCGATTTATTCGCGTGCCGCGTTGATGATCTGGAGCTGCGTGAACTCCGCGAGACCTTCTTCCGCGAATTCCACGCCCATGCCAGACTGCTTGGCGCCGCCGAACGGAATGTGCGGGGCCATGTCGAGATGCTTGTTGATCCACACCGTACCGGCCTCGATCTGGCTGGCAATGCCATGCGCGCGTTCCAGATTCGACGACCACACCGACGCACCGAGTCCATAATTCGTTGCGTTGGCGCGACGAATGACATCGTCGTTGTCGGAATACTTGATGATCGGCAATACCGGACCGAACTGCTCTTCGTCGACCAGCTTCGTGCCTTCGGCGATGTCGCGCACCAGCGTCGGCTGGATGAAGTAGCCCGGACGATCCATTGCGGCGCCGCCGGCAATGATGTTGCCGGTCTTCCGCGCATCCTCAAGAAAGCCCTTCACCTTCTCGTACTGCATCTTGTTCTGCAGCGGGCCGAGCTTCGTGCCCTGCTTTGAGCCGTCATCGACCACCGTATTGTTGGCAATGGTCACGAGTTCGTCGCAGACCTGGTCATAGACGGATTCATGCACGTAAAGCCGCTTGATCGCGAGGCAGACCTGACCGGAGTTCTGGAACGCGCCCTCGAAAATGCCGGGCGCCACCTTCTTCGGGTCGACGTCGTCGAGCACGATGCTCGCATCGTTGCCGCCGAGTTCGAGCGTGATGCGCTTCAGGGTTTCGGCGGCGCTTGCCATCACCTTCTGGCCGGTCGCGGTCGAGCCCGTGAACGAAATCTTGCGAATGTCTGGATGCTTCGTCATTTCGCCGCCGAGATCGTTGGCGTCGGCGATGATGTTGAGCACGCCCTTCGGCAGGATGTCCTTGACCAGTTCGGCGAACTTCAATGTCGACAGCGGCGTCGTCGGCGCGGGCTTCACGACCAGCGTATTGCCGGCGAGCAAGGCGGGCGGCAGCTTGAAACCGAGAATCAGCAGCGGATAGTTCCACGGAATGATGCAGCCGACGACGCCGAGCGGACGGCGATAGGCCTCGACCTTGCGGTCGCCGCTGTCTTCGATCACGCGCATCGGCAGATCGAGCGAGCCGAGATAGCGGAAGAAGCCGCCCATGCCCATCACTTCGCCCGTCGCGTCGGCGAGCGGCTTGCCCTGTTCGCTGGTCAACAAGCGCGCGAGTTCGCCGGCATTCGCCTCGATCGCATCGGCCATCTTGATGATGAGTTCGCGGCGCTCCTCGATCGGAGTCTTCGCCCAGGCCGGAAAGGCGGCCTTGGCGGCGGCCACTGCGGCGTCGAGTTGCGCCTTGGAGGCGCGCGGACATTGCGCGACGACTTCTTCGGTCGCCGGATTGAGCACGGGCATCACGGACTCGCCAGACACCATCTGTCCGTCGATGAGCAGTTTGAAATCACTCATTGGCTTGCCTCTCCCTAAGACGACCCCGTTGCGGGGCTCGTTATATTGATAGATATATCACGCCACTTTGCGCGACGCCATCGCCTGCGCGGGCTGGACGCCAACATCTTTCGCGCGATATGTTCATATGAATATAGCGTGAGATCAAGAGGGGGACCTTCCGCGGCAGCGAAAAATGAGGTGGGCGAGCGTCCGGCGTGCAATCAACGACGCCGGTGCGGCTGCCGAGCCCGATCAGCGGGACCCTTTTGGAACAGTTGTTTTCCGCGACCGGCCGATATCGGCGCGCAGCCCTTCGAGTTGCTTGCGCGCCGATATCGAGGCTTCACGCTCGATTGTCCGATAGCGCTCGATCAATGACGTCCCGAACGGCGTGACCACCGCGCCGCCGCCATTCTTGCCGCCTGTCTGACGCGCCACCGCAGCGTTTCGGCAGACGCGGTTGATCTCGTCCACCAGATCCCATGCCCGCTTGTAGGACATGTCCATCGCGCGACCCGCCGCCGAGATCGACCCGTGGTCTCGGATATGCTCGAGCAGCATGATCTTGCCCGGTCCGATCCGACCCTCGGGATCGAGATCGATCCGAACGCTAAGAGACGGTCGCGACGGTGCTGGCTTTGGCATGGCTGGCGGCTTGCGTGGTGCGGGTACGGCGTTACGACAAGACTACAGACTGTTTGGAATAAAACCAAACATGACGATAATGTGCCGTTTCGCAAACGGCCGGCGCGAGGTGTCCCGATTCGCAATCGTCCCGGTCGATTGCATTGCTTCACATCGCTGCCGTGATGATCCACTATAGTCAATGCAATATAGCGAATGCGATCCGCACCGACCCACGCAGGGAGTTCACATCATGAATATCGCACACCCGGTTCCGACTGCGCAGCACCCTTACGCCGACGGCTCTTACAAACAGATGCTGATTGACGGCCAATGGTGTGATGCGATGTCAGGCAAGCGCTTCGAGACGCATAACCCCGCGACCGGCGAATTGCTCGCCACTGTGGCGGAAGGCGATGCGGCCGATATCGACCGCGCGGTGATCGCCGCCCGGCGCGCCTTCGAGGGACCGTGGAGCAAGGTCAAACCGTTCGAGCGGCAGAACCTGCTACTGAAATTTGCCGATCTCGTCGAAAACCACTTTGATGAACTGGCGACGCTCGATACGCTCGACATGGGCGCGCCCGTCGCGCGGACCCGCGCCTTGAAGCTGCGCGTGCTCGGCATGCTGCGCTTCTATGCCGGGCAGGCGACGACATTGCACGGCGAAACCATCGAGAACTCGCTGCCGGGCGACATCTTCTCCTATACGCTGAAAGAGCCGGTCGGCGTCGTCGGTGCGATCATTCCGTGGAACGGACCGCTGTCGGCAAGCGTCTGGAAGATCGGCCCCGCACTGGCCACCGGCTGCACCATCATCCTCAAGCCCGCCGAGGAAGCGCCGCTGACGTCGCTGCGTCTCGCCGAACTGGCCATGGAAGCCGGTGTGCCGCCGGGCGTCCTCAATGTCGTGCCCGGCTATGGTGAAACCGCGGGGGCTGCGCTTGCCGAACATCGCGACGTCGACAAGATCGCGTTCACCGGCTCGCACGTTACGGGACAGTCGATCATCAGGGCGTCGGCCGGCAATCTCAAGCGAGTCTCGCTCGAACTTGGCGGCAAGTCGCCGAACATCGTGTTTGCCGACGCCGATCTCGACGCCGCTGTACCCGGCGCCGCCATGGCCGTGTTTGCCAATTCGGGACAGATTTGCAGTGCTGGCACGCGGCTGTTCGTCGAGCAGTCGATCCACGACGAATTCGTCGCCAAGGTCGCGGCCTTCGGCAAGACCTTGAAGGTCGGCAATGGAATCGATCCGAATACCCAGATCGGTCCGCTGGTGTCGCTGGCGCAATATGATCGCGTGAAAGGCTATTTCGATGTTGGCCGCAATGAAGGTGCGCAAGCGCTCGCAGGCGGCGCGGCATTGACCGAGGGCGCCTTGTCCAAAGGCTACTTCGTGCCGCCGACGGTGTTCGCCAATGTGCGCGACGACATGCGGATCGCGCAGGAGGAAATCTTCGGGCCGGTGATTTCCGCAATCGCCTTCACCGACACCGACGATCTGATCCGCCGCGCCAACGCCACATCGTTTGGGCTCGGCGGCGGCGTCTGGACCCGTGATGTCTCCAAGGCGCACAAGGTCTCCAAGGCGATCCGCACCGGTTCGGTCTGGGTGAATTGCTATCAGGCGATGGATCCGGCGGTGCCGTTCGGCGGCTACAAGATGAGCGGCTACGGTCGCGAGTCCGGCGTTCATCACGTCGAGGAGTATCTCAACGTCAAAGCGGTGTGGATCAATACTTGAAGGCAATCGATGCCGGCGAGGCCGACGCCGCGCCGGCATTCCGTTTCCGGCTTAGCCACTGAGGTTCTACTGAAGTCGGCCGCGCGGCCATCATGTGGCTTTCGCGTTGCCACAAATTGCAACCATCGCTCCGGGCCGGGCCACAAGAGCACGCGTCCTTGAGCAACGGCTAAACATCTTTTTCAAAGTCGATATCGTGCCGAGCGACGGGAAGATTGACCTTCGCGACCTCCGCGCCGGCGATATTGGCGAATGCGCCCGGCATCATGTGCCCGAGGGCCACGCTGGCAGCGATGCACAGCACGACCCATGAAGTCAGATACCGTTCAAAGATGCTCATCTCAGGCCACGTCCGGATTCAGCGGGAATCGAGCGGGCCGAATTGCCGGTGTAGAGGAACAGAACGTTGTAGACGCGGTCACGCACGCGACTTCTCCTTTTTCGCCTTGGGCGCGCAACAGGGCGTAAGGCTTTCGATCAACGGCGCACAGACCTCGGGCCGCCCGCCGCAGCAGTCTTGGAGCAGGAACAGGATCGTTTCCCGAAAGGCGGCTAGGTTTGCGCGGTACACGATCGAGCGGCTGCGCCGTTCGGACGTGACGAGATCGGCGCGGGTCAGAATCGACAAATGGGCCGAGAGCGTATTTTGAGGCACCTCCAGCAGCCGGGCGAGATCGCCAGCCGCGAGCCCCCTGGGCTCATGCTTCACCAGTTGCCTGAACGCCAGAAGGCGGGTCTGCTGCGCGAGCGCTGCAAGAGCGAGGATCGCAATTTCATTTTCCATATATCCAGATATAAAGATATATTAGGGCAACGTCAATCGGGGACGCCATGCCCGCGGAATCACGGATCTCGGCGGAACCAAATTCGGATCAACAGCGACTGCTATTTGCTTGTGGCCGAAAATCGTATCCGTCTCTCCTGACGCAGTGGGCGGACCAATGGAAATCCTGACATGACCGATGTCCCCACCAGCCGAGCGGGCGCGCGCCTCGCGCCTTATCACGGCATCGCCTTCGGCGAAGCTTTTCGAGTTTGGCTCAAGATATCGTTGCTGAGCTTCGGCGGGCCCGCCGGCCAGATCGCGGTCATGCACCGTATCCTGGTCGATGAAAAGAACTGGATTTCCGAGAGCCGTTTCCTGCACGCCTTGAATTACTGCATGTTGCTGCCGGGGCCCGAGGCGCAGCAACTTGCCACTTACATCGGCTGGTTGTTGCATCGGACGGCAGGCGGCATCGTCGCGGGGGGACTGTTCATCCTGCCCGGCGTCGTGAGCATCATGGCGCTGAGCTACATTTATGCCGCCTTCGGCAATGTCGGCTTCGTCGCGGCGCTGTTCTTCGGTCTGAAGGCCGCCATCCTCGCAATCGTCATCCAGGCGGTCGTCCGGGTCGGCAAGCGTGCGCTTCGCAACAACGTCATGCTGGGGCTCGCGGCCGCCGCCTTTGCCGCAATATTCTTCTTCAACGTGCCGTTCCCGATTATCATTTTGACCGCCGGCTTGATCGGATATTGCGCGGCGCGCGCAGGCCGTCCCGAATTCGGCGGCGGGGGACATGGTGGGTCAGAATCGAGCGCCGCCGTCGACAGCATGATGAATGACGAAATGCCCGAATATGCACGCCCGACCGTGGGGCGTGCGCTACGGGTAAGCGCGGTCTGGTTGTTTCTGTGGCTGGCGCCGGTGGTCGCGCTGCTCGCAATCTACGGACAGGCCAACGTTTTCAGCCAAATCGCCTTGTTCTTCAGCAAGATGGCGATGGTTACGTTCGGCGGCGCCTACGCCGTGCTGGCCTATGTGGCGCAGCAGGCGGTCGAACACTATCACTGGGTCCAGCCGCGCGAGATGCTGGACGGGCTGGGCATGGCGGAGACCACGCCCGGCCCACTGGTGATGGTGCTGCAATTCGTTGGCTTCATGGCCGCGTTCCGCGATCCGGGGTCGCTTTCGCCGCTCGTCGCCGGCACGCTGGGCGGGCTGCTGGCGACCTGGGTCACATTCACGCCCTGCTTTCTCTGGATTTTTCTGGGTGCTCCCTTCGTCGAAGTGATGAAGGGCAACAAGGCGCTCGCCGGTGCACTGTCGGCGATCACGGCCGCGGTGGTCGGCGTCATCCTCAACCTGTCGATCTGGTTCGCCATCCACACGATCTTCCGCGACATCGCGCAGGTTCGAGGCTTCGGTCTGTCTTTCGATCTGCCCGTGATGGCCAGCGTCGATCTGGCGGCGCTCCTTCTATCTCTCGCGGCGGCGGCGGCGATCTTTCTGTTAAAGTTTGGCATGCTGACCGTACTCGCTGGAGCCTGCGCCGCCGGGCTGTTGCTGCGCGTGATCGGCGCGATCTGATGTCGCCGGCAAAACGCGCTGCCATCCGCTGCCATCCGCTGCTCCTGTTTAACTTGCCCGGATGCCAATTCCCTTAACCAAACCGAAGATTGCCGGGATGACGATCAGTGTGAGCAACGTCGACGAGATCATGCCGCCGATCATCGGCACCGCAATGCGCTGCATGATTTCAGAGCCGGTGCCGGTGCTCCACATGATCGGCAGCAAGCCCGCCATGATGGCAACGACCGTCATCATCTTTGGGCGCACGCGCTCGACCGCGCCCTCCATGATCGCATCGTAGAGGTCGCCGCGCGTCAGGCTCACTCCCTCGGCGTTGCGTCGTGCCTCGATCGCGGCAAGCGACTGGTTCAGATACATCAGCATCACGACGCCGGTCTCGGCGGCGACCCCGGCCAGCGCGATGAAGCCGACCGTCACGGCGACCGACAGATTGAAGCCGAGCCACCACACAAGCCAGAGGCCGCCGACCAGCGCGAACGGGAGCGACAGCATCACGATCATGGTCTCGGCGATCGAACGGAAGTTGAGATAGAGCAGCAGAAAGATAATCAGCAGCGTTATCGGCACCACGATCTTCAGACGCGCGGTGGCGCGTTCGAGATATTCGTATTGACCGCTCCACATCACGTAATAGCCCGGCGGAAACCGGATTCTTGCCTGCACGGCGCGCTGCGCGTCGGCGACATAGCCGCCAAGGTCGCGGTCGCGGATATCGACGTAGATATAGGTCGCCAGTTGTCCGTTCTCGGTGCGGATCGAGGTCGGCCCTCGCGCCGGCGCGACTTTCGCAACTTCGCCGAGCGGGACGGCGCCGCCAGCCGGCATCGGCACCAGCACGTCGTTGGCGATGGCCTGCGGATTTTCCCTCAGATCGCGGGGGTAGCGCATGTTGACGGCGAAACGTTGCCGGCCTTCCACCGTCGTCGTGACGGTCTGGCCGCCGAGCGCCGTTGCGATCACGTCCTGCACGTCCTGGATCATGATGCCGTAGCGCGCCAGCGCCTCGCGGTCCGGCGTCACGTCGAGATAATAGCCGCCGATGCCGCGTTCGGCATAGGCCGACGACGTGCCGGGCACGGTCTTGAGAACCTGTTCGATCTTTTTCGCAAGCCGATCAATCTCGACCAGATCGGTCCCGATGACTTTGACCCCGATCGGCGTGCGGATGCCGGTTGACAGCATGTCGATGCGGGCCTTGATCGGCATCGTCCATGCGTTCGACACGCCGGGAAACTGCAGCGCCTTGTCCATCTCCGCGATGAGAGAGTCGATTGTTATGCCCGCGCGCCATTCTTCTTTCGGCTTCAGATTGACGATGGTCTCGAACATCTCGGACGGCGCCGGATCGGTCGCCGTCGCGGCCCGACCGGCTTTGCCATAGACCGAGGCCACCTCCTGAAACGAGCGGATGATCTTGTTCTGGGTCTGCATCAATTCGCCGGCCTTGGTGACGGAGATCCCGGGCAATGTGGTGGGCATGTACATCAGCGTGCCTTCGTTCAGACTCGGCATGAATTCGGTGCCGAGTCGGCTTGCCGGCCATACGCTCACCGCAAGCACCGCGAGCGCGACGATCACCACGAGAGCCTTCGCACGCATCACGACCTTGATGACCGGCCGGTAGATCCAGATCAGAAAGCGGTTGATCGGATTTTTGCGCTCGGGAACGATGCGTCCGCGCACGAAGATTACCATCAGCGCCGGCACCAACGTCACCGACAGAATGGCGGCGGCGGCCATGGCGAATGTCTTGGTGAAGGCCAGCGGGCTGAACAGCCGTCCCTCTTGCGACTCCAGCGTGAAGATCGGCATGAACGAGACAGTGATGATGAGCAGGCTGAAGAACAATGCCGGCCCGACTTCGCGCGCGGCCCCGATCAGGACATCGACGCGTGGCTTGTCGGGGTCGGCCCGCTCAAGATGCTTGTGGGCATTCTCGATCATCACAATCGCGGCGTCGACCATCGCACCGATCGCGATGGCGATTCCGCCGAGGCTCATGATGTTGGAGCCGAGTCCCAGCAGCTTCATGGCGCCGAACGCCATCAGCACGCCGACCGGCAACATCAGGATCGCGACCAGGGCGCTGCGGACATGCAGCAGGAACACCACGCAAACCAGCGCGACGACTGCGCTTTCTTCCAGCAGCGTGTGCTTCAGCGTCGCGATGGCGTCGTTGATGAGCTTGGACCGGTCGTAAACCGGCACGATCTCGACCGCATTCGGCAGGCTGCTGGCGACCTCCTTGAAGCGTTTCTTGACGTTCTCGATCACATCGAGCGCGTTCATGCCGAAGCGCTGCAGCACGATGCCGCTGGCGACCTCGCCCTCGCCGTTCAGTTCGGCGATGCCACGCCGCTCGTCGGGCCCAAGTTCGATTCGCGCGACATCGCGCAGCAGCACCGGCGTGCCGTTGTTCGTCTTCAGCACGACATTGCCGAGATCGTTGATCGATTTCAGATAGCCCTTGCCACGGATGACATACTCAAATTCGGACAGTTCGACCGTGCGGCCGCCGACGTCTGCATTGCTGGCGCGGATCGCGTCGCGCACCTTCTGCATGGAGATGCCGAGATCGCGCATACGCTGCGGATCGAGAATGACGTTGTACTGCTTAACGAAGCCGCCGACGCTCGCGATCTCGGCGACGCCTTCCGCCTTGGCCAGCGCGAATTTCAGATTCCAATCCTGAATCGTTCGCGTGTCGGACAGGTTCAACTCTTTTGACATCACCGCGTATTGATAGACCCAGCCGACGCCGGTGGCGTCCGGACCCATCGACGGCGTGACCCCGGCCGGCAGTCGCTGCGCCGCGCCGTTGAGGAATTCGAACACACGCGAGCGCGCCCAATAGATGTCGGTGCCATCCTCGAAGATCACATAGACGAACGACACGCCGAAGAACGAGAAGCCGCGCACCACTTTCGATTTCGGCACGGTCAGCATCGCCGTCGTCAACGGATAGGTGATCTGATCTTCGATGACCTGCGGCGCTTGCCCGGCATACTCCGTATAGACGATCACCTGGGTATCGGAGAGGTCGGGAATGGCGTCGAGCGGCAGATGCACCAGCGCATAGACGCCGGCGGCGGCGGCAAAGCCGGCGCCGAACAGGACCAGCAACAGATTGCGCGCCGACCAGGCGATGAGGCGCGCGATCATGGCTTGCTGCCCGCGTCGGAAAAGCCCTTGAGCGCAGCTTTCAAATTGCTTTCGGCATCGATGAGGAAGTTTGCCGACACAACGACGGGCTCTCCGTCGGAGACCCCATCCCGGATTTCGACATAACCGGAGCCCCGGCGGCCAAGCTTCACTTCACGCGGCTCCAGCCGGCCCTGGCCCTTGTCGACAAAAACCGCCTGGCGGCTACCCGTATCCATCACGGCACTCTCCGGAACGGTCAGCACCGGCTTGCCAGTGGCGGTGTCGATGTCGGCATCGACATACATGTCGGGAAGCAACGCCGTATCAGGATTAGGCAGTTCGATGCGCACGCGCGCCGTCCGTGTCTCCTTGTTCACCTGCGGATAGACCACGTCGATCCGGCCGGAGAACTCCTTTCCGGAAAAGGCTCTGGCTCGCACGTTGACCCGTTGGCCGACCGTGATTGCGCCAAGGTCGCGCTCGGCGACATCGGCCAGCGCCCAGACCACCGACGTATCGGCGACCCTGAACAGGACGTCTCCGGTCTGCGCGCGCATGCCTTCGATCGCGTTGCGCTCCAGAACGACACCGTCGCGCGGGGCCAACCATTCGATCGATGTGGGCACCGTTTTGCTCTTCTCGACGGTCGCGATCGTCGCTTCGGGAACATCGAGGTTCGTGAGTCGCTGACGGGAGCCGCGGCCGTAAGAACCGTCTCCGCTCGTCGTCTTCGATGTGATGGTCGCCAGATACTCGGCCGCTGCAGATGAAATCGCCGGGCTGTAGATTTCCATCAACGGCTGGCCCTTCGTCACTCGGCTGCCGGTGGTCACGTTCGCGACCTTCTGTATCCAGCTTTCCGACCGCATCGAGATGACCGACACGCGCCGCTCATCGAGTTGAATGGTCCCCGGCGCGCGGATCATCGTCCGGATCACGCGCTGAGCGGCCGGCTCCGACTGAACGCCGGTACGCTGGATCTTGCCGGGCGACAGCTTGACGGACCCGTCGTCGCTGTCGTCGCTGTCGTAGACAGGGATATAGTCCATCCCCATCGAATCCTTTTTCGGCATCGGCGAAGTGTCCGGAAGCCCCATCGGATTGCGGTAGAATTTGATCCTGCGCTCGCCGCCGCTCGTGGCCGGAACCGGCGTCGCGATGATTTCAGTATTCTCGAAGCTGATATCATCCCTCGCGAAAACGGCGCGATAGTCGCGTCCGTCAGCGGTTTTGCGCGGTGTCGGCGAATAGTCCGGCTTGCCGTCCGGATCCTGATAGTAGACCGGACTTTCGGCGGCTTCGGCCGCCCTCGGCGCCAAGATCGGCGCCAAGACAGGTACAATCCTTGCGTCGGGGGCGCGGAGCATGTCGGGACGCAAGACGACGCCGGTTGCGGCCGCCGCCGCCAAGATGGCGGCGGCGCCGGCGAGCACCGGCCGTTTCACTTGTCGGCCTGGATGACGAGCTTGCTTTCGACGGTGCCGGTCTCGCCCTGAACCTTGGCGCCCAGCGACAACTGCCAGCGACCCGCCATGCCGAAATTGGCCTTGAAACGATAAGTCCCCGGCTCGGCGCCCGGCACGGCCGTAACCTTTGTGGCCATCTCCTGCATGCCGTCCGGCGCCATGTCCAGGCGGGTCGCGAAAATGACCGCGTCTGAAATAGCCTTTCCGGTCGACTTGTCGACGAGCCTCACGGTGACGGTCTTGTCGGGCCCCGCCTTCACGGTCGAACCGACGAGCTGGAATTCGTAATTCTTGACATCGGCAAGAGCGGATTTGGCAATGCCGGTCAGGGCAACGCCAACGAGCGCCGCCCGAAGGCCGCGCGAAAACATGTTCGTCTTCATTTGAATGTCCTCGGAGTCAGATCTGGTCGATCGCAAAACAGCGTGCATTCACGGGCGTATCGACGCGCCGCGAAACGTCCGGCCGTTAGGCCGAACGGACCAGTGACTGAGGAGGTCTTGGAGGCGGCGGGTGGCCGAGGCTTTTGGCTTCGGGGTCGCTGCGTGGAATGAGCTTTCGCATGGTCGTCGCCGGAACTTCGGCGACTGCGGTCGCTGGAAGCGCCTGCAACGGTTTCAGGGCGCAGATCGCCATCAACGGACATTTGTCGCAATCGGTCGGCGCCGATCTATCCGGACAACACGGCATGTCGTCCGGCATCGACGACATCTCCATCGACGTCGAGTCCATTGAGGTCGAAACACCGGCATTCGCTGGCGCAATAAGAGGGGCGAGCACAAGACCAGCGGTCAAGACGATCGCCAGCAGCCGACGGATGAGAAACGATGCTGTCACGAACGGCAAAGTCGCACATGCTGCGGAGAACGGAAAGCATTCCGGACATCACGAATGCGCCATTTTTGCGCAGGCGTGGCCGAATGGGGGATGCGGAAGGCCACGCCTATCGGCCTGGCCTTGCGCCATGAGAAGCCGGGCGCGTTCATCGCCACGAAGCCGGGCGCGTACATCGCCACCAGGAATCGCGCCGCCGGTATCTGCGAGAATTGCGGGCCATAGCTATGGTTCCGCAGCGGTCGCCCGAACGCGATCACCTCTCAATGGCGACCACCTTCGCTGACCAGACCCTGCTCGCAATCTTCGGCACGCGCGCAGATTCTTTTGAACTCTCGACACTTTGCACAGACCTATCACCAGCCAGCATTGCAACGCCGACGAGAAGATCGTCCGATACCGATTTACTCGACAACATGAGCGTCATTCGTGTTTCTCGACAACTGAACTTGTTCGCATTTTTTCCGGAACATCATCCGAAAGGTTGATTTTCAGGTGCGAATTGCAGGGTATAGGTCGAAAGCCGTCGCACGATTTTTTGAGACGACCGCCATCTGGAATACGCCAGCCAGATCGGCGCGATGTTTGAGACCACGAATTGCTCGTGATGACCAACGCGTTTTAGTTTTTGTACCGAAATTGCGGGGAAAAGCATTATGGCCTTAAATGCCGCCGACGTTAATGCGAAGGTCGACACCTTTTTTGATACGATCGCCAGTAAAATCGGCGGCGACATTGTCGGAAAAGCTTTGCCGCTGGTCGGCAAGCTGGTCGACATCCCCGGCGGCAGCGCCGCCCTCGATCCCTTCGGATATCTCAAGACTCAGGTCCACAATGCGATCAACAGCGCGGCCGGGGTGGACGTCGCCCAGGCGATCGCCAATGCCGTCAACAACCTGAACATTCCCGATGTTCACGCGGTGAAGACGCCGGCGGGCGGCGTCGACATCACCTTTCTGGCGTCGAAGACGATCAATACGGGCACCGCGATCCTCGATGTCGGCGCAAATCTCGGGACTGTCGGATCGTTCCTCGACTTCAAGGTCAACGCAGGCGCATCGTTCACGGCCGCTGTCGATGCGACGCTGTCGTTCGGCGCGGACGGTTCAATCTCTCTCAAAAATCAGGCGAATCCTGAGGTCGACGTCAAGGTCTCGTCCGATTTCAGCGTCGTCAATCTCAGCGCCGATCTCGGCGTGGCGAACGTCAAGTTCAACGACGCCGATCCGTCGGCGCCTGAATTGAACGCTGATTTCGGCCTCGATTTCAAACTGGACGTGAACGGCAATTTCACCGTTGATCCGAAACTGTCGGGCGCGGCCAAGCTCGATCTGAATTTCGCCAGCACCGATATCCTCAAGGCATATCTGCCCAACGTCAAAGGCGAATTCATTGTCGGCTTCGGCATTGCCGACGGCGTGTTCCAGGCGCCGGCCATTTCGGTCGACCATCTCAAGGTCGACCTCAAATCCTATCTCGGCATCGTCAGCGATACGTTCAATGATATCAACAAGCTGTTCACCACCGGCCCGTTCGGCACGATGGTCGATCTGGCGACGGCGCCGATCCCGGCCCTGGATAGTCTCGCCCATAAGTTTTTCCTCATGAGCACGCTCGACCATGTCGGCAGCCTGACCGGCGGCGCGGACGGCGTTCTGACGATCGGGGATCTCGCCGTCACCGCAAATCCGGGCCTGCAGGAGCAGGTCGGCCTTTGGTATCAGGTGCTGAAGCTGGTCTCGATGATCCGGAAAATCGATGACGCGGCGAATGCCGGCGAGATCGATTTCGGCGGCGGCTCGCTGATCGGCGGCATGACCGTGCCCAACCAGGATCCCGCCGCGATCGTGAACGACTTGAAGGCAAAACTCGTCGGCCTCGTGCCGCCGGAGGTGTTCGACTTCCTGACCGATATCGACATCAGCGGCCTTCCAGGGATCTCCGCGGCCGCCGTCGCGCCCAGCAAGGGCTTCGAATTCGGCCTGTTCGAGCACCCGGAAAAAATCCTCGATATCCTGCTGTCGAACAAGGCCGTCGATCTCGTCAAATACGACGTGCCGGCCTTTACCTTCGACCAGGCCTATGGCGGGTTCTTTCCGGTTCTCGGTCCGCTGGGCTTCCTGCTCGAAGGGACGCTCAAGGCCAAGTTCGATGTCGATGTCGGCTACGACACGCAGGGCATCATCGACGGAAACCTGTTGAACGGATTTTATGTCTCGACCGCGCTGGCGTCGGCGCCCGGCGAGCCGATCAGGACCAACTGGGACAATCCGAAAGCGCTGCAATATCTGCCGGTCGGCTCGCTCGCCACCTCGATCGCGGGTGGCGCGGGCGTCGGTTTCGCCGGCAGCAGCATCACCGTGAACGCGCGCTTCGGCTTCGGGCTCTACGCCTATTTCGAGGCCGCCGACATGGACGGCAAGTACCGGCCGGTGGCCGACGGGTTCGAATGTATTTTCGACCCGATCGGCGGCCAAGCGGATGTCTCGCTCAACATCACCATCAAGGTCGGGTTCGGCCCCTTCTCGGTGAAGAAAAACATTCCGCTGGCGTCGGCCAATCTCGGCGACTTCACGATCTTCGAGTGTCCGCCGGCGACCATCGTGGCGAGCCCGCAGGCCCCCGGTCTCGCGACGCTTGTCGGGCTTGACCTGTTGCTCAATGTCGGCGATCCCGATCGGGCCGATCAGCGCAAACTGATGGACGACCACGGCAACATATCCGGTCAAATCCGCGTCGTGGACAATCCGAACACGCCGGAAGACGAAAGCCTCAACGAAACTTACGTCATCGGCCGCGCGCGCGACGTCGCCGACAAGGACGCCAGCCCGTCCAACAGCTCGCCGCCGCAGATCGTCGACGGCAAGCTCGATGTCTATGCGTTCGGCTTCACGCAGCGCGTCGATCAGCCGACGCTGATCAGGGCCAATTTCAAGAATGGCGACGACATGCTCGTCATTCAGAGCGACGTCATCGTCAATTCCGACATCTTTGCCGGCAACGGCAACGACACGCTGATCGGGGGCGGCGGCAGCGACATCCTGCGCGGCGAAGGCAATGAGGATGTCCTCGCCGGCAATGACGGCAACGACCAGTTGTTCGGCGGCGAGGGCGACGATCAACTCGACGGCGGCAAGGGCGCGGACCGGCTGGACGGCGGCAACGGTTTCGACACCGTCGATTATTCGAAGGCCAATCAAGCCTCCCACAAGGGCGTCACGGTCACCATCACCCTGGCCGGCGAAGTGTTCGGACGGGGCGACGAAGCGGACGGCGACGTTCTCGTCGGCATCGAGAGCGTCATCGGCACCGACTTCGATGACGATCTGCGCGCCGGCTACGGCGTCACCCAGAACCTCGTGTTCGATGGCGGCAACGGCAAGGACATCCTGATCGGCGGCAAGGGCGAAGACTTGCTGCTCGGCGGCGCCGATGCCGATCATATCAATGGCGACGATGCGATCCGCGCCGATGGCAAGCCGGCCTATGACGGCACCAGCTACATCACATCCTGGGGCGCCGTCGATGTCGATCTGTCGCGGATCCAGCAATTCAACGGAGATGCGCAGGGCGACCGCCTGTTCAACCTCGAAGCCGTCGAGGGGTCGGTCAATTCTGACACGTTGCGCGGCAACAATGTCGCGAACCTGCTTTTCGGCAATGACGGCGACGACACGCTGGAGGGTCGCGGCGGCCGTGATACCGTCAGCGGCGACTACGGCAACGATCTGATCTACAGCAACGCCGACGGCGATACGCTCGACGGCGGCGCGGGACACGACACGCTGAGTTATGTGAATTCCGGCGTCGCGGTCGCGGTCGATCTCGGCGCGAGCCAGAAGAATGTCGGCGGCGTCATCAGCTTCGTCCCCGGCGCAGCGCCGGATTCGATCGTGATGGTGGACGTGCCGGGCGTCGGCGGGCGTGGCCGCAGCTCGTTCGAGGATCTGATCGGCACCGGCTTCAGCGACACGCTGGTGGGCGACATCGGCGACAACCGGATCGAGGGCCGCAGCGGCGACGATGTCGTCGAAGGTGATGCCGGTTTCGACATCCTGGTTGGCGGCCTCGGCGCCGACCGCCTGATCGGCGACGCGGGCATCGACTGGATTTACTACACTCAATCCTTCGAGGGCGTCACCGTCGATATCCGCAATAACATCGGAATCGGTGGCGAAGCGCAGGGCGACCGCTATGAAACGGTCGAGAACATTCTCGGCTCGACCTATGCCGACAGGCTCAGCGGCAGCGATATCGACAATATCATCGATCCCTTCATTTCCGGTCGGACCGTGACGGAAACCGTCGAAGGCTATCTGGGCACCGATACGCTTCGCGTGAATTATTCCGTGATCGGGGCCGACATCGGCAGAGGCATCATCGGCGGCTTCAATGTCGGCGCGACGCCGACAACCAGCGGCTCGCTTGTCCGAACGACGTTGTCCGGAGCAGCGACCCTCGACACTGTGAATTTCAGCGGAATCGAGCAGCTCGATCTGGTCGGAACGCGCCAGAACGATACGATTCGCGGCGGTGCCGGCAACGACAGCATCATCACGCTCGGCGGCAACGACACGATCTTCAGCGGCCTCGGCGCCGACAAGGTCTATGCCGGCTCCGGCAACGATGTGGTGACGTACGGCAACGATTCGCTGCTCAATCTCAGTTTCGCGGGCGGCAATCGGCCGTTCTTTCTCGACGGCGGCTCCGGCATTGATACGCTGTCGGTGTCACTGAGCCTGAACGGCTCGGACATCTCGCTTGTCGGCAGTGCGCCGGGCGTGCAATTCAACGGCACCAACCTCTCCTTGCCGAACGGCATCGGAATCAAGAACTTCGAAATCTTTCGCGATGTCTATACCGGCGAGGGTTGGGACTATCTCGGCCAGCGGGGCTTCGTCGACAATCGCTTCATCACCGGCGGCGGCTCCGACGATATCGCGCCCGGCTTCGGCACCGACTATGTGGACGCCGGCGGCGAAAATTCCAGCACGCACTATTCGGACGGTCAGGAGCCGGGCGACCGGCTAATTCTCGATTACTCGACCTATACGGGGGCGACCGGCGTCGTCGGGACGGCAACGCGCATAGCGAATTCGGACTCCGCCGGCAACCGCTCCACGGCCGGCACCTACAGAGCGGGCGCGGACGTCAATCTGACGTTCACCGACATCGAGAGAATGGACGTCACGGGAAGCTCGCACGGCGATTACATCACCGGCAGTTTTGCGCGCGAAACGTTCTCGGACAGCTTTAATTTCACGCGGTACGGCGATGACGGCCTCTCCGGCGGCAACGGCAACGATGTCATCATTGGCTACACCGGCTCCGACTATCTTTACGGCGATGACGGCAATGACACGCTCGTCGGCGCGGACCCGAATCAGGTTGCCGTCGATGCCTCGAACAATGGCTACGATCCGTACGAGAGCGATTATCTGACCGGCGGCAGCGGAGGCGACACGTTCGTGCTCGGCACGAGCGGGGGCTTTCTTTACGGCAGCTATCCCTACTCAAATTCGGGCGGCGGCGGGAACAGCGACTTTTACGGCAACCGCGGCATCATCTCCGATTTCAACCCGACCGAGAACGACAGGATCCAGCTCTACGGTTCGGCGGCGGATTATGAAACGATCGAGAGCTTCGGCAACACATATATTTACCGCGTCTTTCCGCAGTCGCAGCTCGGTCCGCCGATTCCTCACGAATTGATAGGCGAAGTCGGCGGCTTCACGGGCTTCAATCTCAACGCCAGCTACGTCGTCTATGCGAACGCCAACAACGCCGGCGTCTCGCTGGCGCCGGGTGCGCAAAGCGACAGTCCGTCGGCGGGGCGCAGTTTCGCCGCCGCCGCGCCGGCATCGGCTGCGTCGCCATCGTTGACCTCGGTCGGCGGCTTCAGCGTCACGCAGACCGACGATGCGTCGGCGCTGAAGCTGGCCTTCGACGGGACCGGCGGCGCCGGAACGACGCTGACATTGTCGGGAAGCTCCGACGCCTTCGGCACCTTCACTGGCGATCCCTTCGGCCTCGGCAAGGGCATCATCCTCTCGACGGGGCAGGTCGAGGATTTGCCGGGCGCGAACACGGCGATCAGCGGCGGCGTGAACGTGACGTCGGTGCCGTTGACGTTCACGAAAATCGGATCGACCGGCGGTGTCGATTATTATCGCGCATCCCTGACGGACATCGGCGTCGACCTTCGCTCGATCACGCTGAAGGACAGCAATACGGAACTGAGCGGGGCTGGCGGCGTCGCAAGCGGTTTCGATCTCGATGCGATCGTCATCAGCGACAACATGCTAACCTCGGTGAGCAGCGCGGATGATTTGAACTTTATGTTCAAATACAACGTGTTCGACTATTCCAGCGCCGGTGTCACGATCACGCCGGGTTATCAGAGCGTCCCCAATAATGGCTTTGATTATGGACCTGACCTGCAGGGATCGATCAACGGCCTGATCAACGGCGATTTCGCGAGCCTCGATAGGTTCGACAGCGGATACCTGTCGCTCGGTCGCGGCGGGTCCGTGGGTTTCGATCTGACGTCATCGTTGCCGGCGACGGGTCCGCTTTATGTCTACGTTGCGGAAGTTGGTGCTAACGGAGAGAACCTGGTCGGTACGATCAATGCGTCGCCGGACACGATCCAGCCGACCGGCGATCTCTCGACCGATCTGGGCGCGGAAGGTCTCGACGGCGACACCACGAGCCTGACCTATACCTTCACCCCGAAAGCCGGCGACAATGCCTTCTCCATCGATGCCGTGCTGTTCAGCGAAGAACTGCCCGAATATGACGGCACGTCGCTGACGGACCTCTTCAGCGTGCGGCTGAACGGCATCGAGATCGGCGCGCTCTCGAACCGCGCCGCTCTCAGCATCAAGGATCTCGTTTATTCGGGATCGAACGACCTCATTCTGAATCCGGTCGGCACGGGTCCGCTGTCCAGCATCATCAAGGCCGATGCCTATACACGGACCCTGACGTTCTCGGGCGCCGTCGATCCCGGCGTCGTCAACGTGCTGACGATCGAAGTTCGCGACGGTCGCGACGCATTTCTCGACAGCGGCCTGCTGCTCAAGGATGGCTCGTTCAAGACCTTCAAGGCCCCTGAACTGACGGTCGAAGTCACGGGCCCCGCCGGAGGCACCGGCGGAACCAACGGCAATAACGGCAACGACGGGACGATCTATCTCGGCACGCCGACGGAAGTCACGATCACGCCGCCGGTGAATCCGACAGGTTATCCCGTGACGGTCACGGTCATTTCTTATCCGAACGTCACGATCGACGGCCGCCCGCCGGGCGAAGAACACACCTACACCTTCAATCAGAACGATCCGCCGATCGTCATCAGCGTCTCGGCGGTGCCGGGCACGACGATCGACGACACCGCGACGATCCGTTACGACGTCACAGGCGGCGGTCTCGACGAGCAGGACCCCGCGCCGCAGGTGTTCGGCTTTGCGCAGTCGACCAATCGCGCGCCGGATATCCCGACCCCGGCGGGTGAGATCCGGGTGTCGGAGAATACCACCGCTGTCATCAAGGTGGTCGCGACCGATCCCGATTCCGGGCAGGTTCTGACCTATTCGATCGACGGTGGCGCAGACAAGGATCTGTTCAAGATCGATCCGACCACGGGCGTTCTGGCGTTCAAGGTCGCGCCCGACTTCGAAAACCCGACCGACGTCGGTCTGGACAATGTCTACGACGTCGTCGTCGGCGTGAAGGACAATGGCGCGCCCGCGAAATCCGACAGCCAGGCCTATGCCGTCCGCGTGACCGACGCGGCGGAAAGCTCGACGCTCGTCGTCAAATTCGTCTCGGAATCGAGCAGTTACAAGAACGCCATGGGCTGGTACAATACCGAAACCCTGGCAGGTGGCATTCTGTTCGGTTCGATCGAAGCCGAAGGCAGGCACCCGACTGTCACGCCAGGCGTGTCAAGTGCGTCGTTCACCGTGAACAGCGCCGATGTCGGCAAGATCGGGTTTTTCCTGATTCCCGACGGCGCCGGCATCTGCAGAAACGACGACGGGCTGTCCGGACCGGTCAAGATCATCAAGCTGTCGAACGGAAGCTGGGCGGTCGCCAGCGTCGACAGCAACGGCAACGTCGCAACCGGTTATGGCGGCAAGCCCATCATCATCGAGGGAGCCGGCGCCAAAGCTTTGTTCACCGAGGTCAGCAAAAACGCCGGTGGCGTCGACTATGCCTCATCGAAAGCGGGCTCGCAGCAAACCGCCGCGACGCTTGCCGGCGATACGGCGGACGGTCCGACCGGCCTGTTGGCGTGGGAAGACCTGGCGGCCAAACGAAACTCGAACGGGTCTTATGGAAAACCCGGCGACGCCGACTACAATGACGACGTCTTCAATGTCATCGAAATCAAGGGACTCACCGTCAACGGCGACGACACGGCCAATGCGCTGGGTGGGGGCGACGCCAACGACGTCATCAACGGGTTTGGCGGAAACGACACGCTGACAGGCGGCGCCGGCGACGACAAGCTCAGCGGCGGCGCCGGCGCGGACCGCATGATCGGCGGCGCGGGCAACGACCTCTATCTCGTCGACGATGCCGGCGATGTCGTCGATGAGGCGGCTTTGGGGTCAAATGGAACCGACACGGTACAGTCGTCGATCACGTTCAGCCTGTCGGATGCCACCCATGCCAAGGGATCGATCGAAAATCTGACTCTCGTGGGAGCGGCAGCGATCAACGCGACCGGCAATTTGCTGGCCAACGTTCTGATCGGCAACAGCGCTGCTAATCGTCTTGATGGACAAGGCGGCGCCGACATCATGAAAGGCCTCGGTGGCGACGATATCTATGTCGTCGATAACAGCGGTGACATCGTCGATGAAAGCGTTACAGGGTCGGGTGGCGCCGATACCGTGCAGTCGAGCGTGACATTCAGCCTGGACAACTCGCTTCGCGCGAAGGGTGCGATCGAAAACCTAACCCTGACAGGTTCGTCGGCGATCAACGCGACCGGCAACACGCTCGCCAACATCCTGATCGGCAACAGCGCCGCCAATACGCTGGATGGCGGAGCCGGGGCCGACCGCATGGAAGGCAAAAGCGGCAACGACACGTATGTCGTCACGGTCGGGGATGTTGTGGTCGAGGCCTCGAATGCCGGCACCGATCTCGTCAAGAGTTCAATCAGCTACACGTTGAGCGACAATGTCGAAAACCTGACCCTGACAGGTTCGGCGGCGATCAACGCGACCGGCAACACGCTCGCCAACATCCTGATCGGCAACAACGCCGCCAACACGCTGAATGGCGGAACCGGCGCCGATACGATGCGCGGGCTCGGCGGCAACGACATCTACATCGTCGACAATGCAGGCGATGTCGTTGATGAAAGCGTTTTCGGCTCGGGCGGAACGGATACCGTCAAATCGTCGGTCTCGTTCAACCTCGCCGATTCGAGCGTCGCCAAGGGCTTGATCGAGAACGTGACCCTGACTGGAAGCTCCGCGATCAGTGCAACCGGAAACGGTCTGGCCAACATGATCGCCGGCAACGGTGCAAGCAATATCCTCACGGGAGGCAGCGGTGCGGACACTTTCCGCTTCGACACGCTTCTCGGTGCCTCCAATATCGATCGGATCACGGACTTTACGTTCGGCGACAAAATCAGCCTTGAGAACGGTGTGTTCAAAGGTCTGACGCAGACCGGCGGGATGGCGTCGGGCGCCTTCTATGCCGCCGCCGGTGCGACGTCGGCGCATGATTTGGATGACCGCATCATCTACAACACGAGCACCGGACGGCTGTATTATGACGCTGATGGCACGGCGCCCGCAGGAGCTGCGTCGATCGAGTTCGCCCTCCTGCAAACCAAGCCGATACTGTCGCATCTTGACTTTCTCATCACCTGACGGACCGGAGGCACGCTCCCGCGCCTCCTTATCTCCCGACCGAGCATGCAGCTGTGGCATCAGAGTGCTGCAGTCGCAAAATCGGTGAGCGGCAGCCGGTCTCGCTTTGCTTCGGTTCGGCCTATCGTGGATGCGACACGCCCACGGGCGATATCGTCAATACGATGCCGGCGATCAAAGAAACACCTGATTTATCAGGCCTTTTGCATCTTGAGTCGGTTTGGCGGAGAGGGAGGGATTCGAACCCCCGATAGGCTTGCACCTATGCCGCATTTCGAGTGCGGTGCATTCGACCACTCTGCCACCTCTCCATGGTGCCAAGTCAAAGCAAAAGACGACGGGTCGCCCGGTCGCGGTCGGGCGGAGTTCTAGGCGAGGACGACGCATCAGACAAGGCGGGCGGCGCGGGAAAATAGCGTTCCCGGCCGCGCTCCTCCAAATGCCCTGCCGCCAAGACTGACCCGGCACGGCAGACTTCTGTCGCGGGCGGCAACCGACGGACTGCCTCCAGACCAAATCAATCCTTGGTCTTTGCCTTCCGCTTTTTTGTCTTCGGCTTGTCGTCGCTGCGGTTGGTGAAGCGGGCATTGCCGAGGCCGGTCCCGATCGTCAGCACGCCCCAATGCTTGAAGTCCTGCATGAAGGGCACTTCGCTGAGACCCTGGACCACGCCGTCATTGTGCATCAGAACAGCGGTGTCGTGGTCGCCGATCTGCGGAATCGCCGCGATCAGGCTTTTCGGCAGATTGAATTTGCTGCTCTCCCAGTTGCCCGGAAGATTTTGCGCGCCCTTGGCAATGGATCCGTCCTCCTCGATCACGCCGGGGCACGAAATACCGATGAAGGGGGCCAATTTGAAACCCTGCTTTTCGGCCTCCTTGAGTAACGTCTTCAGCATGCCGGCGAGTTTCTTGACGGCGCCCTCGCGGGTCGGCTCGTCGTCGGCATGACGCCATAGTTTCGACTTCCAGACTTTGGCCTTGGACAGATCCTTGGCCTTCTTCCACCGTGTCTCGACGACGCCGCAACGGATATTGGTGCCGCCGATATCGACGGCGAGAATCGAATCGTAGGCCTCGAATATCCAGGACGGCCCGAGGTGCAGACAGCCGACCAGCCCTGCCTCGTCCGGGTGATACTGGATCGGGATCAGGTTGACGTCATGCTTGTTGTCGCGAAGGATGATTTCGGCGCGTGCGATCGACAACTCGCCGATCCGGCTCTGCCGAAAGCCGCCGCCGACGACGATCGCCTCGGTCCCGCTCCAGGCTTTGCCCTTCAGAAAGCGGCCAGTGACATAAGCGAGTTCCTGCGAAAATTCCTCAATCGCGCTCATGATCAGCGCTGCCGCTTCGGCATCTTCGCCCACCAGCAATTCGTCGAGGGTCGATTTGCTGATGTCTTCGGTGGATTTGTTGCCGATCGGGTCTTCGCCGTGCTTTTGCAGGGGCTTGCGCCAGCGATCCAGAATCTTCTGAAACGCACCCTTGCAGGCACGGTCGCCGATAAACCCGTCACCATCCTTGAATTCACTGTTGAAATCGTCGATTTCGACGGATGGCAGGCGAAGCGCGCCGTGCCGCCCGATGCCGGCGGTCGTCAAGATGGTGTCGTCAGCCATTTAGCAATTGCCCCTGTGGTCTGGGCGATATTTGATCGCCCGTTTTAAGCCGCGTGACAACGGCGATGGAACCCGTTGGTTGCACGAGCGCCGGCCGTCCGGCAATGCACGCTGCGGCTGGAGTTCCGGCCCTTTTCCTTGACTCGCGTGGTTGCCGGGCTATAAGTCGGCCAAACACGGCGCGGGATTTGTCCTGCGGCGTTGATTTTTGCGTGGCCGCGATGTTCGTTGCTTTTTAAGCAAGACATTGAGCCTTTCACAACGACTGAAGAAAAAGCCGGCCCGGATTCGTCCGAGGCTGGGATCGAACACGAAGGAATCAAACGATGTTCGCAGTCATCAAAACCGGCGGCCGGCAGTACCGTGTCGTCCCGGATGATGTGCTTGAAATTGGCAAGATCGAGGGCGACGTTGGCTCGATCGTGCAGCTCGGCGAGATCCTGATGCTCGGCGGCGAAAGCCCCGTGCTCGGCGTGCCGATGGTCGCGGGTGCGAGCGTTGCAGCGGAAGTGCTGCAGCATAAGCGCGGCGCCAAGATCATCTCGTTCAAGAAGCGCCGGCGCAAGAATTCCAAGCGCAAGCGCGGTTATCGCGACGAGATCACGGTGCTTCGCATCACGGAAATCCTGGCCGATGGCAAGACGCCGACGGTGGAACCGCGTCCGAAGCATGTGAAAGCTGCGCCGAAGCCGGCCACGGCCGAAGATGCCGACGACGAGTAAGTCGCATTGCGATCGCGGCGCGTTTTGAGGCCTTCAAACGCGCCGCCCGCAAGCTGACAAACTCTTGAGATTAATTCGTCACGCTGGTCGCGTAGACAGCACAGAAGTTGGAGACGAGCCATGGCTCACAAAAAAGCAGGCGGTTCATCGCGTAACGGTCGCGATTCGGCAGGCAAGCGCTTGGGCATCAAGGCCTACGGCGGCGAGCACGTCATTCCCGGCAACATTATCGCGCGTCAGCGCGGCACCACCTGGCATCCCGGCCTTAATGTCGGCATGGGCACAGACCATACCCTGTTCGCCAAGGTCGAAGGCCGTGTCGAGTTTCGCGCGAAAGGCAATGGACGCACATTTATTTCGGTCCTTCCCAATACGGCTACTGGCGATACGGCTACTAAAATGGCTGAAGCTGCCGAGTAACAGGCAGCCTCCATTGGTGTCTGCCGGGTCTCGTTGAACCGGCAGAGCACGCAAAGGCTCTGAAGGGGAGACGGGAATCCGGCCTCCCCTTTTTTTTTGGCGCATCGAATCCGCTTCAGTGGGATCGATGCGTGCAGGAGCCCGCGATGCTGCAAGATCATCCGACCCCGATTGCGACGCCGGAGCGGCCGGATCGCGCCGGTCTTGTCATCGAGACCGATCGACTGACGCTGCGGCGTCCGACATTGGCCGACGTCCCCGCGATTGCCGCGCTCGCCAACGATATCCGCATCGCGCAGATGATGCGGCGACTGCCGTTCCCCTATCTCATCGACCATGCCAACGACTTCATCGAGACGCTCAGTGCGCCTCCGGCGAATGGCGACACGGCCTATCTGGTCGAGCATCTGTACAGTCCGGTCGGGATGGTCGGGATCGACTGGCGCAATCCGACGACGCCGGAACTCGGCTATTGGCTCGGCTGCGATCATTGGAGCCGCGGTTTCGCGACCGAGGCCGCGCGAGCCGCGATCGATGTCGCGTTCGAGGACGCGCGGGCCGACGAGATCGTCGCGATTGCGCGCGTCGCCAATCCGGCGTCGCGCAACATTCTCGAAAAGTGCGGCTTCCAATGGACCGGCGTCGAATTGCACCGCTTCGAGGCGATCGGCTGCTCGACCCCGGTGGATTGCTTTCGCCTCAGCCGCGGCGTCTGGTCGTCGCTGAAGAACTGGAGTGCCGCAACGAAGCGCGAGATTTGACGCGTGACGCCGCGGCTTAAAACGGCTTACGCCGCTGCGCGAATCCGGCGCAGCGGTATCGTCACCAGTATAAGCGCCAGGATCGTGGCGCAGCCACCGATGAGCGACGACGACGTGTAGCCGAATTTCATCGTTGCCAGGCCGACCAAAGGCCCCGTCAATCCGACGGCGATATCAAAAAAGGCAATGAAATTGCCAACCGCGCGACCACGCTGGTCGGCCGGCACACGCTGGGTCGCAATGACGCCCATCGCAGGAAACACGAGCGAAAAACCGACACCACTCAGCGTCGCGCCGATCAGCGCATACTCAGGCGCTCCGGCAAGCCAGAGCATGATCTGGCCGACGGCCTCGATGATCAGCGACAGGCCGACCACCAAGGTGGCTCCAAACCTGTCGGGGAGATGTGATCCGAACAGCCGCACAGCAATGTATCCGCAACCGAATGCGGTGATCGCCAGTCCTGCTCCCGACCAACCTTGTGCCGCATAGGCGAGAGGCAGGAACGCCGCGAGTCCTGCAAACGGAACCGTTGCCAAAGCGAGGATCAACCCAGGCAACCAGATCAGGCTCAGCACGCGATAAAACGGAACCCGCACGGCCGACCCTGCCGCAACGCCGGCCAGCGGCCACGCAATCAACCACGCCGCCAAGGGTGTCGCGATGGTCAGAACACCGATGCCCATGAAGCCTGCAAGAGACAGAACGGCAAGCCCCAACGGCGCGCCGAGGCCGATCGCGCTGTACATCGCAATACCCTGCCACGACATCACCAGCCCGGTACGGGTCGCACCGACCCTGCCGATCGCCCAACTCATCGTGCCCGTCAGAAACAGGCTTTCCGCCGCGCCGAGCAGCATCCTGCCAACGAGCAGAACCGCAAGTTTGCCGTAGGCAGAAACCGGCAGCCAGGCTGAGGCGAGATAGAACGCTCCGGCGCTGGCCGCGAGCGGCAGTCCGACCATCACAGCCCATCGCGGGCCCCGGCGATCACTGAGCGTTCCGGCCCAATGACGTGTCAGCACTGTGACGGCGGACGGGATTCCAACAACCCAGCCGACGGTGAGTGCACTGAAGCCAAGCTGATCATGAACGTAGAGGGATAGCGCAGGAAGCGGTGCGCCGACCGCCGTGAAACCGAACAGAACGATGAGCACCATCGGACCGAGCCCGGTCAGGAGATTCTGGGATGCCGGGAGCTTGAAGAAACAATTTTTTGAGTTTACGTCTGTCATGATCACGCCTCGAATTCAGGTTCGGCAATGCCGCAACCCGACTGGCGCGTTGAGTGACGTTAACGCTTACGGAAATCGGATAGGACTCCAACTTCGGTAAATTGCGGTTACTCCCGCCGATGCGACCTGTCAAGCCGCCGCGCGGCCTCGCCATCAGTTATGCCCCGGCGACACGACGCCCGCCGCCTTGCCGAGCCGTTGTTCGCGCAGGAAAATATAAAGCCCCGCACCGATGATGATCGCCGCGCCGATCAGCGTCGCGGACGACGGCACATCGCCGAAGACGAGATAGCCGAACATCACCGCCCACAAGATCATCGAATATTGATACGGCGCCACGACGCTGGCAGGCGCCAGCATCAGCGAGCGATTGATCGAGAGCAAGGCCATCACCGAGATCGCCCCGGCGGCCATGAACAAGCCGCCATCGGCCCATGACGGTGTCACCCAGGACAGCGGCGCGAGGACTGCGCCGAACACCAGCGTGCCGACGAACTGTGCTGATGCCAGTACGATGTCCGGCGTCGCGCGCAGCGAGCGCGTGATCAGCATCAAGGCTGCAAAGGAAGCGCTGCCGCCGAGCGCGATCAGCGCCGGCCAGCTCACGGTCTGCGCCGACGGACGCAGCGCGATCAACACACCGCAAAACCCGATGAGCACCGCGCACCACCGTCGCCAGCCGACGCGTTCACGCAGAAAGACCGCGGCCGCCGCCGTCACGAAAATCGGCGCGGCGAGATAGTAGGTAATGACATCGGCCAGCGGCATATAGGAGGCGGCCCAGAAGAACGCACCGACTTCGAGCGTCGAAAGCGCCACCCGCAGCAATTGCAGCCCCGGCCGCTCGATCCGCATGAAATGCGCGCGGCTGCGCCAGATCAACGGCGACAGCAACGCGAGAGACGCACCGGCGCGCAAAAACATGAACTGGCCGACCGTATAGGTCGCAACGATATATTTCCCGATCGCGTCGCCGAACGAGAACAGGCAAACGCCCAGCAGCATCAGTCCGATGCCGATCAGGCGGGCGCTGCGTTCCTCCGTGACGGCAGATCTTGACAGGCTGCTCATGCGCGATGTTGTAGAGCGCGCAAGGCCGCATGGAAACCGCCGCACAGGCACGCGATGTCGCATACGAGGTTGCCGCGGCGGCCCGGTTGCACTACCACTCGCCCATGAAATTCCTCGATGAAGCCAAGGTCTACATCCGCTCCGGCGACGGCGGCAACGGCTGCGTCGCGTTCCGGCGCGAGAAGTACATCGAGTTCGGCGGCCCCTCCGGCGGCAATGGCGGCCGTGGCGGCGATGTCATCCTCGAAGTCGTCGATGGCCTCAACACGCTGATCGACTACCGCTACCAGCAGCATTTCAAAGCCCCCAAGGGCACCAACGGCATGGGCAAGGACCGCCACGGCGCCAATGGCAAGCCGGTGACGTTGAAAGTGCCGGTCGGCACGCAGATCTTCGACGAGGATCGCGAGACGCTGATCCATGATTTCGACAAGCTCGGCGAAACCTTCGTGCTGGCCGAAGGCGGCAATGGCGGCTTCGGCAACGCGCATTTCAAATCATCGACCAATCGCGCGCCGCGCAACGCCAATCCCGGCCAGCCCGGTGAGGAGCGCTGGATCTGGCTGCGGCTGAAGCTGATCGCCGATGCGGGGCTTGTCGGCCTGCCCAACGCCGGCAAATCGACGTTCCTGTCGGTCGTCTCCGCCGCCAAACCGAAAATTGCGGATTATCCGTTTACGACTCTGCACCCGCAGCTTGGCGTGGTCGATGTCGACGGCCGCGAATTCGTGCTTGCCGATATTCCCGGCCTGATCGAGGGCGCGCATGAAGGCGCTGGCTTGGGCGACCGTTTCCTCGGCCATGTCGAGCGCTGCCGCGTGCTCCTGCATCTTGTGGACGCGACCTGCGAACATGCCGGCAAGGCCTACAAGACCGTGCGCGCCGAACTCGATGCCTATGAGGGCGATCTCGGCAGCAAGGTCGAGATCGTCGCGCTCAACAAGATCGACGCCGTGACGCCGGACGAATTGAAGCAGCAACGCGACCGGCTGAAGCGCGCCGCGAAAAAGATGCCGCTGCTGATTTCCGGCATCGCAGGCGACGGCGTGAAAGACGCCCTGCGCGCGCTGGTCGAGGTGATCGGCGAAGCGCCCGTCTCGGCGAAAGCCAAAACCACCGCGCAGGCGGCGCCGTGGTCGCCGCAGACGACCTGACCGTAATCGAAGTTCAGAAGACACCACGATGGCGCGTGCAAAAAACGTTCTCTGGATCATGTGCGACCAGTTGCGTTTCGATTATCTCGGTTGCGCCGGCCATCCGACGCTGACGACGCCGAACATCGATGCGATGGCTGCGCGCGGCGTGCGCTTCACCAATGCCTATGTGCAGTCGCCGATCTGCGGCCCGTCGCGGATGTCGTTCTACACCGGCCGCTACATGCGCTCGCATGGTTCGCATTGGAACGGCTGGCCGTTGCGCGTCGGCGAGCCGACGCTCGGCGATCATCTGAAAGCAATCGGCGTCCGCAACGTGCTGGTTGGCAAGACCCATATGGCGCCCGATCTCGATGGCATGAAAATGCTCGGCATCGCGCCCGACTCCATCATCGGCGTCCATGTCGCGCAATGCGGCTTCGAGCCATACGAACGCGACGACGGCCTGCATCCGACCGGGCGGCCGCGCCCAAAATATGATTCCTATCTGCGCGACAAGGGCTATAAGGCGACAAACGAATGGGAGCACTGGGCCAATTCGGGCGAAGCCGACGACGGCTCGCTGCAGAACGGCTGGCTGCTGGCGCATGCCGACAAGGCGGCGCGCGTCGCGGAAGAGGATTCCGAGACGCCCTATATGACGCGCCGCGCGATGGACTTCATCGCCGAGGCGGAGCAGGACGCGCGGCCGTGGTGCCTGCATCTGTCCTATATCAAGCCGCACTGGCCCTACATCGCGCCGGAGCCTTACGCCAGCATGTACAAGGCCGCCGACGTGCCGCCGGCGATACGCTCGGAGCAGGAGAAGCGCGACGCGCATCCGGTGTTCGCCGCTTACATGGATATGCGCTATTCAAAGAACATGTCCCGCGACGAAGCGCGCGAGAAGGTCATTCCGACGTATATGGGGCTGATCAAGCAGATCGACGACCAGATGGGCGTTCTGATGCAGTTTCTTGAGCAGCGCGATCTGCTCGACTCGACGATGATCGTGTTCACATCGGATCACGGCGATTATCTCGGCGATCACTGGATGGGCGAAAAGGATCTGTTTCACGACGCCTCCGCCAAGATTCCGCTGATCGTGATCGATCCGTCGGACGCGGCGAACGCCACGCGCGGCACCGTCTGCGATGCGCTGGTCGAGGCGATCGATCTCGCACCGACCTTCATCGATTATTGCGGCGGCACACCACCGGATCACATCCTCGAAGGCCGCTCGCTGTTGCCGCTGCTGCGCGGCGAGCGACCGGCCGACTGGCGCAAGATTGCCTTCTCCGAATACGATTATTCAATGCAGGACGTGCGGCTGAAACTCAATCAGCCGATCGAGCAGTGCCGGCTGTTCATGGCGTTCGACGGGCGCTGGAAATACATCCATGCGTCAGGCTTCCGTCCGATGCTCTATGATCTGGAGAGCGATCCGCAGGAATTGATCGATCGCGGAGCCGATGCCTCATGCGCCGACGTGATCGCGCGGATGCAGGCGGCGCTTTTTGAGTGGGCGCTGCATCCAAAAATGCACATTACGACGTCGAATGCGAAGATCGCCGCTTATGCCGACCAGCAATTGCAGGTCAGGAACGGCGTGCTGATCGGCATCTGGGACGAGGCAGAACTGGCCGCGATCCGGACAAGGATCGGGGTGGAATAACACAACGTCATTCCGGGGCGCGGAAGCCTCTTGGCTCACGCGAACCCGGAACCTCCTCGTGTTCATCTTGATCAGATTCCGGGTTCTCTCGCGAAAGATGCGCGCGAGCCCCGGAATGACGGCTTCACCGTCAATTCGTGATCTTGTAACCCGTTGCTTTCACGATCGGTTGCCAGAACGCAATGTCAGCCGCCAATTGCTTGGTCAGGCCGTCGGGCGTCGAGCCGACCGGAATGAGACCGATCGCCTGCAACTTCTCGCGCACATCGGGCTTTGCCAGCGTCGCGGCAGCAGCCGCGCTCAACTTTGTCGCGAAATCCGGCGGACTTCCCGCCGGTAGCCACATCCCGTACCAGCCATCGGCGACCAGATCGATGCCGTTTTCCTTCAGGGTCGGCACGTCGGGCAAAAACGGCGACCGGTCTGCGCCGCTCACCGCCAGAATCCGGATCGCGCCGGCGCGGTGTTGCGTGATCGCATCGGCCAGCGTGGTGACGGCGAACGGGACATGCCCGCCGATCAGGTCGCTGATGATCGGCGCGCTGCCGCGATAAGGCACCCGCGTCATCGGAATGCCCAGAATTTGCTCAAGCCGCGATCCGGTAAAGTGCGGAATGGTGCCGTTGCTGGGCACGCCGAAACTCGCTTTGCCCGGATTGGCCTTGATCTCGGCGACGAAGCCTCTGAAGTCGGTCGCGGCGATCGACTTGCCCGCGACGACGCAGAACTCGAACCGCGCCAGCAGCGAGACCGGCACAAAGTCCTTCGCGGTGTCGAAGCTCGGCTCGGTCTCGACCATCGGCAGCAGATACATTGTCGGGCCGGTCGTGGTCAGGATCATCGAACCGTCCGGGGCGGCGCCTTTGACCGCGCGAATGCCGATCAGGCCATCGCCGCCGGTGCGGTTCTCGACGATCACGTTGCGATCGAGCGGCTGGCCGAGAGATTGTGCGAGAATCCGACACAGGGCATCGCCGCTGCCACCGGCCGAAAACGGAAAGATAATCCGGCTGATCGGCCCTTGCTGGGCGAACGCATCGCCTGCCGCTGCCGCAACGACCGCGGCGGCGCTGCCGGCCATGAAACGTCGTCGATCCATCCGCTATCTCCGTCCTCGCAAAATCAATGTCGCCATCACTAAACGCATTCCCGCGCAGACCAAAATGGTCTTTTTGACCCGGCCGCGCGGTCGGACTATGAACGCCGCATGTCCCGACCCGAGCTGAAAAACTTTCGCCGCATCGTCGTCAAGGTCGGCTCCGCCTTGCTGGTGGACTCCGCCGCAGGCGAAGTGCGGGCGGACTGGCTGGCCGCGCTCGCCGCCGACATCGCGATGCTGCACAAAGATGGCCGCGACGTGCTGATCGTTTCCAGCGGTTCGATCGCGCTCGGCCGCGCCAAACTCAAATTGCCGCGACGCGCTCTCAAGCTCGAAGAGAGCCAGGCCGCCGCCGCCGTCGGGCAAATCGCGCTGGCGCGGATCTGGTCCGAAGTGCTTGGGGCGCACGGCATCGGCGCGGGCCAGATTCTCGTCACGCTGCAGGATACCGAAGAACGCCGGCGTTATCTCAATGCGCGCTCGACCATCGACAAGCTCTTGGACTGGCGCGCGGTGCCGGTCATCAACGAGAACGACACGGTCGCGACCAATGAAATCCGCTACGGCGACAATGACCGCCTCGCTGCACGCGTCGCGACAATGGCGAGCGCCGATCTGCTGGTGCTGTTATCCGACATCGACGGGCTTTATTCCGCGCCGCCATCAGCCAATCCCGACGCGGCCCTGATCCCTGTGGTCGAAGCCGTGACCGCCGACATCGAGGCGATGGCCGGCGGCCCTGAATCGCTGCTGTCGCGCGGCGGCATGCGCACCAAGATCGAGGCCGCCAAGATCGCCACCGCTGGCGGCACGCACATGCTGATCGCTTCGGGCAAGATCGCGCATCCGCTGCAGGCGATTGCCGATGGTGGCCGCTGCACCTGGTTTTTGACGCCCGCGAATCCCGTCACGGCGCGAAAACGCTGGATCGCGGGGTCGCTGGAGTCGAAGGGCACGCTGACCATCGATGCCGGTGCAGTGACGGCGCTGCGCGCCGGCAAGAGCCTGTTGCCAGCCGGCGTGATCCGCATCGACGGACAGTTTTCGCGTGGCGATGCGGTGGTGGTGCGCGGGCCGGATGGCCACGAAATCGGCCGCGGACTGGTGGCTTACGACGCCAACCATGCTGCGCAGATCAAGGGCCGTGCCTCGCGCGACGTCGCCGCCATTTTGGGCTTCGGCGGCCGCACGGCGATGATCCACCGTGACGATCTGGTGGTCGGCGCGATTTAACGCTGTTTGGCGCAGCGCTCCGCTTTCCCATATAGATGTGCTAAATCATCGGTTTATCGATCTGGACCTTTCCTATGACCGCCTCGCTCAAAGCCGTTGACGCCTCGACCGATCTTGCCGCGCTGATGACCAGCCTTGGCCGAAACGCCCGTGCTGCGGCGCGGGTGCTGGCGCTCGCGCCGACGGTGCAGAAGAACGCGGCGCTGGCCGCAATGGCGCGTGCGATTCGAGCCGGCGGTTCTGCCATCCTGACCGCCAACGCCGAGGATGTTGCGGACGCCCGCGCCTCCGGCATGAGCGACGCCTTTGTCGATCGCCTGACGCTGACGCCGGCGCGCATCGATGCAATGGCGGCCGGCATCATGATCATCCATGACATCGTCGATCCCGTCGGCGCGATCACAGAATCCTGGCAGCGGCCGAACGGCATGCAGATTTCGCGCGTGCGGGTGCCGCTCGGCGTCATCGGCGTGATTTTCGAGAGCCGCCCGAACGTCGCCGCCGATGCCGGCGTGCTGTGTTTGAAATCCGGCAACGCCGTGATCCTGCGCGGCGGCTCGGATTCGTTTCGCTCCTGTCGTGCGATTCATGATTGCCTTTTGCAAGGCCTTCGCGCAGCGGAGCTTCCCGAGGCCTCGATCACGCTGGTGCCGACGCGCGATCGCACCGCCGTGGGCCTGATGCTCGGCGGCCTCGACCACTGCATCGACGTCATCGTGCCGCGCGGCGGCAAGAGCCTCGTCGCCCGCGTCGAGGCGGAGGCGCGCGTGCCGGTGTTCGCGCATCTCGAAGGCATCAACCACGTCTATGTCCACAGCGCCGCCGATCCCGCGATGGCGCAGTCGATCGTCCTGAACGCGAAAATGCGGCGCCCCGGCGTCTGCGGCGCGGCCGAGACGCTGTTGATCGATCGTGCGGCGGCAGGAGCACAACTTGCGCCGCTTGTCCGGATGCTGCTCGATTCCGGTTGCGAAGTGCGCGGCGACGCCGGCGTGCAGCACGCCGATGTTCGCGTGGTCGCCGCGACCGAGTTAGACTGGAGCACTGAATACGAAGCCCCGATCATTGCGGCGCGCATCGTCGACGGCCTCGATGAGGCGCTGGCGCATATCGCGCGCTACGGTTCGCATCATACCGAGGCTATCGTTACGTCGGACACGAAAACGGCCGAGCGTTTCCTGCGCGAGGTCGATGCCGCGATCGTGCTGCACAACGCCTCGACGCAATTCGCCGATGGCGGCGAGTTCGGCTTCGGCGCGGAAATCGGCATCGCCACCGGCCGGTTTCATGCGCGCGGCCCGGTCGGCGCGGCGCAGTTGACCAGTTTCAAATACCTCGTTCACGGCACGGGCCAGACGCGGCCGTGACCGGAGCATGATCCCGAAAAGTGGGCACCGGTTTTCGGATCAGATCATGCACCATCAAGAAAATCGCTCCATTTCGCAGGCGATCCCGCTGCACACGCCCGGCATGCGGATCGGCCTGCTCGGCGGCTCGTTCAATCCGCCGCACGCCGCGCATCGCGCGATCAGCCTGTTCGCGCTGAAACGCCTGCAACTCGATCGCGTGTGGTGGCTGGTGACGCCCGGCAATCCCTTGAAAGACCCGAGCGCCTTGCGCGATCTCGAGGCCCGGCTGGATGCCGCGCGCACCGTCGCCGGCGATGCGCGGATCGATGTGACCGCTGTCGAGGCCGCGCTGCGGACGCGCTATACGGTCGATACGCTGCGTGCGTTGCACCAGCGCTGCCGCGGTGTGCGCTTCGTCTGGATCATGGGCGCGGACAATCTGGCGCAGTTTCACCGCTGGCAGAATTGGCGAGGCATCGCCGACACCATGCCGCTGGCGGTGATCGACCGCCCGCCGCTCGGCGGCCGGTCGCTCGGCGCACCAGCCGCCCAGGCATTGGCGCGGTACCGGGTGCCGGAACGCGATTCGACGCAACTGGCCGATCTGACGCCGCCGGCATGGACTTTTCTCGGCGGAATGAAGCTGGATGTCTCCTCGACCGGGCTGCGCAACCTGGATGGCAGCTGGAAACAGACATGATCCCCGAAAAGCGGCCTCCTTGGTTTCCGGTCAAGCCCTGATATGATCGACCGTTTAGCAACAGCCGGCAAGGAAGTGATGCATCCGGCCACTGGCATGTTGAAACCGTCATAACCACGTGTCTAGTATTGTGTGTGCGCGCCGTGAATCTGCGCCGCGATACAGTGAAAGGAATGGTCCCTGACCACATCTGTATTGAAGGCCGGTTCGGCCAAATCGACTGCGAAGATGGCGGCCAAGAAGACTGCAGCCAAATCCAGTTCCGCGAAGCCGCGTGTCGAGAAGCGCGCGACTTCCAAAGCCGCCAAACGCAAAGTGACGAAGGCCAAGGTCGGCACAGTCGTTAAAGCGGCCAAGGCTGCCGCCAAGCCGAAAGCAGCTATCGCGCGGACCCGCAAGTCGACGGCGCCGGTTCTTGTTGAGTCGACGTCGGCCGGCAGTGCAACGCTCGACCTGATTCTGGCCAAGATCGACGACATGAAGGCTGAACAGACGGTGACGATCGATCTGCGCGGCAAGTCGGCATTTTCCGATTTTATGGTCGTAACGTCGGGCCGCTCGAACCGCCATGTCGGCGCGGTCGCGGAGACCATCGCCAAGGGCCTGAAGGATAACGGCATCAAGGGTCTGCACGTCGAAGGCCTGACCAATTGCGACTGGGTTCTGATCGATACCGGAGAGGTCATCGTTCACATCTTCCGGCCGGAAGTGCGCGAGTTCTACAATCTCGAACGGCTGTGGACACAGACGCCCGACGCCATCGCGACGTCGGCTTGAGGTTGACGCTGCCTGTTAGGCAGTGCGCTCGCGCGAGCGGCGGCCTGCCCCCTCTGCCGCTTGCGGGGGAGGGCTGGGGTGAAGGCCTCTGCCGACGCCAGCCTCAAATAGCGGAAGTTCGAATCGACGGCCAGGCGCCTGCGAACGATTGCTGTGTCGTCCATGGCTGCGCGATGCTGATGCAATTTCAAACAAGAGCCCCCACTCCAACCCTCCCCCGCAAACGGGAGAGGGAGCGCCTATCCGATGTCGCCCGGCTTCGGATGAACGCGCCCGCCGATCACAAGCATTCCCCTCACCCCCGACCCCTCCGCACCTCAAGAGCGTCGGCAGGGGAGCGCGCCGCCGGCGTTGCACTCCACGATCCATGCGCCTGACCATCATCGCCATCGGCAAGCTCAAGCAAGGCCCGGAGCGGCAGTTGGCGCAGCGCTACCGCGAGCGCTTTGAGGAGACCAGCCGCAAGCTCGGCTTTCGCGGTCTCGCCATCCATGAAATTCCGGAGAGCCGCGCCCGCGAAGCGCCTGCGCGAATCGCCGAGGAAGCAGCAAACATTGCCGCCCTGATCCCGGAACGGGCTGTCATCATTGCGATGGACGAGCGCGGTGAGAGCATCGATTCCGCGACATTGGCGACGGCGCTTGGCCGCTGGCGCGACGAATCCGTGCCCGACACTATTTTCATGATCGGCGGCGCGGACGGACTTTCGCCCGAATTGCGGCGCAAAGCAAAATTGCGCATCGCGTTCGGCGCAGCGACCTGGCCGCATCAAATGGTGCGCGTCATGCTGCTGGAGCAAATCTACCGGGCCGCCACCATTCTGGCCGGCCATCCGTATCATCGGGTTTAAAGCGGGCACGATCCCGCCCAGCATGAGGCCACGACCGCATCGATGCAGACCGCCCGCCTCACCAGCCTCGACACCACGACCGCGCGCTGCGCGCTGCTGGCGTCTCTGGCGCTGGCCGGCATGATCGCTTCCGATGCCCGCGCGCAAACCACGCCCGCGCCGCAACAGCAAGCCGCTGCTCCCGCCGCCGACGAGATCAAACAGCGCGCGCAGGAACTCGAAGCGGCACGCGAGGCGCAGAAGAAGGCAGCCGAATTACAAGACAAGCTGAAAGCAGACATCGCGGCGATCGGTCAGGACCGCAGCAAGCTCAATGAGCAGTTGATCGACATTGCCGCCCGCGTGCGCGGCGTCGAAACCAAAATAGATGACACCGAAAAGCGGCTGGGTTCGCTCGATGCCCGCGACGCGCAGTTGCGCGGCTCTCTGCAATCGCGTCGCTCCGAAATCGTCGAAGTGCTGGCGGCGTTGCAACGCGCCGGCCGCCGCGCGCCGCCGGCACTTCTCGTGCGCCCGGAAGATGCGCTGAAATCGCTGCGCACCGCGATGCTGCTCGGCGCCGTTGTTCCCGAAATGCGCGCGCGCGCCGATCGCCTCGTCGGCGATCTCTCCGAGCTTGTCGAACTGCGGAAATCGATCGGCAGCGAACGCGACCAGCTCGCAAACGACCGCGACGGTTTGAAAGTGGATCAAACCCGCCTCGCCTCGCTGGTCGAGGAACGCCAGCGCAAGCAAAGCGCGGTCGAACAGAACATGGAAGCCGAGCGTGCCCGTGCGATTGGCCTGTCCAAGCAGGTTGACAGCCTGCAAGGGCTAATCGCCAAGATGGAGCAGGATGTCGCCAGCGCCGCCAAGGCGGCGCAGACCGCAAGCCTGCAGGGCAACCCGGCCGCATTGAGCAACGGCAAGCCCGATGTCGGCGGCCTCAACAATCCGGCGCGTCTCAGCCCGGCGATTGCCTTTGCCTCGGCAAAGGGTCTTTTCGTCCTGCCGGTTAACGGGCCGAAGATTCGCGCTTTCGGCGCATCGGACGGTGCCGGCGGCGTCCTGAAAGGGATCTCACTGGCTGCGAAGCCCGCTGCACAGGTCACAACCCCGTGTGATGGCTGGGTTGTTTACGCCGGACCGTTCCGGAGCTACGGACAACTCTTGATACTCAACGCCGGTGGCGGGTATCATGTGTTGATCGCCGGGATGGAGCGTATTTCGGTTGGTATCGGTCAGTTCGTGCTGACGGGGGAGCCGGTCGCAACCATGGGGTCCACATCCCAGGTCGCTTCGGTTCTCGCGGCCAACCCGAGCCAACCCTTGCTCTATATCGAGTTCCGTAAGGACGGCACTCCCATCGATCCTGGCCCGTGGTGGGCCGCAAATGAAGGCGAAAAGGTCCGCGGATGATGCGCAAGACTTCAGTAATTCTGCTTAGTGCCGCCACCGGCGCCGCACTGACCCTTTTCGTCACGCAGCCCCGTGCGGTCATGCTCGGCTCGACGGCGCGCGCGGCGACGTCGGACACCTATCGCCAGCTCAACCTGTTCGGCGATGTGTTCGAGCGCGTCCGCAGCGACTATGTCGAAAAGCCGGACGACTCCAAACTGGTCGAATCCGCGATCTCCGGCATGCTGACCGGTCTCGACCCGCATTCGAGCTATATGGACGCCAAGAGTTTTCGCGACATGCAGGTGCAGACCCGTGGTGAATTCGGCGGCCTCGGCATCGAAGTCACGATGGAAGACGGCCTGATCAAGGTTGTGTCCCCGATCGACGATACGCCGGCGTCGAAGGCCGGCATCATGGCCAACGACGTTATCTCCAATCTCGACGACGAAGCTGTGCAGGGCCTCACGCTCAATCAGGCCGTCGACAAGATGCGCGGCCCGGTCAACACCAAGATTCGCCTCAAGATCATCCGCAAGGGCCAGGACAATCCGATCGACGTCACGCTGGTGCGCGACAACATCCGCGTCCGCTCCGTGCGCGCCCGTATCGAGGCAGACGACATCGGCTATATCCGCGTCACCACCTTCAATGAGCAGACCACCGAAGGTCTGAAGCGCGAAATCGCCTCGCTGACCACGCAGATCGGCGCCGACAAGCTCAAAGGCTTTGTCCTCGATCTGCGCAACAATCCCGGCGGTCTGCTCGAAGAAGCCGTGACCGTGTCCGACGCCTTCCTGGAGCGCGGCGAAATTGTCTCGACCCGCGGCCGCAATGCCGAGGAAACCCAGCGCCGCGTGGCGCGATCGGGCGACCTTACCAAGGGCAAGCCGGTCATCGTATTGATCAATGGCGGCTCGGCATCGGCATCGGAAATCGTCGCCGGCGCGTTGCAAGACCACAAGCGCGCGACCGTCATCGGCACGCGCTCGTTCGGCAAGGGTTCGGTGCAGACGATCATCCCGCTTGGCTCCGGCAACGGCGCGCTGCGCCTGACCACGGCGCGCTATTTCACGCCGTCCGGCAAGTCGATTCAGGCCAAAGGCATCGTGCCCGACATCGAAGTGCTGCAGGACGTGCCGGATGAGTTGAAGTCCCGCACCGACACCAAGGGCGAAGCCTCGCTGCGTGGCCATTTGAAGAATGACGGCGACGAGAAGACCGGCTCACAGTCCTACGTGCCGCCAGATGCCAAGGACGACAAGGCCTTGAAAATGGCTGACGATCTTCTGAAGGGAATCAAGCCGAACCCGATCGGCCAGACCGGCGACAAGGCTGCGGTTGACAAGCCCGCAGGCAACAAGGCTGCAAACTAACACCTTGTTTCGAGATTGCGATTTGCATCGGGCGGCCTTCGGGCCGCCCTTTTTGTTGAAAAGACGCTGCGCGGGAAACTTCGGCTGTTTGAAATTGCGTGTCGGCGTTCAGCCATCCTTCACGCCTCGAAGAGCGGCACCCGACGAAGACAGGCTCTCTCCGGTGCCGACGAATCCGGCCGCCGTGATACTCTCATCACGGCTGATTCGGAGTTGACTGGCAGTGACGGCGGACGATCTCAGCACCCCGCTCGGACAAAAACCTGCGCGCAAGCGCTGGTTACGGCTGCCGTTTTCGGCGACCCAGGCGATCGCCGCAGGCCTCGGCGCGGTCCTGCTCGGCTTTATCGGTGTCGTGCTGTTCGTCGACAATCCGCTCGGCGGCGAACCCGTCATGCGCTTCGCGATCCATCAGACGCCGCAGCCGAAACAGGGCGACGACAAGCCGGCCGACACGGCCAGCCCCGCCGTCAAGGCGGCCGAACCGCCCGTTGCCGGGCCCGGCCAGCGCACCATCACGATCATCGACGGCTCCAGCGGCACACGCCGCGACATCGTGGTCGGCGCCGGCAAAGACGCCGATAAATCCGATCCCGGCGCGCCGCCGCCAGTGATCACCGGGGCGGACCCCAAGCTGCTGGAATCCTCACGACACGGCATGATCCCGATCGCCGCCGGCAACCTCAGGCCATTCAACGCCTATGCCGAGACCAGCGACGCGCTGCGCGCCAAAGCCGCGAAGATGCCGGTGGTCGCGATCGTCGTCGGCGGCCTCGGCGTCGGTGCGGCCAGAACGACCGATGCCATCATCAAGCTGCCGGGCGCGGTGACATTGGCCTTCACACCCTACGGCGCGGAGCCGGCCAAACTGGTCGAGCGCGCTCGCGCGCAGCGCCACGAGGTGCTTCTCCAGATTCCGATGGAGCCGTTCGACTATCCCGATAACGATCCCGGCCCGCAGACATTGCTGACCACGCTCGACGCCGAGCAGAATGCCGACCGTCTGGCGTGGCACATGAGCCGCATTCAGGGCTATGTCGGCATTGCCAATTTCATGGGTGCGAAATTCATCGCGACCGATGCGGCGATGCGGCCGATGATGCGCGATGCGGCCAAGCGTGGTCTCGGATTCCTCGATGACGGCGCGTCGCAGCGCAGCGTCGCAGGCGTTCTGGCCGAAGGTGCAGCAATGCCGTTCGCGCGCGCAGATGCCGCGATCGATGCTGTGCCGACCTCAACCGAGATCGATCGCGCATTGGCGAGACTGGAAAGCCAGGCGCGCGATCGCGGCACCGCGATCGGTGTCGCTTCGGCGCTTCCGGTTTCAATCGAGCGCATCGCCGCCTGGGCGAAGCAACTCGAAAGCCGCGGCGTCCTGCTCGCGCCATTGACAACGGCGATGCTGAAATCAAAATCGAGCTGAAGATATGCCCGCCTTACAACGGGCTACACTCGCGAGCTATACTCGAACGAGGCAAGAGGTTTTGACGGAATGGCGCGTTACGAAGATCTGCCCTATCGCACCTGCGTTGGCATGATGCTGATCAACGCAGCGGGGCTGGTCTTCATCGGCCGCCGCGCCGGCGGCATCGAGCATGTTGACGAAACGCATGTGTGGCAGATGCCGCAAGGCGGCGTCGATCCCGGCGAGGACACCTGGGCCGCGGCCAAGCGCGAACTCTACGAAGAGACCAGCGTGCGCTCGGTCGAAAAACTCGGCGAAGTGCCGGACTGGCTGATCTACGACATCCCTCGCACGGTGGCAGGCCGCGCATGGAAAGGCCGCTATCGCGGCCAGCGCCAGAAATGGTTCGCCGTGCGCTTCACCGGTGACGACGCGGAGATCAACGTCACGCATCCGCCGCAAGGCAACAAGGCGGAATTCATCGCGTGGCGCTGGGAGCCGATGAAAAACCTGCCGAACCTGATCGTGCCGTTCAAGCGGCCGGTCTATGAGCGGGTGGTCAAGGAATTCATCACGCTGGCCGGCGCGTGAGCTTCGCGCTCGATCCGCGTCGATTGAAGCAGGACCTGCAAGGTCTGGGCATCGGTGTCATCTGAATGGATCAAATTCCAGACACGACCGACAAACCCTATCGTCCGAATGTCGGCATCGCTCTGTTCAACGCGGATGGCCGCGTGCTGATCGCGCGGCGCTACAAGGATGACGGGCCGGAGATCATCCTGCCCGGACTTGAATGGCAGATGCCGCAAGGCGGCATCGATGCGAACGAAAATCCGCGCGACGCCGTGATGCGCGAGTTGTGGGAAGAGACCGGGATCTCATCGGCCGATTATCTCGGCGAAACGCGAGCGATGGCCTATGATTTTCCCGCTTATGACGGGCCGCCGCATCGCTTCTCGCAGTTTCGCGGCCAGCGCCAGATTTGGTTCGCGCTGCGCTTCACCGGGGACGAGTCAGAAGTCGATCCGTTGACCGAGCGCAACGGCCAGCCGGCGGAATTCGATGCGTGGCGCTGGGAACGACTTGATCGCGTCGCCGATCTGGTGGTGCCATTCCGCCGCGACATCTATCGTGCCGTGGCAACGGAGTTTGCGCGGTTTGCGGGGACTTAGTTTCGTCGGTCGTCAAATGAAGAGGACAACGGTGCGACGATGCGCAGCGCACTCCTTCTCCCCGTCCTTACGGGGAGAAGGTTGGGATGAGGGGCTCTTCCTGAACGAGCGGCCCCCTCACCCGACATCCTGCGCTTCGCGCGGATGTCGGCCTCTTCCCGCACGCGGGGAGAGGTGAGAAAGCCTCAATGCATCGCGGTGGAATTGCCGATCTGGTGCTGGATCGTCTTGTAGTGATCGAGCCGCTCGACATACCGATCGAGCGCTGAGCCTTCCTTTTCCGAAAGCTTGGCTTCCATCTCGCTGATTTCGGCGGCGAAGGCCGACTTGTCGAGTTCCTCGATCGAGGTCGCGACGTCGGCCAGAACCGTCAGGCCCTTCTCCGACACTTCGGCGAGACCGCCGAGCACGATGATCTGCTGTTTGGAGCCGCCAGAGGTGACGGTCATGATGCCGGGACGGATCGCCGCCACCACCGGCGCGTGTCCGGCCATCACGCCGAAATCGCCCTCGACGCCGGGGATATCGACCTGATCGACGTCGCCCGAGAAGGCAAGTTTTTCCGGCGAGACGAGATCGAAGTGGAAGGTGGGCATGAGAGCCATCCGCTGACTGCTCCCTCCCCCCTTGCGGGGGAGGGTTGGGGAGGGGGGGTCACTTGAGATGGTGGCCGACAAGAGCCCCCACCCCGGCGCAAGAGCGCCGACCCTCCCCGCAAGGGGGAGGGATAAGAAAGATTACGCCGCTTCCGCCGCGAGCTTCTTGCCCTTTTCGACGGCTTCTTCGATCGTGCCGACCATGTAGAACGCCGCTTCCGGCAGATGGTCGTATTTGCCTTCGCAGATCGCGCGGAAGCCCTTGATGGTGTCGGCGAGGTCGACGAACTTGCCCGGCGAGCCGGTGAAGATTTCGGCGACGAAGAACGGCTGCGACAGGAAGCGCTCGATCTTGCGGGCGCGGGCAACTGCGATTTTGTCTTCTTCCGACAGTTCGTCCATACCGAGAATCGCGATGATGTCCTGCAGCGACTTATACTTCTGAAGAATCTGCTGGACCATGCGCGCCGTGGTGTAATGCTCGTCACCCACGATCAGCGGCGACAGCATGCGCGAGGTCGAATCGAGCGGGTCAACCGCCGGATAGATGCCCTTTTCGGAAATCGCACGGTTGAGGTTGGTCGTCGCGTCGAGATGGGCGAAGGACGTCGCCGGCGCCGGATCGGTATAGTCGTCGGCCGGCACGTAGATTGCCTGGATCGAGGTGATCGATCCCTTGGTGGTGGTTGTGATGCGCTCCTGCAGCGCACCCATGTCGGTCGCGAGCGTCGGCTGATAACCCACCGCCGATGGAATGCGGCCGAGCAACGCCGACACTTCCGAGCCCGCTTGCGTGAAGCGGAAGATGTTGTCGACAAAAAAGAGCACGTCCTGGCCCTGATCGCGGAAATGCTCGGCGACGGTCAGACCTGACAGCGCGACGCGGGCGCGCGCGCCCGGAGGCTCGTTCATCTGGCCGTAAACGAGGGCGCATTTCGAGCCTTCGCCGCCGCCCTTCTTGTTGACGCCGGATTCGATGAACTCGTGATAGAGGTCGTTGCCCTCGCGGGTGCGCTCGCCGACGCCGGCGAACACCGAATAGCCACCATGCGCCTTGGCGACGTTGTTGATGAGTTCCTGAATCAGCACGGTCTTGCCGACGCCCGCGCCGCCGAACAATCCAATTTTTCCGCCCTTGGCGTAAGGCGCGAGCAGATCGACGACCTTGATGCCGGTGACGAGAATTTCCGATTCGGTCGACTGGTCGGTGTAGAGCGGCGCTTCCGCATGGATCGGACGCAGGCCTTCCGACACCACCGGTCCCTGTTCGTCGATCGGCTCGCCGATCACGTTGATGATGCGGCCGAGCGTGCCGACCCCGACCGGCACCATGATCGGGCTGCCGGTGTCGGTGACTTCCTGACCGCGCACCAGACCCTCGGTAAGGTCCATCGCAATGGTGCGAACGGTCGATTCGCCGAGATGCTGGGCAACTTCGAGCACCAGGCGATTGCCGCCATTCGTCGTTTCGATCGCGTTCAAAATCGCGGGCAGATGGCCTTCAAACTGAACGTCGACAACGGCGCCGATGACCTGGGTGATGCGGCCGGTCTGGTTGGCGGGGCTAGCCATGAGAACTCTCTCCTTCAATCGGAAACTGTTTAGCGCATGATCCCGAAAAGGGGATACCGGTTTAGGATACGATCATGCGCGCTTGATTAGAGTACGGTGAGCTTGACGGGCATGTTGCCCTTCGTCGCCTTGGAATAGGGGCAAATCGTGTGAGCTTCTTCGACCAGCGCCATGACCTTGTCCTTGTCGGCGCCAGGGATCGAGACCTTCAACTCGGCCGACAGTGAAAAGCCGCCGTCCTTCTGGTCGAGCGTGACGTCGCAGGTGATCTTCGCGGCCTGGCCATCGAGGTCATGCTTTTTGGCGAGGACAAGAATGGCCTGGCCGAAGCACGCCGAATAGCCGAGCGCGAACAGTTGCTCCGGATTGTGACCGTCGCCGGCGCCGCCGATCTCCTTCGGAGCGGCCATCGCGAGCGCCAGCGTGCCGTTGTCGAGCATCGCGCGGCCATTGCGGCCGCCTTTGGTCGTCGCCGAGGTTACATAGGCCATCGCACAGAATCCTGTCCCGTCAAAGGGCTTCAGCGCCGGAGATGATTTCGATCAGCTCCTTCGTGATCATCGCCTGTCGCGTGCGGTTATAGATCAGCGTCTGCTTGCGGATCATGTCGCCGGCATTGCGAGTCGCATTGTCCATGGCGCTCATCTGCGCGCCGTAGAACGACGCGTTGTTTTCGAGCAGCGCACGAAAGATCTGAACGGCAAGATTGCGCGGCAACAGCGTATCGAGGATTTCGTCCTCGGCGGGCTCATACTCGTAAGCCGGTGTCGGGCCGGCATCGGCCTTCGGCGCGGCGACGACGAGCGGTATGATCTGCTGCGCCGTCGGCACCTGCGAGATCACCGACTGGAAGCGCGAATAGAACAGCGTGCAGACGTCGAACTCGCCGGCCTGAAAACGCGCGGTGATTTTCTCGGCGATGTCTGCAGCATTGCTGAAGCCGAGCTGACGCACCGCACGCAACTCGACATTTTCAATGATCTGCTTGCCGAAGTTGCGGCGCAGTTGCTCGTAGCCCTTTTTGCCGACGCAAAAGAACTTGACCTCTTTGCCCTGGTTCATGAGCGCGAGCGCACGATCGCGCGCCAGGCGGACGATCGACGAGTTGAATGCGCCGGAAAGACCGCGTTCGCCGGTGCAGACCAGAAACAGATGGACTTTATCGTTGCCCGTGCCGGCCATCAGCACCGGACCGGCGCCGCCGGTCATCGCGCCCGCAATGTTCGCGATCACGGCATCCATACGCTCGGCATAGGGACGCGCGGCTTCGGCAGCGGTCTGCGCCCGACGCAGCTTCGAGGCCGCGACCATCTGCATGGCCTTGGTGATTTTCTGCGTCGCCTTGGTCGAGGCGATGCGGACGCGCATGTCTTTGAGAGAAGCCATTACAGAAGCGCCGTCTTTGAGAGAGCGCCGCCGCGAGGCAAAGCGCGCTCCCTCCCCCCTTGAGGGGGAGGGTTGGGGAGGGGGGTGAACGGCAAGAGGTGGTTGTCCTTCGGACCCCCCTCCCTAGCCCTCCCCCTCAAGGGGGGAGGGGACACGACCGCGATCGGTGCAAGCGCATCCCTCATAACGTTAGGCCGCGAACGACTTCGCGTAACCCTCGACCACCGATTTCAACTTTGCGGCCGTATCGTCGGACAGATCGCGGCTGTCGCGGATGGCATCGAGAATCTCGACGTTCTTGCCGCGCACCAGCGACAACAGACCGTCCTCGAAGCTTCGCACCTTGCTGACCGGAAGCTTGTCGAGATAGCCGTTGACGCCGGCATAAATCACGACGACCTGTTCTTCCATCTTCAGCGGCGAGAATTGCGGCTGCTTCAGGAGTTCGGTCAGGCGCGAACCCCGCGCCAGCAGCCGCTGGGTCGAGGCGTCGAGATCGGAACCGAACTGCGCGAACGCCGCCATTTCGCGGTATTGCGCCAACTCGCCCTTGATCTTGCCGGCGACCTTCTTCATCGCCTTGGTCTGCGCGGCCGAGCCGACGCGCGACACCGACAGACCGACGTTCACCGCCGGGCGGATGCCCTGAAAGAACAGATCGGTTTCGAGGAAGATCTGGCCGTCGGTGATCGAAATCACGTTGGTCGGGATGTAGGCCGACACGTCGTTGGCCTGGGTTTCGATGACCGGCAGCGCGGTCAGCGAGCCGTTGCCCTGCTCGTCATTGAGCTTCGCAGCGCGCTCAAGCAGGCGGGAATGCAGGTAGAACACATCGCCCGGATAGGCTTCGCGGCCCGGCGGACGGCGCAGCAACAGTGACATCTGGCGATAGGCGACGGCCTGCTTCGACAAATCGTCGTAGATGATGACGGCGTGCATGCCGTTGTCGCGGAAGTATTCGCCCATCGTGCAGCCGGTGAACGGCGCGATATACTGCATCGGCGCCGGGTCGGAGGCAGTGGCGGCGACGATAATGGAATATTCGAGCGCACCCTGCTCTTCCAGCACCTTCACGAATTGCGCGACGGTCGAACGCTTCTGGCCGATCGCGACATATACGCAATACAGCTTCTGGCCTTCCGGCGCGCCGGCGACGTTGAGCGCCTTTTGGTTCAGAATGGTGTCGAGGGCGATCGCGGTCTTGCCGGTCTGACGATCACCGATGATCAACTCGCGCTGACCACGGCCGACAGGGATCAAGGCGTCGATCGCCTTGAGGCCGGTCGCCATCGGCTCGTTGACCGACTTGCGCGGAATGATGCCGGGCGCTTTCACGTCCACGCGCATGCGCTTCTCGGCCTGGATCGGGCCCTTGCCGTCGATCGGATTGCCGAGCGCGTCGACGACGCGGCCGAGCAGCCCCTTGCCGACCGGCGTGTCGACGATGGCGCGGGTTCGCTTGACCGTCTGGCCTTCCTTGATCTCGCGGTCAGCACCGAAAATAACGATACCGACATTGTCGGTTTCAAGATTCAGCGCCATGCCGCGGGTGCCGTTCTCGAACTCGACCATCTCGCCGGCCTGGACGTTGTCGAGGCCATAGACGCGGGCGATGCCGTCGCCGACGGACAGCACCTGTCCGACTTCGGTGACTTCAGCCTCCTGGCCGAAATTCTTGATCTGGTCCTTGAGGATCGCGGAAATTTCCGCGGCGCGGATGTCCATCAGCCTGCCTCTTTCATCGCGTGCTTGATCGAGTTGAGTTTGGTGCGAAGCGAGCTGTCGACCATGCGGCTGCCGAGCTTGACGACAAGCCCGCCGATGATGGACGGATCGACCTTCACGTTGAGCGCAACGTCCTTGCCCGTCACTGACTTCAGCGCGGACTTGAGAGCGTCGAGATTCTTGTCGCTGAGGGCTTCGGCGACGGTGACGTCGGCCGTGGCTTCACCTTTGAACCTCGCCACCAGCGCGCCGTAGGCGCGGATCACGTCGGTCACGGCGAACAGCCGGCGATTGGCGGTGAGGACGCTGAGGAAATTTGCGGCGATGCCGGAAATCCCGGCCTTGTCGAGAATGGCGGCGAGCGCCTTGGACTGCATGTCGGACGAAAATACCGGGCTGCGGACGAGGCGGGTCAGGTCGGGACTATCGGCGAGCATGGCCACGAAACGGTCAAGATCGGCTTTGACAGCATCGACGGATTTTTCATCGCGCGCGAGTTCAAACAAAGCCGTTGCATAACGGCCGGATACTCCAGAAACCGACGAATCTTCTGCTGCCACTTATGCGCTCTTCAAGCTGTCAAATCCGCAAGGAGGAAACCGTCGCTGAAGCGACGCAAGCCCTTGGAATTCAAGCGGGACTTCGATTTCGGTGCCGTGCCGGTCAAAACCAGCCCGTCAAAATCGCGGCTTTGCTAACATGGCGCGCGCGCAGGTGCAACACGATCACGTGTAGGGTGCCGCTCTGTCGCAGTCGAATGTTTCGAGAGTGGGATTTGCAGGCTTCAGAGAGTGAGCGGCGCGCATGCGCTCGTCACTGCGAGAAGTTTGGAAATGCTCGTTCACGGGCATTTCCAAACGACGAAGCAATCCAGCTCTTTCTCGATCAAAGAAAGAGCTGGATTGTCTCGTCGCCTGATAGGGCTCGCGGACGAGCCATATCAGGCTCCCCGCAATGACGAACGTGGAAGTAGAGCGGGCTTGCTCGGCGGCCCGTGTCGTTCTCGACCTGCATGCTTTCAAGTCACACAGCCTGCAAAACAAGCAGACGATTTCGCTAAACCGCTGATCTAACGCATGATTTCGATTTTTTTGTTTGCGGTTTTCAAAGGAATCGTCGATCAATGAGCAGATGCAGCAATGGCGCTGCGGCTCTCGACGACGGATCATTCCATGGCGCTGCCGAACCCGATATCCAACGGCCGCCCGGCAACGATCGGCGCGCAGGTGACGCTGTCCGATCTGATCGAACTCACCAATGGCATCCGCGCCACAACTGTCGACAAGATCAACGGCATTCAGAAAGTCACCGGCCTTCTGCGCATGCTGGCTTTGAACGCGATGATCGAAAGCGCGCGAGCCGGCGACCATGGCCGCGGATTCTCCGTGGTCGCGTCGGAAGTGCGCGAGATCGCCGGCAGCGTCGGACTGATCGCCGAACAACTCCAGAAAGAACTCGCGACCCAGATCGCCGATCTCAGCGACCGCACGCAATCGATGGCCAATGCGGCGATGGGCTCGCGACTGGTCGATCTTGCGCTCAATGCCATCGAAATCATCGACCGCAACCTCTATGAGCGAACCTGCGACGTGCGTTGGTGGGCAACCGACAGCGCCCTTGTCGAGTGCGCCGTCGATCCAAAGCCCGAGCGCATTGCCTATGCGTCGAAGCGGCTCGGCGTGATCCTCAACGCCTATACTGTCTATCTTGATCTGTGGCTCTGCGACCTCAACGGCCGTGTGATCGCCAATGGCCGTCCCGATCGACATGCCGTCACCGGCCTCGATGTTTCGCACGAGCCATGGTTTTTGCAGGCGCGCCGTTTGGCGTCGGGGGATGACTACGCCGTGAGCGACATCACCGAATGCGCGGCGCTGAAGGGCGCGGAGGTTGCGACCTACGCGGCCACCGTGCGCAGCGGCGGCGAAGCGCACGGCGCGCCGCTCGGCATTCTCGCAATTCATTTCGATTGGGCTCCGCAGGCGCAAACCATCGTGCGCGGCGTTCGGATCGAGCCGGAAGACCGTGACCGCACCGCCGTGATGCTGGTCGACGCCAACAGCCGCATCATCGCGTCATCGCAGGATACGCGGACGCTCAACAAGCACTTCCCGATCGAAACCCAGAACCGCTCACATGGCTTCTACGCCCTGAGCGACGGAACGCAGGTCGCGTTTCATGCGACCCCTGGCTACGAAACCTACCCCGGCCTTGGTTGGCACGGCGTCATCGTCCGCCGCCCGACCAGGATTTGATGATCCATTGATCGCGCCTTCGGCCCGTTCTTGGTGGGATTCGATCACGTATTTCCGCAGATATTTACTTCGCGAATGCTGGTTATGCAGGTGCTCGACTTGGAAAAACAGTCGACTGATGTATTCGAAAGTAATCAATTTATCCTTGAATTGCTGACACTGCCCCGCAGCCTATTCCGTGCGGCATCACAAGATATTTCAATCGGTCCGGGAACGAATTGCCTGCCGTGTTCTGGCCTTATTCCACCGTCAACGGTGCAAACGCATCACGGGACGGGGGTTCCACTGCTACAAGTGTAGTCAGTACTTTCCAAGGGACTATTGGGTATGGGTAACAACAACACATCGACGCTCGGCCTTTTCACGCCCGCGCGCACGGCCGTCGCTTTGATCGCGACCGGCGTTCTGCTCTGCGGGAGCATCACCGAGGCGTCGGCCAAGTCCCGGCATCACCGTGGCCACCACCATCATCACGTCCGACACCACCACGCCGCCAACAGCTTCCGCGACGCCAATGCGTCGATCCCGTCCTCGACCGGCGGCCGCAGCTTCTCCGGCATGGCGTCGTTTTACGGCAATGAATCCGGCAGCAAAACCGCCTCGGGCCAGCGTTTCAATCAGGGCGCAATGACCGCCGCCCATCGCAGTCTGCCGTTCGGCACCAAGCTCCGCGTCACTCATGGCGACCGCAGCGTTGTCGTCACCATTAATGACCGCGGCCCCTTTATTCGAGGCCGGGTGCTTGACCTCTCGAAGGGCGCGGCCAGCGCCATCGGGCTGACCAGCCGTGGCGTCGGCCGGGTCGTCGCCGAGGTCATGTAATCCACATCTCTTCGTAAGCGTTGCGTTCGCGTATCAAGAGCCTGCCGTCGTGCCCCCGCGACGGCAGGCTTTTTGCCTGATCTAAAGAAAGCTCTGCGGGTCGACATCGATCTCCAGTTTGAGATTGCCCTTGGTCTTCGGCGCGATCGCCATCCAGTCGCGCAAATACCCCGACAGATCGAAGCCGCGCGCGGATTTTACCAGCAGGCGAAAGCGATAGCGCCCCTTGATGACCGCGAGCGGCGCCTCGGCGGGACCGAGCACTTTCACACGTTCGTCGAGCGGTGCTGCGCTTGCCAGCTTGCGCGCAAATCCTTCGGCCGTGGGCCTGTCACCGGCTGAAACGATCAGGCTCGCCAGCCGCCCGAACGGCGGATAGCCGGCGCGCTCGCGCGCTTCAATCTCGCTGTCGTAAAACGCTTCGCGGTCGCAGGCGATCAGCGCTTTCATGACAGGATGTTCGGGTTGATGCGTCTGCAAATAACCGACGCCACGGCCCTGCTCGCGTCCGGCGCGGCCGATCACTTGATTGAGCAGTTGAAACGTCCGCTCCGCTGCGCGCGGATCGCCATTGCCAAGTCCCAGATCGGCATCGACGACGCCGACGAGATTGAGGCGCGGAAAGTTATGGCCTTTGGCGACAAGTTGGGTGCCGATGATGATATCGACGCGGCCCTCGGCAATCTCGTTCAGTTCCGATCGCATCGTCTCGATCGAGGTAACGAGATCGCTCGACAGCGCCATCGTCCGCGCGCCGGGAAACAGCGAGATTGCTTCTTCCTGCAAGCGTTCGACACCGGGTCCAACTGCCACCAGCGATTCTTCAAGTCCGCAATGCGGACACATGCGCGGACGCGGAATCGAGAAACCGCAATGGTGACAGACCAGCCTCTGGCGAAACCGATGATCGACCAGCCATGCGTCGCAGATGTTGCAGGAAAAGCGGTGCCCGCAACCGCGACAGAGCGTCAGCGGCGCATAGCCGCGCCGGTTGAGAAACAGCAACGCCTGTTCTTTCTTCTCGATCGCGAACTGGATGTTTTCGGCGAGACGCGGCGAGATGAATCGCCCGCGCATCGGGCCTTCGCGGCGCAGATCGATCGCCTCGATCTGCGGCATGTGCTGGCCGCCGAATCGCGACGGCAAAGTCACCCGCTGGTAGCGGCCTCGCCGCGCGTTCACTTCGGATTCGACGGACGGCGTCGCGGAGGCGAGGATGACCGGAATCCTTGCAATCGACGCGCGCACCACCGCCATGTCGCGCGCGTGATAATGCGCGCCCTCATCCTGCTTGTAAGCCTGGTCATGCTCTTCATCGACGATGATGAGGCCCAATTGCGCGTAGGGAAGAAATAGTGCCGAGCGTGCGCCGACGATGACCTGCGCCTCGCCTGCCGCGGCCGCTGCCCAGTTTCGCGCGCGGGTGCGCGGGGTCAGTTCCGAATGCCACTCCAACGGCCGGGTACCGAAGCGCTGCGCGAAGCGATCAAGGAACTGCCCGGTCAGCGCGATCTCCGGCATCAGGATCAGCACCTGCTCGCCGCGCTTGATAATCTCCGCAACCGCCTCGAAATAGACTTCGGTCTTGCCCGAACCGGTCACGCCGTCGAGCAGCGCAACCTTGAAATCACCCGCTATCGCCAAAGTTCTCAGCGCCGCCGCGGCAGCTTCCTGCTCCGGCGAGAAATCCGGCGCGTCAAATTCCGGATCGGCTGTCGGCACGGAGAGTTCGCGGGGCAACGGCTCGGCTTTGAGCGTGCCTTCGTCGACAAGTCCGTCGATCACGCCGGCACTGACGCCGGCTTCTTTTGCCGCATCGGATTTTCCGTGCAGCAAGCCGTCCGAGAGAGTCATGATGAGCCGGCTCCGCGCGGGCGTCATGCGTTTCGGCGGCTCGCCGACCAGCCGCACGCCGGTGCGCACCCGTTCGGGGCCGAGATCCCAGCCCATCCGCAGCGACATTCGCAGCACCATGCCGCGCGCCGACAGGGTGTAGGTCGAGACCCAATCGACCAGACTGCGCAACTCGTCGCGCAGCGGCGGGACGTCGAGCTTCTCGCCGACATCCTTGAGCCGGTTATGCAGACGCGGCTCGGGCTGGGCGTTGTCGGCCCACACCACGCCCATCACGTCGCGCGGCCCCAGAGGCACCGACACCAGATCGCCCGGCTTCAGCGCCATACCTCTGGGGACGCGGTAGGAATAGGTCTGATTCAACGCAACCGGCACCAGCACGTCGACAAAGCCTGCCGACGCGGATGGTTGATCGGCAAACAGGTTCGGCGAATCGGTCACGCGGTATCTCGACGGGCGGGTGGCTAATTTAGGCTGCGGCGATGCAGGGGGCCAGTGGCGACGAGAATCGTTTCGTCATTCCGGGATGCGCCATTTGCCGGCGTTAGCCGGCGAATGGTGCAGGCCCGGAATCCATACGCCCGGCAGCGGTTGTGGATTCCGGGCTCGCATGTCCTCCGTCAAAATTGACTTGCGTCAATTTTGACGCGGACACGCGCCCGGAATGACAAGTCCCCTTAACCCCCGCTTCACCAACCGCGTGTGTTATCTTGCGAGACACACCGCCGAGCATCCCATGCCGCAAACGCCACCTATCGATCTGCCCTGCGCCGACGAAACCATTTCGTTGCAGATGACGCGCTGGCTGGCGCATTTGCGCACCGAACGCCGGCTGTCGCCGAAGACGCTGGAGGCCTATGCCCGCGACCTGCGGCAATTCCTGCTGTTTCTCAGCGATCACTGGGGCGCGCGGGTCTCGCTGGCGCAGTTCGCGAAGCTGGAGGCCACCGACATCCGCGCCTTCATGGCCGCGCGCCGCGCCGACGACGTCGCCGGCCGCTCGCTCGCGCGCGCTTTGGCGGGGCTGCGGTCGTTTGGCAAGTTTATTGAGCGCGAGGGCGCCGGCAAGCTCGGTGCATTGTCGGCGATCCGCGCGCCCAAAATCGGCAAGAGCCTGCCGAAGCCGGTGCCGATGGCCGCCGCAAGGCAAGTGGTCGATCCCGATAGCCGTGCCGGCGAAAATCGCGAGCCGTGGATTTGGGCCCGCGACGCCGCCGTGATGGCGCTCTTATACGGCTCCGGCTTGCGAATCTCCGAAGCGCTTGGCCTCAAACGGCGCGACGTGCCGCTGCCCGGCGCGGGCGACGTGCTGGTCGTCACCGGAAAAGGCAACAAAACCCGCATGGTGCCGGTGCTGCAAAGCGTGCTGCAGGCCGTTCAGGACTACATCGCGCAATGCCCGCACCCGCTGCCCGCCAACGGCCCGGCTTTCGTCGGCGCCCGCGGCGGGCCGTTGTCGCCACGCATCATTCAATTGACGATGGAGCGGCTACGCGGCTCTTTGGGTCTGCCCGACAGCGCTACGCCGCATGCGTTGCGGCACTCCTTCGCCACGCATCTCTTGACGCGCGGCGGCGACCTGCGCGCCATTCAGGAATTGCTCGGCCACGCCTCGCTCTCGACGACGCAAATCTACACGGGCATCGACACCGAAAGGCTGTTCGAGGTCTATCGGACCGCGCATCCGAGGGCGTAAGCCTTCCTCGTCATGATCGTTTCACTTGCATGCCGTGGTCGCTTGCGACAATGCTCGCGCGGTACTCGCAGGGAGACCGACGCATGTCAGGGGGATCAAGCTTTGGGCGCGCATGAAAGCATGGAACACGCCGAGCATGCCGAGCACGCCTCGGGCGAGAACAAGAAGATCGCGCTGCTGATCGCCGTGATCGCATTGTTTCTGGCGCTGTCCGAAACGCTCGGCAAGGGCGCCCAGACCGAATCCATCAGCAAGAACGTCGAGGCCTCGAATCTCTGGGCGTTCTTTCAGGCCAAGAGCATCCGCCGCACAGTCGTGCAGACAACCTCCGATCAGGCGCGATTGAGCCTTGGCCTGATGGGCGACGATGCAGCGAAGGCCGCATTGCAGAAGCAGATCGACGACTGGAAAAAGACCGCCGACCGTTATCGCTCAGAGCCCGAAACCGGCGAAGGCCAGGACCAACTCGCGGCCCGCGCCAAGAAGGCTGAAGAAGCGCGCGACACCGCGCTCGCCAAGTATCATCATTACGAAGTGGCCTCGGCTGCCTTCCAGATCGGCATCGTGCTGGCGTCAGCGACCATCATCACCGGCATCATCGTGCTGGCTTACGTTTCCGGCGCGCTGGCATTGGCCGGCGTTGCTTTTACGGCGATCGGTCTGTTTGCGCCGCATGCCGTTCATTTGATGTGAGCGCGCGGTCGCGCTCCAGCCGAGCTGTCATCGCCCGCCACCGGGTCCCGCCTTTGGCGAGCCCGATGACAGGCTTCGGCGGAAAACGTGATGTCGCACAATACCGGGCAGCCCCGGTCATGGCACGCAAGTGCGCACCTGCCAGGCTAGACTAAGACATCGGTGAATGAGGCGAGGCGTTTCAAATCCCGCCCACCTCCAGAACCGCCTCCGCGAACAGGCGTGGCGCTTCTTGCGGAACGTTGTGTCCGACGCCGTCCAATACGCGTCGCTGGTAGCGCTCGCCGAAGTGTTTGGCGTGCCCGTCCGATGTCTCCGGCGGATTGACGCCATCATCGGCGCCTTGCAGGTCGATCGTTGGCACGGCGATGACGGGCTGCATCGCAAGGTGCTCCTCAATCGCGGCGCAGGCAGGATCGCCGGGTGCATTGCCATAACGATGCCGGTAAGACTGGACCACGACATCGACGAAATCCGGATTCTCGAACGCCGCGGCTGATTGCGCGAAGGTCGCCTCGTCGAATGCCCATGTCGGCGACCACTGTCTCCACAAGAGCTTGCAGAATTCGTAGCGGTTGGCCTCGAGACCAGCGCGGCCGCGCTCGAGATGAAAATAGAATTGATACCAGAGTCGCATCTCGCGATCCGGTGAACCCGGTCGATCGGCCGTCGCGATATTCTGGATGTTGTAACCGTTGCTGCTGACAAGTCCGCGCACCCGCTGCGGCCACAACGCCGACACGATGCAGGCGGCACGCCCACCCCAGTCGTAGCCGCCGAGCACGGCGCTTTCGACCTTCAGGGCATCGAGCAGTTCGAGCAGATCCTTGCCGAGCGCGGCCTGCTCACCGGAGCGCGGCGTGTCCTGTGACAAAAACCGTGTGCCGCCATAACCGCGCAGGTCCGGCATGATGACGCGCATGCCTTTCGCGGCCACAAGTGGCGCAACCGCGTCGAAACAATGCGCGCTGTAGGGAAAACCGTGCAACAGCACGACAACCGGGCCGCCGGCCGGGCCGGTCTCGCAATAAGAAATGTCAAGAATGGGAGTCTTGATGCGGTGCTGTCGCGTCATGACAAACCTTATCGCACCGACTGCATGCGGCGACGAATCCGCCACATGACTCGCAGGGCACGCGGCGACGATCGCTTCCGAAACGCGGAGATAATCCGGCGTAACCGAGCGACTGTCGGAGCAGTGATCTCATGCGCCCATTGCCGCGCCGCCAACATCCAATCATAGACCCGCCGGAACCACGCCATCTGCATGAGCTTCGGTCGCGTCACGTCGAAGGTGAAGGCGAGCACGCCGACGCCAACAAATTTCGAGACGATGATGAGGACGATGGCGCCGATCCAGTGATGGCTGGCGAGCAGCCACACTTCGGCGAATTTGAGCGGCACCAGCAGGATGACCAGGGGTGCGAGAAACACCAATAAAGTCGGGTAAGGCGACAACCGTTCGACTCGCCGGGCGAGCCACGCTTTGAAGGCGCGCAGCGGTATGAGCGCGACAACCCGAGCGACGACAGGCTCCAGATGATCCCATAGCCACGCCTCGGCCAGGAAGATCAGCGCCAGCACAACATAGAGGGGTTGCTTCACATGACGCATGGCAACACGATTCCTCACACGATCCTTCGCCAGCACCGTTTCGGCGCGGCCCTTACATATGGATGGCCCGTTTGGCCACCGCCATAGCCGCTTCCTTGACGGCTTCCGACCGCGTCGGATGCGCGTGGCAGGTACGGGCGAGATCTTCCGCCGAACCGCCGAATTCCATCAGCACCGCCGCCTCGTGGATCATCTCGCCGGCCTCGCGGCCGACGATGTGAACGCCGAGAACGCGATCGGTCTTGGCATCCGCGAGGATCTTCACAAAACCGTCGGTGGTCTGGTTGACCTTGGAGCGGCCATTTGCGGTGAACGGAAATTTGCCGGCGTTGTAAGCGATGCCGGCCTCTTTCAACTCTTCTTCGGTCTTGCCGAGCGAGGCCACTTCCGGCGTCGTATAGACCACGCCCGGAATGACGTCGTAATTCACATGTCCGGCCTGCCCTGCGAGGATCTCCGCACAAGCGACGCCTTCGTCTTCAGCCTTATGCGCGAGCATCGGCCCGACGATGACGTCGCCGATCGCATAGACGCCCTTCGCCGTGGTCGCGAAGTGCTTGTCCGTCTTGATGCGGCCGCGCTCGTCCAATTCGATGCCGGCTTCCTTGAAGCCGAGTTCGGCCGTGTAAGGTACGCGGCCGGTGGCGACAAGCACGACGTCGGCGTCAAGGGTTTCGGCCTTGCCGTCGCCCTTCGACGGTTCGACCGACACTTTCAACATCGCGCCTGATGTATCGATGCTCGCGACCTTGTGGCTGAGCTGAAATTTGAAGCCTTGCTTTTCGAGGATGCGCTGGAACTGCTTGGCGACTTCGCCGTCCATGCCGGGCAAAATCCGGTCGAGGTATTCGACGACCGTCACCTCAGCGCCCAGACGCTTCCAGACCGAACCGAGTTCGAGACCGATGACGCCGGCGCCGATAACGAGCAGCTTGCCGGGCACCTTGTCGAGAGCGATCGCGCCGGTCGACGAGACGATGCGCGTCTCGTCGATCGTAATGCCCTTGAGCTGCGCCACAGCCGAGCCGGTGGCAATCACGATGTTTTTGGTCTCAACCGCCTGCGTCTTGCCATCGGCAGACGTCACTTCGATTTTGCCGGTGCCGAGAACGCGGCCGGTGCCGATGATCGCGTCGATCTTGTTCTTCTTCAGCAGAAATTCGACGCCTTTCACATTTCCGTCGATCCCCTGCTGCTTGAAATTCATCATCGCCGGCAGGTCGAGCGACGGTGCGTTCACCATCACGCCCATCTTGCCGAACGCGTGACCCGCCTCCTCGAACATTTCCGATGCGTAAAGCAGCGCCTTCGACGGCATGCAGCCGACGTTAAGGCAGGTGCCGCCGAACGTCGGATTCTTCTCGACAACGGCGACTTTCATCCCAAGCTGCGCCGCGCGGATCGCGCAGACGTAACCGCCGGGGCCGGTGCCGATCACAACGAGGTCGTAGGAGGCCATATCAACTCTTCTTCAATGTTTGAATTTCGGTGATCGTTGTGCGGAAGCCCGATTTAATAAGTTCGCATGACATACGATCCATGCGTTCGCTTGAAGCCGACATCGCTCACCGGCCGCCGGAGACGTCGAGCGTGGCGGATGTGACGTAAGAGGCTTCATCCGACAGCAGCCAGATGATCGCATTGGCGATCTCGTCCGCGGTGCCGACGCGCTTCATCGGCACGTTATGCGCGAGACGATGCGCGCGATCCGGCTCGCCGCCGGAAGCGTGAATCTCGGTATCGATCAGGCCTGGCCGGATGCCGGCCACGCGAATCCCTTCATTGGCGACCTCGTAGCCGAGCCCGATGGTGAAAGAGTCGATCGCGCCTTTGGAGGCGGCATAATCGACATAGGTGTTCGGCGAGCCGAGTTTCGCTGCGACCGACGAGAGGTTGACGATGACGCCGCCCGCGCCGCCATGCCTGGTCGACATGCGTTTGACCGCCTCGCGCGCGCAGAGAATGCTGCCGGTGACGTTGACCGCCATCATTCGCGCGATGCGCTCGGCCGACATTTCATCGACCCGGACCGAGGGACCGACAATGCCGGCATTGTTGACCAGCGCGCCCAACGTACCAAAGCCATCCGCCGCCTTGAACAGCGCGAGAATATCCGCCTCGATGCCGACGTCGCATTTTACCGCGAAGGCCTTGCCGTTGCTGGCCTCGATCTGCGCAACGACTTCGTTCGCCGCAGCTTCATTCGACGCATAGCCGACCACGACGCGGAAACCGCGCTTGGCAGCGGCGAGCGCGGTGGCGCGGCCGATGCCGCGGCTGCCGCCGGTGATGATGACGACTTTATCGGTCATTATCGGTCTGACCCGAGGTCGGGAAAAGCGCGTCGAGTTGGTGACGATCGATATAACCCGGGAGCAATGTTTTCGTATCGATAACGGCGCGTGAGAGTTGTTCAAGCGTGAGGTTTTTCGCTCCGGTTAAATCGGCACCCTTCAAAATTGTGCCATCCAACCGCGCATTCTCGAAATCAGAATTTCGGAAATTGGCATTGGTGGCATCGGTTCCGACAAAGTTGGCGCCGCGAAGCGACGTGCCGCTGAGGTCGACCCGTCGGATAAAGGCACCATGAAGATCAACGGTCGGCATTGTTGTTTGATTAGCGGGCGTGGGCATCCGTGTCTCCTAACCTGCTTTGAACCACTTTCGTGATCTCTTTGATGTCGATCGGCGGTTCGTGGTCCCCATAGTCGATATCTGAGGCTCGTAAATATGCTTGAAGAAGCTCGAAGACCGGATTGGACAGATCAGGAAAATCTTTCGCCACTTCGCGAAGAACATAGATCGCTGCTAGACGAACTTCCAGATTGGGATCACGCAATTGGCTAACGGCGCGATTGAATAGTTCTGTCACATGGGCGCGGCGCGCAAGATCCGCTTGAGCATTTGCGGATCTTGCCTGAATCGATGCGGGCGACAATTGACGCCAAGCTAAACCTGCACCAACAATTGCAGCGAAAGTCAGTGCTGCATTTCGTACGATCTCGGATATGGCAACCCACTGCGACATCGTCTCAAACGCTTCGCCTCATCAGTGCTGGTTCACAGATCCAGCACCAACCTTGCCGGGTCTTCCAGCGACTCTTTCACGCGGACAAGAAACGTTACGGCTTCCTTGCCGTCGATGACGCGGTGATCGTAGGATAGCGCCAGATACATCATCGGGCGAATTTCGACCTTGCCGGCGATCGCGATCGGCCGCTCCTGAATCTTGTGCATGCCCAAGATCGCCGACTGCGGCGCGTTCAGGATGGGCGTCGACATCAGCGAGCCGTAAATGCCGCCATTGGTGATGGTGAAGGTGCCGCCTTGCATTTCGTCGATCTTGAGCTGGCCGTCGCGGGCGCGCTTGCCGAAATCGGCGATGCTCTTTTCAATGTCGGCAATCGACTTGTGGTCGCAATCACGCACCACCGGCACGACGAGGCCCTTGTCAGTGCCGACGGCGACGCCGACGTGGTAGTAATTCTTGTAGATCAGATCGGTGCCGTCGATCTCGGCATTGGCGGCCGGGATGTCCTTCAGCGCCTGCACGCAGGCCTTGGTGAAGAAGCCCATAAATCCAAGTTTAGCCCCGTGCTTCTTCTCGAACACCTCCTTGTACTGCGTGCGCAGCGCCATGACGTGGCTCATATCGACCTCGTTGAAGGTCGTCAGCATCGCGGCGGTGTTCTGCACGTCCTTGAGACGACGCGCGATGGTCTGGCGAAGCCGCGTCATCTTCACGCGCTCTTCGCGTGCGGCGTCATCGGCCGGCGACGGCGCGCGCACCTGAACAGACGCGGCGGGCTGATTGACCGGGGTCGGCTGCGACGCCGCCTTCTCGATCGCGGCGAGCATGTCGCCCTTGGTGACGCGGCCGTCCTTGCCTGAGCCGGGCACGGTCGCGGCATCGACGCCGCTTTCTGCGGAGATTTTGCGCACCGACGGAGCCAGCGGGGCATCAGCCGGCGGCGTCTTTTCAGCCGCCGCCTCGGCGGCAGGCTTTGTTGTTTCCCTTGCGGGGACCGGCGCCGCCGCCGTAGCGGCGGCCGCAGTCGCAGCGCTTGGCTTGACCGGCGCAGCCTCCTTGGCCGGAGCCGCCGCCTTTGCGCCGCCGCCTTCGCTGATCTGGCCGAGTAGCGCGCCGACGGCGACGGTCTCGCCGTCCTTGGCGACGATCTCGCCGAGCGTGCCGGCCGACGGCGCGGGCACTTCGATCGTCACCTTGTCGGTTTCGAGTTCGACCAAAGGCTCATCCACCGCCACGGCGTCACCGGCCTTCTTGAACCAGCGGCCGATCGTGGCCTCGGTCACGGATTCGCCGAGCGTCGGAACGCGAATTTCAGTCATTGTATCGGTTTCCTCAAATCGTTCGTTCATCAGATTGGCAGTCAGAAATGGGCAGACCGGCAATCGGCCAACTGCCGATCTGCCGAACATCCGATTGCCGCTGCGTTATCCCAGCGCTTCGTCGAGCAGCGCTTTGAGTTGCTGCAGGTGCTTCGACATTAATCCGGTCGCGGTTGCGGCGGATGCTGCGCGGCCGGCATAATGCGGGCGCGCATTCTTGGCGCCGATCTGGTTCAGCACCCATTCGAGATAGGGCTCGATAAAATGCCATGCGCCCATATTGCGCGGCTCTTCCTGGCACCAGACGAATTCCGCGCCCTTGAAGCGGGTCAGCTCCTGCACCAGCGCTTTCAGCGGCACCGGATAGAGTTGCTCGACGCGCAACAAGTAAATGTCGTTGACGCCGCGCTTCTCGCGTTCCTCATAGAGATCGTAATAGACCTTGCCGGAGCACAGCACGACGCGGCGGATCTTGTTGTCGGCGACAAGCTTGACCTTCTCGTCAGGTAGTTTCTCGGCATCGTCGAACAGGATGCGGTGGAATGTGGTGTCCGCCCCAAGTTCAGCCAGCGTCGAGACCGCACGCTTGTGGCGCAGCAACGATTTCGGCGTCATCAGAATCAGCGGCTTGCGGAATTCCCGCTTCAACTGCCGGCGCAGGACATGGAAGAAATTCGCCGGCGTGGTGGCGTGCACCACCTGCATGTTGTCTTCCGCGCACATCTGCAGAAAACGTTCGAGGCGTGCCGAGGAATGTTCAGGTCCCTGGCCCTCGTAACCATGCGGCAGCATGCAGACGAGGCCGGACATGCGCAGCCATTTGCGTTCGCCCGACGAGATGAACTGGTCGAACACGACCTGCGCGCCATTGGCGAAATCGCCGAACTGGGCTTCCCAGACGGTCAGCGTATTCGGCTCGGTGGTCGAATACCCGTATTCAAACCCGAGGACTGCCTCTTCTGACAGCAACGAGTTGATGACCTCGTAATGGCCCTGCCCGCTCCCGAGATGGTTGAACGGCGTATAGCGGCTCTCGTCTTCCTGATCGAACAGCACCGAATGTCGCTGCGAGAACGTGCCGCGCTCGGAGTCCTGTCCCGAGAGACGCACATTGTGCTTCTCTTCCATCAACGAACAGAAGGCGAGCGCTTCGCCGGTCGCCCAGTCGATACCGGCGCCAGTGTCGATCGCCTTGGCGCGGTTCTCAAGGAAGCGCTGCACGGTGCGGTGGATGCGGAAACCGTCCGGCACCTGCGTGATCTTGCGGCCGATGTCTTTCAACACCTTCTCGTCGACCCCCGTAATGCCGCGGCGTGGGTCTTCTTCCCGGTCGGCGGATTTGAAGCCCGCCCATTTGCCGTCGAGCCAGTCGGCCTTGTTCGGCTTGTAGCCGGAGCCGGCTTCAAGTTCGGCGTCGAGACGGGTGCGCCAATCGGCCTTGGCCTTTTCAACTTCGCCTTCCGTCATCACGCCGTCGGCGATCAGACGCTTTGAGTAGACCGATAGCACCGACGGATGCGTGCCGATCTTCTTGTACATCATCGGCTGCGTGAAGGCAGGCTCGTCGCCTTCATTGTGCCCGTGGCGGCGGTAACAGAACATGTCGATAACGACAGGCTTGTGGAATTTCTGCCGGAATTCGATCGCGATCTTTGCGGCGAACACCACGGCCTCCGGATCGTCACCGTTCACGTGGAAGATCGGCGCATCGATCATCTTCGCGACGTCGGAGGGATAGGGCGACGACCGCGAATAGCGGGGATATGTCGTAAAGCCGATCTGGTTGTTGACGATGAAGTGGATCGAACCGCCGGTGCGATACCCCTTCAGATCAGACAGGCCGAAGCATTCGGCAACGACACCTTGGCCGGCAAAGGCCGCGTCGCCATGCATCAGCAGCGGCAGCACCGAGGTCCGCTCTTCCGGCTCGTCATGATGCTGGTCCTGCTTGGCGCGGACCTTCCCGAGCACGACAGGATCGACGATTTCGAGATGCGACGGATTCGCCGTCAGCGACAAATGAACGTTGTTGTTATCGAATTCGCGATCGCTCGATGCACCGAGATGATATTTGACGTCGCCCGATCCCTCGACCTCGTCCGGGTTGGCGGAGCCGCCCTTGAATTCGTGAAACAGCGCGCGGTGCGGCTTGCCCATCACCTGCGTCAGCACGTTGAGGCGGCCGCGATGCGGCATGCCGACCACAATTTCCTTCACGCCGAGATTGCCGCCGCGCTTGATGATCTGTTCGAGCGCCGGGATCAGCGACTCGCCGCCATCCAGACCAAAACGCTTGGTGCCGGTGAACTTGACGTCGCAGAATTTCTCGAAGCCTTCGGCCTCGACGAGTTTCATCAGGATGGCGCGGCGACCTTCGCGGGTGAAACTGATTTCCTTGTCGGCGCCTTCGATGCGCTCCTGAATCCAGGCCTTTTGCGCACCGTTCGAGATGTGCATGAACTCGACGCCGAGCGTCTGGCAATAGGTGCGCTGACAGATCGCGACGATGTCGCGCAGCGTGCCGTATTCGAGGCCAAGGACGTGATCGAGGAAAATCCGGCGATCGAAATCGGCCTCGACGAAGCCATAGGTGCGCGGATCGAGTTCTTCATGATCCTTCTGGCCTTCAATGCCGAGCGGATCGAGATTGGCGTGGAAGTGGCCGCGCATGCGGTAGGCACGGATCAGCATCAGTGCACGGACCGAGTCCCGCGTCGCCTGATTGACGTCGATGGCGTGACGGATGCCGTCGCCCGGCGTGTCCCTGGCGGTCGCCGCCTTCGCGGCGATCTTGCCGTCGATGGCTTTTTCGACCTGCGCCCAGTTGCCGTCGAGCGCGGACGTCAGATCGTCCTTCGGAGTCAGCGGCCAATTGGCGCGACCCCAGGATGGTCCATCGGCATTTTTGGCGATCTCCGCCGGCTGATCCTTCAGACTCTTGAAAAACTCCTGCCAGTCCGGATCAACCGATCCGGGATTCTTTTCAAAACGGGCGTAGAGGTCGTCGATATAGCTGGCATTGGCGCCCTGCAAAAATGACGAAAGGGCAAAGGCGGCATTCGCGTCCTGGCGAGACATAGTGCGTCCTGATTTTTATTTTGTGTTGCGCGTGATGAGCGCCGTGCGGGTTCTAGAGAACCGGGATCAGTCTGATATGGGACACCTTTTACCCCATTTGAGGCGAAAAGACGCGCTGAAAAGAACCAAATATTGAACTGAAATTCAGCAATTTTACCCGTTCGCAGGCAAACGATCCGGAAGGGACGCTCTGGTGCGGGACGCGACTTTGCGTCGCGTTGGGCCACAGGCTGCGGCCAATAGAGCCTGCGCCGCCTGGGACGCGGCATCGGCGACGGCCGGGTCGTGTGTGACCATCGCGGCTACGATCGCGCCGTCCATCAGAAGGCCAAGCTGGTGAGCCAGCATTTCGGGATGGCTGGCTCCCGCGGCGCGGGCGAGGTCGCCGATATGGCCGAGGACAAATCCCTTATGCGCGAGGGTGATGGCGCGGAGCCGGGTCTCGGCCTTGTCATGCTCGCCGACGGCATTGATGAAGACGCAGCCGTAATAGTCATCCTCAGCGAACCAGCTTTTCAGAACCGGAAAGATGGCGTCGAGCTTTTCGCGCGGCGTGGATTTTTCAGCGATCGCCGCAACAAACCAGTCGCGCCAGACCTTGCCTTCCGACAGCAGAACCGCTTCGACCAACTCGTTCTTCGAGCCGAACAGCTTATAGAGGGTGGTCTTCGCCGTCCCGGCTTCGGCAACGATTGCATCGATGCCTGTCGAGTTGATCCCATGCTTGCAGAACAGTCGCGTCGCCGCATCCATCAGCCGCGCGCGTGGCGTCGGCTGCACAGGCTGGGCGCTCTCTGACGCGCCATCGTGAACGATCGCATCGGTCATCATTCCTCAATAGGCCACTCGGAACGCCTGCGGCAAGCGGCGATCCATCGATGACCAAAAGAGATGCGCATAAACCTCAAATTGCCGATTCGCGCGCCAGACAAAGCGGACGGACCTCCCTGTCGGATTCGTTAACAGGTTGATAAAGCGCGGATTTCGTAATTTACAAACTCTGGCACGCTTTCTGCAAAGCTACAGAACGTTCTGTACTTAAACAAGACGCAGGGAGATTTGCATGACCGCCGTCGCACAAAAAACCGTCCTGACCGGGTGCCTCGCGCCGATCGACAAGAGCGGCCTTGAACAGCTCATCGCCAACGGCAAGGCCAATCCGAACGTCATCAAGACGTTGAAATGCAAGACCGTCGCGGAAGGCAAATTCCGCCACGCCAACTACATCCGCAACCTGCCGCCTTACATCGTTGACGAGCCGCCGGCTTTGCTTGGCGATGATACGGCGCCGAACCCGTCGGAAGCTTCTCTCGCAGCGTTGGGCTCCTGCATCGCCGTCGGCCTGCATGCAAACGCCGTGCATCGTGGCTGGACCGTCAACAAGCTCGAACTGATGCTTGAGGGCGACCTCAACATCACCGGCGTGTGGGGGACCGGCGATCTCGGCGAGAAACCCGTTGGGTTTACGGATGTCCGCATCAAGGTGGACATGGATTGCGAAGGCATTCCGCAAAGCGAGATCGATGCGCTCATTACGCACGTCAAGAAATGGTCGCCGGTCGCCAACACCTTCACGCGGCCGGTTGGCCTTGAAGTCTCCGCCTGATTGATCCGGCGGCTGCGATTCATCGCAGCCGCCATTTTCGTTCGCGCGCGGAGATAAGCGTATGACTTCACTGTCCGTTTTACGAAAACCAGACGAGATGAGCGACGCCGCCTTGCTTTGTGACCGTATTGCGGCATTGGCGAGATCGGAATTGACGCCGATCGCGTTGGCGATCGACGAGGGCGAGGTCTATCCCGAGGCCGCATTGCGCGTCTTCGGCGAGGCCGGGGCGTGGTCAGCGCACGTCGCCCGCGATCATGACGCCGATCTGCGCGACACCATCTCGGCAATTTCGGCCATCGGCGAAACATGTGGCGCGACCGCCTTCATGGCGTGGTGCCAGAACACGCTTGTCTGGTACATCGCGAATTCCGACAACGCGGCGCTGAAAACAAAGTATCTCGATCGCGCCGCCTCCGGCGCATTGCTCGGCGGCACCGGGCTGTCGAACCCGATGAAAAGTTTCTTCGGCATCGAAAAGCTCAAACTCAAGGGCAGGAAAGTCGACGGCGGCTACACCGTGCGCGGCGCGCTGCCCTGGGTGTCCAATCTCGGACCCGACCACATGTTCGGCACCATCTTCGAGGTCGAGGGGTCCGGCGAGACCGTGATGTTTCTCGCCGACTGCGCGGACTCAAACGTCACGCTGACGCCGTGCAAACCGTTTCTCGCGATGGACGGCACCGGCACCTATGCCGTGCAATTCCGCGACACCTTCATTCCCGACGATCAGGTTCTTGCCGCGCCGGCGATGCCGTTCGTCAAAAGCATCCGCGCCGGCTTCATCCTGATGCAGAACGGCATGGGCCTCGGCCTCATCCGCGATTGCATCGCCGTGATGCAAAGCGTGCGGCCGTCGCTCGAACACGTGAACCGCTATCTGCCGCAGCAGCCGGAAGACGTTTCGCATCTTCTCGACGCGCTCGACCTTGAGACGATGCAGCTCGCACAGACGCCTTACGACACGAGCAATGCCTATTGGCGGCGTGTCGTCGAATTGCGTCTGAAGATCGGCGACGCCAGCGTCGCCGCTGCGCACGCCGCGATGCTTCATTGCGGCGCGCGCGGCTATCTCAAATCGCACCGCGCTCAACGGCGGCTGCGTGAGGCGTACTTCGTGGCGATCGTCACGCCCGCCACGAAGCAATTGAGAAAAATGCTCGCAGACAATGCGCGCGAAAATCCGGGAGACTCGACCAAGACGGCTGAAGCGGCACTTTGAATTTTCGTAACTCGGCAACACACACTGGAGGCTACGCTATGGCTGAAATCCTGATGTCCGCAGACGAACTGGTTGCTTTCAAAGACACTGAGCCTTGCGTCATCATCGACACCCGCAATCCCGACGCCTACGCCGCGGGACACATTCCCGGCGCGGTCAATCTGCATGAGATCTTCACGTTTCTCGCCACCTCGACGCCGGAAGGCATGGACGAGCTGAAGAAGAAATTCGCCGGCGCGTTCGGCAGCGCGGGTCTGTCCGGCAAAGAGACCGCGGTGATCTACGAGCAGTCGATGAACTCCGGCTTCGGCCAGTCCTGCCGCGGCTATTTCCTGCTGGAATTTTTGGGCTATCCGAAGATCAAGGTGCTGCATGGCGGCTTTGAGGCCTGGACCATGAAGGGCCTGCCGACCACGACGGACGTTCCGACGCCGACAGCCGCGTCCTTCGCGGTCATGCCTGAAGCAGGCTCGATCCTGATCGACGCCAAGACCATGCAGTCCGCTCTCGGCAATCCGTCGATCGCTCTGCTCGATGTCCGCGACGTCGATGAATGGATCGGCGAGAGCAGCTCACCTTACGGCAAGGATTTCTGCCCGCGCATGGGCCGCATTCCCGGCGCGGTCTGGATCGAATGGTACCGGATGATGAAGCCGACCGCCGAAGGCCCGCGCTTCAAATCGAAGAACGAGATCCTCGCCGAATGCACGACGGTCGGCATCACGCCGGACACCGCCGTCTACCTGTATTGCTTCAAGGGTGCACGGGCGTCGAACACGTTCCTCGCGCTGAAGAATGCCGGCGTGAAGGATGTGCGGATGTATTTCGGCTCATGGAACGAATGGTCGCGCGATCCGAAATATCCGATCGAGGAGGGATTGCCGAGCGCGGCTCCGATGCAGGCGAAAGCGGCGTAGTCGTCGCAACGCAACGAGACGTCATCACCCGGCCGAGGCGCGCTTCGCGCCTGAGGACCGGGTGATCCAGTATTCCGAAGCGCCGACGTCGAACATGAGCATCGCGGACTACTGGTTCCCCGCTTTCGCGGGGATGACGGCTTCTCGTGTGGCTGCGCTTTACCCCTTCAGCTTCTCGACCAGCGTCTTGCCGAGCCGCGCGGGCGACGGCGAGACCGAGATGCCGGCCGCTTCCATCGCCGCGCTCTTGGAGGCCGCGTCGCCCTTGCCGCCCGAGATGATCGCGCCGGCATGGCCCATGCGGCGGCCGGGAGGCGCGGTGACGCCCGCGATGAAACCGACCATCGGCTTCTTGCGGCCGCGCTTGGCCTCGTCGATGAGAAACTGCGCGGCGTCTTCTTCCGCGGAGCCGCCGATCTCGCCGATCATGACGATGGACTCCGTCTTCGGATCGGCCAGAAACATCTCCAGCACGTCGATGAACTCGGTGCCCTTGACCGGATCGCCGCCGATGCCGACCGCCGTGGTCTGGCCGAGGCCTTCCTGCGTGGTTTGGAACACCGCTTCATAGGTCAGCGTGCCCGAGCGCGAGACGATGCCGACATTGCCGGGACGGAAGATGTTGCCCGGCATGATGCCGATCTTGCATTCGCCGGCGGTCATGACGCCGGGGCAATTGGGGCCAATGAGCCGCGACTTCGAGCCGCTCAGCGAGCGCTTGACGCGCACCATGTCGAGCACGGGGATGCCTTCGGTGATGCAGACGATCAAAGGGATTTCCGCGTCGATCGCTTCGCAGATCGCATCGGCCGCGCCCGGCGGCGGCACGTAGATCACGCTGGCGTCCGCGCCTGTCTTGTCTTTCGCCTCCTGCACGGTGTCGAAAATCGGCAGCCCGAGATGGGTGCCGCCGCCCTTGCCGGGCGACGTACCGCCCATCATCCTGGTGCCGTAAGCGATCGCTGCTTCCGAATGAAAGGTGCCGTTCTTGCCGGTGAAGCCCTGGCAGATGACTTTGGTGTTGCTGTCGATCAGGACGGACATGACTCACCTTGGCTTTTGGAGTTCTGAGGAAGGGGGCGTCGAGAAATGATTTCAATAAGGGTTACGATCAACCCAACCGATATAAACAGAAGCAGCATCGCAACGAATGCCGGCCCGACCAAGATTTCCAGACAGTCGGCATCGACGTCGCACGATGCCGAAATATATCGCCGCCACAGTGGATCAGCGCCGAAGCAAATTGCTGCAAACCAGAGTAGGATTGCAGCTATTCCGCTTGGTCTTCCCAATTTCTTAGAAGCGTATAAAGAGGTCAGAGCGGGAGTCGCCACAACAATGGGGCACAGCCAAAGCGTGAGCATTACGCCGCGTCCTTCACGGCCTTGACGATCTTCTGGGCGGCATCATCCAAATCATCAGCCGGCAGCACGTTGAGCCCGGAATCCGCGATGATTTTCTTGCCGGCGTCGACATTGGTGCCTTCGAGCCGGACCACCAGCGGCACTTTCAGCCCGACATCCTTGACAGCGGCGACGACGCCCTCGGCGATGATGTCGCACTTCATGATGCCGCCGAAGATGTTGATGAGGATGCCCTTCACATTCGGGTCGGCGGTGATGATCTTGAACGCCGCCGTCACCTTCTCCTTGTTGGCGCCGCCGCCGACATCGAGGAAGTTCGCCGGCTCCATGCCGTAGAGCTTGATGATGTCCATGGTCGCCATCGCGAGGCCCGCGCCGTTGACCATGCAGCCGATGGTGCCGTCGAGCGTCACGTAGTTGAGGTCATATTTCGACGCCTCGATTTCCTTGGCGTCTTCTTCCGTCTCGTCGCGCAAGGCGGCAACGTCCGGATGGCGGTACATCGCATTGCCGTCGAACGACATCTTGGCGTCGAGACACTTCAGTTGACCCTGCTTGGTCACGACCAAAGGGTTGATCTCCAGCATCTCCATGTCCTTGGCGACGAAGGCCGTGAACAACTGGCCGATCAGCTTCTCGGCCTGCTTGGCGAGATCGCCGGTGAGGCCCAGCGCGTTGGCAACGGTGCGGCCGTGATGGCCCATCACCCCGGTGGCGGGATCGACCGAGAACGAGATGATTTTCTCGGGGGTGTTATGCGCGACGTCCTCGATATTCATGCCGCCTTCGGTGGAAACCACGAAGGAGATGCGCGAGGTTTCGCGGTCGACCAGCAGCGAGAGATAGAATTCCTTGTCGATGTCGGAGCCGTCCTCGATGTAGAGCCGGTTGACCTGCTTGCCGGCGGGGCCGGTCTGGATCGTCACCAGCGTCGCGCCGAGCATCTCGTTGGCGAATTGCTTGACCTCGTCGACGGAGCGGGCGAGGCGGACGCCGCCGGCGGCGCCGGCCGAGGCTTCCTTGAACTTGCCCTTGCCGCGGCCGCCGGCGTGGATCTGGCTTTTCACCACCCACAGCGGCCCGCCGAGTTCTTTCGCGGCGGCTTCGGCCTCGTCGGCCTTGAGCAGGGCGACGCCCCTCGACACCGGCACGCCGAAGTCCTTCAGCACGGCTTTGGCCTGATATTCATGGATATTCATCGATTGCCCCTTGTCGAGCCGACCAAATTAAATCTCATCCTGCCGACAGCGGCAGCGCGCTCCCTCTCCCATGGGGAGAGGGTTGGGGTGAGGGGGTACGGACTAACGTCAGTCCACGGCCCCCTCACCCGGATCGCAA
>CAXTJT010000012.1:0-99687 GCA_964244735.1 uncultured Tardiphaga sp.
GCCAAAATCGCTTGCCTCAAGCTATGGCTCAGATTTTATGAGTCCACGACCTAGATCGCGCTCGCCGCGATGTTGACCATCAGCGCGACCAAGGCCGTGTTGAAGATGAAGGAGATCGCGCCATGCGCCGTCGCGGTACGACGGATGCTCTTGTCAGTGATGCCGACATCCGAGGTCTGCGCGGTCATGCCGATAACGAAGGAGAAGTAAACGAAGTCCCAATAGTCGGGGTCTTCCTTCTTGTCGCCCTCGGGGAACGCGAGCCCGCCCGGCGAGCCGTCGTCGCGGTAGTAATCATGCGCATAATGCAGCGCGAAAGTCGTATGCACCGTCGCCCAGGTCAGCGCCACGGTCAGGGTGGCCAGCGCCAGCTCCATCGTGCCTTTATGCGATGTCCCGAGTTCGGAGACGATCGCGGCGAGGCTGGCAAACGCGCCGACGGCCGTGACCAGCAGGATGAGAAAGCGGCCGTCATCCTGCAAGGCGGCATTGCGCCTGATGTGACCGATGCCGCTGCGAAAGGCGAGCGTGAACACCAGCGTTAAATAGAATGCAACGAAGACGTCCCAGCCGATCAGCAAGCGCGTAATCAACCGCAGCGACGACGGCAGGACGAGGAAGGCGATCAGCCCGAGCGCCATCGCGATGAAGGTGCGAGGTCGCGCATAGATCACGCGCAGCGGCTTCGGCAGACTGCGAAAGCGCCGGAGACGATGATCCTCGGCGGCCTTGTCGGTCATGTCAGTTCTTGCGGTCGGCCACGAAACGCGCGGCGGCGCGCAGCGTCTCGCCTTTTTCGTTGAACGGCGCGAGCGAGGCGTCGGCTTTGGCGAGCAGATCCCGCACGCGCTGTTTCGCGCCGTCGATGCCAAGCTGCGTGACGAACGTGGTCTTGTTCAACGCCGCATCCGCGCCGGTCGGTTTGCCGAGCGCTGCGGCGTCGCTTTCGACGTCGAGCAAGTCGTCGGCGATCTGAAACGCTTCGCCGAGCGCGCGGCCGTAATCATCGAGCGCCTGATAGTCGGATTTTGAAGCCTGCCCGAGCAGCGCGCCGGCGATGCAGCCATAACGCAAGAGCGCGCCGGTCTTCATCTGCTGGACGCGGGCGACATCGACCGGCGCGCGGTCGCCGAAGCGGCCTTCGCCCGCGAGATCGAGCATCTGGCCGCCGGCCATGCCGCCGATACCCGAGGCGCGCGCGAGCGCGCGCGTCAGCAACAGTCGAACCATCGGATCCGCATGGACAGCGTCGCGGGTGATGATGTCGAAGGCGATGGTCAGCAGCGCGTCGCCCGCCAGAATCGCCGTGGCGTCGTCATAGGCCTTGTGCAGGGTCGGGCGGCCGCGGCGCAGATCGCTGTCGTCCATCGCCGGCAGATCGTCATGGATCAGAGAATAGCAATGGATGCATTCCAGCGCCGCGCCGACCATCAGCGCCTGATCGCGGGGGACACCGAACACGGCTGCACTTTCGACCGCGAGAAACGGACGCAGCCGCTTGCCGCCGCCCAAGGACGAGTAGCGCATCGCCTCGATCAGCCGTGTCGGCCGTGAAATCTCGTCCGCCAGCGCTTTATCCGACAACAACTCGCCGAGCAATTTTTCGGTGTCGTCGGCCGTCGCATCGAGGCGCTGCATAAAGTCGGTCGTGGTCGCGGTCGTCATTGATGGATGGCTCCAGACAGAATCTTGAGAAGAGTCCAGCTCGTGTGATGGTTCAGACGGTCTCTTGATCTTGCCATACGACGTCAAGAGAACGTCTGAACCAAAACCACACGAGAGTTACAGGTTGCCGGCGTCCTTTTCACCCGCAATTCGCTGACAACGGGCCGAAGAATGCGAGCTTCGGGTGCGGACACTTGATTTGCCGGACCATCGGCCATGCGCCCGGTCCAGTCAATTCCGCGGGAACGTCGAACCGGCAACGCGGTTTACACGCGCCAAATTTGGCCACGGGGCGAAATGCCTTATGGTTGCAGGGCAATCTGAAGCGGTAAACCAGCCCGTGCGCATCGTCCGTACTCTCCTCCTGATCGTGTTGGCGCTGCTGTTGCTGCCGTATCTGATCACGCCGTTTTACAAGGTCGGCCATCCGGTTTCTGCCCTGATGGCATGGCGCCGGGTGACGGGTGCGCCGGTCGAGCGGCAATGGCGCGACCTGTCGGCGATGGCGCCGGCTTTGCCGCGCAGCGTCGTGGCCTCGGAAGACGCAAAATTTTGCAGCCATCGCGGAATCGACTGGAATTCGCTGCAGGACGCCATCGACGACGCGCAGGACGGCGAGCCCTCCGGCGGCGGCTCGACAATCACCCAACAGGTCGCCAAAAACCTGTTCTTGTGGTCTGGCCGCAGTTACATCCGCAAGGGCCTCGAAATCCCGCTGGCGATGTGGCTCGATCTGGTGCTTGGCAAGCAACGCGTGCTGGAAATCTACCTCAACATCGCGGAAATGGGTCCATCCGGGCAATTCGGCGCGGAATCGGGCTCGGTTTTCGCCTTCGGCCGATCGGCGGCCAATATCGGCCCGCGCGAGGCGGCGTTGCTGGCGGCAACCTTGCCCAATCCTGTCACCCGCAGCGCCAAGAAGCCGGGACCGGGGGTGCGGCGGCTGGCCGGAACCTATATGGCGCGCGCGCAGTCGGCCGAATTGCAGCGCTGCTGGGGTTCGGAGCGCGGCTAACGAAAGCCCGGCGTTTTCCGGTCCGCACGCTCTAGCCATGCCGGGTTTGATCCGATATAAGCCGCGACTTATCCGCATGTCAGCTCGCGTCGAGTGCGCTGGGCCGCCTGTTAGGCGGCGCGCCTGATCCGCGACTGACCACCACGAATTGCTTAACTGGCAGCACTCAAGGACACTGACATGGCCGTTCCCCGCAGAAAAACATCGCCGTCGCGGCGCGGCATGCGCCGCTCGGCGGACGCTCTCAAGAAGCCGACCTATGCCGAAGACAAGGACTCGGGGGAATTGCGCCGCCCGCACCATCTCGACCTCAAGACCGGCATGTACAAGGGTCGTCAGGTTCTGAAGCCCAAATCGGAAGCCTAAGCTTCGACGGATCGATTTCTCGAAGGCCGTGTTGCGCGCTGCGCGATGCGGCCTTTGTCGATTCCGGACGCTGATTGCAGTGGTCAACGCGGTGGCCGCAGCCTAGATTTTCGGTACCACCGGTTCCGGAGTGCGCCGCCCAACGGCTGACACTTTGGCGCGCGATGCGCTTGTCCCTCCATCCATCTGACCAAAGGCCCACCGATGTTCGGTTTTCCATTGCTGCTGATTCCGCTGGCGATCTGCAACATCATCGTTTTCCTCATGCCCGGCGTATCGTTCTCCACGCCTTTGGTGACGCTGCCGTTGCCGTCCGGCGTTGCCTGGACGGTGACGCTCTCCGATGCGCTGCTCGCATTCGGCGTGCTGATGCTGATGTTCGAGGTCATCAAGGGCGCGCGGCCGCACGGCAAATATTTCACCGATCACTTTCTGGCGCTGCTGGTCTTCGCCGGCGCCGCCGCCGAGTTCGTGCTGCTGCCGCAATTCGGCAATTCGACGTTCTTCCTGCTGGCCTTGCTGGCGCTCGTCGATTTCTTCTCAGGCATTTCGCTGCACACCCGTCGCCCGCGCCGCGTGGTGGCGACGACGCCGGCGGCGGCGGAGCCTGTCGCCCCGGTCCCCGCTCCCGCTCCCACCCCTACCGCAGTCGTGAATCGCGAACCGACGTTCACCCCGGCTCCGGCGCCATCGCCGATGACCCCAGCCGCGCAAGATACGATCCCGCTGCCGCCACCCGTGCCGACGGCGTCAGACCTGCGGGCGCGCGTCGAGCCGATCGTGCCGGATACGGCTGCTGCCGACGCCAAGCAGGAATCGGATTCGCCGAAGATCGTATCGCCGGGTTTGGCGCCCGGCGGTGCAACGCACCAAACGCCGGATGCACCGCAGCGCTAGTGACGCGCCGTTAACCGTCGTATTCAAATGTTCTGCCGGGTGATGATGCCGGCCGGCGCGATATGTCCGTTGGCGTCGGTGGCGCGATAGGCCGCCATCGCATCCTCGGGTGTCGCGCGGCGCAAGACGCGGGTCTGCGGGCAACGTTCGGCGATTGCAATCAGGTGTGTCAGGAATGACGGGTCGTGTCGCGCCGACCGCAGTGGCACAGCGGCAACCGCATCATCGTCCATTTTGGAGACGTGCTCCATCGGCACCAACGCGGTGTGCGATTCCTCCAGCCGATCGGTGGCGCGGCGGTATTGGGCGGCATGGGTCTCGGATGCATCACTCATGTGACAATAATTCCCCGCTGCCGCGTATCGTTCCGGCACGCTCGGGGCCGGTCAAGAGGCTATCGCAAGCGCCGTGCCGGAGCAGGCGGCGGGGGCATTTGCTGCGGCTCTTGGAATTATTTAGGAATTCGGGATAGTTTGTATCATGCGGACTGACCTGTTTTGATGCCGGTAAGCGATTCGCGGCGTACCATTATGAGGCGGTCTTGACCTTTTCGACCCTCCCGATGTCCGCACCTGCGCTGTCACCCGCAGCAATCGTCGTCGCGCCTCCGATCCTGGCCGCGCTTGGGCAGGCCGTATTTGAATGGGACATTGCGACCGACGCGATCGCGTGGAGCGACAATGCACCTGCGATCCTCGGTGAGATCCCGGCTGCGTCGTTGGCAACCGGCGCCGACTTCTCGACATTCATCGAACCGACAAGAACATTGCGCGCCGACGCGTTGGCGCAAGCTGCGGCGGGTACGCCCTACCGGATCGAATACGGCATCCGCGCCAGCTCGGCGATGCCGCTGATCTGGATCGAGGAAACCGGCCGCTGCGTGTTCGGCCCCGATGGCAAGCCGCAGCGCGTGCAAGGCATCATCCGCGTCGAATGCGAACGCCGCACCCGTGACGAGGAATTGCTCAAGCTGGCGCGTCATGATCCGCTGACCGGCGAATTGAACCGCACGCAATTGATCGCGGCCCTCAGCGACGCCATCGATGAATCGCAGCGCTTTCGTTCGTCCTTTGCGTTCATGGTGCTTGGCGTCGATTATCTCGCCCGCATCAACGATGCGTTTGGTTTCGACGTTGCCGACGAGGTGATCCGCCAGACCGCGCAGCGGATTCGCGCGCGGCTGCGCGGCGGAGACGTGCTTGGGCGTTTTTCCGGCAACAAGTTCGGGCTGATCCTCAAGAACTGCTCAGTTGACGACACCGGTTCGGCGGCCGAGCGGTTTCTTGCCGGCATCCGCGACGACGTGATGCCGACCAAATCCGGGCCGGTGTCGGTGACGGCGTCGATCGGCGCGGTCAGCGTGCCGCGTTATGCCCGCAGCATCGATGAAGCGTTGAATCGCGCGCAGGAGACGCTCGACGCCGCCAAGCGCCGGCGGCATGGCTCTTACGCGATGTGGCGGCCGAATGTCGAGCGCGACGCCCAGCGCCGTGTCAATATCCGTGTCACCGACGAGATCGTTACCGCGTTGAACGATCGTCGTATCGTGACGGCGTTCGAGCCAGTCATGGATGCGTCGACGCGGCAGCCGGCATTCTACGAATGCCTGGTGCGGATGGAGCAGGCTGACGGCCGGTTGCTGCTCGCTCCCGATGTCGTGCCGGTGGCCGAAAAGCTCGGCTTGATCCGGCTGGTCGATCACCGCGTGCTGGAACTGGTGGTTGCGCAGCTCGCCGATCATCCGACAGTCCAACTCAGTCTGAACATTTCGCCGGACACCACGATGGACCCCGATTGGTGGGCGAGCATCGAGTCGATGATGCGCGCGCATCCCGGCGTCGGCGAGCGGCTGATCGTCGAGATCACCGAAACGGTGGCGATTCAGGATATCGACGATGTGCGCGGCTTCGTGACGCGGCTGAAGAATTTCGGCAGCCGTATCGCGATCGATGATTTCGGCGCCGGCTACACGTCGTTTCGCAATCTGCGCAAGCTCGGCGTGGATATCGTCAAGATCGACGGCGCGTTCGTGCAGAACATCGCCACGTCGGCCGACGACCGCGCGTTCGTGCAATCGCTGATCGATCTCGCGCGCCGACTCGGCATCAAGACCGTCGCCGAATGGGTGCAGGATGAAGCCTCCGCTGCAATGTTGCGCGGATGGGGCTGCGACTACATTCAGGGCCGATTGACGGGGCTCGCCTCATCGCATCGGCCATGGGCCGACGGCGAGGTGGCTGCGCTGAAACCTCTGGCAGGCTAGGGCGGCCCGATTCCATGACTGCGGCAACCTTCTCGACCTGGCAGGCCTGGGCGCTTCTGTCGGCTGTGTTTGCCGCGCTGACGGCGATTTTCGCCAAGGTCGGCGTGCAGGACGTCAATTCCGATCTTGCGACCTTCATCCGCACCATCGTCGTGCTGTTGAGCCTTGCGCTGATTTTGCTCGCGACGGGTCAGTTCAGACAGCCCGACGAGATTTCCGGCAAAACATGGCTGTTTCTGGTGCTGTCCGGTCTCGGCACCGGCGCATCTTGGCTATGTTATTTTCGCGCGCTGAAACTTGGACCGGCCTCACTGGTCGCGCCGATCGACAAATTGAGCGTCATTTTTGTCGCGCTGTTTTCCGTAGCGTTTCTCGGCGAGCGTCCGAGCGGCAGCAACTGGCTCGGCATCGCGTTGATCGCCGCCGGTGCGGTGATCATCGTTTTGAGAAAGTAGCTAGACAGCGATCAGCAACGCGACGCCGATCACGATCAGCGCGATGCCGAAGAGTTCGCGCATCGACAGCGGCTGCTTGAACGAATAATACGCCACGGCCTGCGCGAACAGCACCTCGACCAGCGCCAGCGTCCGCACATTGGCGGCGGCCGTCAGGGCGAATGCCAGGAACCAGAACTGCGACGCCAGCGCGCCTGTGAATCCGGCGACCATCGACGGTTTCCATAGACCGAGAATATCACGCAACACCTGTGGCGCGCGCAGCAGCAGATAGACCGTGAGCACGGCCGTCTGCACGAACAGGCCGAACACCAATGTGTAAGACGCCGCCGTGACGAACGAGACGCCGGGCACGACGATGATCGCGCCGCGAAAACCCACAGCCGACAGCGCGAAGGCCGCCGCCGCGACGAGACCTGTGATCGTCGGCCGCAGGCTCGTGATGTCGCGCGTGCCGCCCGGCCGCAGCGCGGTGACGACGACGCCGATGGTCGCGATCACGATCGCCAGCACTTTCAGCACTGTGAGATGATCGCCGAGAAAGACGAAGCCGAAGATCGCGGTCTGGATCGCTTCGGTTTTCAGATATGCGGTCGTGACAACGAAGGACCGATCGTTCATCGCCAGCAGCATCAGGCCGGTGGCCGCGATCTGGCTCAGCGCGCCAAGCAGCAGCCACAGCCAGAAGTCACCCGCAGGCCATGGAATCGTGTCGCCCGTCGTGATGAGAACCGCGGTGAAGAACAGCAGCGAAAACGGGAATCCGAACAGAAACCGGATATTGGTCGCGCCCCAGGTGCCGAGCGGCCCGGTCAACGAACGCTGCATCGCATTGCGCGCGACCTGCCCGAGCGCTGCGACGATCGTGAAGGGAATCCAGAGCAGGGCGGTTGGCAGCATGACGCGCAATTCGCTGGCGGAATGAAGCGGCACCGTGCCGCCGGGCGTCGAAGCGGTCAACGCCGCCGCGCGTCATGTCTGTGATGCGAAGTTCGTCATTGCGAGCCGGATCAATGTCGGCGGCTTCGCCGACCTTGATCCGAGCGAAGCAATCCAGCTCGGTGATGAGAAAAGACTGGATTGCTTTGTCGCATTCGGTTTTCGAGGACGACTTAGCCGCCTGACTCGATCGAAATGACTTCCGGCCAGGCTCTGCGTTCAAACCGCCTTGAATCGAAGCACACCGTCGTCGCCGAGCGTCTGCGTCAGGCGATTTTGCGACAGCATGTAGTTCACATGCGCGATCAATTCGCCGGCGGCGAATCCAGTCTGATGCGCGTCGAGAACGTGCTTCCAGAACACCACCGGCACCAATTGCGCAGAGGTCTTGGCTTCGTCACGGCACGCATCCGCAATCATCTGGCACCGTTCTTCGTGATGCTCAGACAGTTGCATGACGCGGTCGTGCAGTCCGTAAAACGGCACGCCGTGGCCCGGCAACACCAGCACGTCGTTCGGGATCGCTGCGGCGATGCTTTTCAATGAGCTTAAATAGGAGCCAAGCGAATTCTCGTCGGGCTCATGCGCCCAGACGCTGACATTCGGCGAGATCTTGCTCAGAACCTGATCGGCTGACAGATAGAATTTGTCCGCGGCGCAATACAACGTGACCTGATCCGGCGAATGGCCCGCGCCCGTGATGACCCGGAACGTCCGCTTGCCGATCGTGATATCCTGACCGTTCGACAGCCGGCGATAGGCGGCCGGCAGCGGCGCGGTTTTCTTCAGGTAATCCTGACCGCGGCCGAGCAATTGCTCGGTGATCGCCTCGTCCATGCCGTGGCGGCGAAAGAAGTCGCGCGAATTGACGACACGCTCTTCGGTGCGTCGGTTGCGGTGATAGACGCCCTGCAGATATTCGACTTGCGAAATGTAAAACGGGCAGCCGAAGCGCTCGACGAACCAGCCGGCCTGCCCGATATGATCGGGATGCGCGTGGGTGACGATGAGGCGGCTGATGGACTTGCCCTTCAGCGGGCCGTCGAACAACGCGGTCCAGGCCGCGATGGTCTCCTCATTGCCGAAGCCGGTATCAACCACGGCCCAGCCGCCGTCGTCTTCCAGCAGGTAAATGTTGACGTGGTTGAGGCGGAACGGCAGTTTCAACCGCAGCCACAGCACGCCGGGCAGCACCGCGACGACCTTGTCGTGGCCGGGATGCGCGTCCCACGGATAGCGCAGCGTATCCACAGGCCTGGCGGCCTCGGCGGCGGCAATCTTCTCGGCTTTGGTCGACATGGCTGGATGTACCCTTTCCCTTCGCCATAGCGGGCCGCGGCCCGCGACGCCAGCCGAAATCGCACTGCGGCTGCGGCCATGCACTGAGCGCGCAGCCGCCCGCAAGCGGATCGATCCCGAGCCGGCCGCGTTTGACTCCTCTGTTTCAATCAACACGGGATGCGTGCGTGATCAATGTGAACTTCGAGACCCTGTGGGCGTCGCTGTTGCTATACGGGCTCAATGCGATTTATGCGGCGCTGTTGCTGGGTTTTGGCTGGTATCTGTCGGGAGTCGCCGAGCGGGTCGTGACGAGCGCCACGGGCCATTTGCGCCGTGTCGATCCGCTGGTGACAAACTTCTTGGCCAGCCTTGCGAAATACGCGGTGCTGGCCGTGGTCGGTATTGCCGTGATGCAACTGTTCGGCATCCAGACAGCAAGTCTTGTCGCGGTGCTCGGCGCGACCTCTCTGGCCATCGGCCTCGCATTGCAGGGAACCTTGGCCAATCTTGCGGCCGGCGTGATGTTGCTGCTGTTCCGGCCGTTCAAGATCGGCGATAGCGTCGAACTCGGCGGCAAAGCGGGGCAAGTCCGCTCGCTGTCGCTGTTCGTGACCGAATTGGTCAATGCCGACAATGTGCAGGTCTTACTGCCGAACGGGCAGGTTTGGGGGCACGCAATCATCAATCGGTCGGCCTATCCGGGCGTCGGCCAGGTCGCGGTGTCATTCCCCGTCCGCGCCGGCGAACCGGCTCAGGCTTTGGGCCGCGAACTGCTCGCAATGCTCGACCGGGATTTCCGCGTCGCATCGGGTGCGCAAGCGACGGCGAAAATTTCCAAGGTGGTCGATCTTTCCGATCCGGCAGCCGGTGTGGTCGAACTGACCGTCAGCACGGACTTGGCCCCGGAACATGCCGACGGGGTCAAAACGGCATTGTATGAGGCCGCTAATGCCTTCATCGCCCGACAGCGTGATCAAAAGCTCGTTGCGGCCTAGAACGCGACTTTTAGAGGCTTGCAGACGGAGAACCGGTTCGTCATTCTGGATGGTGCAGCGCCTGAAGGCGCCAATAGCCGCGCGATCAACGCACGGCGCCATCCGGAGGACCAGTCTGATGCGACGTCTGACATCCGTTACGCTTGTGACCGTCGCGCTGTTCGCGGCTTCGGCCGGCCATGCGCTGGCGCAGAAGCGCTACGACACCGGCGCCACCGACACCGACATCAAGATCGGCAATGTCGAGGCCTATAGCGGACCGGCTTCGGCATACGGCGTCATCGGAAAGACGCAGGACGCCTATTTCAAGATGATCAATGATCAGGGCGGCGTGAACGGCCGCAAGATCAACTTCATCAGCTATGACGACGGCTATTCGCCGCCGAAGACGGTCGAGCAGACCCGCAAGCTGATCGAAAGCGACGAGGTGCTGTTGGTGTTCAACTCGCTGGGAACGCCGACGCAGACGGGCGTCCAGAAGTACCAGAACGCCAAGAAGGTGCCGCAACTGTTCGTCGCGACCGGTGCCAGCAAATGGAACGACCCGAAGAATTTTCCGTGGACGATGGGCTATCAGCCAAGCTACCGCGTCGAGGCCCGAATCTTCGCCAAGTACATTCTCAAGAACAAGCCGGCCGGCAAGGTCGCGATCTTTTACGCCAATGACGATTTCGGCAAAGACTATGTTTCCGGCTTCAAGGACGTCTTCGGCGACAAGTACAAGTCGATGGTCGTCGCCGAGGAAAGCTACGAGACCAGCGAGCCGACGATCGATTCTCATATTTTGAAGGTGAAGGAAGCCGGCGCCGACGTGTTCGTGAACATCGCGACGCCGAAATTCGCGGCGCAGGCGATCAAGAAAATGCACGAGATCAACTGGAAGCCGATGCATCTGATGACCGACGTCAGCATTTCCATCGGCGCGGTGATGAAGCCGGCCGGTCTTGAAGCATCGGAAGGCGTTCTATCGGCGGGCTATCTCAAGGATGCGTCGGACAAGCAGTGGGCCAACGACGCCGGCATGAAAAAATTCATGACGTTTGTGGACAAGTACATGCCCGGCGCCAATGTCGCCGACACCAACATCGTCTATGGCTACTCGGCCGCGCAGACCCTGATCGAGGTGCTGAAGAAGGCTGGCGATGAGCTGACCCGCGAGAACATCATGAAGCAGGCCGCGAGCCTGAATGCCTTCGTCGCGGATACCTTTATTCCCGGCATCAGCATCACCACCAGCGCCACGGATTTCGCGCCGATCGAACAATTGCAAATGATGCAGTTCAAGAACGGTCAGTGGGACATGTTCGGTGAGGTCATCAGCGGCGCGGATTATAATGGGTGATAGCGATCGTCATTCCGGGGTGCGCACGCCGTTTGGCGGGCGCGAACCCGGAATCCCGGCAAGTTCATCGCGCCCTGAATGGTGAGATTCCGGGTTCGCATGCGGCTATCGCCGCCTGTGCCCCGGAACGACACTGACTTTTAGAACGCTGCGGCCAGCTCGCGCGCGCCGGGCAACGCACTGTTGGCGTCCATGCGTGAATCCGTGATCGCCAGAAGTTTGGCGACGGTGTTGTGTCGGATCGCCACCGGATTGCGTTCATAGCCCGAGCGCTGGAAGAAATTCGCGGTCGGCACCTGATCGCGCATGCCCTGCGGCATCGACACCATGTCGAAGCCGTTGCCGTCACCCGTCAGGTTCATCATCTCCAGTTCGGCGGCGGTGAGCGGGCGCGAATAGCCTCTGGCGCGCGCGAAATCCACCGACGTCATCAGTTTGTGGGTCTGCAGCAGCGGGCCGATGTCGATGTCATAGACCAGCGCGTGGATGCCCCAGCCCTTTGGCGTCAGTCCGAGTTTCTCGTAGGCGCTCCAGGACGAGCCCGACGACCTCACGACAGCGAGCATCCGTTTCATGACCGCGATTTTGCGCTCGATGTTGGCGCGCTGCGGTGCGGCCGACCGGGCGGCCTTGTCGTTGAGATCCTTCAGGATCGCCGCGCCCTGTTCGGCGACCAGCGTGATCGTGTTGGCGGTGAGCAGTTGGTTATAGCCAACGGCTGTCGAGATCGCGCGCGAACCGGGCTTTGACGGATTGAGTCCCGATTGAAGATCGTGGCCGCCATTGCCGCCGGTCTCGAACGAATAGACGCGCACGGCCTGCTCGCGCGTCAGCCCGTTGGCGAGCGCGACACGCGCATAGACGCGCTTGAAGTCGCCTTCGCTGGCGCGTTGCGGCGAGAACTGGAATTCCTCGGCGGCGGCGCGCAGGAAATCGGCGGCGACCGGCAGCGGCTTGCGCGGGCGCGCGACGCCGTCCGACTCGACCGGATTGGGATCGCGCGGTCGCGGCGGGCCTTCATATAGAGGCGGCTGTTGCAGCACATAGTCGTTGACGGAGATCGCGACGCGGTCGCGGCGCTTGGCGATGCGCATGCGTCGCTTCTCGCTCACCGCATTCCAGTAGGCTTCGGCGTCCTGATCGAAGGCCGCGCGCGCCTGCTGATATTCGGCGAGGCGCTGAGCGTATTCGCCGGACTGCGCCATCGCATGGGCGACGTTATCCGGGATTTTTGGGTCCCATGCGACAGCGGGCGCCGCCGAGAGCAGCGCGAGGGAAACGAGGCTAAAGCGGATTGCTGAATGTGACATGGGGCGAGCCTAGCAAGCGCGCGTTGTCGGATCGTTAAGGCCGCATACACTATGCGCGGCCGGATGCCGCGCGATCATTCCTCCTTCGTGCCGGTCGCCTTGACGATCTCCGACCATTTGGTTTCGTCCGTGTCGATCAGGATCGCATAGTCCTCAGGTGCGCCGGGCGTCGGCTCGGTACCGTCCTGCACGAGCCGCTTTTTGACGTCGTCGGAGCCGAGCGCGGCGCGCAAGGCGGTATTGAGGCGGTCGATGATCGGGCGCGGCGTGCCGGCCGGCGCGATCAGTCCGTAATAGAGCGAGGCGTCGAAGCCGGGCAGGCCGGATTCGGCAATGGTCGGCACCTCGGGCAACAGCGTGCTGCGGCCGGGACTGGTGACGGCAAGCGCGCGCAGTTGCCCGGCGGCGACGCTGGCGTGGGTCGCGGGGATCGGCGAGAACGCCATGGGAATGTGGCCGCCGATCAGATCGACCAGCGCCGGCCCGCTGCCCTTGTAAGGAATGTGCGTCAGTTTCACGCCGGCCGCGCGGCTGAAATATTCGCCGGTGATGTGGCTTGCGGTTCCTGCACCGCCCGAGCCAAAATTGACCTTGCCGGGATTGGCTTTCGCATAAGCGACGAATTCAGGCAGCGTTTTGGCCGGAAACGACGGATGCACGACGAGGGAGTTCGGCGCGTTGCCGATCATCCCGATCGGTGCAAAATCCTTGCGCGGGTCGTAGCCGGCCTTGCGATAGAGCGTTGGACCGATCGCCAGCGTGCCGGTGTAGCCGAGCCCGATCGTGTAGCCGTCCGGTGCGCTCTTGGCGACCGCGCGGGTGCCGACCGTGCCGCCGGCGCCCGGCCGGTTGTCGACGAGGACTTTCTCGCCGAGCGTCTCGGTCATCTTGTCGGCGATGGTGCGGCCGACGATCGACGTGCTGCCGCCCGGCGCGAAGGGAATGATCAGCGTGATCGGATGGGTCGAATAGGTCTGCGCCTGCGCGCGCGCAGACACCACGCCGCCGATCAGCAAGGCGGCGAGCGCGGCCGCTCCGATTGTACGGTTTCTATGGGTCACGTTCATCTCCCTGATCGGCTTGTTGGAGGCATGGTCGCGGAAAGGCCACGCCGCCGCAAGCGGTCAGGGTTCAGCGCCAGGCGAACACCGGCTGCTCCAGATCGGCGACCCGCGTAATGCGGCCGGCCAGCACCTCGCGGAACTGGTAGATCAAGGCCGCCGTCGGTGCATGGATGTAGCTGTCGTCATGGCGATAGCGGATGACGCGACGTTCGCTCTCCGGAATCGTGACAAAGTCGAACGCTTCATTTCGCGTGATGGCATCGAGCGGAATGCGATGCACCGAGGCAACTTCGGCGGGATTGGCCGTGATGCCGGCGTTCGCGCCGGCCCAGACGACAACCGGTGCGATCAGATAGCCGGAGCGCGTCGGATAATCGTCGAGGACACCCAACACGTCGGCGGCGCCGCAGCGCAGGCCAAGCTCTTCGTGCAATTCGCGCAGGGCGGCCTGGGTCGGGGTTTCGCCGGGATCGCAGCGGCCACCCGGCAACGCCCACTGCCCGCTATGTCCGCGCAAGCCGGTCGCACGCAAAGTCAGCAACATGGCGATCCCGTCACCGTCATCGAGCAGCGTGATCGCGACGGCCGCGCGCTTCAAATCCGCCGCAGGAGCGGCCTCGGCCAGGCGCACGAATGCCTCGCATTTTTGCGCAATGAGACGACGGTTGGCGGATTCGGTCATGGGGCAAGGCTTACACCGCCGCACGGGCAGCGGATATCCTCAGTCTTTACAATCGCGCCGGGATCGTCGAATCACCGCCGGCAAAAGGAACCCGACAATGGTCGATACGGCACATGCGATACTTGAAGCCGATGGCTGGACCGTTATGGATGACGACGGCTTCATCAACCTGATCGGTCCGCTTTGGCACCGCGAGGTCGGTGGAAATCTCGAATATGCCATCGTCGGGCAGGACAAGCATCGCAATCGCCGTGGCGTCGTTCAGGGCGGCGTGCTGATGACGATGGCGGACCGCACCTGTGGGATGACCGCGCGGCATGTGTCGCGGGTCGAAAGCCTCGCCACCGTGCAATTCGACACGCATTTCATCGATGCGACGCAGATCGGCGAGGTGATGGTGTCGCGCCCGCGCGCTGTCCGCGTCACCAAGAGCATAATCTACATGGCGACCGAAATCATGGTCGGCGAACGTGTCGTGACAACCTCGGTCGGCGTTTTCAAGATCGTCCGCAAGCCAGTCGCTACGGTGCGACCAGCCGATGAGTTTCAATAGGTTCCTGTCACGACATGCGTTGTATAGCCGCACCGTGCGCAGACCTCTTAAGAAGACGTAAATTTCGTCCGTTCGATGTCAAAACCGCCTGCGGCGCAGGCATTTCCCGCATGTTCAAGGTCGAGATAAAACGGATCGCCGTGACCGCGATGGATTTCGCGCGCAGCTTCGCTTCGACTGTGATGTGAAAGGCACAGCCTAATCCGGCAAACCGTGGTCATGCTGTATCCAGATTAACGACGCCTTTTGCTTTGGAGCATGTCATGAAGAAGTTTCTGCTGGCCACCGTGGCCCTGTCCGCCCTTGCTGCCGCGCCCGCGGTTGCCGCTGATCTCGCCGCGCGCCCCTCCACCAAGGCCCCCGCACTGATCCCCGCTCCGATCTACAACTGGACCGGATTCTACATCGGCGCCAACGCCGGCTACGGCTTCAGCGACCGTGACACCATCACGACGACGGGCCAGGTTCTCGCCAACGTCAACAACGTGATCGGCGGCGCGCGTCCGGGTTCGGTCAACCTCAACCGTGACGGATTCGTCGGTGGTGGCCAGATCGGCTACAACTGGCAAACCAGCCCGAATTTCGTGTTCGGTCTTGAAGCCGACATTCAGTACACCGACTTCAACCGCAGCGTCGCCGTTGCGACGTTCCCGCTCGGCGGCAACGTCGCCTCTCTGAACAACACCTTCAGCAGCCGCATGGAATACTTCGGAACGGTGCGCGGCCGTCTCGGCTACACCTGGGGCGCCACGATGCTCTACGCAACGGGCGGTCTCGCCTACGGCGAAGTCCGAAACACGGCCAATTTCTTCGGCCCGACCGGCAACCTGCAGTTCTCCGGCAGCAACAGCGACATCCGCACCGGCTATACGGTCGGCGGCGGTATCGAGCACATGTTCACGCCGAACTGGAGCGTGAAGGCCGAATACCTGTATTACGATCTCGGATCGAACTTGATCAATGTGAACGTGATCCCGGGTTCGGGCGGCGGCGGCACCGGCTACGACAGCCGCTTCCGTAACGATGGTCACATCGTTCGCGCCGGCCTGAACTACAAGTTCGGCGGCCCGATCGTTGCCCGTTACTGATCGGCGCTAGGCTGATCCAGCTTTCTCAAAGCCCGGCCTTGCGCCGGGCTTTTTGTTGTCCGGATTTGCCCATCGGGTAACATCGGACAATTGCAGGAGATCGAGCGCCAATGGCGTTTGCGATCAAGGTCGAGGTCGGCGATCCAGGTGCGGCGACCTTCGCGTTGTCGGCGCAAAAGACGATGTATGGCGGCAGGCATATAGCCAAGGGCGACACGATCTTCGTCTTCGCCAGCGAGACCCAAGGTGGGTCCGGCCTCGTCGCGCGAGGAATTGTCACGTCGGCCCGCCCGATCGCCAGAACGCCCGGCGTTCTGCGACAGACTCCGCGGGTGAGCCTGTACATCAAGCGAACCGCGGTTGCGAAACGCCCATTGGGGCGCAACGAACTCAGGCATTTCCAGACCTGGGACGATGGCCGGCCGGAAACCGAGCTGAATTTCAAGTTCTATCGTCAGGCCACCAACAAGATCGTCGGAATTTCGGAGGCGACGGCGGCGTTTCTCGGCACGTTCTTTGAGAGAAGGCCCGGATCGCGTTGATCCATACTCAACGATACGAGTTGCTCCCAAACGCAGAAAGGGCGGCCCGAGGGCCGCCCTTTCCGTCAATCAGTTGACTGCGGTCAGTGCTTAGTACTTCGCGAGGATCGGACCGCCGAAGTTGAAGCGATAGTTCAGGCCAGCCTTGACGGTGTGCTCTTCGTTGCGACCGGCACCGAAAGGCACGCCATTCGCAGCGGTGAAGCTACCGCGACCGAAATCGTAATACTGATATTCGATCTTGCCCGACCAGTTCTGGGTGAACAGGTATTCCAGACCACCGCCGACGGTGTAGCCATCGCGGCCCATGTTACCACCGAAGCCGTTGGTGAACCGGGTGTCCGCGTAGGCATAGCCGCCCTTGGCGTACAGCAGTGCGGGACCGAAGGCGTAGCCGAGACGACCAGTGACCGAACCGAGACCGCGGTTGGTGAACGGGCTACCAGCGCCGAAGAAGCCATTGTTGCTGTTGCTGCCGTTGTCGAGGAAGCTGTAGTTGGCTTCCAGACCCAGAACCCAGCTCGGCGAGAACTGATAGTCGTAACCGATCTGACCGCCGCCCATGAAGCGACCGTCATTGTTGCCGAAGGTGTTGTCGCCGGCGAACGCGCCGCCGACGTGACCGCCGATATAGAAGCCGGTCCAGTTGTAGATCGGAGCGGCAATATACGGAGGAGCCTTGGTATAGGGACGGGCGGCCAGGTCGGCAGCCATTGCAGGGGCGGTCGCGCCGAGCGCGATCAGGGCCACAGTGCCAAGCAGGAAGTTTTTCATAGTGAGATTCTCCAGAGGAATTGTCAGAGCAGCCGTGGGTCGGCTCCATCTGGATTGGAGTTAGACAGCTTTCAGATCAAAAGCTGTCACTTATTGGTCACAGCCAGTAACCACCCAACGCTATGACAACGCATAAATTTTTCATTATAAATGGAACGTAAATTGAATCTTAAAAATGCCTTAATGCAGCCCGGAGTTGGGACGTCCGAAATCGCTATTTTGACCGTTGCGGGCCCAAATCAGGGTTTTTGAGCAGGAATTGATCGAGCCGGTTCCCAAATTGGGTCTTGCGTAGCCGGTTGCCCGACCGATTATTTCGATTTGCCGCGCGGGTTTTTTTCAGCGGCCCGTCGCAGCGCCTCGGCGAAGGCGCCATCCGTTGCAGGGGCTGATTGGCGCGGCGCAGCCGACGTCATGCGCTGGTTCTGCCGCTGATTCGCGCTTGGTCGCGGTGCATTTTGCCCCGGAAGATCCGATTTCGCCGACGCATCGTCGTCGAGCCGCAGCGTCAGCGCGATTCGCTTGCGGGCGGTATCGACGTCCAGCACCTTGACCCGGACAATATCGCCCGGCTTCACCACCTCGCGGGGATCCTTGACGAAGGTCCTGGACATCGCGGAGATGTGGACCATCCCGTCCTGATGGACGCCGATATCCACGAAAGCCCCAAACGCCGCGACGTTTGTCACCGCGCCTTCGAGGATCATTCCCGTCTTCAGGTCGCTGATCTTCTCGATGCCGTCCTTGAAAACGGCCGCCTTGAACTGCGGCCGCGGGTCGCGGCCGGGCTTCTCCAATTCCTTGACGATGTCGGTGATCGTCGGCAGGCCGAAATGGTCGTCGACGAAGGCTTGCGGGTTCACCTGACGCAGAATCTCGGCATTGCCGATCAGCGCCCTGATATCGCTTTTGGTCGCCGCGAGGATTTTGCGGATCAACGGATAGGCTTCCGGGTGAACGCCGGAGCGATCGAGCGGGTCTTCGCCGTCATTGATGCGCAAGAAGCCCGCGCATTGCTCGAACGCCTTCGGGCCCAGTCGCGGCACGTCTTTCAGCGCCTTGCGGGACTTGAACGGGCCGTTGGCGTCGCGATGCTGCACGATGCTCTGCGCAAGCCCCGCGCCGATGCCCGAGACCCGCGCCAGCAGCGGCGCTGACGCGGTATTGACCTCGACGCCGACGGCGTTGACGCAATCCTCGACGACGGCGTCGAGCGAGCGCGCCAGCTTGGATTCGCCGAGATCGTGTTGATACTGGCCGACACCGATCGCCTTCGGATCAATCTTCACCAGTTCCGCCAGCGGGTCTTGCAGCCGTCGCGCAATCGACACCGCGCCCCGAATCGTCACGTCGAGATCGGGCAGTTCTTCGGACGCAAAAGCCGAGGCCGAATAGACCGACGCGCCGGCCTCGGAGACGACAATCTTTGTCATCTTCAGGTCCGGCAGCAGCTTCAACAGATCGGTCGCAAGCTTGTCGGTCTCGCGCGACGCCGTGCCGTTGCCGATCGCGATCAACTCGATCTTGTGTTGCGTGGCAAGTTTGCCGAGCACCGCCAGCGCGGCGTCCCATTGCCGCTGCGGCTCGTGCGGATAGATCGTCGAGGTCGCAACCACCTTGCCGGTCGCGTCGACGATGGCGACCTTCACGCCGGAGCGAAAGCCGGGATCGAGCCCCATCGTCGCGCGCGCGCCGGCCGGTGCGGCGAGCAGCAGATCGCGCAGATTGGACGCGAAGACACGGACGCCTTCGACCTCGGCCTGGGTCCACAGCCGCATCCGCAGATCGATGTTGAGGTGGACCTGAATCTTGGTGCGCCAAGCCCAGCGGACGGTCTCGACCATCCAGCGATCGCCGGCGCGGCCATGATCCGAGATGTGGAAGCGGTTCATGATCTTCAGCTCATACGGCCCGATCGGGGCCGGACCGGGCGGCGGGTTCAGCGCCGGCGGCTCGGGCAGCATTTGCAGATCGAGGATGTCTTCTTTCTCGCCACGAAACAGCGCCAGCGCGCGATGCGACGGCAGCTTCACCAGCGGTTCGGAGAAATCGAAATAGTCGGAGAATTTCGCGCCCTCGGCATTCTTGCCCTTTCGGACGGTCGAGACCATCACGCCGGACGTCCACATCTGCTCTCTGAGCGAGCCGATCAGATCGGCATTCTCGGCGAACCGCTCGACGAGGATGGCGCGCGCGCCCTCAAGTGCTGAGGCGGCATCGGCAACTTGTTTGCCGGCGTCGACAAAGGCCGCCGCGGCGGTCGTGGGATCGGTCTTTGGCTCGGCGAGCAGTCGGTCAGCCAGCGGCTCAAGCCCGGCCTCGCGGGCAATCTCGGCCTTGGTGCGGCGCTTCGGCTTGAAGGGCAGATAAATGTCTTCGAGCCGGCCTTTGCTGTCGGCGGCGCTGATCGCGGCCTCCAGCGCCGCGTCCAGCTTGCCTTGCTCGCGGACCGAATTGAGGATCGCCGTGCGGCGCTCCTCGAGTTCGCGCAGATAGGTGAGGCGCTCCTCGAGCGTGCGCAACTGCGCGTCGTCCAGCGCGCCGGTCATTTCCTTGCGGTAGCGCGCGATGAACGGAACCGTCGCGCCGCCATCGAGCAATGTGACCGTCGCTTCCACCTGCTGCTCGCGGACACCCAGTTCATCAGCGATTCGTCGGTGAATGCTCAAAGCCATGCGCGTGCCTCTTCAAGAAATGTCGAGGTCGCGCTTATGACCAGCGGAGCGTGATTCCTCAAGCCCATCCTCGGCCGCGCCGCCATCACGCAGCGCCATGGCCGGAACAGACGCTTACGCCTTGTCGGCGGTCAGATAGCGGCCGATCTCGACATGATCGGCGGTCGGGCCCAGCTTTTCCAGCGCTGCGTCCCACAAGGCGGCGACGTTGTCCGCCAGCGGGGCGTTGACGCCGATCTGGTGCGCCAGATCGTCGGCGGTGCGGATGTCCTTGGCCATCAGCGCAAGCGAAAATCCCGACGTGAATTTTTCCGGGATGACGAATTGCTTGAGCTTGTTCTCGGTCGAATTGTTGCGCCCGGTCGATGCGTTCAGCACGTCGACGAGCACGCTCGGCGCGATGCCGAACCGACCGCCGATCGCGACCGCCTCGACGGCGGCCGCGAGACCTGCGGCCGACACGTAGTTGTTGAGCGCCTTAGCGGCATGGCCGGACCCGAGCGGGCCGGTACGGAATATTGATTTGCCCATGGTGCTGAGGATCGGTTCGGCACGATCGATGGTCGCGGCGTCGCCGCCGGCCATGATCGCAAGCGACCCGTCGATCGCGCGCTTGACGCCGCCAGAAACCGGCGCGTCGATGAAAGCCAGCCCCGCCGTAATCAATTCATCGCCGAGCGCGCGCGTACCCATCGGCGCGGATGAACTCATGTCGATGACGACGGTGCCGGGCGCCAATCCAGCCTTGATGCCGTCGATCGCGGCGCGGACGATCTTGCCGTCCGGCAGCAGCGTGATGACGGCGGCCGCATCTTTGACAGCCTCATCAACAGTGGTCGCGGCAATGCCGCCGGCCTCGCCGTATGTCCTGCGTGCGGCCTCGAACACGTCGAACCCGACGACCTGATAGCCTGCGCGCGCGATGCAGGCCGCCATCGGGCGGCCCATATTGCCGAGGCCGATGACAGCGACTTTTGACGGTGGGGCGATAACGGTTGCTGGCGACACGGCGTTCCTCTGTCGGTTCTTTTCAGTCGATTGTTCGTCAACGCTGGTTGCGGCAGGGCGCACGCGTCCATCTTGGCATATAAGCGCGATAGGAACCGACCATAACAAAAAGGATGACGACATGAGCTACGACCAGACGATCACCCTCGGCGGCCTGTTCGACAAGGGTCTTGATCTGCGGCGAGAGGTGCTGGGCGCGGCCTATGTCGACAAGTCGATGCAGGCGACCAATGACTTCATGATGGCGTTCCAGCATATCACCACGGAATGGTGCTGGGGCTACGCCTGGAACCGTCCGGGGCTCGATCGCAAGACCCGCAGCATGCTGAACCTCGCGATGCTGACCGCATTGAACCGCGCGCCGGAGATCAAGCTGCATACGCGCGGCGCGATCGCCAACGGCGTCACGGTGGACGAGATCAAGGAAGTGCTCCTCCACGCCACCGTCTATTGCGGCATCCCGGCGGGCCTCGATGCCTTCAAGGCGGCGAACGAGGTGCTGAAAGAGATGGGCAAGGTGGAGTAGCCCGTTGCGCGAGACACTATCGGGCCGGTAGCGGCGGCGTGGTGGCGCCGCTGCCAAGCGATCGCTGGACCATGATGGTATCGGCCCAGCGGCCATGCCGGAACGCGACGCCGGGCAGCACGCCGACGCGGGCAAAACCGAATCGGTCGTGCAGGCCAAGCGATGCGGTATTGTCGGCATCGATATAGCCGATGATCTGGCGGAAGCCCGCCGCCGCGCAGACGTCGATCAGTTCGCGCATCAACACGCGCCCGACGCCGCGGCCGATATGATCGTGATGGATGTAGATCGAATGCTTGACCGTATGGCGATAGGCCGGTCGCTTGCGAAACAGCACGACATAGGCGTAGCCGAGAATCTCGCTGCCTTGCGTCGCCACCAGATGCGGGAAGCGGCGGTTCTTGAGGTTTTTCCGTCGATCGCGCAGATCGTCCGGTTGCGGCATCTCGGCGTCGCTGACGCCTTCGTCGATGCCTTGGCGGATGTGGCGGCGATAGATCGCCAGCATCGCATCGACATCGGTGTCGCGTGATGGCCGGACGGTGATCGGGTATGCGGTTTCGACGAGCAATCGGATCTCCTGACGCGTGGCCTATTCTGTGGCAACGTATGTGTAAAGACGAATGCGGCCATCCTCGCCCACCTCGCGATACACGCCCTGAATTTCGACGTCGAAGCCGGGGAAGGTGTTGAAGCAGGTCTCGAACATCCTGAGGTAGTCGATCATCGGCTGTGCGCGGTCGGTGATGCGCTCGCCCGGCACGATCGTCGCAATTCCCGGCGGATACACCACGAACGGCGTCGTCGCGACTCGACCCATGATCTCGTCGATCGGCAGATAATCGACGTCGTTGCGCACGAGGCAGCGCGCGGCGGCGTGCGGCGACATCGCAATGTCGGGCAGATGCTCTGGCGAAAACTGCCTTGCCTGCAAGGCGCTGACATTGGCGTTGCGGAAGAAGCGATGCATCGCGCCGCACAGATCGCGCAGCCGCGTCCCGGCATAGCGCGCCGGGCGTCGTCGCGCGAACTCGGGGATGGCTTCGTCGAGCAGAACATTGTCGTCATGCAGTTTCTTGAAGGCGACGAGGCCGCTGATCAGCGTGCCCGCCTTGCTGGCCTCGACGCCCGGCGTCAGCAGAAACAGCAGCGAGTTGAGGTCGTTTTTCTCGGCGACGATGCGGTTCTCGCGCAGATATTGCGCGACGACCGGGGCCGGAATGCCGTGTTCTTCATACGCCCCGGTTTTGCGATCGAAACCCGGCGTCAGCAATGTCAGCTTGTTCGGATCGGTCATGGCGAATCCTTGCGCCATGTTCGGGAAGCCGTGCCATGCGGCATCGGGCGCCAGCGCCCAGAACGCCGGATCGGTCGCCAACTGATCGGTGCCAACGGATTCCCAGGCCACATCGTGCACGGCCCCCTCGCGCGACGCATCGGGGATCGTCACGCGGTCCGGGACAAAGGGCTCGAAAAACCAGCGGCGTTCGGGCCGCGTTTCCTTCTCCTCGAATTCGCGGCGCACGGCGCGGATCTTCTTGCGCAACTCGATGCCGAGCCGGATCGTGTCGCCCCACAACACTTCGCCGGATCGGCCCTTCATCATCTGCGCGCCGACGTCGAGCGAGGCGAACAGCGGATAGAACGGCGACGTCGAGGCGTATTGCATGAAGCTCTCATTGAAGCGGCGATGTTCGACGCGGCGCTTCTGGCCCTTGATGTGCCTGTCCTTCATGTGAATTTGCGACGCCTGCGAAAAACTCGCGAGCTGCTTGTGGGTTGATTGTGTCGCGATGATGCCGGGCGCTTCCGGACCGAGATCACCAAGGCCCATGGCGAATCGCCCCGCATAGAGCGGATGGAATTTCATGAAGCCCGCCCAGGCTTCGTCGAACAGGATGTAGTCGCAGAGATGGCCGATGCGGCGCAGGATCATCTCCGCGCTGTGGATCGTCCCGTCATAGGTACATTGCTCGACCACGGCGACGCGGAACGGGCGCGGCTTCTTCCAGGCTTCGGGATCCTTCACCAGTGGATGGGTGCGGATGCGTTCGCGCAGCGCACCTTCGTCGAAGGCCTCCCACTGCATCGGGCCGATCAGGCCCCAGGCATTACGCTCGGTCGGCAGATAGACGGGCACGCCGCCGCTGATCATCAGCGCGCCGTGATGCGCGGCCTTGTGATTGTTGCGGTCGAACAGCACGAGATCGCCGTCGGTGACGAGAGCGGCGAGCGCGACCTTGTTCGAGGTCGAGGTGCCGTTGAGCACGAAGTAGGTCTTCTCCGCCCCGAAGATCTTGGCGGCTTCTTTCTGCGCCTTCAGCGCCGGTCCCTCATGCGTGAGCAGATCGCCGAGATCGAGCACGGAATTGTCGAGGTCGTCGCGGAACACCGCCTCGCCGAGATGCTCCATGAACACCCGGCCGATCGGGCTGCGGCTGTAGAACACACCGCCATTATGTCCCGGACAGGTCCAGAGCTGGTTGCCTTCTTCGGCGTAATCGACCAGCGCGCCGAAAAACGGGGTCTTCAACGTCTCGGCATATTGCTTGAGACGGCTGATGAGGCTCTTGGCGATGAAGGGCGGGGTTTCCTCCGACAGGAAGATGTAGCCGTCGATGAAATCGAGCACTTCGACGGGCAAGTCCTCGAAACGCTTCCTGCGGATCAACAGGATGATCGGAAAATCCAGTCCGCGACGGCGCATCAGATTGATCAGCGCCGCCGTCTTGCCCTCAAGGCCCTTCTTGCCCCAGTCGACGACCATGCATCCGATCGCGGCGTCGGTCTGCACGGCGATCTCGGCATCCTCCAGCTTGCGCGCCTTGACGACCTCGAAGCCGGAGCGCTCGATCTCATCGACGATCTGGTTCAGGCGGATGCCTTCGAGATCGTCGGCGTTGAAGGTCGGCATCGCGAACAGGAACGTAAAGCGTCGAAAATAATCCATGAGCCTACCAGGTTCGATCCTCAGCGATCTGTCGCTGCGTAACATGACAATGAGGTGACAAGATACGGGTCGGTCGCTGGCATCGGGCGCAGAAGGGCCGCCCGGAGGTAACGTCAATTTAATGGTAAAAGCCTAGGACATGCACAGGACGGCAAGTTCCTCGTAAAGTAAGCCGATGATCGAGCCTTTGGGCATTGCCATTGTCGGCTGCGGATATGTCGCCGACTCCTATCGCTACGGTCTGAGTTTTCATACGGGCTCAGTCCGCCTGATCGGCGTGTTCGATCGGGATCCGGACCGGCTGGCGGCATTCCGATCGTGCTGGAACGACAAGGCGTATTCCTCGCTCGCTGAATTGCTCGGCGACGCATCCGTCCGCATCGTCGTCAATCTGACCGATCCCGAGAACCACGCCGACGTGACGCGGGCGGCGATTGCCGCTGGCAAGCACGTCTATTCCGAAAAGCCGTTGGCGATGACGAGGGGCGAGGCCGCGGAGCTGCGCGACTTGGCCAAGGCCGCGAAGGTCCGTCTGTCATCCGCGCCGTGCAATCTGATCGGCGAAAGCGCGCAGACGGCCTTGGCCGCGGTGCGTGCTGGACGGATCGGCAAAATCCGGCTTGCCTATGCCGAGTTGGACGACGGCATGATCCATCGCGCCAATTACGCGACCTGGCTCAGCAAGAGCGGGCGCGCCTGGCCTGCACGCGGCGAGTTCGAGACCGGCTGCACCTTCGAGCACGCCGGCTATGCGCTGACGATCCTGTGCGCGATGTTCGGCCCGGCGCGCAAGGTCACATCCTATGCCGCGGTTCTGGTGCCGGACAAGCGCACCAATCCGCCGCTGCACGACTCTGCGCCGGATTTTTCGGTTGGTCTTCTCGAATTTGACGGCGGCGTCGTCGCGCGCCTGACCAATTCGATCGTGGCGCCTTACGATCACCGGCTCAGGATCATCGGCGATGAAGGCCATCTCGAAGTCACCGAATTGTGGGACTATGCCAGCCCCGTCATCCTGCGCCGCGCCGCCGAGACACGACTGGCGCGCGTCATCGAGCGGCGGCTTGGTGCATGGCGCGGCTCACGGCTTCCGCTGGCTCGCAAGCCGCTATGGCGCAACGGCCGCGGCCGCCCGACCATGGATTTCATGCGCGGCGTGGCCGAGCTTGCGAACGCCATTCAGACCGGTCGCGACAGCCGGTTGACGGAGGATTTCGGCGTCCACATCACCGAAGTGACGGAGATGCTGCAATTTCCGGAGCGGTTTTCGGTTCCGGCGATGGTCGGGTCGTCATTCGCGCCAATCGCACCGATGGAATGGGCCCGATGAGCGCTGCCGCGACGCAATCGGCAACGATCCTGACGATGTCGTTTCGCGGCGACTTCGGCCTCTGCGCGATGCTGTGCGAGAGCGTCGATCGCTTTGCTCGTGGCGACCTCGAGCATCTGCTGATTGTGCCGACATCCGACATGCCGCTGTTCCAGCCGCTCGCCAATGCAAGGCGGCGCGTGGTGTCGGAAGACACGTTGCTGCCAAGCTGGTTTCGGAAATTTCCACTGCCGGGCCCGGCATGGCGCAAACGCCTGCGTCTGCCGCGCCGCGATTTTTACGTCACGCCCTTCAGCCTGCCGGTGCGCGGCTGGATCGCGCAGCAGATCCTGAAGATCGGCGCGGCGATGCGTTCGTCGTCCGAGATCGTGTTTCACGTCGACAGCGACGCGCTGTTCATGAGGCCGTTTTCGGCGGACCTGTTGTTCCGGGATGCCGACCATGCGCGTCTGTATCGGCAAGCGCCCGCGCAGATCGCATCGCATCGCGCCTGGCATCTTGCCGCGAGCAAGCTGCTCGGCTTGCCGCCGGACGAGTTTCACGACGGCGACTACATCGACTCGATGGTCGTCTGGCGGCGATCCGTCGTCGAGAAGATGATCGCCCGTATCGAAGCCGTCGCCGGCAAACACTGGCAGGTGGCGCTCGCGCGCACGCCGCATTTTTCGGAATACGTTCTCTATGGCGTCTTCGCCGAACGGGTGCTCGGCCTGTCGGACGCCAAACTCGCGACGCAGGACTTTTCGCTGTGCTCCACGCGCTGGACCGGCGCATTCAACGGCGAGCCCGACAAAGCGGATTTCATCGCGTCGCTCGATCCACGCATGGTCGGCTGTTGCGTGCAATCGACCATCACGCTGTCTTTGCCTGAGCGACGCGACCTTTATGAGCGGGCGGTCAACTTCGCGCAGGAGCAGGACGCCGTGGCATGACCGAAGGCGCATGTCATTAGGATTTGTCGCGACGATAAAGCGGATAGATGGCGCCGAACGACAATTTTCCGAGAATGCCGGCCCAGCGATAGCCATAGTCGGCACGGCCGTTATCTCCATCCGTCACGGCCGACGGCAATCTGGCGAGAAGCAAGATGCCTTGCACGAGTGCTTTGAACCTCATCACCCACCGCGTCTGTTGCGGATGAGAGCTGTTGCTGGCAATCGCCGCCGCATAGGCCTGCCCGCCGGCATAAAAGCGGCGGCGCAAATAGCTTTCGGCACATCGCGATGCCGGGACGAATTCCCGCACGCACGCCGCCGGCAACCAGCCGAAGGTCTTGCCGCGGCTTTGCAGGCGACAGAACAACTCGTAATCCTCGCCGCCACCAAAGCCGAATGCGCTGTCGAACGGAACGTCGTCGTTGAGCGTGGTGGCGCGTCGGAAAATTGAATTGCAGGTGGCCAGCGTCACGTCGGATCGCTTGTTGGGCCCGAATGCAAACAGCTCCTGTCCGGCCGGCAACGTCATCTCGCGGGAAAAGAGTTGCCGCACGGCGTCGCTCGCGAGGTTCGCATCCTCGAAGTCGGAGACCACGCGTCCGAACAGCACGTCATGGGGCGTGTCGCGCGCAGCATGGGCCACGGCCTGCATCCAGCCGGGCTCGCAAACCTCGTCGTCATCGATGAAGGCGAGAAAGTCCTCATGGCTCGCCGCAACGCCAACATTGCGTGCGACCGAGATATTGGCGGGATGGGCTTCGAACCAGCGGATCGGGAAAGGGCTGCGCGACGCGACCTCCGCGACCACGGGCGCCGCGGAGCCCTCGTCGCTGTTGTCGATCACATAGATCGCGGGATGGAGCCCATCGGGCACGTCCTGCGCGATCAGGCTCGTCAACGCCTTGCGAAGCAGCTCCGCCCGTTGAAACGTACAGATCACGATCGCCAGCGCGACCTCTTTGCGCTCGTTTTGCAGCAGCGTCTCCCGCGGCTCCGCGCTCATGCGCGCCGCTCGTGGACATCATCGCGCTGCTGTTCCACGCGCGGCAGCGGCGGCGGTGTTTGAGCAGCGAGCAGCCCCAGCAGCAGCATGAGATTGAACAACGGGATGCCGCGAATGAACAGGCTGGCCTCCGTCACGTTGTGAAACAGATAAGCGAGGGTCGCCAGGGCAATGGCGGAATAAGCAGCTTTGTCGTCGGCAAGCGTGCCGGATCGAATGGCATTGCGGGTGGCCCTGAACAGGCAGACCAGTACGTAAAACACAGCGGCGACTGTCGCGGGGATTCCGATATGCAGCGGAAGTTCGAGATAGCCGTTATGCGACTGGTTGATGATGCCCTTCTCGACGTCGCCCAGCCAGGTACCGGGCTCCAGCTTGGTCAGCGGATCATTGACGTCGCCGACATCCCAGAAACTGCCATAGCCATAGCCCAGCCACGGCTTCTGCAAAGAAGACGTCCAGGCGAACGACCATAATTCGTCGCGCCCGGTCAGCGAGGTGTCGGACAGAACCAGGCCGAGAAGCGTCTCGGTCTCGAAATCGGATGCCGCAAGCACGACGAGAAACGCGACGACGGCAAAAAGCCCGACGGTCATCACGAGCATGACGAAGCGATGGCCAAGATACTGCGCCATCACGAACAGCGCGCCGACCGACAGCGTGATGGCTGTCAGAGCGACCGAGGTTTTGCTCTGTGTCAGGATCAGGAACAGCAACGCCGAACCGAGTAGAACCGTCCCGAGCGACATCAGGCTCAGCGATCTGGCCCGCGATATCCACGCGACGCCGATGATGATCGTCATCATGGCGACCGCGCCAGCGACGTTCTTCTGCGTGTAGAGGCCCTTGACGCCGATTTCGCTGATCGCCAATGCAGGCCACAGCGCCGTCCCGATCAGATTGAGGACGATCACGAAGCCGAGCGCGAGGAATAGCGCAGTGTGGAATCGGCGTAGACTGGTCACGCTCGCAGCAATCGCCGTGGTGATGACCGTCAGGAACACCAGCAGGAGTGCGCGCCGCAGCGAGAGGTCGGGATAGGTCGCCCAGACGGCGCTCATCTGGCAGAAACCGACGATCGCATAAAGCAGTGTGTTGGCACGGACGCACTCCCAGGCGGACCGTCGATAGCCCCAGATGACAAACAGGGCGAGAGCGACAAGCGCGAAGGTGACGATCCGGTCGAGCGGGCTGCCCGCGACGCGATCGGCACTTGAACTGTCCGAAAACGCACGAAAGCCGATGAACGTGATGAACAGATAGCCAATCAGAAGCGCATCCGCGCCGATCCTGAAGATGTCGATCTTCAGACGTCTGGCGTCGCTGATCTCCCATTGCTGGCTGGATGATTGGCTCAAGCGACAGCGATCCTTGGAATTCGTTAACGACGTTTCCATTCGGCTTCGGCATTGATGGCCGAGATAGTCGAAATCAACCGACGCCGTGTAAGCCTAGCGGGCAAACATTGACATATTATCGAAGCGGATCCGCGTTTTGTCCGCAACGGCTGTTTTGAGGACGAGGCATGGATCTGGTCTCCATCGTGGTGCCGACGCTCAACCGGCCAGCCCCGTTGCAGCGCGCGATCCGCAGCCTGGCGGCGCAGCGCGGACTTGACGATGTCGCCATCGAGATCTTTATTGTCGACAATTCGACAGACGGCAACGCCAGGGCTGTTGTCGACAGGCTGCGTGCGGATATCGCTATTCCCCTGATCTATCTTGAAGAACCCAGTCCCGGCGTCTCGAACGCGCGCAATACCGGCGTTCGCGCGGCGCAAGGCCGCTGGATCGCGTTCCTCGATGACGACGAGGAAGCTGATCATTTGTGGATCGCCTCGCTGGTTGCGGTCGCCCGCCGGTCGGGCGCAGACGCGGTGTTCGGCGCGGTCGATGCGAAATCCGAGACGTCTGCGGCGATGGACGTGTTCGGGCGCTATTTCATCCGCGAGATCGATGCGCCTGACGGATCGGACGTGACGGACAAAGCGGCCTATCTCGGCACCAACAATTCCCTGTTCGAGCGGCGACGCTGCCTGACCGAGCCCGCGCCGTTTGATGTCTCGCTCAATCGGGTCGGCGGCGAAGACAGCCTGTTGCTGAAGCGCCTGACAATGACCGGTCGCCGTTTCGCCTGGGCGCCGAAGGCGCGCGTCTCCGAGTGGGTGCCTGAGAGCCGATTGAACTGGACCTATATTCGTAAACGGAAATTTCTCAGCGGCCAGATTCGTGTGTTCGTGATCGGCATGTTGCGGCCGGTGCGCTGGCCCGCGATCATGGGCTGGATGGCCATTGGACTCGTTCAGTTTGGTCTCGGTGCTCTGGCGATGCTGGCGCTCTATCCGGTCGGCGGCGCGCGCTACGCAAAGGCGTCGGTGATGTGCTGCGCCGGTCTTGGAAAGATATTGTGGATGCCGAGGTTTCGTCCCGCGCTTTACGGGACCGGACTGGTGTCCTGAAGCGATCGTTCCTCAGCCGCCCGGCAGCGTTCGCTGCAATCCTTCATTTAGTCCGATACGCGGCTGCGTGCCGAACAGAGCATGCGCATTGGTGCCGACATAAACCGCTTTCCGCGAGAATAGCGCGAGTTCGCCCGAGGTCGGCGCCATCGCCGCGCGCCGGCCGCCCGGAAAGCCAAGCCGGCGCCAGACTTTCGCGGCGACCGACAGCGATCGGCGCATCGACAAAACATGCGCCGGTATTTCGTTGAGCGGCTTTTGCCCGGCCGCGCGCGCCAGCGCATTGAAATAGTCGTTCCAGGATGGCGTATCCGGCCCGATCACATTGACGACCGTCAGCGGCGGCAGGGTTTCGGGCGAGTGATTGAGGCGGGCGCAGGCCGCAACGGCGATATCGACGACATCGTCGACATGCACCAGCGCCGCGACGCCGTCGCCTTGCGAGGCCAGCGTGCCCCATGCGCCGCATTTGATGCGGTCGATCATCTTGTCGACCCACAATAGGCTGTTGGTCCCGTAGACGATTCCCGGCCTGAGAATGACGGCGCGTCGGCGTGACGGATCGTCGCCGACCCACTGGCGCACGAGTTGCTCGCAGCGTGCTTTGGCGTTGCCATAGGCATCGGAATGCTCGGCGACGGAAGCGTCTTCGGAAATGGTGCCTTGCCGGTTGCCGTAAACAGCGATCGAGCTGAAATAGATCAGGTTGCGGGCATCGGCGTCGGACATTGCCTGCAAGAGCGCGCGACATTGCTCGACCATCGCCGCGAACGAACCATAGGCGGCGTGAATGACGAGCTCGGCGCCGGCCACGGCGCTCTGGATTTGCTTCGGGTCATCCAGATCGCAGGCAACGCGAAAGATCGAAGCGTTTGCAATCGTGCGGCCGCTTCGTCGTGTGCCCGCACGCACGGAGCCGACCTGCTCGGCCAGCGGTCCGAGAAGCCGGGAGCCGACGAACCCGTCCGATCCCGTGACCAGGATCGACGCGTCGGTGGCATGGCCCGCTCGCTCATCGGCGATAGTGCGTGAGGGCGAGCGATTGGCCAGCACGTTCCAGATATCGGTCACGACGGTTCGAGCGAACAGCGACAGGAGGATGGCGTAGATCGCGACGCCGGCGACGACCAGAATGGCCAGCGTGGACGACCGATTCATGGCTGGCAGGACGGCGCCAAGACCCGCGACGAGAAGGCCCATGACGCCGGACAAGATCCAGGCCGGCGCGAGCGCGCGAAAGCGATTGAAGCGCGACCAGTCCAAATAGCGCGGCGACGTGCCGATCGCGATGACGGTTTGCAAAACGTCGCCCGCGATCCTCGACATGCCAACGCTGATGGGACCCAAGCTCGAGGTCGTCAGCAGAATAAGCATCGTGCCGAGAAAGCCGGCCAGATTGCCGGCCAGGCTCAGCTCCGGATGAGCCTTCGCGGAAAAAGCCGAGTAGATCAGCCGGGCAGGAATGACGATCGCGCTGCCGATGGCAAGACAGATCGCGATCTGGATCGAGGCGTCCCAATTTGGCCCCGACACCAGAGGCAACAAGGTCGGCATGACCGCAGCGAGCCCCATGAAAATCGGCGTAATGACGAAGGACGACCGCAAGACCAGTTGCGATGCCCGCAGCCGCAATTTGGCGCGGTCATCCTGAACGGCCACGAACCAGGAGAATGCGAGATTGTGGCCCGTGCCGCCGATCGCGCCGCGAATCGGTTCGACGAGACGCATGGCGACATTGACGTAGCCGAGAACCGTCAGGCCGAAGAACGCGCCGACGAGATTGTTGAAGGCGAGAAACGTCATGTTGTCGAGCAGGCGATCGCCGAGGGACACCATCGCGTAGCGTCGCATGCCGCGCAGATGCGTCATCGACAGGCCCGGCAAAATCAGAAAGCCGATCAACCATTGCAGCGCGATCGCGCGCACGATGACGACGAGCACGCGCTGCGCAATCAGCGCCCATAGTCCGAAGCCGGTCAGCGCCATTAGAATGGACAGCGTAATCCCGATGACATTGCCGATCAGGGTCGCGCGCGCCACCTCGTTGAAGCGATGCAGCCGACGCGCCAGCCCCGTCGCCACATCCGAATGCCCGGAGAAAAAGATCGAGACCATTGCGATCGGCAACAGGATGGCGATCTCGGATTCTTGATAGAGATCGGCAAGCACCCATCCCAACGGAATCGACAGGCCGAGCAGTATCGCTGAAATGAGCCAGCTCGCCGTCAAGGCCGCGCGGAGATGCTGTTTTCGGAGCACGCGGCGCTGCGCCAGCGCTTCCTCGAACGGAGAGCCGGCCAGAACGGACGCGACCGTCACGACGGTAAGGACAAGAGCCGTGATGCCGAAATCTCTCGGCGTCAGCAGCCGGGAGCAAATGGCGGTGCTGAGCGTCAATAGCGCGAGGCGGCCGACGGTGTCGGCGCCTGCCCAGCCAATCCATCCGAGAACACGGACCTGCAAAGCTAAAATTCCTCGCGGCAACCGGCCGGTGGCAAAGATAGCACCGTTGGGCGAGAATCGATTTAATCGCACCGCCCGGAAGCTAAAGTTCGATTGGTTAAGACAGAAACAATCTTAAGGAAATGATAACAAACCTATCGCAGCACGGAGCAATCGCGCTGCCGTCAGTTGAAAATACCATGACCGGAAAACCTTAACGGCGCGGACGACCACGTCGCGTCCTACCTCGATGACAGAGCGCTTCGCCTGCTCCAGATTGTGTCCTTGGCCGGTGCGAAAACCTTGTCGGCCGGCGCGATGATCCAGTTCACGCCGCGATCCGAACTATCGGATACTTGTCTGTCCCCGACCAAGACGACGTGATCGGCGCCGCGGCCGGGGCGGCCTGTATCGTCGGCAAGGGGACCGATCGTCACGGCGAATTCAAAGTCCGTCAGGACAAGCAACTTGCGCGACGTATTGCCGTCGAGCGCCAGGTGCAGGCAGATGTCCTGTTCGTTGCTCAGGATCGGGACGACACTCAGGGGCTTGGACTTGCCGTCGATCTGATAGACGGGTTTGACGCTGTCCGTCAGCTTGATCAGGTTGGCCGGCTTGGCGTGTGGCACGAGCGCGGCCAGAGACGGCCGCGACGGATTGGCATCAATCAGGATCGTGCGGAGTCCGGCTGTCACTGCGACACGCGCCAGATTGAGAGCCACGAACGTGGTGTCGTCATTCCGTGCGGCTGACGTGATCAGGATCGAGATCGGCTGGTCGTCGCGCCTTGGTTTTTGCGCGATGAGACAGTCATTGAAGAGCTGCTTGATCCGCAGCAGGAAGTCCGCGTCCGAGCCGGCAGATGATGTTCCGTTCGATGGCGCGGGGCTGCCGAGGTCGTTGGCAGCGCCTTCGCCGACCGTGCTCATTTGCGGCGAAGCCAAAGTCATCGCTCGTGGCGTCCGCTCGAAGAATCCGCCAAGCGTGATGAAACCAAGGCTGAGCGCCAACCCACCCAGCCCGCCGGTGCCGCCCCACAACAGCATTCCCATCAACAGACTGCGCTGGGTCGGCGCCCGTGCTTCCGACACGATACGAAGATTGTTGCTGTCGATCTGGCCGAACTCGCTGGCCTCGCGCGAGCGCGTCTCGAAAGATTCGAGAATTTTCCTGTTCTGATCGACGTCGCTTTGGAGCGTTCGCAGGCCGACTTCGGCCTGACGCGCTTGCGACAATTCCGTCGACAGCGCCGCGACTTTCTTGGCCAGTATGGAGGATTCCGTCTGGCTCTGTTCGAGCTGCGATTTCGCTGCGTTGCGCATTCCGACAATGGCGAGGCCGATATTCCGGTCGATATCGCGCAGTCGGGCCCGTGCATTGACGATCGACGGGTGCTGTTCGCCGAGCGTGCCGGTGAGTTGTTCGAGATCGTTGCGCGCCGCACTTTGCGAGTCGAGCAAGAGCCCGAGTTTGCGCGATTCAGGATCCGTCCCGAGCGCGCCGATCGTGCTGACGGGACTGGGAACGGTGCCCAACTGAGCGGCCCGACCGCGCGCCTGCGCCTCGCGGCTTTCCGCAAGCGTCAGCGCGGTGGTCGCTTCAGTCAGCCTCTGCTCGACAACGAGTTTGTCGCGCACGCCGACCAGTCCGTTTTTGACCCGGAACGCTTCGGCCTTGTTTTCAGCGTTCTGCAAATTCTGCCGCAGACTTTCCAGTCGACCGCTTAATTCTCCCGTCAGTCGCTTGCCGGCCGCGGTGCGGTCGATCATATCCTCGTCGATATAGGCTTTGACGACAGCGTTGGCCACGCGCGCCGCGCGCTCGGGCGACGCATCCGCGACCGTGACATCGACAATGAAGCTGCGCTCGACGCGCTGCACGCTGATCGCGCGCTGGAGACCGACCAGCGCACGGTTTTCTTCACGTTGATCAGAGGCTGGGGCATTGTCCGGCGAGATGTCCCGCAACACGCTCAGCAGAACCCGCTCCGATTTGATGACGCCCATCTGGCTCTCGACATAGTTGATCGCCGCGTTGGCGTCGAGCTGGCCGGGGGAGAAATCATTCGCGAAAATCCGCAGGCCGCGCGGATCGATCAGGACCTGAACCGTCGCTTTATAGGCGGGCGCAAACAAAACGCGCGCGAGCATTCCCGCCGCGGTCATGCCAAGCGAGACCACAACGATCAGCCACCAGTAGCGCCGCACGCGCGGGCCGAGCGCCTGCGTCGCCGACTGCCAAGGATTGTCTCGTGGATTATCTTGCAGGCTGCGGTTGCGCCCGGTCGCGTCCGACGTTGCCGATATCGACTGGGTCAACATACCTCATCCTGCCGTTTGATCCGACCAGCCCATCATGGCGGCAACCATCAAGGTGATGGCGCCGTTGGCGTCCAGGACGCGATCGCCGAGATCATCACATGGCAGATGATTGTGAGGTTGCTCAGCCGCTAACGGAACGTAAGGGAAGTTGGTTAATAGATGATTTCATCGCATGTTTGCCCGCGGGTCCCGGTGTCAATCGATCAGGAGGGCGTCACGACCGGAATTGCGGCTTCGGCGATCGCGGCGTATCGTACCACCGCACCTGCATTCCCGCGTCCGGTGCCTGTACGAAACGATTGCTGGAGATGTGGGGCGGGTCGATTGCGGCGGATAGAGGCTTACTTCTTTTCGCTGGACGCCGTTCGCTTCGCCAGCGGCCCCGCGACAAGCATCCAGGTAAATAGAATGGCGCATTCCGCATAGCGCCGGAAAAAGCGGCGCGGGTTGGACAAGAATCGCCAGAACCATTCGAGGCCATGATTCTGCATGAAGGCCGGGGCCCGGCTTTGCGTGTTGGCGATGAAATCGAGCGCCGCGCCCACGCAGAGGAAGCCGATCTGCGGGTGCCTTGACGACATCCGGTCCGAGAACAGTTCCTGCTTCGGCGCACCCAGACAGACGAAGCACAATTGCGCGCCTGACGCGGCAATACGTTTCCCGCATTCGACGGCCGCATCGGAAGCATAGTCGAAATTGTCCGGAGGCGCTTCATAGCCGCTGACGATCAACTGCGGGTAGGCGTGTTGAAGCTCTTTCGCGGCGGTTTGAAGCGAATGCGTTGTCGAGCCGAACAGATAGATCCCGACCTTGGCGCGCGCCGCTGCGTCACAGACCGGTTTGACCATATCGGCGCCCGTGACCCGCTTCAGATCCTGCGCTGTCCGACGACCGAGATAGACGACCGGAACGCCGTCCGCGGTCAGGAATGTGATGCGCCTGTAGGCCGCGCGGAAGACCGGATCTCTCCGCAGCTTGACGAGATGATCGAGGTTAACCGTCGCGAGGGTGAAGCCGGCGCCGGTTCTCAGGCGAGAAAAGATGGCGGACAGCAAGTGTTCGAGGTCGAGGATGTTGATCCGTTGACCATCAACGTCCGCAACGGTCCGATGCTTGGCTGTGCCGTCCATCACCAACTCTTGTGCGAGACCACATGGTGACACCCGATGTCACGCATTTGACCTAAATTAGCACACGCACAACAGGTGAAGTCTGATTTCCGCATTTACTATGAAGAGAGGTGCAACCCGCACGAATAAAGTCGGCCCATTTTTTCTATGAGTCTGCGCATATTCATATTTACCATGTGCGATCACGCACTTGCGCTAGCTCAACACCAGCAACCGGCCGAATGGCGGCAAGGCGTCGGCGTGCGAGTCCGGGACGGCCCAGATCACCGGGCAATGCGGCCTGTAGCGTGTCGGTCCTTCGAGATCGGTCAAGACGACGGCGATGTCCGGCTGATGGCGATCGGCTTCCGCCAGCAATGGCGAGAAGTCCGTGCCGCCGCCACCGTCGAAAGGGATGCCGTCAAGCTTGAAACGCCCCGGCTCGAAGCGATCGACGCGTTGGACCCGGTCGTCGCCGACGATCAGCACCAGATCGGCTTCCTGTCGTCGGCTGATGGCCGCGATCTCGCTTGCGAACCGTGCCATCAGCCCGTCATCGATCGAACCCGAGACATCGATGATCACGGCCAGCCGAGGCGCCGTCTTGTTTGCAGCAAAGCCGGGCTCGAACGGCAAGCGCCGGTTCGGCCCGCCGCGGCCCTGATTGGCGATGTAGGAGCGCGTCGGCCGCGACCACGACAACGTGGCCTTGCGCGACAGGCCACGCGCCAGTCGCGTGCGCAATATCTGCTGCCACGGCGTGCGGCTGCGCGGCAGATCGGCGATCAAGGCGCGCAACATGGAAAACGCGCCGTCATTGGCATGACCGCGCAGAATGCGTTCGCTCCAGTCTCGCGTCTGCTCCGCCTCGGCTTCCGGCGCGTCTTGCGAAGCGTCGGTCGGCATCAGATCGATCTCCGTCTTTGCGGCAAGGGCGCGGGCGCTGGCGGCGCGGGGGCCATCGACGCATGATTCACTTGGTCCAGCGGACGAACCACTGCGCTCGCTGCGATCTCGGCTGCCTTGCGGTCGGATCCTGCGATCGTCGATGGCGCGATAGAGCCGCTCGACATCCCAGACGAGCAGTGCGGACTCGACGTCCTGTTTCACGCTCAGCGCGTGCGCCAGAAGCTGATCGAGAAACACAGCCGTTGCGGGAAGCCGCAACCAGGTCAGATGCGACAGCGTGCTGTTGACGATCGCATCGGCGCAGATGTTGAACAGGTGCAGATCGACATCGCCGAGCACGCGTTGGAGGTCGAGATAACGCTGCGGATGCCGCAAGGCGATGTGCAGCACCTCATGCGCGACCAGTCCCGTGCGCTCGGCGAGCGGCAGCGCCGCGAATGTTTGGCCATAGAATACCGCATGACCGTCGGTCATGATGGCGGGCGCATCGTGACCTGCCGGTACATCCCGGTGCCCGACCCACAGCGCGAGACCGCCTGTCGAAGGTGCGAATTCGACCATCCGCTGAATGGCGCTGGTGCCGCGATGCCCGTAAAGCGCCGCTGCGTCGGTCATGCCTCGCTCGTTCGGCTGCGGCCGTCGGCATAGCGCTGATAGGACGAGCTATCGAGGATTGCCGCTTCAAGCCCGTTCGCCAGCGCCCGCTGCATCAGCAACTCCATCGTCAGCGTCTGTGCTTCGCGGATCGGCAGCGGCACAGGACTTTTGATATCCGGCAATTGTTCGACGATGTCGAGCGCCCGCGCCACGATGCGTTCGTCTGTGCAGGCCGCCAACAGGCCGTAGATCATGCCGTAAAGCGCATCGAGCGTTTTCGGCAACAACTCGGTCGTCTCGGCGCCGCGCCGCGCCGCGATCAGCCGCACGACGTCGGTGCCCGACTGGATCTCGCGCAGCACGCCGAAGAATTCGGCCGCATTCGCAGCGCCGATACGGCCCTGCACGAACAACCGCTTGGCGGCGCCCGACACGCCGGATTTCAGCACGTTGGAAATATCCTCCCAGCCGCGCGGACTGGCGCCGATCAGGTGATCGGCGCTCACTTGCGCCTGGGTGTCGTCGAGCCTGTCGGGACGGATTTTCAGATAGGCCATGATTTCGGGCGCGAAGTTCATCGCGGTGGCATGATCGAGAAACGCGTCGATCACCGTCTGCACGTTGAAGTGAAACATGCGGTCGGCGAGCGCCGTGCCCATGTCGTGGCTGACCGCGCCGTGGAAGCTGGCATTGCCTGCTGCAATGATCTGCCAGCCGTCCGGCAGACGGTAATTGCCGACGCGCCGATCGAGAATCAGCGAATAGGCCGAGATCTGCAGTCGCTGATCGGCGGCGGTGAGTTCGTCGAGAAACAGGATGCCGTCGGGCTGGTCGGGCGTCGGCAGAAACTCCGGCGGAAACCACACCGTTCGCGCCAGCGCGTCGTCGGCATAGATCGCGCCGCGAATATCGACCGGCTCGATCGTTGTGAGGCGCAAATCGACCAAAGGAATGCCGAAGTGCTCGGCGACCTGCCGGACGATGGAGGATTTGCCGACGCCGCGCGTGCCCCACAGCATCGAGGCGCGGCGGCGCAGCACCGGATCGGCATATTGCTCGATCAGCGCGGCCTTGGCGGCGGCGATCGAAACCGGCGGGATGTTCATCGGATTGCCGGCCATCGGCCTAAACGCTCTTGACGGCCGATGACCATGCGGGCGCGGTCGACGCGCGCGGTAACGGCGGAATCTCCAGCCGCGGGACCTCGCGCATCCCGAACAGGATCATCAACAGCAACGGCGGCAGGTTGAAAACCAGCATCTGCACCATCGAATCGGTCGGGATTTTCAAGAACGTCAGCCCGATCGTGCCCGCAATCAATCCGATGCAGAACAACAGCGGGATCGAGCGACGGAAAACGACTCCCCAGCGAGCCATGGTCTGATGATCGTGAAACCGGCGCGGCGGTTCGGCCAACGTTTTTGCAAGATGGGCGACGGTCCGTTCCAGCTTGCGCTCGAGCGCGCGGCTGCGTTTCGGTTCGCGGCCGCGGACTTTGAGCGAGGCGGTCAACCCGCTGCCGCGCGGACGCAGAACGGCCCAATCCCAGCCGAGCACAGCGAGAACGTCATCGGGCAAATCAAGCGATCCGTCCGGTTGCGGTTGCAACGTGATCTCGGCAGGGTAGCCCTTGCCGGTCTCCGCTTTCAGGGCCAGCGTGAGGCCATCGAAGCGGGTCTCCGCCGATACCAGAACCATCCGCAGCGCCGGTGTCTTGCCATGAGTCGTTTCCAGGCGGTGGCTCTGCGCAATGACGTGACCTGCGACCCATGCGAATTGCCCCTGAGGCGGCACAGTCTCGATCGCGTCAAGCAACGCGGCCGGTTCGCTGCCGTCGATGGTCAGCGTCGCGGTCAATCCGTTGTTATGAGTCAGTATGCGGGTCAGGCGATAGAGATCGGCGCGTGGGTTATCGAGTTGCAGCGTCTCGCGCAGGTCGTCCAGCGCGGATGATCCAGTGTCATGATCGATCGGTTTGAACGCGAGCCGGCGTCCGGCGCGATCGCTGGCGGCCAGATCCGCGTGACGGCCGCGGCGCGTGAACGGCGCGATCAGGCCGATGATCTCGTGATGGGTGAGCGGCGGCGCGGCCACCTGGACCGGACGTCTTGGAAACGATGCCGATGCGGGGGTTGCGATCTGCAATGCGGCTCCGGGCTCGCTTCATGCGGCCCTAAAATCTGTCCGATTTTGCCGCCTTGGGCAAGCTGGAACCCGAAATCGGGTCGCTTCGGCGCCTGCGCCGCTGCAATCTGGTCCAGTAGTCGACCGGGAACAGCCGCTCGAAGAAGGCGGCGAATTTCGCGTCCGAGCCCACGAGCACGCGGCCTTTGCGCGCCAGCGCGGCCTTGACGATGATCTCGCCAGCCTGTGCCGGCGGCATCTTGAGAAACCGTTTGGTCTCGGCGCGGGCTTTCTCGATGTCGTCGGCTGAGCGATGCGCCGGCACCCGCGCATTGTTGGCAATCGACGTCGCGATGCCGCCGGGATGCACGACCGTCACGCTGACATTCGAGCCCAGCAATTCATGCCGCAGCGACTGGCTGAATCCGCGCACGGCGAATTTGCTCGCGGCATAGGCCGACTGCTCCGGCGGGGCGATGATCCCGAAGATGCTGGACAGGTTGACGATCCGCGCCTCCGGCGCCTGTCGCAGCACCGGCAGGAATGCGCGCGTCATCCGCACCAGGCCCCAGAAATTGATGTTGAACAGCCACTCGAAGTTTTCGGGCGTGATGTCCTCGAAACTCCCGCCGAGCGCGACGCCGGCGTTGTTGACGAGCAGATCGACGCGGCCGTGCCGCGCCATCACGGCATCGGGCAGCGCCGCGATCACCTGCGCGTCGCCGATATCGGCTGGATGCAGCGACGACCGCACACCATATTGCGAGAGCAATCCGGCTGTGTCGGCCAGGCCGGCATCATCGCGATCGACGAGGGCGAGATTGCAGCCGCGCTGGGCCAACGAGATCGCGATGGCGCGCCCGATGCCGCTGGCGGCGCCCGTGATGACGGCGGTCTGGCCTTTGAAGTCCGCCGCCATCATGCGGCCTTCCGCGCCGCACCGCGCTTGACGAACCGCATCGCGCCGTCATCGAGCTTTCCGAACGTGAAATTGAACAGATCGATCGCATAGTTCTGGTGCAGCTTCCACGGCGCTTTCGTTCCCTGTTTCGGCAGGATGTCGACGGCGCGCTGCACATAGCCCGATGTAAAATCGAGCGCTGGCTCGGCTTCGTCCGTCGCGCGACGTTCGGGAAAACAATAGGCCTCGCCACGCTGCTGCATCCGGTTCAGCAGGCGGCAAACGAACTTTGCGGTCAGTTCGCATTTCAGCGTCCATGACGCATTCGTGTAACCCAGCGCGAATGCGAAATTCGGAATTCCCGAGAGCATCATGCCCTTGTAGATCAACTGCTTGGCGACATCGACGCGCGTGCCGTCCACGTTCACGGGAATGCCGGACAACATCACCAGTTCGAGCCCCGTCGCCGTGACGACGATGTCGGCATCCAGGTGTGCGCCGGAGGCCAGTTCAAGTCCTCGTTCCGTAAAGCGCACGATGCGATCGGTCGCGATCGACGCGCGGCCCTTGCGCAACGCCTTGAAGAGGTCGCCGTCGGGTACGAGACACAGCCGCTGGTCCCACGGCTTGTAGGTGGGCTTGAAATGCGTTTCGACATCGAAATCGCTGCCAAGCTGGTGCTCCGTGCCCTTGCGGATCAGCGCCGTCATCTTGTCCGGATAGCTGCGCGCATATTTGTAGAAGGCCATGCCGAGCAGCAGGTTTTTCCAGCGTGTCAGTGAGTGCGCCAGGCCTGCGGGCAGGCGTTTGCGCAGCCATGTGGCGATCGCGTCCTGCGACGGACGCGCGACGATGTAGGTCGGCGAGCGTTGCAGCATGGTGACATGGCGCGCCGTCTTGGCCAACTCAGGCACCAGGGTCACGGCCGTGGCGCCGCTGCCGATCACGACGATCTTGCGATCGGTGTAATCGAGGTCGTCCGGCCAATCCTGCGGATGCGCGATCCGCCCCTGATAGTCGTCGATGCCATCGAAATGCGGCATGTGGCCTTTGGTGTAGCTGTAATAGCCGCTGCACATGTAAAGATAATTGCAGGTGTAGTGGACCGGCGCGCGATCCGCGCCGACATCGACGGTGACGGTCCAGAGCGCATCCTGCGAACTCCATGCCGCATCGACGACGCGCTGGCGATAACGAATCTTGTCGGCGATGCCGAATTCGGCGGCAGTCTCTTTCAGATAAGCGAGGATCGTCGCGGCATCGGCGATCGCCTTGTCGCTGGTCCACGGTTTGAAGCTGAAGCCGAACGTATAGAGATCGGAATCCGAACGCAGGCCGGGATATTTGAAGAAGTCCCAGGTGCCGCCGAGTGCATCTCGTGCTTCGAGAATCGCAAAGCGCCTGTTCGGACAATCCCGCTGCAGATGATAGGCCGCGGCGATGCCGGAGATGCCCGCGCCGACGATCAACACATCAAGATGCGTGGAGGAGTCCGGTGGCCGCGGAGCCGTTGTGGTTGATGATCCGTCCATCATATCGATCCTCGCGCCTGACAGGCTCGCTTTGGCAGCCGATGAATGATATTTAAGGTGTTTACCTTAGATGGTCAAGCGTGCGGGACGAAGCAGGATCAGGATGGCTGAAACAAAAAAGAAACAGAGCACCAAAGAGAGGATACTCGGCTCGTGCCGCGATCTGTTCAATGAACGTGGACCGGACGCCGTGACGACGGCCGAGATCGCGGCGGCGGTCGGCATCAATGAAGGCAATCTGTATTATCATTTCCAGCGCAAGGAGATGATTCTCGAAGCCCTGTTCGGGCAGTTCGAGGCCGACTTGCGCGAGACGGCCGGGCAGGGCGAAACGCTCGCGAAGGCTGATTTCTTTCGCGGCTATATCGACTCCTGGTTCCGGCTGATGTGGGCGTGGCGTTTTTTTTATCGCGACGGGGCCAGCCTTCAGCGGCTTGCGCCCGGTCTGCGCCCGCGCCTGCAGAAGCTCAGCGCCGACGGGCAGGCCCAGACCCGTGCCGCGATCGACGCGTTTGCTGCGGCCGGGCTCACGACAGCGACGGCCGACGATGCCGACAGACTCGTCGTCAATGCCTGGATCATCGCGACCTACTGGATCGACTTCTTGCGATCGACCAAGGGCGTCGGCAAGATCACCCCGAAACATCTGGATTGGGGCGCGCAGCAGATCGCGGCTCTGTTCGATCCGTATCTCACGGCAGAAGGACGGAGGCTTGCGCGGCCGCCCGCATAGGCCGATGCTTGCCCGGCAAGCCAACCAGGGAAAGCAGCATGGCGAAGCGCCCGGTCATCAACGCGCACGACGACGATACGCCGGCTCAAGCGCCGGCGAAACAGGTGAAGCATCCGCCGCCGGAAGATGAATTGGGTGGCGGCGACATTTGCTCTCCGGAGGAATCGCCCGGCACCGACGATGATGCGCCGCTGCCATGAGCGACAAGATCACTGTGGTGGCGACCGGTTGTTAGGCGTTGCTTAATATCTCGCTGAACGACGATTGTTGCCCTCTGTTCGTTCTCCGTGAACGAAACAAGGCCAGGATTTTCCCGGCCTTTGAATGGGCTCGCACCAATGGGCCGGACGGGTTGCGCCAGGCCGAATTCAGGTATTCTTGACTTTGTAACGCAGCCAGACCGCCCCGCCGTCCAGCGTCTGCGTGCTGTCGAGCTGCACCGATTGAAGCGGCGGCGCGATCCGCTCGCCGTCATCGCGTGAATCAAACACGCTGGGCGCGCCTTGCCAGCCGTCGATCGCCGGACAGACCACGATGCTCAGCTCGTCGACGAGGCCCGCGCGCAGGAACTCGCCATTCGCGACTCCGCCCCCTTCGAGCAACACACGCTCGACGCCCAGTTCGCGCTGCAGCGTGTCGAGAATTTGCGCGAGATCGAGTTCGTTTTCGCCCGCAAACATATAAGACACGCCGTCGCTGCGCAGGCCGGCGAGATGCGCGTCTGACGCCTTTTGCGTCAGCGCGACGACGATCGGATCGCCGCCAATATCCTTGCGGCCCCAGACGATCTTGCCCTCGGCATCGAGCACGATTCCGTAGCTGTCGGCGTCACGAGCCACGAAGTGGTTCTCGCGCGGGACGGGTTGCGGCTTGGTCGCGGGATAGCTTTTGCCTTTGGCGAATTCCTGTCCCGTGACGCGCCCGACGATCCATGCGTCGCAGCCGAGTTGATCGTGCAGTCTTTCAAACAGATCGCTCGGCGCCGTGCTCCTCGGCGACCAGCGGCTGCTGAGGATACGGCCATCGATGCTGGTGAGCATGTGGCAAATGACATGAGGTTTCATCATTTGGGTCTCGATCGATCAGCGTTGCGGAAGAATGCTTCCGAACGGGCTATGCCGATGATTTGTTCCAGCCTAGAATTGGTTGGCAGCCCAAAATCGGGGTGGTGAACGGATGCATTGGATGGAACGGTGGAACGCCGCCCATCAATCACGGAGGAAGCGCACGGATGTTCTCGCATATCATGATCGGCACCAACGACCTCGACAAGGCCAAGGCGTTTTACGACGTGCTGCTGGGCACGCTCGGCGTCAAGCCAGCCATGGTCGATCGCCACCGCATTTTCTATCGCACCAAGACCGGGACCTTTTCCGTGTCTCTGCCGATCGACGGCAAGGCGGCGACCCCGGCCAATGGCGGCACGGTCGGGTTTCTCGCGAATTCTCAGGAAGAAGCCGATGCCTGGCACGCCGCCGGCATCGCCGCAGGCGGGACCACCTGCGAGGATCCGCCGGGCGTGCGCGAGGGCCCGGTCGGCAAGATGTATCTGGCCTATTTGCGCGACGCCGACGGCAACAAGCTGTGCGCGCTGCACCGCATGGCGTGATTCAACAAGAGACGAAGGGGGGCGCCCGCCCCTTCGTCTCTCGGGTAGTGGCAGGACATTCTGACGGGATACGCAAGATGGCCGGGGCTGAGCCGCGCGTCTTATCTCGCGAGCGAGAAAAGTCGTGTCCCTGAGGGGGCGACGTGACACGGCGGTTGCGGTTGGCCCTTAATCACCAGTCTGCTAAAGTTACGACCGACGCAGCGCAAGGCGCGTCGCTGTTGCGGTTGGCCCTCAATCACCAGTCCGCTAAAGTCGGCATCACATATTCGCCGCCGGCCAGCAGCGTTGCGGTTGGCCCTCAATCGCCAGTCCGCTAAAGTCAATGCAATGGTTCACGCGATCGTTGCGAAGTTGCGGTTGGCCCTCAATCACCAGTCCGCTAAAGTTGCTGGTCGAACGCATCGTGGCCGGACAGGGTTGCGGTTGGCCCTCAATCACCAGTCCGCTAAAGTCGGCGCGCTACTTTATCAGCGTGAAGGGCGGTTGCGGTTGGCCCTCAATCACCAGTCCGCTAAAGTCCACGCGCTTCCGTAGACCCACGCGCTTCCGTTGCGGTTGGCCCTCAATCACCAGTCCGCTAAAGCTGACTGACATAGATGTTGCGGGCGCTCGCGTTGCGGTTGGCCCTCAATCACCAGTCCGCTAAAGTCGCGCCGGCGCAAAGGAGCGCGGCATGATGGTTGCGGTTGGCCCTCAATCACCAGTCCGCTAAAGTATCCCGGCGGATCATCGTCTCTTCGCACCGGTTGCGGTTGGCCCTCAATCACCAGTCCGCTAAAGTTTCGACGAACTGCACGACATCGCCTGGTTTGTTGCGGTTGGCCCTCAATCACCAGTCCGCTAAAGTGAGCAGGGCGGCGGTGTGCTCGTGTTCGACGTTGCGGTTGGCCCTCAATCACCAGTCCGCTAAAGTCTTTCAAAAATGAGTGCGGGACTTCGCCCGTTGCGGTTGGCCCTCAATCACCAGTCCGCTAAAGTGTCGTCACCGACGTCATGTCGGCCTGTGTGGTTGCGGTTGGCCCTCAATCACCAGTCCGCTAAAGTCCTGCGGAGAGGCGCTCGTCAATCAGGTGAGTTGCGGTTGGCCCTCAATCACCAGTCCGCTAAAGTCAGACTTTCGATGCCCCCTCCCCTTCAATGGTTGCGGTTGGCCCTCAATCACCAGTCCGCTAAAGTGGCAAGGCGGTGTTCGACAAGGCCAAGATCGTTGCGGTTGGCCCTCAATCACCAGTCCGCTAAAGTTGCCGCCGCAGCGCCTGATATTTGATCTCGGTTGCGGTTGGCCCTCAATCACCAGTCCGCTAAAGTCGACAGATCGAGTTACCTTCGGAGCGGACTGTTGCGGTTGGCCCTCAATCACCAGTCCGCTAAAGTTTTCTAAGGAGAAAGCCAATGTTTGATATAGTTGCGGTTGGCCCTCAATCACCAGTCCGCTAAAGTCGGGGATTGTGGTGGACAATGTTGTATGCTGTTGCGGTTGGCCCTCAATCACCAGTCCGCTAAAGTCGCGCCGGCGCAAAGGAGCGCGGCATGATGGTTGCGGTTGGCCCTCAATCACCAGTCCGCTAAAGTCACGATGAACAGCCAGAAAAAACGCGACTTGTTGCGGTTGGCCCTCAATCACCAGTCCGCTAAAGTGCCGGAAAAATCGAGGGCGAGGACGGCACGGTTGCGGTTGGCCCTCAATCACCAGTTCCGCTAAAGTCGGCCGCCGCAGCGCCTGATATTTGATCTCGTTGCGGTTGGCCCTCAATCACCAGTCCGCTAAAGTGCCGATCGCGACGGCGAACAGCGCGGCGTTGTTGCGGTTGGCCCTCAATCACCAGTCCGCTAAAGTCTTCCATTCGCGATCGAATATCCGCGCCTGGTTGCGGTTGGCCCTCAATCACCAGTCCGCTAAAGTTTTCGGCAGCGCGGTCAATACCGGCTTTTAGTTGCGGTTGGCCCTCAATCACCAGTCCGCTAAAGTATTGGCGCTTTAATGGCGGCTGGCGACACGGTTGCGGTTGGCCCTCAATCACCAGTCCGCTAAAGTGACATCACGGACAGCATTGCGAAAGAACAGGTTGCGGTTGGCCCTCAATCACCAGTCCGCTAAAGTGAGCAAGATCGAGCCGAGATAGGCTTGCTTGTTGCGGTTGGCCCTCAATCACCAGTCCGCTAAAGTTCGCCTCGGTTTCGTGCGCGACAGATTTATGTTGCGGTTGGCCCTCAATCACCAGTCCGCTAAAGTACGGGGCAGCCATACAATGCTGCCAGTGCCGTTGCGGTTGGCCCTCAATCACCAGTCCGCTAAAGTGACAAAGAATTTGCGCGCGACGAGTTCAGCGTTGCGGTTGGCCCTCAATCACCAGTCCGCTAAAGTATTCTAAACGTTGTGACGTTATCCCCGGTGGTTGCGGTTGGCCCTCAATCACCAGTCCGCTAAAGTTAAGTGTTGGCGAAGTGCGACCTCTTCATCGTTGCGGTTGGCCCTCAATCACCAGTCCGCTAAAGTCGTACCCACCTTAAGGCCCTGGAAACAGGGCCTTTTTTCTTGTTCGTGCAAACGGGCAGCACGGCCAAAATCCTCAGAACAGCGCATACTGATTCGGGTTCTTCGGGCTCTGTTCCCGTTTTCGCCCGCGATAGGTGCGGATGTTTTCATACTGCTTATCCGTGATCGCGATGATGTGCACCTTCCCCGACGGCGGCATCGCGCGCTCGACCTTGCGCTCATAGGCCTCGGCCTGCTCCTTGCCCGCGCAGAAGCGAAGATAGACCGAAAACTGCGTCATCTCGAAGCCGAGATCGAGCAGAGCCAGCCGAAAGCCGGAGGCGGCCTTGCGCTCCTTCTTGGTGCCGACAGGCAGATCGAACAGAACCACGAGCCACATGATGCGATAGCCTGACAGCGCCGGCGGCGATCCAGTGCCGTCGGCCATGGATCAAAATCCCAGCGGCAGGCCGGGCTTCGGCAGCACGAGGCGATCCGCGTCGCCGGAATAGGCTTTGGCCAGCGAGCTTGCCAGCCGTTCGAGGCAGGTCATGACCGGGCTGATGCCGTCATCGGCCGGCAGATCGATGATCATGGTGCGCGCCAGCGCGGCCTTGGCGTCGGGCGTGACGTCCGCCACGCCGTCGCTTTTCAGCCGATGCACCTCGCGATCGACGATCGGCCGGAACGGCTCCATCAAGTCGTCGACCAGCACCATTGCGTTGCCGCGGTTGGAATGCATCAGGCCGAGGCTCGGATGCAGCCCGGCGGCCATCACCGCGCGGGCGGTTGCGGCGCGCAGGATCGCGTAGCCGTAGTTCAGCAGGCCGTTGAGGCCGCCGCCGTCCTGATCGCGACGAAACTCGCGGCCCAATAGCAGCGGCCAATAGCGCCGCGCCGCCTCGGCCTCGACATTGTCCGGGTCGCCGGCGCGGACCTTGCGCGCCAGCAGACGGAAGCCGCCGGGTTCGGCGCCGACCGCCGCCAGCGTCGCGCCCTGCGCCAGGATCTTGGCCTGCACGATCTGCTGCCACAACCGCTTCTTCAAAGGCGCGGAGGCGGCGGCCTGATCGCCATGCGGCCGGATTGCGCGTGATGGCCGTCCACCGGCCAGACCACGGCGGCGGGACGATGATTGGGGCCGCACAGGATGACGGGGACGCCGCGCGTGGCGAGATTGACCAGCAGGTTGTTGGAATAGGTGAGGCCATGGGCATTGGCGACCACGGCCGCGAGATCGTCGAGCGGCACGCGGCCGAGTTCGGCGCCCTTCTCGGCGACGGTCATGAAGCCGCGATCGATGGCGAGATGCCGCCCGTCGGTTGCGATTTCGATCACACGGCCGACCATCGCCCTGCGCCTCCGGCGGATGCAATTTCCGCGACGCCCGACTATGCGGCCGCAACCGGACCAAACGCAATGCGTAGGTTAATTTAGCGTTAACACGGCTGGATGCGCCACACCCGGCCGAGTTCATCGACGCGGACCGGGACGGAGTTCAATTTTTTGAGCGTTCCGTAGGACGCCATCAGCCAGCGGAACGGATCGATGTCGTTGTCGGTGGCGTGGCGCTTGTCGAGATTGCCGGTCTCGTTGTGCTCGGCAAGCTTGAAGCGGCCCGCGGCGGCGTCGAGCCGATGCACGACCATGATCTTTTCCCGGCCGTCATGGTCGAGGCGGATCAAATCGCCTTTGTGAATCCGCATCACCAGCGTCGCGCCGTTCTGCGTCGTGCGCCAGCGCGGCGCGTGCGGAAGCTTCGCACCGGCTATCTTTCTGTTGGCGTCGAAGCGGCGGATCGCCTCGCCGCCCCATTTGTCTTCGGCTGTCTCGAAAACCTCGATGCAGAAATTCTCGCCGGCACTGTAGGCCTTGTAGGGCAGGCCGGTGCGGCGATCCGCAACCGGCACGAGGTAGTCGGCCTTTTCCTTTTTCAGAATGCGGACGTGGCGCAGGCCATGCTTGATGTGCGGACGATCATCACTTGGATTTTGCAGTTGGCGCAGCGCGACGTCGAGCGCGACGCCTTTCTTCTTTTCCGCATCGACATGCGCACGAACGGCCTCGCGCAATTTGATATCGCGGATGCGATCGATCTCGTTTTCGTTGAGCCCTTCGATCGCCTTGCGATAGACGAGGTTGCCGTCCTCCGGCTTCTCTTTGCTGCCTTCGGGGCGGGACGCGACGAATCCATACGCGCTGTCCTCATGCAACTGACCTTCGATGCCGTGGTCGGGTTTGTGCGAGACCACCATCTTGTCGAGCGCGGCTTTGAGGTCGTCGCGCATCGTTGCCCACGGCGGCTCGATGACGAACTTCTCGCGCTCCTCATCATATGCATTGGCCATCTTCCACAGCAGTGAGCGATCAGTCAGCGCCGTGACCAGCCCGTCGATCGCATGATGGCGATGGTCGGCGCGATTCTTGACGCCGGAAAATTCCATGTCATCAGTGGCCGCCAGAAACTCTTCCGACTTTTCCGTCACGCCGATGATGTTGTCGGACCGCAGCAAACCGTTCAAACCCCATTTGCCGCGCAGCATGCTGGTGAGGCGGCCGGGCACGACCCAGATCTGGTTGGGGTCTGTGATTGCGCCGAGATATTGCTTGGCGAGCCGCGCCAGCCAGCCGGTCTCGTTGAGCTGCCGCGCCAGAAAGCCGCCGCGCTTGTCAAATTCCTCGCGCGCATCAGCGTCGAAACGCCAGCGTTTGTTGCGCGGCAGGCCGGCGGCGCGCGCCGAGATGTCGTCCCAATTGTAACGATGGCCCTGCAACGACGGGCCGGAGCCGAACGCCTCGAACGGCGTCATCTTGCGCTTGTGCCGGTTTGAGAAGCGCATGCAGATGATCTTGTTGGCGGCGCTGTCGTCGAGCGTCATCGCCACCGGCAGGATATGATCGATGTCGACCTCGTCGGAGAGCAGCCGCTCGATGCCGATCTGCTCGCCGGTGTAGACGCATTTGCGATCCAGCGGATCGCGCGCGAGTTCCTCCCACAGCCGCATCTTCAGAAGGTTGCGCGGATTGGCGGGACGCCCAAATTTCGCCAACTCCGCGGCGCGGACCTTGTTCTTCTCCTGGTTCTTGCGCTGCTCACGCTGGATTTCGGTCTTCTGTTTTTCCGAGAGTTTCAGCGCGCGCGTGAACTCGATCGAAATTTCGGCGGGCGGCCCGTAGTTGCGGATCAGCTCGTTGGTCAGCCGGCGCAACTGGCCGAGCCCGATATGCACGGTCGGGTTCGGAAACTGGCCGTATTGCTTTTCCTTCTTGTCGCGCGCGTCGCCGGAGCCGACGACATCGTCCTGCATCCATTTGCCGTAGTAAGGCAGGGCATCGAGCTGTTCGCCGGTGCCGAGTCGCGAGTGGTGATAGCCTGCGCGTTTTGCGGCGATGTGATAGCCCGCGCCGGATGTGCCGTCGTCGTCGAACTCGTCCTGCATGATCGGCAGGATGGCCTTGATCGCGCGCAGGCCGAGCGTGCAGTGGCTGTCCGGCAATGTCGTATTCGCCACTCGCGCGGCGGCGGCGCCATCGAGCGCGCAGTTGGTCTCAAGCCAGGCGATCAGATCGTCCTCGTTCTCGGTCTCTTCGAGCTTCTGGACGATGGCGATCTGCCGTTCCAGTTCCAGACCGCGCCAGACCTTGGCGAATCCCTTCTTGTCCGAGAGCCGCGCGGCCGTCTGGTCGCCGTCAAGTTTGTCGCGGCGGTCAGATTCCAGATTGAATTTGGCTTCCTGCGACAGCTTGAACATCGAGCGCAGCTTGTCGAACGACACCTCCCTGCTGCCGAGCAGCGCCGTCACGACAAGATCGCTTTGCTCCTTCGTCAGCTTACGCGAGCCCTTTCCCGTTTCGCGGATTTCGAGATTGCGCGCCTCCTGCAAAATCCGAAAGCGCTGCGCCAGCGGATGCGACCAGGGCGCGCGATAGCCTTCCGGGTCTTTCGCCATCGTCGTGCTGGATGGATCGAGCGTGCATTTGCCGACGATCGCGGGCTTCAGCGGGCGCTGGAAGAAGATGATCTGGTGAATCTCATCACGCGCCGCCGGCGTCATCGCCGCATGATGCGCCGCCTGCGTCTGCCAGATCGCGGCGAATTCGTCCTTCAGCATGTCGCGCGTCGGGTAAAAATCGTAGCTTGCTTTCGCGCCGGTGATAACAGCGCGGGCGCGCACGCCGTCCGGGCCGTGCTGCGGCGGCAGCACCTCGTCGCCATAGAGCCGTTTGCGGACCTTGGCCCAGATTTTCTTGCGCGCATTGCCGGTGAGGTGATCCTTGCCGAGCTTCACGAGTTCGGCGCGGATCGCCGTCTGTCGTTCGCCGTATGATGCGGACAGATGCTTGTCGGCGAGGAAGACGCCGAGCGTTGCCGCGTCTTCCTCTTTCATCGCCTCGGTCAGGCGTGATGCGGCCTGCTTGATCGCGCCGTCTTCGCTCTCCTTGCCGTCGGTCTTGCGGTTGCTTTGAAATCCGCGGCGCTGGTTGAGATGGAAGATCGCGCGGCCGACATGGTGCGCGAGTAGGGCGTCCTTGATCGCGCTTTTGCGCAGCGCATAGGGGTCGAGCCCTTCCAGCGCCTTCCGCGCGGATGCGTCGGCCGGCATCAGGCCATGTAAAACTAAAGCCGCCATCAGATCGGTGCGGCGCTGAACGAAGCGGTCGCGTCGCTTGCGCGCGCCCCGCGCCATCCGGCGATCGACGGCGTTGGAGGCCTTGCTCTGTGGATTGCGGCCGTCTGGGAAAATGCGAACGCCGCCGGGGCCGAGTTTGATCGGCTCGAGGCGATCGCCTTTCTTTTCGAGATCGACGACGAACCAGCCTAAGGAATTTGATCCTAAATCAAGGCCAAGGCGATATTGTCTTGAAGTTTTTTTGGTCATTCCCCATGATCTCCCCAAGCAGGAGGGACAGAAGCGAATCGACGGACCATCGTTTCGACCCGCTGGTTCACCGACCCACTTCCGTCCCCTGCCCCAACCAATCGCGAATCCGCGACATCAATAGACTGACATAAAAAAGTTTGCGCCACAAGTCGTAGTTAAATATCTTATTGAAGTGCCGAGCATGATGAAGTATTTGTTTGGGGCCATAGTGAGCTATCTGACAGCGATAGTACCGACTTGTGGCGTTGCGGTTGGCTTTCAATCATAGGTCGCAGAAGCGACTATGTGAGCTTCTGCATTTTGATTGAGGTTGCGGTTGGCTTCCCCCTTGACGGCATCATTTAAGCATTGCACAATCTCTACGTGCAATAGCCGTTATCGTAAGACTTCGCCTGTTTTAGCGGACTGGTGATTGAGGGCCTCCCGTTAACAAGTTATGCACAAAATGGGGCTCCCTTCGGGGAGCCCCTTCCATTTGCGGCACGTGATGCGCGATCGCGCGCCAACGCGGCGCCCAGTCACCCCCCGCGCAGCGCGAACGTCTCGATCACGCGAAACCGCGACGCCGGCGTGTCCTGCCGAAACACCGCGATGCGATCGATCGCGAGCGTGGCCAGATCGAGCGCGGCGAATCGCCGTTGCACCAGCGTCGCCACCGCGTCGCGCCGCTCCGGCGGCAGGCGGCCGGTCAGAGTCATGTGAAAGCGGAAATCGTCCATCACATAAGGATAGCCCCAGCGATCGAGCTGCGCGACTTGCCGCGCGCTGAGCCGCTCCGGTTTGCGCCGCGCGCGATCGGCCGGCGTCAGCGGCGCGCGGAAGGCGTCGAATGTCTCAACGCAATCCTGCGCGAATGCGTTCAACGGCTTTGACGGCTCGGCCGGGACGACCGCCGTGAAGCCGTCGAGACTGCGCACCACCGGCGCGATGACGGGGGTGTCGCGCGCTTGATCCGCAAAGCGCGCGCAAGCCTCGCGCAAGCGGGCTTCGCTCGCGTCATCGGCCAGCACGAACGGCGCTTTCAGCGTCGCGTGAAATCCGTACTTGCGCGGATCGCGCGTCAGGTCGTGCCAGTCGGCGGTTTCGTCGACGACGTCGCGACCAAACCCGACATCATCGCCCGTGAAGGCATCATAGCCGAGCATCTGCGCGCCGAACCCCGCCAGCTTTGTCCCGGCACCGGGGGCGTAATAGATTGCGTAGCGCGGCGCATCGCTCATCGCGGCATCCTATTCCAACTTGCGCAGATCGGCACATCCGCCGTCTTTGCGTGACGCAAAGATGACAACGATATGACAGCACAGCCGTCTCGCGCGGTGCCGATGCGGGATTGCCATCGAACCTTCACATCACTGTCAAACGCGACCGGTAGCGATAATCGTTAACGGAAGATGGAGCGCGACATGCTGGTGGTCGAAGGTTTGACGTGCCGCTACGGGACCAAGGCGGCCGTCGACAACGCGTCGTTTTCGGTGTCGCCGGGTGGTTTCGTCGGCGTGATCGGCCGCTCCGGCGCGGGCAAGTCGACGCTTCTGCGCATGATCAACCGTCTGGCCGAGCCGAGCGAAGGCCGGATCGTCTATGACGGCCTTGATGTCACCGCCTTGCGCGGCCGCGCCTTGCGGCAATGGCGCGCGCGCTCCGCGATGATCTTCCAGCAGTTCAATCTGGTCGGCCGGCTCGATGTGCTCACAAACGTCCTGATGGGCCGATTGTCCGGCGTGCCGGCGTGGCGCTCGCTGTTGCTGCAATGGCCGGAGGCCGATCGCGCGATGGCGCTTTCCGCGCTCGAACAGTTCGATATGGCGCAGCATGCGGCGCAGCGCGCCGATCAACTGTCCGGCGGCCAGCAGCAGCGCGTCGCCATCGCCCGCGCGCTGATCCAGCAGCCTGATATCATTCTGGCTGACGAGCCGATCGCTTCGCTCGATCCGCGCAACACGAAGGTCGTCATGGATGCGTTGTTGCGCATCAACAAGCATTTCGGCATCACCGTGTTGTGCAATCTGCACTCGCTCGATCTGGCCCGTTCCTATTGCGATCGCCTGATCGGCATGGCCGGAGGCCGCATCGTGTTCGACGGCGCGCCCGGCGAGCTCACCGACCGCATCGCGCGCGAACTTTACGATCTCGAAGGCCAAGACGAACTCGGCGACGAAGTCGGTGCGACGCCGGATCGCGCGCCGCAGCCCGTTGCCGTGCCCGGCTTCGGGCGGGTCGCTGCTTAATTCAACGACAAAATAAAGGGATCGCCATGATCAACCGACGCTTCGTGCTCGCCGGCGCTGCCGCGCTGGCTTTGTCCATCACATCCGCGTCCGCCCAGGAGTGGAAGTCGAAATATCCTGAACTGACCTTCGCCGTGATCCCGGTCGAGAATGCCTCCGGCGTGACCGAGCGCTGGGGGCCGTTCGTCACCTACCTGTCGAAGGAACTAGGCATCAAGGTCAATCTGCGGATTGCCAATGATTATGCGGCCGTGATCGAAGGCCAGCGCGCCGGCAATATCCACATCGCCAGCTATGGCTCGGCGTCCTTCGCGCGGGCGCGGATGACCGGCGTGAAGACCGAAGCCTTCGCCAATGACATCAATCTCGACGGCAGCACCGGCTACTATTCGGTGTTCTTCGTGCGCGCCAACAGCCCCTACAAGTCCGTGGAGGACCTCAAGGGCAAGAATCTCGGTCTGGTCGATCCGAATTCGACGTCAGGCAACAACGTGCCGCGTTTCGAGCTCGACAAGCTCGGCATCTCCGATGCCGACGCGTATTTCAGCAAGGTCGTGTTCACCGGCAGCCATGAAAACGCGATTCTGGCGCTCTCGCAGGGCACGGTCGACGTCGCGGCCAACCAGTGGACCAACGATAAGGATTCCACATTGGCGACGATGCTCACCAAGGGCATGTTGAAAAACAAGGACGGCGCCGCGATGACGAAGGATGATTTCCGCATCGTTCATAAGTCGGCGCCGATCGTGAACGGGCCGTATGCCTACATTGCTGAACTGCCGGTTGATCTGAAGGCGGCGATTGCGAAAGCCTTCGTCGATGCCCCGACGAAGGACAAGGCTGCGTTTGAGCGGCTTTCGGACGGCCAGAAGAAGGGTTTCCAGACCGTGACGACCAAGGACTGGGACGAGACGATCGAACTCATCAAGTTCGTCGATCGGCTGCGCAAGAAGAAGGCGTCTTGAAAAAAGAAAGTGTCATTCCGGGATTCGCCATTCGGCCGGCTCTTGCCGGCAATGGCGAAGGCGCGGAATCCATAACCCCTGTCGGGCGTATGGATTCCGGGTCTGCACCACTGGTCGGCTTCCCCGACGGCGTGGCGCATCCCGGAATGACGATCTGAAGCGATGATGCCCTCCGCCATCTCCACTCTTCCGCCTCCGCAACTCGATGCGCTGAATGGTGCTTATCGCAAGGCGGTGGCGCGCCGGCGCTTTCGTGCGGTCGTTGTTGCGGTCATGTTCATTGCCGCGCTGACGGTCGCCTTCATCGGCGCGGATGTTAATCTGGCGACGCTGTTCGGCAAGATCGGCAATGTTGCGAGTTATTTCGATCGCATTCTGACGCTGGAGAGCGGGGCGCGGGTCTGGACCGATAGCCGCGAATGGTTCTGGGGCTGGCGCGGCTGGCTCAAGCTTCTGGGCGAGACCATCCTCATCAGCTACGTCGGCACGCTGGCCGGATTCGTCGTTGCCTTCGCTCTGAATTTTGTCGCGGCCGAAAACACATCGCCGTCGCCATGGTTGCGTTTTGCCGTGCGGCGGTTCCTCGAAGTCTGCCGCACGGTGCCGGATATCGTGTTCGCGATGATCTTCGTCATCGCCTTCGGTCTCGGCCCGATGGCTGGTGTGCTGGCGATCGCGATTCATACCAGCGGCGCGCTCGGCAAGCTGTTCGCCGAAATCGTCGAGAATATCGACATGGCGCCGGTGCAGGGCGTGCGCTCGACGGGCGCGAGCTGGATCGCCTGCATGCGGTTTGCGGTGCTTCCGCAGGTCATCGCGGGCTTTGCCAGCTACGCGCTGTTGCGTTTCGAGATCAATGTCCGCGGCGCATCGGTGATGGGCCTTGTCGGCGCGGGCGGCATCGGCCAGGAACTCGTGGTTGCGATCCGCAAATTCTATTATTCGGATGTCAGCGCGATCCTGCTGCTGATTATCGTCACGGTCTTCGCGATCGATATCGGCACCGGCTGGCTGCGCGGCCGGCTGTTCGGCCGCGAGGCGCGCGCATGAACCAGATGCCGCCGTCCAACCCTGACGAGATGAAGGCGCGTTATCCCGAGATGTTCGCGCGTCCGGTCCCGGCGCGCCTCGCGATGCCGATGGTGTTCCTTGCGGCCGTCGCGTTGCTGATCTACGGGCTCTACGATCTCGACTTCTCACCGGCGCGAATCGTTGCGGGATTGAGCCAGCTCGGCTGGATCGTGATGCTGATGCTTCCGCCCGATCCGGGATCGTCGTTGACGACCTATCTTGCGGCGCTCGGCGAGACGCTGTCGATCGCCTTGCTCGGCACCGTTTTGGCCGCCACGCTCGCGCTCCCGATCAGCCTGCTGGCCGCACGCAATATCGTGCCGTCCGTGCTGCTGCGATTTCCCGTCCGGCGATTTCTGGATTCGATCAGAGGCATCGACACGTTGATCTGGGCGCTGGTCTGGATCAATGTCGTCGGCCTCGGACCGTTCGCCGGCGTATTGGCGATCGCGACCTCGGATGTCGGCGCATTCGGCAAATTGTTCTCGGAGGCATTCGAGGCCGCCGACAGGAAGCAGGTGGAAGGCATTCGCGCGTCCGGCGGCAATTCGCTTCACGAGATCCGCTTCGGCCTGTTGCCGCAGGTGCTGCCGGTCATCGCCGGCCAAATTCTCTATTACATCGAATCCAACACGCGCTCGGCGACCATCATCGGCATCGTCGGCGCCGGCGGGATCGGACTGCAACTGGCCGAGCAGATCCGCGTGCTGGAATGGCAGAAGGTGTCGTTCCTGATTCTGCTGATCTTGATTGCCGTCGCCGCGATCGACTGGGTGTCGGGAAAGCTGCGCTTCGCGATCATCGGGCGACGGGCGGTGGTGTGATGGCAGCACGCTCCTGTTGAGGCGAGCCCAATCGACATAACGTCATTCCAAGGCGCAGGCGTTCGCCCCGGAATGACGGCGTTAACTTTCCACCGTAAAGGCGACGCGTTCGGCGGCGAAGCGCGCGCGGGTCGTCAATAGCGGCGTGCCGCTGGCGTCCACATCCGTGCTGTCCACGATCAGCACGGGGCGGCCGAGCGGCAGATCGAGCCGCGCGGCATCGGTCGCGTCCGCGATGTCGGCGGTGATGCGGGTGGTGGCGCGGCGATAATCGGCGATGCCGTAATGCGCGAGCACCTTGGTCATCGAGCGTGCGCGGGCAAACAGTTTGCCGGCGTCGGCGAAACGCTCCGCCGACAGCCACTTGGTGCTGACGCAGATCGGCAGCCGATCCGCGAAGCGCAACGATTCGATTCGCATGAGGTCAGTGCCCGTTTTGAGACCAAGTGCCTTCGCAAGCGCCGGCGTCGCGGGCTCTGTCATCGCCTCGATCAGTTTGCCGCGGGGCTCGTGGCCGCCGGCGCCGACGATCTCCGAGAAACGCGTGCGCGACTTCAACGGATAGGCCAGCTTGCGGGCCTCGACATAGGTGCCGCTGCCGCGCGCGGCGCGCACTAGCCCGCGCTCCGCCAGCGTCGCCAAAGCGCGGCGCACGGTGTGGCGGTTGACCCGATAGGTCTCGGCGATCTCGGTCTCGCCGGGAAGCTTTGCGCCTGCCGCATAGCGGCCATCCGCGATGCCGCGTTCGATGCCATCGGCGACCTGACGCCACAACGCAACGCCGGACGGCGCGTCCTGAAGGCTCATCGCTCAGCTCGTGGGGTCGGAAAAATCATCGCGGCGTCATCAAATGGTCATTGGCAGGGTTTAGCAAGTTGTCTATTATAACAGACAACATGAACGGGCAATGACAACCGAGTCTGATATGAAAAAGACCGATGCGCAGATGACGGACTTGATCGCGCGGCGCAGGGCGGCGATGTCGGTGCTCGGCCAGACGGCGGTCGCTGATATTGCGAGTCGGCTCGATCTGCTCGATTTGCCATCGTTTCAGCGGTTGCGCGAGCCGGAGACAGGCCTGGTCATGGTGCGCGGCCGGATCGGCGGCGATGGCGCGCCGTTCAATCTCGGCGAGGCGACCGTCGCGCGCGCCGCCGTGCGCCTGGACGGCGGCGAAGTCGGTTTCGGCTATACGCTCGGCCGCGATGCCGACAAGGCCGAGTTGATCGCGCTGTGCGACGCGCTGCTCCAGACTTCAAGCCATGCTGACATCATCGAGCGCGATGTGCTTGCCCCGCTGCGCGCTCAACTCGCGGCCGAACGGGCGCGAAAGGCCGCCGAAACCGCGGCAACGCGGGTCAATTTCTACACGCTGGTGCGGGGCGAAAGCTGATGACGATCACGTTGACAGACACGACGCTGCCGCCGGGATTTGCGGATCGTGTGCTGGCGTCACAGGCGACATTTCGCGCTGTGATGGATGCGATGGCGCGGCCCGGCCGCGTGCAGCGCATCCTTGCCGCCGCGCAAGGGCCGGCGCCTTTGATGCCAGCCAGCGCCGCGCTGGTGCTGACGCTGTGCGATCAGGACACGCCGGTCTGGCTCGATCCGACGATGGCGGCAAACGCCGATGTCGCGCAATGGCTCGTCTTCCACACCAGCGCGCCGATCACTTCCGACCCGGCGCAGGCGGCGTTCGCACTGATCGGCGACGCATCAGGTCTTACGTCATTCGATCATTTCGCCCTGGGAAACCCTGACTATCCGGATCGTTCGACCACGCTGATTGTTCAGGTCGAGACATTGCGCGACGGCCCGGCCTGCGCGCTTCGCGGTCCCGGTATTGACGGCGCGGCGATGCTCAGCGCGTCACTGACTCCGGATTTCATGGCCGCGCTTGACGCCAATCGCGCGCTGTTTCCGCGCGGGATCGATTGCGTCCTGGTCGCCGGCGACGCCATCGTGGCGCTGCCGCGCACGACGCAACTGATCGCGACGGGAGGCTGACGATGTACGTAGCTGTCAAGGGCGGCGAACGCGCAATCGAGAATGCGCATCGGCTGCTGGCGCATCAGCGCCGCGGCGACCGCGACGTGCCGGAAGTGTCGCTGGCGCAGATTTCCGAACAGCTCAGCCTCGGCGTCGATCGCGTGATGACGGAAGGCTCGCTCTACGATCGTGAACTCGCTGCACTGGCGGTCAAGCAGGCGCGCGGCGACATGATCGAGGCGATCTTTCTGTTGCGCGCGTTCCGCGCGACGTTGCCGCGGTTCGGCGCGACGTTGCCGGTCGAGACCGCGGCCATGGACGTGCGGCGGCGGATTTCCTCGACCTTCAAGGACATTCCGGGCGGGCAGGTGCTGGGGCCGACATTCGACTACACGCACCGGCTGCTCGATCCGCAACTGACCGGGACGACCTCCGCGCCCGAGCGGCCGGCGATGGCCGACGCCGACATCGCCGCGATGCCGCGCGTGACCGACATTCTCAGGCAAGACGGGCTGATCGAATCCTCGCCGCCCGAGCAGGCCGACACGCCGGTCGGCGATCTCACCCGCGACGCGCTGAGTTTCCCGGCCGACCGCGACCTGCGGCTGCAAAATCTTGCGCGCGCCGACGAAGGCTTTCTGCTCGCGCTCGGCTATTCGTCGCAGCGCGGCTATGGCCGCAACCATCCCTTCGCCGGCGAAATCCGGCTTGGCGAAGTCGAGATCGATTTCATGGCCGAGGATGCCGGATTTGTCGTGCCGCTCGGCGCCATCACGCTCACCGAATGCCAGATGGTCAACCAGTTCAAGGGCTCCGCGACCGAGCCGCCGTGCTTCACGCGCGGTTATGGCCTTGCCTTCGGGCAGAGCGAGCGCAAGAGCATGTCGATGGCGCTGGTCGACCGCACCTTGCGGGCGCGCGAACTGGGCGAGGACGTGCTGGCGCCCGCGCAGGACGAAGAGTTTGTCATGTCGCACTCCGACAACGTGCAGGCGACCGGCTTCGTCGAACATCTGAAGCTGCCGCATTACGTCGACTTCCAGTCCGAACTCGGCCTGTTGCGAAAACTGCGCAAGGAATTCTTTGCCAGCGCGGCGCCGCAAGCGCCGATGCAGGAGGCCGCCGAATGACCGCGCCAACTTACAATTTCGCCTATCTCGACGAACAGACCAAGCGGATGATCCGCCGCGCGATCCTGAAGGCGATCGCGATCCCCGGCTATCAGGTGCCGTTTGCCTCGCGCGAAATGCCGATGCCCTATGGCTGGGGCACCGGCGGCGTGCAGGTGACGGCCGCGATCCTCGGCCCCGACGACGTGTTGAAGGTAATCGATCAAGGTTCGGACGACACGACGAACGCGATCTCGATCCGCCAGTTCTTCGGCAAGGTTGCGGGCGTCGCGACCACGACCAAAACCACCGAGGCGACGGTGATCCAGACCCGCCACCGCATTCCGGAATCGACCTTCACCGAGAGCCAGATTCTCGTCTATCAGGTTCCGATCCCGGAACCGCTGCGCTTTCTCGAACCGCGCGAGACGGAGACGCGGCGCATGCACGCGCTCGGCGAATACGGCCTGATGCATGTGAAACTGTACGAGGACATCGCGCGCTTCGGCCATATCGCGACGGCCTATGCCTATCCGGTCAAGGTCAATGCGCGCTATGTGATGGACCCGTCGCCGACGCCGAAATTCGACAATCCGAAGATGGACAATTGTCCGGCGCTGCAACTGTTCGGCGCGGGCCGCGAAAAGCGCATCTACGCGATCCCGCCTTACACGCCGGTGGTGTCGCTGGATTTCGAGGATCATCCGTTCGCGCGCTATCGGCACGATGCGTCCTGCGGCTTGTGCGGGGCGAGCGAATCCTATCTCGACGAAATCGTCACCGACGACCAAGGCGGGCGGATGTTCGTCTGCTCCGATACGGATTATTGCGAGACGCGGCAGGCGGAAGGCCACCGCGGCGCGGACAATGCGATGGCAAGCGCGGAGGCCGCCAATGTCTGAGGCGATGCAGGACAATGCCGCGCCGCTGCTGGTCGCGACCGGTCTCGGTAAGGACTTCGGACGGCTCAAAGCCTGCCGCGACGTCTCGTTCGAGCTTTATGCCGGCGAGGTGCTGGCGATCGTCGGCGAATCCGGCTCCGGCAAGTCGACCTTGCTGAGGCTGCTGTCGGCGCAGCTTGCACCAGGCAGCGGCGGCGTCGCGTATCGTATGCGCGACGGGGTGCTGCGCGACCTCGCGACGCTGGGCGAGGCGGAGCGTCGCCTGCTGTTCCGCACCGACTGGGGTTTTGTGCATCAGGATGCGGCGCAGGGGCTGCGCATGAACGTCTCGGCCGGGGCCAATGTCGGCGAACGGCTGATGGCGGTCGGCTGGAATCACTACGGCAATATCCGCAAGACCGCATCGTCCTGGCTGGAACGCGTCGAGATCGCCGTCGATCGTATCGACGATGCGCCGAAGGTCTATTCCGGCGGCATGCGGCAGCGGCTGCAGATCGCGCGCAATCTCGTCACCCAGCCGCGTCTGGTGTTCATGGACGAGCCGACCGGCGGCCTCGACGTCTCGGTGCAGGCACGGTTGCTCGATCTGATGCGCAACCTCGTGTCGGAACTGGGTCTCGCGGCGATCGTCGTGACGCATGATCTTGCCGTCGCGCGATTGCTGTCCCATCGCGTGATGGTGATGCAGGGAGGCCGGGTGATCGAAACGGGCCTGACCGACCAGGTGCTGGACGATCCGCGCGAACCCTATACGCAACTGCTTGTCTCCTCGATCTTGCCCGCATGAGCCGCCGATGATCCCGATGATCGATATCCGCAATGCCGAAAAGACCTTCGTCATGCATCTCCAGGGCGGCGTGCGGCTGCCCGTCGTGCGCGGCGTGTCGTTTCATGTGTCCGCCGGCGAATGCGTCGTGCTGGCCGGGCCCTCCGGCGCCGGCAAGTCCTCGATCCTGAAGATGATCTTCGGCAACTATCGCTGCGACGGCGGCCGGATCTGTGTTCATCACGACGGCGCCATGATGGATATCGCCAGTGCGCAGCCGCGCGACATCCTCGGCGTGCGCCGCAAGACCATCGGCTATGTCAGCCAGTTTCTGCGCGCCGTGCCGCGCGTCGCCGCGATCGATGTCGTCGCCGAGCCTTTGCTGGCGGATGGGGTGGCGCGCGACGCAGCGCGCGATCAAGCGGCGGACCTGCTCGGGCGGCTGAACATTCCCGAGCGGCTGTGGGGCCTGCCGCCGTCGACCTTTTCCGGCGGCGAGCAGCAGCGCGTCAACATCGCGCGCGGCTTCATTTCGACGCGGCCGATCCTGTTGCTCGACGAACCCACCGCGTCGCTCGATTCCAGAAATCGCGCCGTGGTGCTCGACCTCGTCGCGGCGAAAAAGCGCGAGGGCGTCGCGATGGTGGCGATTGTTCATGACGACGACATACGCGACGCCATCGCCGACCGGCTGGTCGATGTGATGGCCTTCGCGGCGTGAGGCGTTCGTCATTCCGGGGCACATATAATCGCGCATCTTTGCGCGTTTATATGTGAGCCCGGAATCCATAACCCCTGCAGGGATTATGGATTCCGGGCCTGCGACACTCGTCGTCGGCTGGCGCCGACTGCGAGATGTCGCATCCCGGAATGACAAAGATAAATGACTCTGAGATCGAAAGACCACGACATGACCACACCCCCCTCCGAAACCATCATCGGCAATGCCAGGATCGTTCTCGCCGATCGCTTGATCGATCGCGGTTGGGTCGCGATGGCCGACGGCAAGATCGCGGGCTTCGACGAAGGCGACGCGCCCGTCGGCAGCGAGGATGCCAAGGGCGACCTCGTGATGCCCGGCCTGATCGAACTGCACACCGATCATCTCGAGGCGCACGTCATGCCCCGCCCCAAGGTCTATTGGGATCCGGTCACGGCGGTGGTGTCCTATGACGCGCAACTGGCGACGTCGGGCATCACGACGGTGCTCGATTCGCTGCGGGTGTGGCGCGAGCCGGGCGCGGCCGAGATCGACGGTCAGGCCACCTTGCTGGCGGAGGCCATCAAGACGGCGCGCGACGAGGGCTTGCTGCGGGTCGAGCACTTTCTGCATCTGCGCTGCGAGGTGCCGATGCCCTCCGCCGTCGAGGAAGCGACGCAATTGATCGGCCGCCCCGACGTCAAGCTGATGTCGATCATGGATCATACGCCTGGGCAGCGGCAGTTCCGCGATGAAGGCAAGATGCGCGATTACTATCGCGGCAAGGGTCGGGGCCGCACCGACGCCGAACTGGATGCGTTCATCGCGCAGCGGTTTGAATTCCAGAGGCTTCATGCCGCCGGCAATCTGCGTGCCATTGTGGCGCTGGCGGAGAAGCACGGCATTCCGCTGGCGAGCCATGACGACACCACCGAGGAAAACGTCAGCGACGCGGTGCGCGACAACGTCTCGGTCGGCGAATTTCCGACCACGATGGAAGCCGCGCGCGGGCTGCACGCGGCCGGCATCGGCATTCTGATGGGCGCGCCGAATGTCGTGCGCGGCGGATCGCATTCCGGCAATATCGCCGCCGTCGATCTCGCGCGCGAAGGGCTGCTGGACATCCTGTCGTCGGACTACATCCCGTCGAGCCTGCTGATGGCGGCGCTGCAATTGCCGTCGCGCGTGCCGACCATTGATTTGTCGGCCGCGATACGGACCGTGACCAAGGCGCCCGCCGACGCGATCGGCCTGAACGATCGTGGCGAGATCGCCATCGGCAAGCGCGCGGATCTCATTCGCGTGCATGCCGGACGTACGACGCCGGCGGTCCGCAGCGTATGGCGCGAAGGCCACAGGGTCGCATGAGCGAACCGGCCGCGACGCGCGACCCGATCGGTCCCGGCCGGCTGGTGCTGGTCGTCGGCCCGAGCGGCGCGGGCAAGGACACGCTGATCGATCTGGCGCGATCGGCTTTATGCGATGATACCGAAGTTGTCTTCGTGCGACGCGTGGTGACGCGCCAGGCGTCCAAGGCCGAAAACAACATTCAGATTTCGACCGACGCGTTCATTGCCGGGCGCGACGCCGGCCGGTTTGCCGTGTGCTGGGAGGCGCACGGCCTGCATTACGCGCTGCCGATCGCGATCGATCACGACATCCGCGCCGGGCGCTGCGTCGTCGCCAACGGCTCGCGCACCGTGATCGATCTGGTGCGCGCGACCTATGCCGATTCCGTCGTGATCGAAATCACCGCGCCGCCGGATGTGCTGACTGCGCGTCTTGCGGCGCGGGGCCGGGCCAGCGACGGTCCGATCGGCAAGCGGCTGGGTCGCAACGTTGCAGCCGTGAAAGCCGACAAGGTGATCGTCAATGTCGGCAATGCCGAAGACCATGCGCATGATCTTGTCGCCGCGATATTGTCCGGCCGGACGACCTCTCGATCGAAATCGCGTCAGCTTGATCTAAAGAACACTTCCTGATTGCGCCGTTCGAGTTCTTCGCTGTAGGTCCGCAGCACATGCGTCTCGCTGACGGTGCCGATCGCGACGCGGTTGTCCTTGCGGTCAATCACAACAAGCACGTCAGTCTCGGTGCGCTCGAACGCCGTCATGATGTCGCGCACGCTGGCATCCGGCAGCAGGACTTCGTCGCGCTGATGCGCAATCGTGTCCAGCGATGCGTCGTCGGCGCTGACGATCGAATGCAGATCGGCGGATGAGACGATGCCGGCATAGAAGCCGCTGCAATCGCGCAGCACCAGTTGCTTGAGGCGGCCCGGCGGATAGAGCTTTTGCGCTTCGTTGATCGGCATCGTCGTCGGCGCGATGTCGAAGTCCGAGCGCATCAGCGACATCGCGCTGAGTTGCTTGATCCAGCCGACATCCTGCGGGCCCCGAATGACTTCGCCGCGCAGATGAAAGCGCCAGGTCGCGAAGCTGTAGCCGAACAATTCGCGCACGATCAAGGCGGCGACCGATGACGCGACGACCGCGCCGACCGTGACCGAGAAGTCGCCGGTGATCTCGAGCGCCAGGCAGATCATGCTGAAGGGCGCGCCGAGCACGCCGGTGCCGAGGGCTGCCAGCGCCGCGATCGCGGCCGTGCCCGGTTGCAAGGCCAACGTCGGAAACGCAAAGCCCGCCAGCGTGGCGTAAAGCTGTCCGACCAGCGCCCCGAGCAACAGGGACGCGAAGAACAGGCCGCCGCGAAAGCCGGAGCCGAGCGAGATCGCTGACGCCGCCGTCTTGAGCAGGATCGTCGTGGTCAGCAACAGCCAGGTTGGATTGCTGACGAGCAGGATCTGCATCGCGCCGTGCCCCGCGCCGAGCACGACCGGCGTCAGCAGCGCCATTGCGCCGAGCAGCGCGCCGCCGATGATCGGCCGCAGCATGCCTTTGAAGATCGACACGCGTTGAAAGACGCGTTCGGCGAACGCCACCGCGAGCATCAGACCGATACTGGCGAAAGCGCAGATCACGCCGAGCAGCACCGTCTGCCCGATCATCTCGACCGACACGGGCGACGGAAATCCCGGCACCAGCAGAAACGATTGGTTCGTCAGATGCCGCGCCACCATCCAGGCCGAGACGGCGCTGCCGATGACCGGCACGAGCCCGGCCGAGGTATAGGCGCCAAGCACCACCTCGAAAGCGTAGAAGGCGCCGGCCAGTGGCGCGGAGAACGCCGCGCTGATCGCGCCGGCTGCGCCACAGGCCACGAGCAGGCGCATATCGCTGCGCCGCGCCGCGAGGCGCTGGCCGATGTAGGAACTGAAAGCGGCGCAGATCTGGGTGTAACCCGCTTCGAGTCCCACCGAACCGCCGAAGCCGTTCGAGAGCAACGTCTGCAACGAGATCAGCATGCTGCCGCGAAACGAGACGCGCCCGCCATAGAGCGCGTTGGCTTCGATGGCGTCGGCGAGTTGGCCCTTCCGTCGAACCACGAAGACCATGCCGATCGCGGCCAGCAGCACGCCGCCGAGGATCGGCACGAACAACAGGCGGTGCCAGGAAATCGCGGCATTCGCGCTGAGATGCGCGGTCGTGGGAATGTCGAACAGCAACGCATGGGCGATCTGGCTCAGTCGCGAGATGATCGCGACCAGCAAGCCGCTGAGGAGCCCGATGACGACGGCGACGGCGACCACGCCGGTCTCGCGGGTGCGGACGAAATTGCGTAAGCTCGCCGGCAGCAGATAACCGGTTTGCGCGGGCTTGGCCGTCGGTTTGGGCGGGACCACCAGGGTCATGCGGCGCATTCCGTTTGGTCGCAGCGGGCGACGACGTCACCGTCGGCGTGGCCGGCAGACGGCCTTGCGTGCCGTGGCCTGAATGTCAATTGCAAGCGGCGTCGCGACACAACGGCGACAACCTCACGACATTCGAAATTTGCATAATAAAAATGCAAAACACTCACATTGTATGCAATGCATCGCGTTCGATCGGTTTGGCAAAGCCGAATTTTTATCAGCAAGGAAAACAGCTTAGCACGTTCTCGACGCTCATGAACCTCTGGCACGACATTTGCGAATACGGATCCGTCGCAGATCCGAGCGTTTGGAGCCCAGCATGAAGCGTCGCAATTTCCTCAAGACCGCCACCGGCGCGGCCGCGTCGGCCATGGTGCCGGCCCCGGCAATCTTCTCCGCTGCCCGGGCCGATACGAGGTCCGAGACGCTTTTGATCGTCTCCGAAAGCGGCCCGAACAATCTCGACATTCACGGCATCGGCACCAACGTGCCCGGCTATGAGGTGTCGTGGAATTGCTACGATCGCCTGATCTCGCATGAGATGAAGCCCGGTCCCGGCGGAGTGCCTTATTACGATCGCGACAAGTTCAAGCCGGAACTGGCCGAAGACTTCACGATCGGCGACATGTCGGCGACGTTCAAGCTACGCAAGAACGCGAAATTCCACGACGGCGCGCCGGTGACGGCGAAAGATGCGAAGTGGTCGCTCGACCGCGCCGTCAGCGTCGGCGGCTTTCCGACCTTCCAGATGAGCGCGGGCTCGCTGACCAAGCCGGAGCAGTTCGTCGTCGTCGACGACAACACGCTGCGCGTCGATTTCGCGACCAAGGACAAGCTCACGATGCCCGATCTCGCGGTGATCGTGCCCTGCGTCGTCAATTCCGAACTGGTGAAGAAGAACGCGACGGAGAAAGACCCGTGGGGCCTCGACTACACCAAGCAACAGACGGCCGGCGGCGGCGCCTACAGAGTGACGAAATGGGTCGCCGGCACTGAAGTGGTGATGGAGCGCAACGACGCCTGGGCGTCCGGGCCGCTGCCGAAGATCAAGCGCGTGATCTGGCGCATGGTGCCGCAGGCCGGCAACCGCCGCGCGCTGCTGGAGCGCGGCGACGCCGATATCTCGTACGAGCTGCCCTACAAGGATTTCCAGGAATTGAAGGCCGGCGGCAAGCTCGACGTCGTGTCGCTGCCGTTCTCCAACGGCATCCAGTATATCGGCATGAACGTGACCAAGCCGCCCTTCGACAATCCGAAGGTGCGCGAGGCGGTCGCCTACGCCATTCCCTATCAGAAGATCGTCGATGCGGTGCTGTTCGGTCTCGCCAATCCGATGTTCGGCGCGTCCGCCGGCAAGCCGACCGAAGTGGCGTGGCCGCAGCCGACCAAATTCAACACGGACATGGCGAAGGCCAAGGCATTGCTCGCCGAAGCCGGTTATCCCAACGGGTTCGAGACGACGATCTCGTTCGACCTCGGCTTCGCCGTCGTCAATGAGCCGCTCTGTATTCTGGTGCAGGAAAGCCTCGGCCAGATCGGCATCAAGACCACGATCAACAAGATTCCCGGCGCGAACTGGCGCACCGAATTGAACAAGAAGGAAATGCCGCTTTACACCAATGTCTTTTCAGGCTGGCTCGATTACCCCGAATACTTCTTCTACTGGTGCTACCACGGCAACAATTCCGTGTTCAACACGATGAGCTACAAGTCGCCGACGATGGATGCGCTGATCAACGGCGCGCGCACGGCGGCGGCGAGCGGCGACACCGCGACCTACGACAAGGACGTGAAGGGCTTCGTCGATCTCGCCTTCACCGACATCCCGCGCATCCCGCTGTACCAGCCCTTCGTCAACGTCGCGATGCAGAAAAACATCTCCGGCTATCAATACTGGTTTCACCGCCGGCTCGATTATCGCGCGCTGGTGAAGGCGTAAGGTGAGCGAATAGGAAGTAGCGAATAGTGAGTAGGGAGAGAGACAATCGTTCTTCTTCTACTCGCTATTCGCTACTCACTACTCGCCTCTTTAAAAAAATCGAGAGGCACGATTCATGTTCTCCATGATCGGCAAGCGCCTGATGTTCGCGGTCCCGTCGCTGATCGGCGTCGTGATCGTGACGTTTCTGCTGACGCGCGCGCTGCCGGGCGATCCGGCCGCCTATTTCGCCGGCCCCGCCGCCGACAAGCAGGCGGTCGAGCAGATCCGCAAACAGCTTGGTCTCGACAAGCCGCTGATCGAGCAGTTTTTCCGCTATACCGCAGACCTTGCGCGCGGCGATTTCGGCGACTCGCTCACCACCGGCCAGCCGGTCGCGACCGAGATCAAGAACCGCTTGCCGGCGTCCGCCGAATTGACGCTGCTCGGGCTGCTGCTGTCGATCGTGATCGCGATCCCGCTCGGCATCCTTGCCGCCACGCGGCCGGGCTCATGGATCGATCATCTGTGCCGAATCACGACGACGGCCGGCGTCTCGCTGCCGGTGTTCTTCACGGGGCTTGTGCTGGTCTATGTCTTCTACTTCCGGCTCGGCTGGTCGCCCGCGCCGCTCGGACGTCTCGACGTCTTCGCGACGACGCCACCGCAAGTCACGGGCCTGTATCTGATCGACAGCCTGATCGCGCGCGATTTTGAGACCTTTCGGTCTGCACTAAATCAACTCATTTTGCCCACCGTGACGCTGGCGATCTTTTCGCTCGCGCCGATCGCGCGCATGACCCGCGCCTCGATGCTGGCGATCCTGTCGTCGGATTTCGTCCGCACCGCGCGCGCCAGCGGGCTGACGCCGCGCACGGTGATCGTGACTTACGCGTTCCGCAACGCGATGCTGCCGGTCATCACCACGCTGTCGATGGTGTTTTCATTCCTGCTCGGCGCGAATGTCCTGGTCGAGAAGGTGTTCGCGTGGCCGGGCATCGGCTCTTACGCGGTCGAGGCGCTGATCTCGTCGGACTTCGCGCCGGTGCAAGGCTTCGTGCTGACGATGGCGGTCCTGTACGTGCTGCTGAATCTCATCATCGACATTCTCTACGGCGTGATCGATCCGCGCGTGCGGCTGGAGGGTTAGAACCATGACCACCATCGCTCCGACCGACGCAAGCGTCGCGCCGAAATCCGGCGTCGCAGCGACGTTGCAGCACGCGCGCTACATCCTCGCGGAAAATCTCGTCACCGCCTTCGCTTTCGGGCTACTGATCGTGATCCTCCTCTGCGCGATTCTCGGGCCTTACGTGGCGCCCTACGATCCGCTCGCCAGCGACACGGCGCAGGCGTTGAAGGCCCCGTCTGCCGCGCATTGGTTCGGCACCGACCAGTTGGGCCGCGACATCTTCAGCCGCGTCATCGTCGCGACCCGGCTCGACGTGTTCATCGCGATCGCCTCCGTGGCATTGGTGTTCCTGATGGGCGGGCTCGCCGGCATCGCGGCAGGATTCTTCGGCGGCTGGACCGATCGCATCGTCGGCCGCGTCGCCGATACGATCATGGCGTTTCCGCTGTTCGTGCTGGCGATGGGCATCGTCGCGGCGCTCGGCAACACCGTGCAGAACATCATCATCGCGACCGCGATCGTGAACTTCCCGCTTTATGCGCGCGTCGCGCGCGCCGAAGCCAATGTGCGCCGCGAGGCCGGCTTCGTGCAGGCAGCTAGGCTCTCCGGCAACAGCGAGATGCGCGTGCTGCTGGTGCATATCCTGCCGAACATCATGCCGATCATGATCGTGCAGATGTCGCTGACGATGGGCTACGCGATCCTCAACGCGGCAGGGCTGTCGTTCATCGGTCTCGGCGTGCGTCCCCCGACCGCGGAGTGGGGCATCATGGTCGCCGAAGGTGCGTCCTTCATGGTGTCGGGCGAATGGTGGATCGCCTTGTTTCCCGGCCTCGCGCTGATGATCGCGGTGTTCTGCTTCAACCTGCTCGGCGACGGTCTGCGCGACATTGTCGATCCGTCGCGGAGGACGTGAGGATGATGGAGCAGGTCTTTGCAGCGGGCGCTCTTCACCTCTCCCCGTTCTTCACGGGGGGAGGTCGGATCGCTCTTGCGATCCGGGTGAGGGGCCGAGCACGACACCTAATACAACTACAGCAGTTGCGCGTCGCTCGCCCCTCTCCCCTTAAAAACGGTGAGAGGGAGCGCGCCGCGCTCGCGGAGGCTCTGTCATGACCGCCATCCCGCTTCTCGACGTCGCCGACCTGACCGTCGAGTTTGCGACCCGGCGGGGTATCGTCAAGGCGGTGCAGCACGTCAACATCTTCGTCGCCAAGGGCGAAACGCTCGGCATCGTCGGCGAATCGGGCTCCGGAAAGTCGGTCACGTCCTACGCGGTGATGCGGATTCTCGATCGCGCCGGCAAGATCGCCGAGGGCTCGGTGATGTTCTCGGGCGTCGATGTGAAGAACGCGAGCGAGACCGCGATGCGCGATCTGCGCGGCCGCGAGATCTCGATGATCTTCCAGAACCCGCGCGCGGCGCTCAATCCGATTCGCAAGGTCGGCGACCAGATCGAGGACGTGCTGCGCCAGCATGTGCAGGCGTCCTCCAGCGATCGCGGCGAGAAGGCGATCGAGGCGCTGGAAGCGGTGCGGATCGCGCGCCCGCGCGAACGTTATCATGCCTATCCGTTCGAGCTGTCGGGCGGCATGTGCCAGCGCGTCGTCATCGCGTTGGCGCTCGCCTGCAATCCGCAATTGCTGATCGCCGACGAGCCGACGACGGGTCTCGACGTCACCACGCAAAAGGCTGTGATGGACCTGATCGTCGAACTGACGAAAAGTCGCGGCATGTCCACGATACTCATCACGCACGATCTCGGATTGGCGGCGGCCTATTGCGACCGCGTCGTGGTGATGGAGAAGGGCCGCGTCGTCGAGACGGCCTTGTCGGCCGATATTTTCGCCAATCCGCAGCACCCGTATACGAAGAGGCTGATGAAGGCGACGCCGCGATTGGGTGTCGGTCTGCGGGATTTATTGCCGGAGGGGATGTCAACAAACACGGCCTCCTTTACCTCTCCCCGTTCTTCACGGGGAGAGATCGGCATTGACGGGCGAAGCACGTCTATGCCGGGTGAGGGGCTTTTGACCGATACTCAATTTTTGAAAGAAGATGCCCCTTACCCCGACCCTCTCCCCGTGAAGAACGGGGAGAGGGAGCGCGCTATGCCCCCGACACCCCTCCTTCGCGTTGAAAAGCTTGTCAAGGAATACCCCCGCCAGGGTGCGACGGCCTCGTTGAGCAAATTGTTCTCGCGCAAGCCCGCCATCGCGCCGGAGCAGTTCCGCGCCGTCGACGGCATCAGTTTCAGCGTGGGTCATGGCGAGAGCGTCGGCCTCGTCGGCGAATCCGGATGCGGCAAATCCACGACCTCGATGATGGTGATGCGGCTGATCGACACGACCGGCGGCAGCATCGTGTTCGACGGCGACGACATCGGCGCGCTGGCGCCGAAGGATTTCGCGCGGTCGCAATTCCGCAAGGCGATCCAGATGGTGTTTCAGGACCCCACCGACAGCCTCAATCCGCGCTTCACGGCGGTGCGCGCCATCGCCGACCCGATCATGCAACTCGGCGATATCAAGGGCAGCAAGGCGCTGCGCGCACGCTGCGAGGAACTGGCGCTGCAGGTCGGGCTGCCGCTGGATTTGCTCGATCGCTTTCCGCACCAGATGTCCGGCGGCCAGAAGGCCCGCGTCGGCATTGCCCGCGCGATCGCGCTGCGGCCGAAGCTGATCATCCTCGACGAGCCGACCGCGGCGCTGGATGTTTCCGTGCAGGCCGTCGTGCTCAATCTGCTCGCCGACCTCAAGGCCTCGATGGGCATGAGCTATCTGTTCGTGTCGCACGATCTGAATGTGGTGCGGCTGCTGTGCGATCGTGTCATCGTCATGCGATCAGGGCGAATCGTCGAGCAGGGCCGGACCGCCGACGTGCTCGACGCGCCGAAAGACGATTACACGCGTGAATTGCTGTCGGCGATCCCGCATCCGCCGCTGCCGGTGCATTGAATGCAGATCAGTTCGTCATTGCGAGGAGCCAAGTCGCTCGTCTTCGAGCGACGACGGCGACGAAGCAATCCAGTCTTTTGCGACCAAACAACTGGATTGCTTCGCTCAGATTTATGTCGGCGAAGTGGCCGACATAAATCTGGCTCGCAATGACGAACTCAAAACACCTATGCTTTTTCGGTCAGCCCCTCAGGATGACGGCTACACGAACGGAATGAAACAATGACCCAACCCGATCCCCTCGATGCCTATATCGATGCCGTCTCCGCCGCGCTCGATCTGCCGATCGAGAATGCGTGGCGCGACGCCGTGCGGGCCAATCTGAAAGTGACGCTGGCGATGGGCCGCCGCGTCGAGGAATTCAGGCTGCCGGATTCTGCCGAACCCGCGCCGGTGTTCGCGGCATGAGCGACTGGATGGGCGCGGCCGCGATCGCGCAAGCGGTCTCGGCGAAGACCATGACGGCTGCGGCCGCGACCGACGCCGCGCTGGCGCGGATCGCGGCGCATAATCCTGTTCTCAACGCCTTCACCGATGTCGTCGCAGAGCGCGCGACGGCGCGCGCCAAAGACATCGACGCAGCCGTCGCGCGTGGAGAAAATCCCGGCCCGCTGGCCGGCGTGCCGTTCGCTGTGAAGAACCTGTTCGACGTCAAGGGGCTGCCGACCCGCGCGGGCTCGAAGATCAACCGCGACCTTGCGCCATCGCAACGCGACGCCACGCTGATCGAGAAGATGGAGGCCGCCGGCGCGGTCCTTGTCGGCGCGCTCAACATGGGCGAATACGCCTATGACTTCACCGGCGAGAATGTCCATGACGGCAACTCGCGCAATCCGCACGACACCTCGAAAATGACCGGCGGCTCGTCCGGCGGTTCCGGCGGCGCGGTCGCGGGCGGCCTCGTGCCGATCGCGCTCGGTTCGGACACCAACGGTTCGATCCGCGTGCCGGCATCGTTTTGCGGCATTTTCGGCTTGAAGCCCACCTATGGGCGGCTGTCGCGCGCGCGCTCGTTTCCCTTCGTCGGCAGCTTCGATCATCTCGGTCCGCTGGCGCGCAGCGTCGAGGATCTCGCACTTGCGTATGATGCGATGCAGGGACCGGACCCCGAGGACGCCGCCTGCACGACACGGCCGCCCAATCATGTGACGCCGCTGATCGGGCAAGAAAGCTGGCGAGGCGTCGGCGATCTCAGGATCGCGCTGGCCGGCGGCCACTTCACGACCAATCTGTTTCCGCAAGCGCAGCAAGCCGTGGCGCGAATTGCCACGGCGCTGAACGTCACGCGCACCGTCGATCTGCCGGAAGCTGCGCGCGCGCGTGCGGCCGCCTATGTCATCACCACGGTCGAGGGCGCGACGTTGCATCTCGATCGCCTGCGGACGCGGCCGAATGATTTCGATCCGGCGGTGCGCGATCGATTGCTCGCCGGCGCGATGGTGCCCGCGCCCTTGATCGAGCGCGCGCAGAAGTTCCGGCGCTGGTATCGCGACGAGGTGTTGAGGCTGTTCGAGAGCGTCGACGTCATCATCGCGCCGGCGACGCCCTGCATCGCGCCCGACATCGGCCAGGTGAATTTCACGCTCGACGGCGTCGAATTGCCGGTGCGCGCCAATATCGGCATTCACACCCAGCCGATTTCCTTCATCGGCCTGCCGGTCGTCGCCGTACCTGTTCCATTGTCACCAATGCCGATCGGCGTGCAGATCATCGCCGCCCCGTGGCGCGAGGACATCGCGCTGCGCATCGCTTATGCCCTGGAGCGCGACGGCATCGTCCGCGCGCCGCAGCCGAAAGGATTCGACTGATGGATATCGATCTGCCCGACGTCGTCGCCGAAGTCACCGCCGCCTTCGCGCGCTACGAGCAGGCGTTGATCAGCAATGACGTCGCCGTGCTCGACGAGCTGTTCCGCGACGATGAGCGCACCTTGCGTTACGGCATCGGCGAAAATCTCTACGGCTATCAGGCGATCAAGTCGTTTCGTGCCGGGCGTCCGGCCGTGGGGCTGATGCGCACAACAAGCAGGACCGTGATCACCACCTATGGCCGTGACACGGCGGTGGCCTCGACCTTGTTCACGCGCGACAGCGCGCCCGGCCGTGTCGGTCGCCAGATGCAGACGTGGATTCGGTGTCCGGAAGGTTGGCGAATCGTCGCCGCCAGTGTCAGCATCATCGATGCACCGCCGGACTGACACGCATGAGCTTGGATGATTTTCCGCTAAAGGGTGACTCGCTGCCCGGTGATCGCCGCGCGGCGGGGTCAGTGAAGACGACGCGGGCGGAAGATCTGCGTCTGCAACTGGCCGATGAGATCGTGCGCGGCATGCTGCCGCCGGGCATCGCTCTCGACGAAACCGCGATCGCGCAACGGTTCAACGTGTCGCGCACGCCGGTCCGGGAGGCGCTGCGGCAACTCGCGGCGAGCGGGCTCGTTGAATCGCGGCCTCACCGCAGCGCCGTCGTCGCGCGGCCGTCGGTGGCGCGACTCAACGGGATGTTCGAGGCGATGGCTGAGTTGGAAGCGCTCTGCGCGGGCCTTGCCGCCGAGCGGATGCCGGCCTCTCATCGCCGTGCGCTCGAAGCGATCCACGAGGAGTTGCGGGTGTTGAGCTATCTCGGCAATCCGGATCGCTTCCACGAGGTCAATGAACGCTTTCACAACGCGATCTATTCCGGATCTCAGAACGACTATATCGCGGAGATGACGCTGGCGACGCGCGTGCGCGTGCAGCCGTTTCGTCGCGCGCAGTTCCGCAACCTCGGTCGGCTGGCGAAATCGCATGCCGAGCACGACCGCGTCGTCGTCGCGATTTTGCGCGGCGACCGCCTTGGGGCGTCGGCGGCGATGCGCGCGCATATCGAACTGGTGCGCGATGAATACGAGACCTATGCGGTGTCGGTGTAGGATGACGGCGCGGCCGTTTGTCCCGCCGTAAAGCCGCGCCAGCCCCCGAACCCGGAAATGTCGCGCGCGCCGTGCGTCGCGATCGGTTCGACGAGAAAGCCTTTCACGGCGCGGCCGTCCGCCAGTGTCAGCGTGCCGATCGCCATCGGCGACGGGATGCCGGCTATGAAACGGCCGAAGCCGTCCGCCGACAGCGCCCACAATTCGACCTTGATCGCCGCGCCTTGGCCTGCATCGACCCGCAGCAGCCCCGGCTTCGGCGGCGTCGTGCCGAGCGCGTAAAGCCGATAATCCGCTGCGGTCTCCGTCGCCTCGACCAGCCGGCCGCCGAGCGATGTGAGTTCGCCGTTCAAGGCCATGCCGGACAGATGCGCGCCGACCACGGCGATCTGGATGTCGTTGGTGACGACTACAGGCGGCAGCGCCGCGAGCGGCGGATGTGCGACGCCCTTTGCGCCGACGGGCAATCTCGTCTCGGCATGAAACACGCGGCCGATGCTGGCCAGCAGCGCATCCTGCCCGCCGGGCGCGAGCAGCGTGATGCCGAACGCAATGCCGTCTGCCCGCATCGCGGCCGGAATCGCCAAGCCACACAGATCGAGCAGGTTGACGAAATTGGTGTAGGTGCCGAGGCGGCTGTTCAGCTCCACCGGATTGGCCAGCACCTGCGCGACGCTATAGGCGGTCGGCGCGGTCGGCAGCACCAGCGCATCGACCGCGCCGAAGGCGCGGGCGGCGATGCCGCGCAGCGCCTGCAGCCGATACAGAGCCGCGAAGGTGTCGGCGGCGGTGATGTCCTTGCCCTTCAGCGTGATCTCGCGCGTGACGGGGTGCACGGCCTCGGGATTGTCCGCGAGCAGATCGCGGATTATGAGATAGCGCTCGGCGACCCATGGGCCCTCATAGAGCAGCCGGGCAGTCTCGTAGAGCGGCTCGATGTCGAATGCGACCGGTTCGGCGCCGAGCGACTGCCAACGCTTGATCGCGTCGTCATAGGCGGCTTCCGCGACCGTATCGCCGAAGAACAGCAGTTGGCCGTTCTTCGGCACGCCGAGCCGCAACTTGGCCGAAAACGCGCTCATCGCCGCCAGCGGCCGCGCTTGAGAATAAGCGTCGGTCATGTCGGGCGCGGCCATCGCCTGCAGCGCGATCATGGCGTCGTCGGTGGTCAGCGCGAAGATCGAGACGCAATCGAGCGAACGACAGGCCGGCAGCACGCCCGATGTCGAGATCAGGCCGAGGCTCGGCTTCAGGCCGACGATGTTGTTCAGCGTCGCCGGCACGCGGCCGGAGCCGGCGGTGTCGGTGCCGAGCGACAGCGGCACCAGACCGGCCGAGACGGCGACAGCCGAGCCGGAGCTTGAGCCGCCCGGCACGAGATCGTCGCGGATCGCGTTCTTGGGTATTCCATAGGGCGAGCGAACGCCGACCAGGCCGGTCGCGAACTGGTCGAGATTGGTCTTGCCGATGACGATCGCACCGGCCGCGCGCAGCCGCGCCACGGCGGTCGCGTCCTTGTCGGGCATAAAGGAGAAGGCCGGGCAGGCGCCGGTTGTCGGCAGGCCGGCGACGTCGATATTGTCCTTCACCGCGACCGGCACGCCGAACAGCGGCAGCCGCGCGGCATCCGCGACGTTCAGTTTCGCCGCCTCGGCCAGGGCCTCGGCCTCGTCCCGCAGGGTGATGAAGATCGCGTCGTCGCCGTGCTCGCGGATACGGCGATAGGTCCGCGCGACGGTCTCTGTGGGCGACATGTGGCCGGCGCGATGCGCCGCGACGATCCCGGCAACGGTCTCGGTCATGTCGCCGTTCCGGCCATCGTGATCCGATGGACGCGTGCGGCAGGCGGGCGGGGTGGCAATGCGGTGTCTCCGGAACTCAAGGCAGGACGCATGGCAAGCATAAGGAAGTGTCGGGCCGGGTAAAGCCCATCATGCCGGCGGCCGCGCGTGCCGTCACTCGCCGTTCGCGGTCGACGCAGCCGTGCGTCGGCTAAAGCCCGAATCCGCGGGCGATATTGTAGGTGATCAGGCTCGCGACATAGGCCAGCGCGAACATGTAGACGAAGGTGACGACCATCCATTTGGAACTGCCTGTCTCGCGCCGGATGACGGCCAGCGTCGAGGCGCATTGCGGGGCGAACACGAACCACGCCAGCAGCGACAGGGCCGTGGCGAGGCTCCATTTGTCGGCCAGCACCTGACCGATCCGGTCGGCGGCTTCCTTGCCGCCCTCGATCGCATAGACGGTGCCGAGCGCGCCGACCGCGACTTCACGTGCCGCCATGCCGGGAATCAGCGCCACCGCGATCTGCCAGTTGAAGCCGAGCGGGGCCAGCAGCGGTTCGAGGGCATGACCGATCATCGCGGCGAGGCTGTAATTGATCGCCGGGCCGTCCGCGCCGGCCGGGGGCTGCGGGAACGAGGCGAGAAACCAGATCAGCACCATCATCGACAGGATGGTGGTGCCGGCGCGATGCAGAAACATTTTCACGCGCGTGTAGACGCCGATCGCGATGCTCTTGAGCCGCGGGATCTTGTAGTCCGGCAACTCCAGCATGAAGGGGGCCGGCTGGTAGTCGCGCCACATGAAGAACTTGACGACAAAGGAGACGCCGAGCGCGCTGGCGATGCCGGCGACATAGAGCCCGAACATCACGAGGCCCTGCAAGTTCAACCAGCCGAACACGTCCCTGGCCGGAATGAAGGCCGAGATGATCAGCGTGTAGACCGGTATCCGCGCGGAGCACGTCATCAAGGGCGCGATCAGGATCGTCGTCAGGCGGTCGCGGCGATTATCGATCACGCGGGTCGCCATGATGCCGGGAATGGCGCAGGCAAAACTCGACAATAGCGGGATGAACGCGCGGCCGTGCAGGCCGGCGCCGCCCATGATGCGGTCCATCAGGAAGGCGGCGCGGGCCATGTAGCCGAAATCTTCCAGCAGCAGAATGAACAGGAAGATGATGATGATCTGCGGCAGAAACACCACAACGCTGCCGACGCCGGCGATCAGGCCGTTCTGCAGGAAGCTCTGCAACAGGCCCTCGGGCAGCGTGTCGTGAACGGCTTGCCCGAGCGCCGTGGCGGCGGCGGACAGCAATTCCATCAGCGGCGTGGCCCAACTGAACACCGCCTGAAACATCACGAACAGGATCAAAGCGAGGATGACGAGCCCGCCAACCGGATGCAGCAGCACGGCATCGACGCGGGTGGTGAGCGAATCCGGCCTGGTCGGCATCGTCACGGTATCGCGGATGATGCGGTCGGCTTCGCGCTGAGCGGCCTTGAGTTCACCGAGTGACCATTGGGACCATTCGGGTGCGGCGGAAGCAGGCGGATTGGCGGCGACGTCGTCGGTCAGCTTGAGGAGATCGGCGATGCCGCTCTTGCGGACGGCAACCGAGGTCACGACCGGCACGCCGAGCGCCGCCGACAGCGCGTCGAGATCGACGGCGACGCCGCGGCGCTGGGCGATGTCGAACATGTTGAGGACGACCAGCAGCGGCCGGCCGGTCCGCTTCAACTCCATCACCAGCCGGAAGGTCAGCCGCAGATTGGTGGTGTCGGCAACGCAAAGGACGAGATCGGGCACCGCTTCGTTGCGATAGCGCCCGAGCACGACGTCGCGGGTGATTTCCTCGTCCGGGCTGCGGCCGCGCAGCGAATAGGTGCCGGGCAGGTCGATCAGCGCCACCTGCCGGCCGGCGGGGGTGACGAAGGAGCCGGTTTTGCGCTCGACCGTGACGCCGGCATAATTCGCGACCTTCTGGCGGCTGCCGGTCAGCGCGTTGAACAAGGAGGTCTTGCCGCTGTTCGGGGCTCCGACCAGTGCGACGTGAAACAGCGCGCCGTCCGCCAGCGAAAGGTCGGTCATTGCACGACGACGGCGACGATGACGGACATGGCTTCGCGGCGGCGCAGCGCCATCGTCACATTGTCGATCCGCACCGCGATCGGGTCGCGGGCGATCGCGCCTTCATGGAGAATTTCCACGCGCGCGCCTTCGGTGAATCCCATCTCGATCAATCGCCGCTCGAGATCGTCGGAGGGTGATCCGTTGGGGCCGGATTTCAGCGCCTTGATGGTGCCGACGAAGCCGCGGGCGGCATCGCCCAGCAGCAATTCGGCGCGGGAGTTCGTGTCGGTCATGGCGCTGTTGTTGAGCAGCGGCAATAGGGAATCAAGCAGAACCCGGCCCGCCAGATTAGAACGCATACAAGGAAGGTGTCCCGCCTAGGGCCCCGGTCATGGTGTCACCGCGAAATCACATCCTGCCGCCGTGAAACTTCTTTAACCATCCCACGAAACCATCCTGAAACAGTCCTGCCTTAGACCACTCCCATCGACGCGCCGGCCAAGATCAGCAGGACGACCGGCAGGGAGGCTAGGATGAACCACTCCATTCACAGTGCGGATCGTGCGACCCACCTCAAAGTGGTGATCGTGGCGCTGGTCGCCGGCATCGCCGTCGCCGCTCTGGGCATCTCGGTGCGCGTCACCACCGACACCCAGACCGCAGGCGTCGTGAAGGCCGGCAAGATGATGGTCGTCACCTCGACGGTCGGCGTGGTTCGCTAATCCGGCGCAGCGTTGACACGAAGCCGCCACGAATTCGTTGCGCCGACGCATCAGTCGGCGTCGGACTGCACGCCGCGAGATTTATCCTTTTGACTGTGCGCGGCTTTTTTTGGTTCGGTGGTTCGAGTTGAAGTTTAGTTTTTGGTTGGGACTTGGTGATGATCGAAGCTTTCACGGCATTCTGCGCAATTGTCAGTTCGGCCATTTTCATTGCCCATGCGCTCGAGGGCTATCGCTCGCGGTCCTGATGTGATCCGCTGGCCGCAACGCCCGCTCGCTGATGGGCACGGCAGCGCCGAAGGCCTCAAAATCATGAAATCACAGTCATGAAACAAGTGTCGATCGCAGCGCTGCTGGCTTGCCTGAGCCTGTCGTTCGGCGCGGCGTCGCCGCTCGCCGCGCAGACCATGTATGACTGCCAGTCCGTCGCGAAGCCGAAGGACCGGCTCGCCTGCTATGACAAGCTGTCGCCGCCTATCGCGGCCAAAGACAGACGCGCTCCATCCACGCCGACCGATCTGGACAGAGAAGATGCGCGGATGAAGGCTTTGTTGAAGCCGATCTGCCGCAACTGCTGATCTGGCCGGTGCCTTGTATCGCTTGCGATCATCGCTAGCTTGACGGCAGAAACCTGCAACAGGGTGATTGCTTGACGGATCAATTCACGCGGCGGCGGTTCGGCCAGATCGCCGGCAGCGCCGCGTTCGGCGCGGCCACAGCCGCTCAATCCGCCGTTGCGCAATCCGGCGTCGCGCCCAGCCGGTCGCAGGCTTTTCCGCCGGGGTTCGTCTGGGGCGCCGCGACATCGGCCTATCAGATCGAGGGCGCGGTCGATGTCGACGGGCGCGGCCGTTCGATCTGGGACGATTACGCCCACACGCCCGGCAAGATCGCCGATGGCAGCAACGCCGACCGCGCCACCGAGCACTACACGCGCTATCAAGACGACATCGCGCTGATGGTCGCGCTCGGCGTCAAGGCGTATCGGTTCTCGATCGCCTGGCCGCGCGTCTTCCCGGAGGGGACCGGTGCGCCAAATCCCAGGGGGCTCGATTTCTATCATCGCCTGATCGACGACCTGCTCGCCGCCGGCATCAAGCCGTTCGCGACATTGTATCACTGGGACTTGCCGTCTAGGCTGCAGACCGACAGCGGCGGCTGGGAGTCGCGCGACACGGCCAAGGTCTTCGCGGATTATGCCGGCCACGTCGCCGGCCGGATCACCGACCGCGTGCAAAACATTTTCACGATCAACGAATGCTCGACCTTCGTCGATCTCGGCTACGCGGCTGCCTCGATCGAAATGGCCCCCGGCCTGAAATTGCCGCCACGGCGCGTCAATCAAGTGCGCCATCATGTGGCGCTGGCGCATGGCCTGGCGGTGCAGGCGATCCGCGCGGTGGGCCGCGCCGGCACGAAAGTCGGGCCGGCGGAAAACCTCGCGATCTGCGTGCCGGCGATCGAGACCGAGGCAAACGTTCAAGCGGCGGAGACCGCGACGCGCGAGCTGAATTCGGGCTATCTCACCGCAATCCTGGAAGGCCGGTACACCGAGGGCTTCCTGCGCTATGCCGGCGCCAACGCGCCGACCTATACGGCCGAGGACATGGCCATCATTTCGTCGCCGATCGATCTACTGGGGCTCAACGTCTACATGCCGCACGGCTATGTGACCACCGGCCGGAAGCCCGGCAGCTTTCAGATGCTGCCCTATCCGACCTCATTTCCGCATATGGATTCGCGCTGGCTCAAGGTCGGGCCTGAGGCGCTGTATTGGGCGCCGCGGCTGGTCGCGAAATTGTGGCCGGGGCCGGAGCTTTACATCACTGAGAACGGCACGTCGGCGGCCGACGACACCAACGCGACCGGCGAGGTCGTCGATCTCGACCGCATCATGTATCTGCGCAATTATCTCGCGCAATTGCAGCGCGCGACGGCCGAGGGCGTTGCCGTGAAGGGCTATTTTCACTGGACTCTGATGGACAATTTTGAGTGGTCCGACGGGCTGCAAAAGCGGTTCGGACTCTACAAGGTCGATTTCGAGACCCAGAAGCGGACCGCCAAACTCAGCGCCGATTTTTATCGCGAGACGATCGCAAGGAATGCGGTGGTGTAGAGTTCGACGTCATTGCGAGGAGCAAAGGTCTTCGTCTTCAAAGAACGCATGCGACGAAGCAATCCGGTTTTTTGCTTGGAAAGCTGGATTGCTTCGCTCAAGTCGATGGCGGCCGATGGCCGACATCGAACTGGCCCGCAATGACGGCGTGCTACGTCCCTCGAAACACCGCCTTGCGCCGTTCGAGAAAGGCAGCGATGCCTTCCTTGCTGTCGGCGCTCATGCCGGCCAATGCGAACTGGTCGCCGTCCATATGCGACGCCAGATCGTCGAGCGCGAAAGCGAGGCGATTGACCGTGAGTTTCGTCATCGCGACCGACATCGGCGGCTGCGCCGCAACTTTCGCGGCAAGCGCCATTGCGACATCGAGCGCGCCGCCGGGCGGCGAAAGATGCTCGACCAGCCGCCACTCAAAGGCCTCCTGCGCGCTGATGCGATCGTCGGCGAGGATGATGGCCTGCTTGGTGCGCGCCGGGCCCATCAGATGCAGCATGCGCGGCACGCTCTGCCAGCTCATATTCATGCCGAGCGCGATCTCCGGCACGCGGATATGCGCATCGTCCGCCATCACGCGGAAATCCAGCGCGACCGCCAGAGCCACGCCGCCGCCGATGCAGAACCCCTCGATCGCGCCGATCGTGATCTGCTCCATCTCCTGCCAGGCCTTGGTCAGGCGTGGCCCGAGCTTGAGATGGCGGCGCAGCGCGCCGAGATCCATGCTTGCCCGCGCGCGGCCTTCCGGGTCTTTCAGGTCGAAACCGGCGCTGAACGCCTTCGCGCCGCCGGTGAGCACGACGACGGACGTGCCGGAATCATCCTCGAAGCTGCGCGCCGCGTCGATGAGTTGCCGCAGCGCTTCCGGTGACAGGGCGTTGATGCCGTCGCCGCGGTCGAAACGCACGACGGCGATGCGACCCTCCGGGCCCAGGCCCTTGTCGATGCTGACGAATTGAGTCACGCCTTTTGCTCCCTGATGTTTCGTGATGCAGCGGTCTGGTCAGTCGCGATGCCGGCTGCCGAGCGCGGTCGCGATCGTCTCGGGATTCCGGATACGCTCGATCAGCATCCCGATGCGGTCGCCGCCCCAGAACAATTCGCCGTTGAAGACCATCGTCGGCACGCCGAAGACGCCGAGCGCTTCGGCTTCGCCGATGATGCGGTCATGCTCCGCGCGTGCCGGCCCCTCGACATAGGCTTCGTAATTCTTCGCGGAGCCGCCGATATCCGCGATCAGTCCGGCGATGTCGGCGAGGCTGTCGATGTCGAGATCGTGGGTCCAGAAGCGCTGAAACACCGTATCGTGGTAGGGTCGAAACAATCCGTTGCGCTGCGCGAAAATCATGCCGGCGCTGGCATGGAAGGCGTTGAAGATGTGCCGCGGGCCCTTGATCGTGAGGCCTTGCGCGTTGGCATGGCGGCGCGCGTCGAGATAGAGGTAGCGCACCTTGCGCCAGAAATGCGGCGTGCGCTCCTCGACGCTGCCCATGAACTCCGCGACGCGCAGCGTGTAAGGCAGCCATTCCAGTTCGACGCCGTAACGCTGCTCCATCTCGTAGAGCGGCTTGTTGGCGACGTAAGCGTAAGGGCTCTTGTAGTCGGTATAGACGCGGACGCGCGGCTTTGGCATCGCAGCCTCCCGTTTACGCTTTGATCTGGTCGTATTGGGCGAAATCCGGATCGTGCGTCATCGCCCAGTAATCGACGAAGCGCCACGGCATCGCCGAGAACACGCGGCCGTGCTTGTTGCGGTAATAGGTTGACATGCCCGGATGGGTCCAGATCAGTTGTTCGTGCTCGGCATCGACTTTGGCGACGTAATCGTCGAGCACGCCGGGCTTCACGTCGATCGCGGCGATGCCGTTCTCGATCATCGTCACCAGCGCCGTGCTGATGAAGCGCGACTGGCACTCCGACGTGAGGATGACGCTGCCGCCATGCGCCGGGCCGGTGTTCGGCCCGAGCATCAGGAACAGGTTCGGAAAGTCCGGCACGCTCATGCCGAGAAAAGCAGTGGGATTGTCGTCGGCCCAGGCATCCTTCAGGTTCTTGCCGCCGCGGCCGGTGACATTCAGCGCTGCCGTGAGTTCGGTCAGCTTGAAGCCGGTCGAGACGACGACGATGTCGGCCTCGCGCAGCGTGCCGTCCGAAGTCACGATGCCATCTTCGGCGAAATGGTCGATGCTCTCGGTGACGAGTTCGACATTCGGCTTCAGCAGTGTCTTGAACCAGTTGTTGTCCAGCAGGATGCGCTTGCCGTAGGGCGGATAGGTGGGGATGCATTTGGCGATCAGGTCCGGCCGGGAGGCAAGTTCGCTCTCGATGAAGGCGGTGAGTTCTTCACGGTGGCGGTCATTGCCCTTGTTCATGGCGCGGTCCGGAAACGGCCAGTCGGGATCCTTGCGCAAAAACGGCAAGAGGCCGTCGCCATAGCGCCAGAACATGTTGAAGCGATACCATTTGACGTAGAAAGGCAGATGTTCGAGCAGCCATTGCTGACCCTTGCTGATCGGATCGGCATAGCCGGCGACAGGCCGCGACCATTGCGCCGTGCGCTGATAGACCGTGACGCCTCTCACATCGTCGGCGATCGACGGCACCAGTTGCATCGCGGTCGCGCCGGTGCCGATCACGGCGATCGTCTTGCCTGTCAGGTCAGTGCCCTCGACCCAGCCGGTCGAATGGATGATCCGGCCTTTGAAGCGTTCCTCGCCCGTGAAATGCGCCTGACGCGGCTCGTTCAACTGGCCGATCGCGCTGACGAGAAACGCCGACGTGACCTCGTGCGTGCCGTCGGCCGTGTCCAGCGTCGAGGTCCAGCGCCTGGTCGTCTCGTCCCAGCGCGTCGCGGTGAGTTTGGTGTCGAAGCGCATGTGGCTGCGCACGTCATATTCGAGCGACACCTTGGTGAGGTAGTCGTGGATTTCCCGGCGCTGCGCGAAATAGCGCGTCCATTTGTTGCGCGCGCCGAACGAGAACGAATAGGAATGGTTCGGCGTATCGACGCCGCAGCCGGGATAGCGGTTGACGAACCAGGTGCCGCCCAAATCAGAGTTCTTTTCGACGATCTGATAGGGAATGCCGAGCCGGCCCAGCGTGACGCCGAGCGCAATCGCGCTGACGCCCGCGCCGACGATCAAGACGTTTTGCGTCGCGAGGCGCTCGGCGGAGGGCGGCTTCACCCATTGCGGATCGCGCTGTTTGAAGCCCATCTCTTCCTGCATCATCGGCGCATATTCCGGCGCGACGCTTTCGCCGAGCGTGCCACACATCATCTTCAACAGCAGTTCGTTGTCGGGATTGACGATCGCGGGCTGTGGCGCGCCGTTCTCGAACAGCGCGACCACGGCGCCGCGGATCTCGTGCTGGATGGCCTCGGGCAGGCGCGCGCTCGGATCGGGGATCAGCCGGACGTCGCGGCGCGGCGCATAGGGCGGGGCAAGCCATTTGGCGTCGCCGGTCATATGCACGAGCACCATCAGGAGAACCCGGATGTCGCCCTCGGCGATCGCCGATGCCAGATCGTGCGGATTCGGATCGGTCTGAAGCTGCATTGCGGGCTCCCTCGTTCGTGCTTGTCATTGCGAGCCGGCGCACTGGCGGCCTTGCCGCCAGTGCGCTTCGTCGCCTGTAATCCTCGCAAGCGAGGCTCACAGGCTCCTCGCAATGACAGTCTCACGCTTCTTATTGTCGCGCCTCCGCGGGCGCGTTCGGCCTCAGTCGTAATTGATAATCTGCTTGACGTCACCCGGTCGGCGATGGAACGCTGACGTCATGGGGACGCAGATCCCCGCTTGGGACGTGACACGCGACCAACGAGGGAGGGGAAGATGACAAACACCCGACAACCGGGCGTCAGCCGGCGCACGACTTTGGCGATGATGGGCGCGGGCGCCGCGACCGTCTCGATGCCTTGGGTCGCCCGTGCGCAGGCCAAGACCATCAAGATCGGCATGCCGACGATTTTGTCCGGCCGCGTCGCGCAGCTTGGCACCTCGTCGCGCAATGCGGTGATGCTGGAGGTCGAGAAGGTCAACGCCGCCGGCGGCCTTGCCGGCCGACCGATCGAAATGGTGATCCGCGATTCCAAGGGCCAGCCGCAGGAGGCCGCGCGCATCGCCCGCGAACTCGTCAACACCGACGGCTGCGAATTGCTGATCGACGGCGAGGCGTCGTCCGGCTCCTTCGCCGTGCACGAGGTGGCCCGCGATCTCGGCGTCTTCACGATCCATACCTGCTCGGAGGCGTCGTCGCTGACGGCCGATCCGAAGCAGAAGATTCCGAACGCGTTTCGCTGCGTGCGGCAGGGCATTCACGATTCCATCGTCGGCGGCAGCTATGCGGCGGCCATCGCCAAGACCAAGAACCTCAAAAAGTGGGTGACGTGCTCGCCGGACTACGCCTACGGCCGCGACACCACCGGCGAGTTCACGATGTATCTGAAGCGCTTCGCGCCGGACGTCGAGATCGTCAGCGAAGCCTGGCCCAAACTGTTTCAGCCCGACTATACCGAAGTGGTGACGAAGATTTTGCAGGCGAAGCCGCAGGCGCTGTATTCCTGCCTGTGGGGCGGTGATCTCACCTCCTACATCGATCAGGCCAACATCTACGCGATGTTCGCGCAGATGGAGGTGTTCGCTGTCAACATGGCGGATTACACCGCGCTGACGGTGGTGAAGAATCTGCCGAAGGGCATCCATTCCGGCAACCGCTACATCAAGACCTATCCGGCGACGGCGGAGAACGCCGCCTGGGGCGACGCCTATCGCACGAAGTACAAGGAGTACCCGACCAACTGGTCATGGCAGAACGCGACCGCCGTGATGTTCCTCGCCGAGGCCGCCAGGAAGGTCAATTCCGCCGACGGCAAGAAGCTCGCCGACGTCATGCCCGGGCTGAAGATCAACTGCCCGTTCGGCGCGGACGGCACGGTGACGATGCGCGGCGACGACCACACCTTGATCGGCTACGCCATCGGATGGGGCACCACGATCCCGCAGGAGCCTTACGTGCCCGAGGTCAAGAGCGGCGACTGGAAGATGGTCCTCGACCTCGAAGCCGAGTGGAAGAAGAGCAAGGGTTATACGTGAGATTCTCCGTCATTCCGGGGCGCGCGCGAAATTCAAAATCGACGAAGTCGGTTTGAATTAAGCGAGCGAGCCGGAATCCTTCCACGACAGGGAGTATGGATTCCGGGCCTGCGCTCCAAGCCGGCTTGCGCCGGCAGGGAGCGCATCCCGGAATGACGAAACTTCCCGCTCAAACCGGACATCGCCCTTGGACATCGACGCGCTTACCGGCTGCCTGACCAGTACCGCCTGTCTGGTGACGCAGACCACCAGCGGCTTCATCATCGGCATGCTGCTGTTTCTCGTCGCGGTCGGGCTGACGCTGATCTTCGGCGTGCTCAAGGTCGTCAATTTCAGCCACGGCGCCTTCTATATGTTCGGCGCCTATTTCGCGATGACCACCTATCAGCTCACCGAGAGCTTCGCGCTGGCAATGCTGGCCGGCGCGGCCGGCGCTGCGATCATCGGTCTTGTCTTCGAGCGCGTCTTCATGAGCCGCGTCTATGGCAACGACGTGCTGATGCAATTGCTCGTCTGCTACGCCTTCGTGCTGATCTTCGACGACGTCGTGAAGATCGTCTGGGGCTCGGAATTCCGCGCGATGGGCATGCCGTCGGCATTTCAGGTGCCGCCGCTGTTCATCGCAGGCGGCGTCGTGCCGCCCTATTATCTGTTGCTGATCGGCGTGGCGCTCGCGGTCGCCGGCGCGCTTGGTCTCGGCCTTGCGCGCACGAAAATCGGCAAGGTGATCCGCGCCGCCGCGCATAATCCCGGCATGGTGTCGGCGCTCGGCATCAATACGGGTCTGATTTACGGCGGCGTCTTCGCGCTCGGCGGCGCGCTGGCCGGATTGGCCGGCGCATTGGCCGCGCCGGTGCGGTCGCTGACGCCCGGCATGGGGTTTTCGGTGCTGATCGAGTCCTTCATCGTCACGGTGATCGGCGGCATGGGCTCGATCCTCGGCGCATTGCTGGGCGCAATGCTGATCGGGCTCATTCGATCGTTCGGCTCGCTCGGCTTTCCGCTGTTCACCGAAGGGCTGATGTATCTGTTCATGGTGATCGTGCTGGTGGCGCGGCCGACCGGCCTGTTCGGCAAGGAGGTCGCATGACCGACATGCTCACCTCCGCGCCGTCCGCCGCAGCGCCGTCGTCGAAGCCACGCCCGCGCGATCTGCTGATCGCGCTGATTGCGTTCGCGGTGCTGGCGACGCTGCCGTTCCTGTTCAGCAGCAAGGCGATGCTGGATTTCGTCATCCGCTGCGCGGCGTTCGGCCTGTTCGCGACATCGCTCAATCTGCTGGTCGGCTATACCGGCATGATCTCCTTCGGCCACGGCATGTTCTTCGGCCTCGGCGCTTACGGCTTCGGCCTGCTGATGCAGCGCACCGGCGTCTCCATCCCCGTCGCCTTCGTGGGCACGCTCGTCATCACGGCGGCGGTTGCGACGGCGATCGGCGCGATCTGCGTGCGGCTCAAGGACATCTATTTCGCCTTCGTCACGCTGGCGTTCCAGATGCTGATCCACAGCACGATCCTGTCCTGGGCGTCGCTGACCGGCGGCGATCAGGGCCTGCGCGGCGGCATTCCCCGCCCGGCGTTTCTCGGCATCGATCTCACCAACCATGTGCATCTTTATTTCACCGCCTGCGCGCTGCTGGTGATCGGGTTGTTGCTGATGCGCCAGATCGCGCAATCCCCGTTCGGCTACACGTTGCGGATGATCCGCGACAATGCCACGCGCGCGAATTTCATCGGCATCGACGTCTGGCGCGCCAAGCTCACGATCTTCGTGCTGGCGGCCTTGTTCGCCAGCATGGGCGGCATCATCATGTGCCTGTTCACGTCGGGCGCGTATCCGGAATTCGCCTATTGGACGATCTCGGGCGAGGGCATCTTCATCAACATGCTGGGCGGCGTGACGACCTTCCTCGGCCCGATCGTCGGCACGGTGATCCTGCTGACGCTGAACGATCAGGTCACGCGGCTGACCGAGCATTACGGCATCGTGCTCGGCATCGTCATCCTGTTTTTCGCCATCGGCCTGCGCAAGGGCCTGATGGACTTCGTCGTGCAGTGGTATGAGAACCGCCGCGACCGCACCCCGGAGGTGCGCTGATGCAAAGTTTCGACGCAGCGGCTCTGCAAATGCTGACTCACCTCTCCCCACCGGGGAGAGGTCGGATTGAGCGAAGCGAAATCCGGGTGAGGGGGTACGAGTCTTTCGATAGACCGTACACCCTCACCCCAACCCTCTCCCCATGGGAGAGGGAGCGCGTAGTGCGTCGGAGCTACGTCGGTGCTTTGCTGTAAGTGGATTAAATAATCATGCTCCAAATCCAGCATCTGCAAAAATCTTTCGGCGGCGTGAAGGCGACGGACGACGTGTCGCTTGACTTCGCCACCGGCTCGCTGACCGCCGTGATCGGCCCCAATGGCGCGGGCAAGAGCACGTTCTTCAATCTGATGACCGGCGCGCTGAAGCCCGACTCCGGCCGCATCCTGCTCGATGGCGTGGACATGGCCGGGCGCTCCCCGCCGGACATCGTGCGCCACGGCATCGGCCGCGCGTTTCAGGTCGCGAGCATCTTTCCTTCTCTCACAGTCAACGAGACCATGCTGGCTGCCGTCGGCGCGGATCAGCGCCGCGCCGGCGTGATGCATCGCCGCTTTCCGCTCGCTGAGACGCGCGACCGCGCCGAACACGCGATGGACATGCTCGGGCTCGCCAACAAGCGCAATCGCATCTCTGCGATGCTGTCGCATGGCGACCAGAAACTGCTGGACATCGCGCTGGCGCTGGTGCTCGACCCGAAGGTGTTGCTGCTCGACGAACCGACCGCCGGCATGGGCACCGAGGAGCGCTGGCGGATGATCGACAAGGTCCGCGAATTGTGGGAGCGGCAGAAGATCACCGTGGTCTTCATCGAGCACGACATGGACATCGTCTTCAAGATCGCGCCGCAGATCGTCGTGCTGTGCTACGGGCGCATCCTCGCCACCGGCGCGCCGGATGCGATCCGCACCAACCCCGCCGTGATCGAGGCCTATCTCGGCGCCGATCATCACGCCGCCGGGGCGCCATGAGCACGCCGGTCATTCAGGTCGAGGATCTCGACGTCTATTACGGCACCAGCCAGATCCTGTTCGGCGTCGGGCTGTCGGTGCGGCGCGGCGAGACGATGGCGCTGCTCGGCCGCAACGGCGCGGGCAAGTCGACGACGATGAAGGCGATCATGGGTCTCGCGCCGGCCAAGCGCGGCCGCGTCACGCTGAGCGGTCGCGTTGTGTCGGGGCTGAAGCCGTATCATATCGCCCGCGCCGGGCTCGGCTTCGTGCCGGAGGATCGCCAGATCTTTCCGGACCACAGCGTCGAGGACAATCTCGTCATCGGCCAGAAAAAGGGCGCGAACGGCGAGGACGACTGGTCGATCGCGCGCGTCTATGAGGTGTTTCCGCTGCTCGCGCCCTTGCGCGACCGGATCGCCGGGCGGCTGTCCGGCGGTGAACAGCAGATGCTGGCGATCGCGCGCACGCTGATGGGTAATCCGGCGTTGCTGTTGCTCGACGAGCCGAGCGAAGGGCTCGCGCCGATCATCGTCCAGCGGATCGGCGAGTTGCTGCGGCAGTTGCGCGGCGCCGGAGCCACGGTCCTCATTGCCGAGCAGAACATGCATTTCTGCCTCGGCCTGGCGAGCCATGCGACGGTGATCGACAAGGGCCAGATCGTCTACACCGCCGGCATCGACGAGCTGCGGGCCAATGACAATATCCGGCAGCGTTATCTGGCGTTGTAGGTCGCGCGCCACTTTTGCTTTTGGCTTGGCGGACTATTCAAAATATCAGACTGAAGCATCCAGCGCGGCCATCCCATCCTTCGAGGCTCGCGGTCCGCGGCGAAGCCGTCGCGAGACCGCTCGCAGCTCAGGATGACGCTGAGTTCCTGGAGCCGTCACCCTGCGAATGCAATTGCATTCGCGAGGTGCGAGCCTGACCGCGCTCTTGCGCGGTCATCTGAGGCGAACCTCGAAGGGCGACGGCTTGCATGTCAATATATCGCACTCTGGTTTGATTCTAAGTTGCTGCACGCACGCAACACTCCTGCGAGCATCTTTGTATTTGCAGTCATTCTAATGTCAAAATCGATACGGCCGCGTGTCGCCTGAGCTAGATGCCATTCTGGAAGCCGATGTGCGGCTGCAATGGCGGGGTGGTGTCGTGACGTCTCAACATGTGATGCGTATCGCAGCGCTGGGCGCTGTCAGCCATCTGGCGCTATCGATCGGCCTCGCCGCCGAAGTCCATGCCCAGGCCGCGTTGCCGCCGGTCGTCGTGCAAGAGCCGACCGTGCGCCGCGCACCCGCGCCGGCGGTGCGTCGTGTCGCGCGCCCGGTTCGCGTCGCGGCTCCGCGCCCGGCGCCGCCGCCGCGCGTTGCGCGCGAAACCCCGTTCGTCGAAAACCCGCGCGGTGCGATCCCGGGTTATGTCGCCGGCCGGTCATTGGTCGGCACCAAGACCAACACGCCGATCAACGAGACGCCGCAATCGGTGTCGGTGATCGGCGCGGAACAGATCCGCGACATGAAGCCCGCGAAGTTCGACGAGATCCTGCGTTACACGCCGGGCGTCGTCGGCGGCACCTTCGGCGCCGACATCCGCAACGACTGGTATCTCATTCGCGGATTCCCCTCGCAGGCGACGGGCAGTTTTCGCGACGGGCTGCAACTGTTCGAGACGGCGTTCGCGACGTGGAAGCAGCAGCCGTTCAACCTGGAGCGCGTCGAAGTGCTTCGCGGCCCGTCCGCCGTGCTTTACGGCGGCACGGGCCCGAGCGGTCTCGTCAATGCGGTCAGCAAGCTGCCGCCGGCACAGCCGATCCGTTACATCGAGGCGGGCGTCAATAATTTCGGCAACGCCTATGTCGGCTTCGACGTCGGCGGCCCGGTGGCGATCGCGCCCGGCAACGGCCAGTTGCTGACGCGCGTCGTCGGGGAGGTGCAAGGCGGCGGCACGCAGGTCAACTTCACCAACAATGACAACTATTTCATCGCGCCGTCGGTGACATGGCTGCCGGACATCGACACCCGCTTCACGGTGCTGGGCGAGGCGTCGTACAACAAGACGCGCGGCCAGAACTTCCTGCCCTATGTCGGCACGGTGACGGCGGCCCCGTTCGGCCGCATCCCGACGAACGTCTTCTCCAGCGAGCCGAGCGTCGACAGCTTTCGCCGCGAGCAGCAGATGCTCGGCTATCAGTTCGAGCGCAACATGTCGGACAGCGTCACCTTCCGGCAGAATGCCCGCGTCGCGCATGTCGATGTCGATTTCGCGAGTTTGGTCGGCAACGGCTACTCCAATGTGACAACCGGCGACCTCGCACGATACAACTTCCTGACGACGGCGAAAGCGACGCAGGCGCAGGTCGACAACCAGCTCGAATATCGCTTCGCCACCGGCCCGGTCCGTCACACCGCTCTGGTCGGTCTCGACCTGAAGCATTACGGCATTGATGATGTCCAGGGCTTCAGCTTCGGCGTGCCCTCGATCAACGTGCTCAATCCGGTCTATCAGCCGACTGCACGCTTCAACGGCGCGCCGTATCAGAACACATTTCTGACGCAGCGCCAGGCCGGCATCTATGCGCAGGACCAGATGCGGCTGGGCGGCTTCACCTTGGTGCTGAGCGGCCGCAATGATTTCGTCGATACGATCAACAACAACCGGATCGGCGCCAATCAGACCCGTGAGGACAGCAAGTTTTCCGGTCGCGCCGGGTTGATCTACAATTTCGACTCCGGCGTCGCGCCCTATGCGTCCTATGCGACCAGCTACAATCCGGTGATCGGCACAAACTTCAGCAACGGACAGCTTTTGCTGCCCGAGACCGGCGAGCAGACCGAGATCGGCGTCAAATACAAGCCGATCGCGTTCATCGACGCGCAGTTCGGCGTTGCCCTGTTCGATCTGAAGCGCAAGAACGCGCTGACCACAAATCCGGCTTTTCCGCTGACCTCGACGCAGAATGGCGAAGTGACGTCGCGCGGCATCGAACTCGAAGCCATCGCCAATCTTCAGCCCGGCTTCAAGGTGGTCGGGTCGTTCACGAGCTACAATCTGTTCGTTAGCAAGGATCTCGACCCGGCGCTGGTCGGCACGGTGCCGACGAACACGCCGCGTCAGTTGACGTCGCTGTGGGGCGACTACACATTCCAGGATGGCGCGCTGCGCGGCTTCGGCTTCGGCGGTGGCGTCCGCTATGTCGGCTCGTCCTTCGCCGACGTGGCGAATACGTTGCCGGTGCCGTCGGTCGTGCTCGGCGACGCCAACATCCACTATGAATGGGATGGGTGGCGGATCGGCCTGAACGCGCTCAACATCGGCGACAAGACCTATGTCTCGTCATGCTCGACCGCGACGGCCTGCTTCTACGGCGACCGCCGCCGCGTCACCGCGAGCGTCGGGTATCGGTGGTAGCTCTGACGGCGCTTGCTGCAGCCGCGACGCCGAGGCCCTTCGAGGCTCGGCATCAAGAGTGCCTCGCGCCTCAGGGTGACGGCTGACGGGGACAAAAAAAGCGCCGGTTTGCACCGGCGCCTTTTGTCATCTCAAATCGGCGAAACGATCAGTACGACGCCATCGCGTTGCCGCCCGTCAGCGCGACTCGGGAATTATACGGCGAGGATTCGCCGGCCTTCGGCTCGAGCACGACGACGACGGCGCCCTGCTTGACGCGGCTGTAGAGATCGATGACGTCCTCGTTGGTCATGCGGATGCAGCCCGACGAGATCGACGCACCGATATATTCCGGCTGGTTGGTGCCGTGGATGCGGAACAGCGTGTCGCGATTGCCCTGATACAGATACAGCGCGCGCGCGCCGAGCGGATTGTCGACGCCGCCGGGCACGGAGGCCGGCAGGCCTTCGATGCGCTTGTGAATGTCCGCCGTCGGCGTCCACTTCGGCCATTCGGCCATGTTGCCGACCCGTGCGATGCCGGAGAACGCCAAGGCTTCCTCGCCGACGGTGACGCCGTAGCGGATCGCCTTGCCGCCGTCCTGCACGTAATAGAGATAGTGATTGTCGGAATCGACGACGATCGTGCCCGGACTTTCCTTGCGGTGATAGGTCACGATCGCGCGGCGGAACGGCTCGGCGACCGCGACCTTGGCGTAACGCGCCTTGGCGAGCTGCGCCTTGTCGTTCGGCTTGAGGCTGGCTTCCGGCGCGGCCTGAAACGTGGTTGCGGTCTGCATGCAGCCGGAGAGCATGAACCCCGCTGCGATCACCGCCAGCTTAGCCTTCATCGAAGCCATTGTTGTTCCAATCACGAGGCCGGCGCCAAACGCGCGCGGAGAAGTTGAATCGTCGAAGTTCTGAACTTGAATTTCTTCTCGCCTGAGTATCGCTGAATTCTGCTAATTTTCCAGCTTCGAGATGGCTTCGCCGCACCGCGGCACCACACCTGTGTCATAAATGACGCAGGATTTTCGTGATTGGATGAATCGTTAAGCAAGCGTTGACGATACGCCTTTCGTGAGCCGTCAATTTGCCTTGATGACGCCCGAGATGTGGCCGAAATCGGCTCCCGCCTCGCCGTCAGGCTTGCTCGAATCGACCGGACTGGCGCACCTCAGGGACGTCACGTTCTCGCTGTTGCCGTATGACGCCTGCCGGAGTTGCCGATGCTGTCACTGTTCACCCCGTCCGACACGGCGCTGAAAAAATCCGATGCCTTGGATCTCGCGGCTTTGCCGTCGAACGCCGTCTGGATCGACATGGTGAAGCCGACGCCGGAAGAGGATCACGCGGTCGAGCGGCTCGCCGGGGTCGAAATTCCGACGCGGGAAGACATGCAGGAAATCGAAATCTCCAGCCGTCTCTATATCGAGAACGGCGCCCGCTACATGACGGCCAGCCTGATGTGCGACGCCGATACCGAATCGCCGAAGATCACGCCGGTCACGTTCATTCTCGCCAGCAAGCGCCTCGTCACCGTGCGCTACGACGAGCCGCGCCCCTTCGCCTTCGTCGAGAACCGCCTCGCGCGAAGCGTCAACACCTCGTCGACCGGCGAGGCGGTGCTGCTCGAACTGCTCGACGCCGTCATCGACCGCTGCGCCGACATTCTGGAGCGCGCCGGCGCCGACGTCGATGCCGTCAGCCATGCGATCTTCGAGCCCGAGGGCTCGGCCCGCACCGGCCACGCCAAGCGCTACTCCGACATTCTCATCACCATCGGCCGCAAGGGCGACCTGACCTCGAAGGTGCGCGAAAGCCTGGTCTCGATCGGGCGGCTCGTGACCTTCGTGACGGCGGAAGCCGACGGCGTCAAATGGTCGAAGGACATGCGCGCGCAACTCAAGACCATGCAGCGCGACGTGTCGTCGCTGACCGACCACGCGTCCTACCTGTCGAACAAGATCACCTTCGTGCTCGACGCCATGCTCGGCGTCGTCAACCTCGAACAGAACAACATCATCAAGCTGTTTTCGGTGATGGCCGTGGTGCTGATGCCGCCGACGCTGATCGCCTCGATCTACGGCATGAACTTCAAGGTCATGCCGGAGCTGGAATGGCAGATCGGCTATCCGATGGCGGTGGGCATGATGCTGCTGGCCGGCGCGCTGCCTTATGCGTTCTTCAAATGGAAGAAGTGGTTGTAGCTACGCCACGCGCCGCAGCGCGAAGCTGCGGCCGTCATCGGTCGTGACGTAACCCAGCCGCGCCAGCGAGGCGAGAACGGCGGCGATTTTCGTCGCGGATGTTTTCGACGGCTTGAATTGCGCTGCGATGGTTTTCGCATCGAGATACATCGTCGATGCCGACAGTGCAGCGAAGACTGCGGCCGTCTGTTCGACGGCGCTCGTCGGGAATGCTGCCTTCTGCATCGTTTCGGTGACATCCAGCATCGCGTCCACCTGCGCTCCGTCCTCTGATGCGGCCTGCTTGTCGACGTTTTTCGCGAAACGCGGAATCTGGTAGTCGGGCCGCAGCCAGCGCACCAGCCCGCGCTTCTCCTCCGCCGCGCGTTCCTTGTTCAGCGCGACGAGCCGCGTGAGAATGTCGTCGTCGCTGAGATCGGCTGGCCAGCCATAGGCGTCGGCGACCGCAACATCGAGTCGGTCGTGGAGTTCTTTGAGAATGAGCACGAGACCGTCGTCGAAGATGCGGCGCTCCTCGTCCGACCAAGCAATCGATGGTTGTATTCTTGCAAGATTCTCGGGGGGGGGTAGTCCGAACAGCCATTGTATTCTCGGTTGTATGGCGCACGGAATCAGAAACGTGGCGTGAATTGCCCTTTCCCCCGCTTGCGGGCCGTGCCGCGAGGCGGCGCTTAGAGGGTTGGGGGGGCACTGCTGAGTTCTGACGTTGTGAGGGTTTGGACCCCGCTTCCGGAGCACCCTCCGCGCGGACCTTCTCAAGCATATTGTAAAGTTTGGTCAGCGTCAGATGGTCATGCTCGGCCAGCACGCGCTTCCTGTGCGCGTCGAGTTCGTCGGCGATGACGCGGATGGTCTGCTTCTGGATAGCGTTGGCGTCAGGGAACGGGAAGGGATCGAAAGTTCGTGAGTTCGAGTAGCGTGGATCGTTGCCGACGCCGAGCCAGCCGCCCGCGCGTAAGGACCACGCAACATGAATTCGCGAGCTGACTACTCCAAGGCAAAATGCGTCATCAGACGCAACGAGAACCAATGTTTGATCGGGTAGCCATCTACTATCAAGAAATTGAAAAATCCTGTGCTTAGCCGTTTGAGAGGTTGCGATGTATCTGGTTGAATCTTTTAGTGCAGCTCGAAGCTCACTGCGAGGTTCGGCAAAAATCCACCAGCGTGTTCGATAACTCTCGCGTCGATCTATGTCGCGCACTGGCTTCACTGTGGCTAGCAGGCGCTGATATAACTTCGGCACTTGCCTTCTAACATCTTCGAGATTCCACCCATAGAGGTCGATTATAGATACTCCTCTCAATCGCGAACTCATGTCTCGCCCACTTATGTAGGGCTTGATGACGCTGATATTGTTGGAGTCGCTTAAGAAATGTTCCGTTTCTCTGTGATTGAGGATGAAGCCCGCTCCCATGAATGTCATTCCACGAAATGACATTCCCTCGTTTGATCTTAAGATTTTGGGCGACGTAAGGTCCACTCCCACGGTGAGATCAGAATTTACTGAGCCAAATTTTGGCAAGAATTCTATCTCGGGGGTATCGGTCTCTAGGCTTGCTTCCCTCACAACTTCCAACAATGAGCCATTGCAAACGCCGGCCTCGCCAACCGTCATCGCGATCCGAACCTGCGCGGCTTCGTCTGACGCCTTCGTCCACGGATGATCGTTGATCGCCATCACCAGCGAGATTGGGTTTTTCGCGGTGAGGTGTTTTTCCATCACGCGCCGCTGGAACACCTGTGAAATCGAGTTGGTCGTGACAAGCCCGAAGCGGCGTAGCACAGTGCCCTTGCGGGTCAGCAATTCAGCCGAGCGATCCCACCAGTACATGACGAAGTCCGCGGACTCGTTCATTTGCTTGTGCGCCGACCAGAGCGCTTCCGCGAAAGCGTCGCCTAGGCGCGCGCGAATATCCTTGCCGCCAATAAACGGCGGATTACCGACGATGAACTCCGCCGCAGGCCAGTCCGGCCGGCGCGGATTCGGATAGGTCTCCTTCGCCCTCACCCTTATCCCTCCCCCGCTTGCGGGGGAGGGTCGGGTGGGGGTCGGCAGCGGCGCGCCGTCCCATGTCAGCACCGCGTTTTTCACCTGAATGTTCTTGAACGCTTTCAGGATCGGCTCGTCGGGCGCAGCACCCTTGATTCGGAAGTGCCATTGCAGATAGCCGATCCACAGCACCAATTCGGCGATCGCCGCCGCGCGCGGATTGATCTCAAGCCCGAGAAACTGATGCGGACCGACGCTGTGCGAGCCGAGCCCGCGCAACGCTTCCTGCCCGCCGAGATCGAGCAGCGCCTCCAGCACCTCGCCTTCGAGCCGCTTCATCAATTCCAGCGAGACATAAAGGAAGTTGCCGGTGCCGCAGGCCGGATCGAGCACGCGCGTCTCGCAGAGCTTGTCGTGAAACGTCTTCACTTCGGCCGCAGCGACTGTCAGGTCGCCGTTGCCGCGCAGCGTTTCTGCCGTTGCCTGCACATTGCGCCAGTCTGCGCGCAGCGGTTCGATCACGGTTGCGATCACCAGCCGCTCGACATAGGCGCGCGGGGTGTAATGCGCGCCGAGCTTCTTGCGTTCGGTCGCGTCCAGCGCCTGCTCCAGCAAGGTGCCGAAGATCGAGGGATCGACCTCTTTCCAGTTGTAGCTCGCGGCCTGTCGCAATTCGCCGATCTCTTCGCGGCCGAGCGGCAGCGCCGCGCGGCTCTTGAAGAACTCGCCGTTGAATTTTTTCACCTCTTGCTTCAGCGCGAAGGCGAAGCCGCCGGTGTTCATCGCCTCCCACAACTGCGTCACCAGCGGCGTGAACTGTGCCGGATTCGTCTCGCAATCTTCCAGAACGTCCTTGAACGACTTTTCCGGCAGCAGCCCGACATCCTCGGCGAACATCGTGAACAGGCAGCGCATCAGGAACATCGCGACGTCGTCCGCTAGATAGCCCTGCTTCTCCAGCGCGATCGAGACCTTGGCGAGGCGTTTGGCGATCTCGCGCGTCACCTTCGCCGACGCCTGCGCCGGGTCGAGCGTCTGCGGCGCGTCCCAGATATTTTTCAGCCGCTCGCGCACATCGGCATCGCGCAAGTCGTCGAGATAAATGCGGAACGACTGCCGGTCCGGAAACTGGGTGTAGTTCTTTCCTTGTCCGGAAAAATCCGCATAGACCTCGATGCAGTGCCCAACATCGCACACCAGAATGAAGGGCGGCCAGCCATGCGAGGTCGGCAAGGCGCGGGCATACTCCTCCGCCTGCCGCTTGGCGTTCAGCATCAGCACGTCCCAGGCGCGGTCCGCGCCGCGCCGTCCGCGTGAATGCTCCGGCACATCGGCGGCAAAGAGGTCGTTCTGGCTCTCGACCTTCTTGGCGCCCTTGAAGCGGCTTTGCTTGGCTTCGAGAATGAAAGAATTCTTTTTATAGAGATCGATGCGGCCATGGGCGTCGCCGTCGTCGCGGATTTTCTTCACGGCGCGCTCGAAGACATAGTCGTTGGTCTCGTGCGTGGCGCTGGCGGGTTGCGGGCGTTCGACCTGCAACAGATCGCAGAGTTCGGTGAGAAACAGCGCGTAATTCGCGCGTTCCTGCCCGCCTTCCTGCCCTTGCCACCGCCGCACGAATGCGGCGGCGGCGCCTTTGATGTCACTGGTCCCCATCGATTGACCTTACCGAGAGAACGCTGGGTCGCACAACCGCTGCAAGAGCGTCTGATCCATTTGTTTGGAAACGCAGAGTTGACAAGGCCGGCAGCGCGCTCCCTCTCTTATGGGAGCGAGACGCTTCGCTTGCTTCCGACCTCTCCCCGACGGGGAGAGGTCGGTCAGGGCCCGTGGTGTCGGCTGATTCCAACTTGATGGATCAGACTCTAAAAGCCCCGTCGCCCTCTTGACAATATTCCTAATATGATTATAGTCACAGTCATCCCGCCTCATCGAGAGGGGCGAGCGCGATCGTCACGATTGCGAGGCGGGGTGCGGTGGACGGCGTCGCGCGTTTGACGAAGCGCGCAACGTCCGGACGGCCCAAGTCGCGATCTCCCGACGCGCCGCCTTGCGTCTGGAGCGGCGCTGCCTGACGGCTGCCTTGTACAAAGGGGCCTGATGACGGCATCGCTCCTTGAATGGTGAGCCAAAGCCAATGGTCGATTGCCAGGGGTTTCGCGAAGCAAGCCGTTAACACCATCGCGTGCGGAACGCCGGGCTGTCCCCGGTTCGTCCGTTCTCTCGGGCGCACTCCCTTGCCGAAGACGGCATCGGCGTCCGGGCCATGGGTGCATCGGGCGCCCGGCGTTCCG